>CAVUGE010000014.1:0-215617 GCA_963740945.1 uncultured Bacteroidota bacterium | reverse complement strand
TTCACTTCCCCCTTAGTGAACCTTCGTGCCCTCAGTGCCTTAGTGGTAAAGCCCTCCCCTCCCGCATTTCCTCACGAACTTCTCGCCCCTTTAAAAACTATATTATTAAAACATTTTAGGAAATATTTTACATCTGTTTTAAATGGATTTTTTTCATACGAATCTAAATATTTTTCTTCCGATTCCATTATTTCATCCAATGTTTTGGGAAGATCAGAATAAAAGGGTGGTACTAAACCAGGTTTATATTTAAGTCTCCTTTCAACTAATTTAGTTTTATATAGACTTAAATACTGTTTGCTCAATGGTCTAAGCCCGACAAGTTTCAGATCCCCCTTTAGCCAGTTATATAGCATAGGCAATTCGTCTATCCATAATTTGCGTAAAACCATACCCCACCTGGCTATCCTAAAATCATTGCTGAATTTTCCTCCATCCTTTAAATTATTTATATCGTACATAAATTTTTGCAGGTATTCGGCATAGGGATGCATTGTCCTTATTTTATAGACATAAATTGATTTCCCATTTTTCCCAACCCTCTCCATCTTAAATAAAACACCGTAAGAAGGTTTTGCTGAAGACGGTTTGGTTATTTTTTCTGTCACAAAATAAGTTAGTCCGTTTATTTCCTTCAAATAATTTACTTTAAACCCGCTGTATATAAGCCTTCCTAAAATTTCAGGCATGGACATTACTACATTATTTCCATTTGTAAGGAATAAATAAATTTTCCTGGTAGGACCCCATTTAGGAAAAATCCTTTTTATTATGAAATCTAAAACATTATATGGATAAGAAAATATCTTCGGAAATTTATTAACTAATCTAAAAAATCTTTGTTCTTTAGTTTCAGCACAACAAATAAATTTACCTTTAAAAGGTAATTTTTTATTAACGCCCGCTAAAAATGTATTCAAATTACGAATATCATTTAATCGCCTAAAATTTACAATACTATCTTTTCCGAGTTTAATACTCTCAATGATGGGCAGTAGTGCAGTATTAGTTACATTCGTTTTTTCAGAATTAATATCTAAAAAAAAGGAAACGAATGTTTCTTCCGTATCTATAGAAATATTTTTAAGAACTTTTTCACTTGACCCGAAACTTATCTCTGAAGAATAATTTAATTCTTCCAGCTTATCTGCAACATATTTGTACAATACCTCAACTCCGCCTTTATTTGTATAAAAAGAGGTGAGGGAATAATAACAATTTGAAACTTAGTAGAAATTATTTTTATTCACTCCTTATATAATGCATAATTGAAATTTTGCAACTTTCAATTTACATTTTTTTTCTATTTAAATACAAGAAAACTTTATTAATTTTTTAATTTTTCATTTGTTGAATTTGTTGAGTAAGAGCAAATTTTTTCTTAGTCATCAAATACTATTCCATTTAATATTAAGTACTTTGACATCAAACAATTTTATATATATCTTTCTTCAGTTGTTTGTAAAAGAATTAATCTACTTTATTTAATCTGAATGCACCTTTTGCGCCGTTATCTCTCCCTCTCTTCCGAATTCCTGCTTATTAACTTCTTTATTTTTGAAGTATTGGCGTCTACTATTTCTTCTCAAAAAACTAGTTCTATAATTATTAAAATTTTTTTCGATATTCTATTATGGATATGGATTTGTTATGATTATAAAATTAAAAAACATGATATTAAAAACTGTCTGGTTTCACCTAAATTCAAAAAACTAATAGGAATTATTCTTACTTTCGTACTTTTACTTTCAATATCCTTAATATATTCGAAAAACCTTGCCTATGGCACTTTTAAACTTTCAAATTTCTTAATAGGCACTGTACCTACAATATTAGCTTTTTATTATTTATTAATTACACTAAATAAATCTCGAATAAAAATATTTTTTATTTCTCTATTTTTTGAATCCACAATAGTCATTTCCCTAATTTTATTGATTAAACCTTTTAATTATGATGGGCAGGCTATAATTACTCTTACCAGGTGGAGTCATGTTATTTTCGGCCATTTTATAGGACCAGTATACTTTTTATTCTTCTTCATGCTGCTTAAATCAGAAAAGAAAAAAGAATTATTCTTTTTCTCTGCAGGAGTATTTGTTGCTTTAATTGGCGTATATCTCAGTGGTTTAAGAGCAGCATTAACAGGAGTAATTTTCTTTTCACCGCTTATACTAATTCTGAGTATTTTCTTAAGAGATTTAAATTCAAAAAAGTTAATCTTTTACTTTTTCGCAATCATAGTCTCATTTTTAATTGTATACGCTTTACAACCATACACGGAAACAATAAACAACAGGTACATTTCTCTTTTTGACATTTCGAAACCCGATCTGGGTGATGCTTCCCTAACTGCCAGAATTACGGGTCTTGAAATTTCCTGGGAAATAATTAAAAAATATCCCCTCTGGGGAATCGGTTTCGGCGGGTTCAAGAATTATAACAATATCCCTTTAACTAATATTATAAGTTATCCCCATAATATTTTTGTGGAATTTTTAATTGAACTTGGAATATTCGGACTCTTATTCTTTCTCTTTTTATTATTCACTATTTTCATCTCCACAAAAAGAATATCATTATACATTACTATATTCTTCTGTTTTGCTCTATGGTTGGCTTTATTCTCAAAAAGCATCGATTCAAACACCCTCCTCTGGCTCGGTCTCGCCTTTTATGGATTAAATAAAAATACTGTAAAAAAAATAACCCTGTCATGATTTTCAATTTATGATTGAATATTAACGATTCCCCTAATCTCATTCAACATTCCCTCATTCTTCAGTCATCATTCGTCAATCCCCTCAATCAGTCATTCGTCAATCCCTACAATCCCCAGCTTACGGTTAATGCAAAACTATTCTTCTTCCCGAGTAAAAATGTAGGCGTTCTTGTTAGGTCCTCATCCGAAATATCCGAATACTCATAACTAAAACTAATAAACATCTCATGCAGCCACTCATACTCCGCACTCAATCCAAAATCAAAATCTTTCCTTATAGGACCATATAAAAATGGTTCGGTTATATCATTTGTTGTGTATATTTTGGTAATATCTCTTAAGCCTCCTTTTCTTATCCTTTCATAATAACAATGAACCGTTAAAGCCCTTATGGGTTTATAGTCTGTTTGTATCCTAACTTGATCTGCATTTTGCCCTAACCAGTCCCCCAACACAAAATTAATATGTTTATATGTTTCTGTATCATACTTATGCTCGTATGTCCAGGGACTTATCCATGTATATTCAAATGTCAAATCAAGGTCCGGGATTAATAAATCCACCCGTTTTGCACCCAGCGTATAACCGCCCCACCATTCATGATAATCTGCTTTCAATAATCCCCTAATCGAACCGGCATCAATAAACAAAGTACCGTAAAACTGATACTGCTTTAAATTCCTTGACGAGACATCAAAATAAATCTGTCCATTCGCATCATCAACAGCACCTCTTCCGGTATTATGATCCATCACTTTGAAATATAAAAAAGGGATAAAAAACTCAGGCCTTAAATTTCCGCTGTATATTACCGAATTACCTACACTTATATCAAGGTTACCAATTGGAGTAACACTTAACATATTTGCAGCAATATACTTGCTAATATACTGTTGATGAAGTGTTGGCTTTATACTCTCTAAATGATTATAATAAGATTGGGATGAATCAAGCACTAACGAGTTAAGCCACCCATGCATATAATAAAACCTTAACCAGCTTACTGGTTGCAGAAATAATCTTATCTGCGGATATGATGCGGGTTTATCGGATAATATTAGTTGTCCGAACTTTCCATGCCCCCATTGAATATCGTCTTTTATTAATGAAACTTCACCCCACTTCCAATTAAAATTTACTCCCCCCTTAACATCACTGAACTCAATCCCCCCTGCAGGTTTTGCATTAATAAAATATCCTCTTTCAGGGGTAAAATCTTTTCTTACATCCACATTCTCACCAAACTGGCCAATATCTTTATACGAAAAGGATGCCCCGAACCAGTCCGATATTGTACCGTAGCTGCTTAAACCCCACCATCGTGTATGCCCATGACTATTGCCCGTATTTGAAATACCGTAACCGCCGAACGGAGATACCCTTATTGAGAAGAGTGAATCAGAGTAACTATATAAAAACCATCTTTCATTTTCCAATTTAAGTTCATGTGCATATTCTTCCTTATACCAGGCTAATTCATCTTTTTCAACATTGTTTAATTTGTCCAGGTTTGAATCTGCAGTCTTTAAATATTCTGTTATCTTTTTGCGTGAATACGGTTTTATCTCATCGGTTAAATTAATTATATGCTCTGTGCCCAGGCGGTCAAGGAAATTATAGACCGGAGAGTTTAAGGGTGTGTATACTACCTGGGAAAATATTGGGGCAGGGGAAATTAAGAGCACAAAAAATAAAGCACCATATATATATTTCACTCATTCACCTATTTATATTTACAATTGATCGTTGAATTAAGGAGATTCTTCCCGGCAAGCAGCGGGACAGGTCGTCCTAGCGGACTCAGAATGACATTTGTAAACTTATCATATTATCATTCTGAAGGAGTAAAACGACTGAAGAATCTAACACTAATAATTGGCTGCCTGATAAGAGATTCTTCCCGCAAGGAGCGGGGACAGGTCGCCTTAGGCTCAGAATGACGGGCGCAGCTAAAAGAGATTCTTCCCCGCCAAAGGCGGGTCAGAATGACATACGCGTTTTATTCTATTAATTTCAATACTGTCTTTGGTTGTCATTCTGAAGGAATGTAATGACTGAAGAATCTAACACCAACATTGGTCACCATGTTAGATTCTTCGTCCAATCGGACTCAGAATAACATGTGAACGTGTACCTTCCTTGTCATTTTGAACGAAACGAAGTGGAGTGAAGAATTTCACGCATAAGTGATTTGCCACACTTAGGAGATTCTTCGCTATCGCTCAGAATGACATGTGTAGTGTTATCATTTTGTCATTCCGGGCTCCGACCCGGAATCTCCATTTAACACATGTCATACGAAGGAGGTTTCCGGCTGAGATATCTCAATGATTATTTCAAAAGACTGAGTTATTCAATAAGGAGATTTCTCACTCCTGCCTTGCCGGCAGGCAAGTCGTTCGAAATGACAAGATGCTTCTTCAAAAAGGAGGAGATTCTTCCCGCAAGGAGCGGGGACAGGTCGCCTCCGGCTCAGAATGACGGGCGCAGGTAAAAGAGATTCTTCCCCGCCAAAGGCGGGTCAGAATGACATGTGCGTTTTATTCTATTAATTTCAATACTGTCTTTGGTTGTCATTCTAAAGGAATGTAATGACCGAAGAATCTAACGCCAACATTGGTCACCATGTTAGATTCTTCGTCCAATCGGACTCAGAATGACATATGCAAATGAAGGAGATTCTTCATCCCGATTTGGAATAAGTTTTTAAATAATAGGCGAAAATGAATAATTAACTAAATATCAAAAATAAAATATTTTTTATAAACAGTATCGGGAACAATACCAATTTTGTTTCCCCAAGTTATTTGTGTTTTTAGAGTTCTTACAAGTGAATAGTACGATTTATAATCTAAGAAAGATTTTGGGGGTTCATTCATTATTTTTTCAAAATCTTCATAGGTTAAATCGAGTTTCTTTAAACAGTAATCCAATGATTCCATCCCGCCGGAATATGGATCTTTTTTAATAACTTCTAAAGCAGCTTCACGTGTAAGTTGCCCATTACGTATTTTTGCTGAATAATGTAATTTCCTTTTATCGATATTAAACTTCCTTGTAAGTATATAGGCTTGGAAAAATGCTGTGTATTTGGATTCGTGATGTTTGTCGCCATAATTTTTCCAGCCTAATTTTTTTTCTAAAATTTGCAGTACTTCTTTTTCGTTATATGGGATATAATATAGAATTCTAATTTGCTGTATTTTTTTAATAAGTGAATAATAAATATATTTTGTTATTGACATATTTGGAAAGCTCTTTAGTTTTAACTTTCCAAAACTTTTTTGAACATTTTTTACGTACTTTCCATCCATATATGTCCATGTCAAAGGAGTGGTTCCTTCGGTTCTAAAAGAATGTCCATGAATAATATATTTAACATTGTAATTAGCCGCTTCATTAAATAACACAGAAAAAATAACCCAATCTGTTGGAACTTCGGCATCCGGAACGGAAGCAAATAAAAATGACCTCTGTAAATCCTTAAATTCTTCCCAATCTGCAACGTGCGTATGCAAATCGACTTCCAAGATATCGCATGCATTTTTAATATTCTGCACAGCAATTTCTGAGTTCCAGCCATTATCAAAATGCACAGCTAACGGTCTCAGTCCTAGTTCCACAGCATTATAAAGGGTGTATGTGCTGTCTCTGCCGCCGCTAACACCAACGATGCAATCATATTCTTTTCCTTTACCATCTTTTTTAATTTTATCAGCCAACTCTTTAAGCTTATGTGGTGTATTTTCATTTAAAGGAAATTTTTGTTCTAAATCATCATGTATTTTGCAAAACTGGCATTCACCATTTTCGTCAAATAAAATACCGGTAACTGTATCATCCATTAAACAACGTTTACACACTTTTTTAGCTTTGAATTCAAAAGGAAGTATTTTCACTTTTACCTGAAATTATATTGATAATCTGGATTTTCTTTCATTACCTTAAAACTGTCCGGATAGTTTTCAATAAACCAAACCATAAATGCCGTTAAATCTATTTTATCGGCAAGCATTTTTTCTTTTTTAATTTTCCACTCTTCACTAATATTGGGTTTGTGTAATAATTCATGAATTAGTTCTATTACTTTTTCATCATTTTTAAGGTGAAAACACAAATTATACTTTTCATCTTGTTCTTTACAATACCCAACAGTTAAAGAATTAATATAAATATTTGGCGTGCCCAGAACTGAGCATTCCGAGGCTGTAGTTGAACCTTCGCCAATATATAAATAAGCGTTGGCTAATACAGTGTGCAAATCAGCCGGCTTTATATTTAATCTATATCCAATAAAATCTGATGGTAATTGATTCTCTGAGGAAATAAAAACTTTATACTTATATTTTAATAAGTCTATAATTTTTAGTTTAGTCTCGTTTTTTAGCCCACTCTGCCCAATATCATGGCTTGCCCCCCATGATACAAATCTAAGTATGACGTAACTTTCTGAAGGTTTTAATCCTAATTTTTCTTTTATATCTAAATCTGGCTGATAATATTTATTATTTAGATAGCACAATTCCATATAACTATCAAATAATATTTGTTTTTTACCTAATGATTTGCTAAAACAAGTTGGAGTTAAAATAACATCAGTAAATGGAACGTATAACAAATGTTCGAATTTGGCATGCTCAGTATCATCAAAAGCGATATGTGGTTTACCTAGAAGCTTAGAGACTTGAGCAGTATAAGCCGAACCAAAACTTAGAAAAAGATCTGGATTAAATTTTTTCGCCATTTTGTAAAGTTTATAATTAGCTTCGATAAGATATACAAACTTTCCAAATAATCCTTTTCTACCTTTTCCACGTGTTGAATACTTTATTCCATAATATTTTAGTAACGTATGTGCAACTTCTTTATCACGCGCTGAAATAAAAAAATCATGCCCTTTTTCTTCCATAATTTTAATAAAATTTCGAAAATAGTGAACGTGTGCAGGATGACCAATATCTATAAATATTCTCATATTATTTAAATATCTCTTTTAATTCTGACTTTGATGGAAAACTTATTAATACAGCTCTTCTAGCACCATGATAAACGAACAAACTACCGGCGGCAACTGCGGAAGCATAACCTTCATTGACGGCGAGACTAAAATCTTTATAATTTCTTGCTCCGCCAAGTGCAACTACTGGAACTGACACTGCTCCCGATATTTTTTTTATCAATTCGATATCATAACCTTGATATGTACCGTCTCTGTCGACTGATTGGACAATTATTTCGCCGGCACCGTAATCCGTAATTTTTTGTGCAAACCCTATAGGGTCTTCCCTATTTTTTTTCTCTGCATTTTTATATACAAATTGATATTCTCCAAATAGATTCTTTTTAACATCCAAACTAACAACTATAGTTGAGGAGCCAAATGCATCGGCAGCTTCTTTAATAAATTCGGGGTTCTCAAATACACTTGTATTAAGAATAACTTTCTCAGCTCCTTGTTCCAAAATTCTTCTAATATCTTTAATTGTTTTTATTCCGCCTCCAACCCCAAAAGGCATATTAGCTTCGTCGCCAACTTTATTCACAAAATCCAAAGAAATAAGTCTATTTTCCTTTGAGGCATTAATATCCAGGAAGATAAGTTCATCTGCTTTTTTATCATTAAAAATTTTTACGGCATTTATCGGGTCGCCGATATATCTATGGTTCTTGAATTTTACAGATTTCACCAAACCTAGTTTCTTTAATAAAAGTACAGGAATTACACGGGGTCTAAACATTTTCTTCAATCTATTGAATTTTAACTATGACAAAGTAAAGAAGGGACTAAGTGACTAAGAGAATTATTCCGATTTTAATGACATATTGACAAGTTTTCTAATTATGTGATTGTATTTTTCATATAAACTATTGTAAGTTTTTTTATTTATGTAATTACAAGCCAGTGGAAAATCTAGCCAAACCTGTGTTTCAGCGGCTTCTCTTTCTGAATCCGATAATTTCGAAATAAAAGATTTTGGATATTTCCTCTTTCGAAAAGTCTCTTCTGCGTTGGAACAAACTGAGCGCGATGACCTTCTAATTTGATCCATTAACGAATATTTTTCCTCTTTTGGAAAGGATTTTGTTAATATAAAATTTCCATAGAAGCATCAAAAGCCATTTTATAAACATCAAGATCTTTATACCACCTAATTTTCATTATACTCTTTTAATAATTTATTAAATGTCCCATTCTCCTCTTTCACTCAGTACCTCAATCGCTTCAACTCTCAGTCTCTCCATCTCCCATTCCCTCCGTCTCTAAGACTCTTTAACACTTCGTTACTCAAATTTCAGCAAACTTTTTTAGCAGCTCATATCCAGCATCATGACTTTTCTCCGGGTGAAACTGTGTGCCATAAATATTGTTCTTATGAACAGCCGAAACAAATTCGTATTCGAAAGTTGTTGTCATCCAGACATCAGAAGGTTCGTTGCATTTTAAGTGATAACTGTGCACAAAATAAAACTGTTCTTTTTGCATTATTCCATTTTTCTGATATTCCACATTTCCTTTATCCAAACCGTTACTATTCACTACTTTAACATCATTCCAGCCCATATGTGGGACTTTGTATTTAATTTTATCCAAGACATTGAATTTTACTACTTCGGCATCAATCCAGCCAAGACCTTTACAGCCGCCCTCTTCGGAATGTTTTGAGAATAATTGAGTACCAAGACAAATACCAAGGATTGGAGTTTTTTCTTTCATTACTTTTCTATTTAAAACATCAATTAAATCAAGTTCCTCTAAACTCTGCATTCCGTACTTAAAGTGACCAACACCAGGAAGAATAAGTTTATCCGCGTTCATTATCATTTCCTTATCTGAAGAAATAATGCAATCAACATCAATTCTTTTGAATTTATTGTAAACTGAGCGGAGATTGCCCATATTATAGTTAACTATTGTCAGCATTTGGTCGAAAAATATTTTTTTGTTCGATTATATAATTTACGAATTGATTTCATTTACATATATTTTAACGGCATTTTTATAATCAAAATATTCCATTCCTGTTTTTTTTGCATTTTCACCAATATTTCTGCGTAATTCTGAATCAGAAATAAGTTCATGTAAATTATCCTTATAAACTTTGTAGTCGCCAATTTCAGAAATCATACAGTTATATTTATTCTTCAAATATAAATTTAAATCACTAAAATTAGTAGAAATAATAGCCTTGCCAGAAATCAAATACTCGCCCGTTTTACCGGGGAAACCTGCATTCGCTATAACATCCCCTTGCTCAGGCAATAATAGAATATCTGATCTGTTATAAAGTGAAGGAATTAGTTTAGGGGAAATATTTTCTAATATTATCACATTATTTACAAGCAATTTATTACTAACATAAGTTCTTATTCTTTCAACATCACCGATATGAAAAACAAGAACAATTTTTATTTTAAATTTTGTTTCGAAAATTATTTCGTATACAACATCTAAGAAAAAGAGAATCCCATTTGGGCGAAGACAAGAACCAGCATAACAAATAATAACATCATCTTTTTCAATATTTAGATTATACTCTTCTCTGATATCATATTCTAAGATATTTTTATTGAACATATCTTCGTCAATAAATGTAGGTGGACTTAATATAACCTTATTCTCAATATCACCATCTAATATATTTTTATATTTTGATTTCAAATATGTTGATATAACAAATATTTTACTGTAATTACTTAATGTTTTATTGAACATTTCTCTGTTAAGCATAGCAAGATACGCATACATCCCCTTCTTTGAACTATCAAATTTTCTTCCGTTCTCATCAACAATATCCACAAATAATTTCATATTTTTCACTTTACAAATTCTACTAACAATTATTGATTCTAAAAAACGATCATCAGTCAGGAATATAAAATCAATATCTTTTCTTTTGATAAGCTTTTTATAAAGTTGATATAAGGTTTGTAATTGTTTAAAGACTGAAAAAACACTTTCTTTTTTTTCACATGGTTTGGTAAGGTAAGTAATAAACTCTTCACTGTTATTTATATTTTCTTGCGTTGGCCAAGGTGCAGTAACAAAAACTTCAATATATATATCATGATATAATAAACCCTTAGCAATCATTCTAACTCTATTAGACCACGAGCCAATCGGATAATTTGCTCGTGTTATTATAATTCCACTCCTCAATTAAATACCTTAAAGTCTATATCATATTCGCATTTTAATCTCCTGATGGTAACACTGACCAAACGAGTATAAATTTCATCCACTTCCATTATTAGAGGAATATAAAACTTAAATGGAACAAAAAAGTTAGTTGGTAGATAATGCACATTAATCTGTTTTTCAATTTTAGTTGATGTTTAATCTTCTATTTGTAATAAAGCTATCTTTTTTTTCTGAGTAATTACAATTATATATACATGAATCAATATAATCGAATAGAAAAATAGGTTCCTCCAGCTCACCAAATCACCACTAAACATCGTGGTTACTAACCTGAAAAATACAAGCAGCGGTATTACCATAAATTTCTCAGCGATATTTTCTCTTAAAAGACGAAAAATGTACTTTAAATTAGTTGAAATAAACCAAATGATGATTACTAGTCCAACTAATCCATATTCAAAAAGAATTTCAAGTATAAAATTGTGAGCAAATCCCATCCCGAATTGCAAACCAAACCCCCCTGGACCTGCCCCAATAAGAAAATTTGACGAAATAAAACTAGATTGGTTTGTATAGTAATCATAAGCTAATTCATATCTTTTAAATCTCCCTATGCTTTTATAATCTTCAAGAGCTTCAAGCCTTTTTTCATACAAATTAACTACTTTTATGTCACTAAAATTATAAAATGAGACTAGAATGATTATTGCAAAAATTGAGAATAATATTTTAGCTGAATTTTTGCGAATAATTATAGAAAGGTTAGTTTTTCTTCTTGCTAAAAAGTAAACAACAAGTGTGACTAAAAGTGATACTAGTGGCCCTCTGGAAGTACCCAAAACAATTAGAAGAATACCTATACCATTAGATAGATATATATATATTAAATACTTCTTAAATTCTTCGTCAAATAATAATACTAAAGAAACCAGATAAATGGTTGCTCCGATTCGTGTAATCACAATAGTACCTATACCTAAAGCATCCCTGATCTCAGCCCTTTGATAATTAGCAACATTAAGAATATCTGTCGTGAAAATTAGAATAAAAGCAAATAATGCTCCAAACACCAAAATTCCCTTTAAAAACTGATTAATAAATAATTCTTGCTTTACACCATCTAAAACAAATATTAAGTATATCATTACAGGCAAAACTTGGGTAAAGTATCTAATTACAAGCATTTTACCTTCCTCGGTTTTCAAACCAATAAACACAGAATGTAGTAGAAGCATGCTTGTTATTAAAATAATTGACCATATAATTTTATTATTTAATAGCCATTGAATTCTTATTTTTAAGAGCGAAAAGCCATTGATTCTTACAAAAAATAACAAGGATATAAAAATATAGTAAACATACCCTATATTTTCATATCCAAGATTATTAAAAGGGACAAGATGTATTCCCTGAAAAAGTACAATATATACTAATATTGCATAATCTTTTTTATAAATGAAATATAGACAAATAACTAAATTTAGTGATAAAAACAAATAATTCAACATGTGTCTATCTCAATAATGGAATATGAAATATTTTTTCAATGTCTTCAAAAAGTCTTGGACAGCATAATGCATTCAAAGTTGCAGTTGACAAATTAGATTGAGAGCAAAAACCTTTTTAAACAGCTTAATTTAAGTCTTTCTGTTGCTTTCTTTTCACATCAAGAAACTGAAAATGTTTTGGACAGCATTTTTACACATTTAAATAAAGTTAAGGGGATTGTTTTGGATTTAGATTAAAATCTGTCCAAAACGAATTGTTTTTAAGTTTTTCCTGAACTATTAGAATTATTTTGGACAGTAGTGATTTTTTCCTGATATTTAAGGAAATTAGAGTTTTGTAAACTTAAAAACAGTATGAATCCTCGCCAAGTAGCAAATGGGCGGACACAACTACTTACCAAATACTATGATTTTTACTCATTCCAAATACCGTTAGCTCTATTATAAATTAATTTTCTATATTGTATTGGTGCAATTATTGGTGTGTAAAAGTTAGCAATTATTAAAGCTATTACAACACTTTCAGTTCCCATATTTAGTACTTTGACAAATAGATAGACTAAAGGGAAATAAAGGAGTACGCCAATTGTCAAAAATATTATTTGAATTTTTATTTTACCAACACCATTAATAAACATATTGAAGATACCACCAAAAGAGAATAAAAGAAAAAAAGTTGTTAATGCAAGTTTTAAGTCAATTTTTATTACAATACTTTTATATTTTTCTGCTCCAAGCCAAATTTTGAAAAAATTTTCTGACGAAAAAAACAAAATAATGGAAAGTAAAACTAAAAGGAACCATATTTTTAGCAATTTACTTATTGTATTTTTGATCCAATCTATTTCATTATTTGTCCAAGCATCAGTAAAAGCACTCCAAAAGGGCGTTATTACAATAGTCATAAGCAGAAGTATTATTGAAAAATAGCGATAAGCAATGTAATAATTTGTTACTTCTTCAGGACCAAATAAATAACTAACAATAATATTTGATGATTGAAATAAAGTTAATGTTGACAACTGAATAATAAAAAAACCAAGGCCCAAACTAAGCACACTTCTAGCATACTTTATTTCAATATACTTAAGAGAGGGTACTATACTTTTGTACTCAAAACTATAAAAATATACAGAAGCAAAAATAAACACAACTATTGGACTAATACTATAAACCAACCCAACTAGAAACAATGAACCTTGGTTGGATGACAAACTAATAAAATAAATAATGGTTAAACCTACTAAATCACCCAATGGTATTAACAAACTGTTCATAGCGGGTCGTTGGTCAGCCAATAGAACAACACCAACGAGCTTTAGGACAAATCTTAAAAAGAAAAAACCAAATACAACTAATGCTAATAATTGTAATTCATTATTAGTAATATTCTTTGTATTTAATATAACAGACCAATCTAAAAATTTGTTCAAAACAATAAAAACAAAAAATATTAATAACGAAATTAGAGAAAGTAAAAAATAAGTTGTACTTACATATTTTTTACTTTCTATTAAATCGTTTTTAGCAAACGATTCAGCAAGTTTATTTCGTAACCCATTTCCTAATCCAATATCAAAAAAACCAGCCCACACCAAGAACGAAGAAATTGTAACCCAAATACCAAAATCTTCGTTATCCAAATAATTTAATGTTACTGGTACAATTAAAAAACTCGATAAAATACTTAAACCCTTTACAAAAAATGATGCAATAATATTTTTTTTTGCTTTGTTTGTTCTTTTATTTCTACTATAAAATAATTTCATTAATATAATATCACCACATTACTATTTATTTTACTCGCCCAAAAATCAAAACTTTTCAATTATTTTGAGTATCCTATTTTCTAAAACTCATTTTCAAATTTTTGACCCCATAAATCTACATCTGTTGCTTTAATCATCTTCGCATTTTTGTATATCAAATTGTTAATCTTCTTTAACCTCAACTTGTCTATTATCCTTTTATCCCAAACTAAACCAGTATTTGGAAATAGTGCATTAAAATCAAATCGATTCGAGATACCTTTACTTGCTTGTCTATATTTCTTTATTTCGTAATCATGTATTACTATAATATTTTGAGAATCATTATTACTAATCACATTTTTAATTGTTTCTGCTCTTAGAGTAGAGTCCATTGAATCATCAATAAATATTAGATCATACTCCGATAATTTGATATCTGATACGATAGAACTCATGTTATCATCAATACAATGTAAATCAATCCTTGTATCGTCACCAATTCTATTTTTAACATTATTATACCAACCTAAATCATTTTCATAAGATGTTAACTTAATTAAATCTGGGAATACTGTTTTATTTAAAAATAGCGGAGTGCTATTCAATCCACTTCCAAACTCTAATACCTTTTTTACTGGAATAAGTCTGGATAAACCTACCAAAACGGGTAATGCAGTGGCAAATCGATCTTCATTATAACGAAATACTCTACTATAAATATTTTTTGTTGTTGGATTCAACTTTCCGAGTATGGTGATAAGTGTATTTCTTAACATATTTACTCCAATAAAATGGTTTTATAAAAGTTGTTGTATGGTCTGACTTGTTTAATTTAGATTCTAATTTATTGTTTATACGAAATCATTATATAATATTTATTTTCGATTATTTCTGTATCAATCATTTTCAAAGCACCAAGAGTTACCAAGAGTTACCAAGAAAAATTGAATATTATCTGGGTTTTTTCAAAAGACTTCTTAGCCCTAACAGAATTAAATCAGCAATTACAAAAATAAGTGTATTTTTATTTTTTTTTATAAATGTCTGTCAAACTCTTTAACCTTCTTTAATTGCAATAGAATCCCAGCTATTGCTTAATTTTGCTGTTCCTGTTATAAGTTTTACCACCCTCATCGCTGTATTATTTACTTTATAATCTTCAGTAAACTCTTTTTTAATATTCTTTCCTTTTTCATAAAGTACCAATTTAACAGAATCAATTATTACATCTGTATTTAACCCCGTAAGAATTATAGAACCGGTATCTAACCCCTCCGGTCTTTCCATGGAATTCCTTACTGTAATGGCCGGGAAATCTAGAATTGAAGACTCTTCATTAATAGTACCGCTGTCGGATATAACGCATAAAGCATCTTTTTGAAGCTTAACATAGTCAAAGAAGCCGAAAGGCTTTAAGAAAGAGAGTGATGAGTTATCAGTTATCAGTGATGAGTAATTATCAGAAAGAGATTCAATTCGTTTTCTCGTCCTCGGGTGAGTAGAAAAAATAATTTTTTTATTAAAAATAGATGAGATTTCATTCAATGTATCTAATAGGATTTTTAAGTTTTCAGGATTATCGACATTTTCTTCCCGATGAATTGAGACAACGAAATAGCTGTCAGCTTTCAGCGATAAGCGGTCAAGAATTTTAGAAGATTCTATTTTGGGCATATAGTAATTGAGCACTTCGTTCATGGGCGAGCCGGTTAAATAGATTCTTCTATGCGGAAGTCCTTCACTAAGTAAGTGTCTTCTTGCATGCTCGGTGTAAACAAGGTTAAAGTCGGCGATGTGGTCAATTACTCTCCTGTTAATTTCTTCCGGCACATTAAAGTCGAAGCATCTATTCCCTGCTTCCATGTGGTAAATAGGGATATGCATTCTTTTTGCCATATAAGCAGATAGGCAAGAATTGGTATCGCCCAGGATTAAAACTGCGTCTGGTTTTTCATTCAGTAAAACTGTTTCAGATTTCTTTATAATATCTCCTACTGACGAACCCAGTGATGTTACATCAACATTTAGAAAATGATCCGGTTTTCGTAATTCCAAATCCTCAAAAAATATTTGATTTAATTCATAGTCGTAATTTTGCCCTGTATGCACAAGAATATGATTTACAAATTTATCCAATAATTTTATTGTAACAGATAACCGAATAATTTCCGGTCTTGTACCAATAAAAGTCATCACCTTTAGTTTTTTATTTTCAGTTCTTTCTTTCATAAGATATTATTAGTTATTATACAAGTTCATAATATGTATCAGGATCTTTTTGATCATAAAATTCATTTATCCAAAAAATTGTTAATAAATCTTCATTTCCAATATTAGTTATATTGTGTGTATACCAAGTAGGCATATCAACTAAAGACGGTTCATTTCCATCCAATTCAAAAGATAAAATATTATTCGTCCCGATACGGCGTATTTCAATTTTTGCTTTACCTTTTATAACAACAAAACGTTCAATTTTCCTTGTATGAAAGTGGTTGCCGCGGGTAATATTAGACTTTGTAACTGAGAATGAGATTTGACCGCCAATATTAGTTTTTGTAGTTTCAACAAATATTCCTCTGTCATCAATATGCTGTTGTAATTTGAAAGGGAAAAATGAGCTGTGATCAATGTAACTTCGAAAAGTATTAAATAGGTTTCTCTCAAAGTTATTTTTTATTTCAGGAAATATTCCTCTTTCTAAGTATTGCTCTTTATATTTTAATAGTTGCTCAAGTAATGCTGATACTTTTATTTCAAACGTATGTTCTAATTTTAATTCTGAGTTTATTTTATTGTTTTTTATTATATTATATATCTCACTTACTAATTCACTTACATATATAAGTTTCATATTACTATCAATATCGACCTTTGGTTTTTCATTATGAGTAAGCTGATATGAAAAAGTTGCTATAACTGAATTATAAAAAGGATTACCAAATGGCCCAAAAACGTTTGGAATAATTAATCCTGTAAATTTGGAATTATTTTTCTTAGCCCATTCGACAAATAATTTTCTCCCTTCTTTTTTTGATTTACCATAAACATTATTTTTATCTTCCTGTGTAGAAGAGGAAAAAATTATGTGTGGTTTTGAATTTACTGATTCACAACCATTAATAATTCTCTTAACAAGCTCAACATTGATTTTGTAAATTTCGTTTGGATCATTATGCCTATTAAGTGCAGCTAAATGAATGATAAAGTCTGCATTACTACATATATCATTTAAAATTTTTTGATCTTCAAAAAATTTATCTTCAAAAGGAATAAGTTCAAAATCATTCCTTATATACTTCAAATAATTAAATAAATGTGTGCCCATAAATCCAGATTGACCTGTAATTACAACTTTCTTCAAAAGAAATACCCTTATAAACTTAGAAAATAAATAGATTTAATTTTCATTTAATTGTGTTTTTTCCCAATCAAACCACAATTTAGAATCATACCTATAAATATCCTTTTCCGAATCCTCTATTTCCAAATTTGAGAACACTTGTAGAATTGAATTATTAATCATGGCCTGTATACCATTAGCAAAACCCGAAGGAATAAATAAAATTTTATTTTCAATATCTTTTAATAAAAATTCTTTTGGGATTAATCGTTTGGATGGAAATTCCCAATTATCTATTTTAACTGCGCAAATTCTAAAGCACCCTTTAACTATATAAAAATATTTTTTCTCAATCTTATGTCCCTGCCAGGCTCTGATAATTTTTTTTCTGCTTTCAATGGTATAAAATCGTTTAATGCCTTCAAACTTAAAATCATTTATATATTTAATAATTCCTCTGCTGTCTTTATTAAGACCTCCTTCAATAATTTGCGGGTTCATTTGAATCATTTAATTCCTAAGTCTTCACGGATAAAATCAAGTTTTAATAATAATTTCTTTGTTCCTTCCAAGTCCAGTCTTATAGTATTATGGGATGTATACTCTTCTACTTCATTCAACCTATTTTCGCCTTTAGAGAAATAGAGATCATAATTGAGATCTCTTGTATCAGCAGGTATACGGTAATAATTTCCAAGATCAATTGATTTTACCATTTCCTCTTTATTTACTAAAGATTCAAAAAGTTTTTCTCCGTGTCTCGTCCCAATTATTTTAATTTCATTTTTTGCATTATATAATTCAATCAATGCTCTAGCTAAATCTTCTATAGTAGAAGCCGGTGCTTTTTGAACGAATATATCTCCTGCTTCACCCTTCTTAAAAGCAAAGAGCACTAAATCAACAGCATCTTCCAATGTCATCATAAACCTAGTCATGCAAGGATCGGTTATTGTAATAGGTTGTCCGGTTTTTATTTGCTCAACAAATAGGGGAATAACAGAACCTCTTGAAGCCATAACATTACCATATCTAGTACCGCAAAGTAAAATGCCATGATTAGTTTCTCTTGATTTTGCTATCATTATTTTTTCCATCAAGGCTTTTGTCATACCCATAGCATTAATTGGATAAACAGCTTTATCTGTACTCAATACTATTATCTTTTTAACTTTATGTTTAATCGCCATCTCTATTACATTTAAGGCACCTAAAGTATTAGTCTTTATTGCTTCCCATGGAAAAAATTCAGCAGTTGGTACCTGCTTTAACGCAGCTGCATGAAAAACATAATCTACTCCGGAAATTGCTGGTTCTATACTCCTTGAATCCCTGACATCACCAATATAAAATTTTACCTTAGGATTTTTTATTTTTTTTCTTAAATCGTCCTGCTTTTTTTCATCTCTGCTGAATATTCTTATTTCTCCAATATTGGTATTTATATATCTTTCAAGCACAGCATTCCCAAAGGAGCCTGTACCCCCTGTAATTAGCAGTTTAGAGTTATGTAATTTTTCTATTTCCATCCTAATTGACTATTTTTAATAAATTATTATTAAGGTTAACTAAATTATATTCAATTTTATTAGTAAACATAGTATCTATCTTTTTAAATATCATTGTTATTAAATATGGACAGGTTCTGATCTCCGCCTTCATCAGAATGACACTGGGAATACTTGTCATTGCAGCGTCTCATAAGAAATGACTTAGAATAATATATTTTGGATCTACAGACAACAGCCAACTCCCAAATTGTTATGCTTCAATAGCAACTTCTTTTCCTTCTAAGTACGGATGCACATTAACAAGTTCATTAGAGATTTTCGCAGTCCTTATTTTATAAACAGTTTCAATTGAAGCCCTGGCATCTTCTATTCCAAACCCTTTCCCGTTAAGAATATCTTCATAGACTTTTGTATGTAAATCAGTAAATCCATCAGTAAATTCCAATTCAACTCCATCCACTATTATTGACCGGTATGTTGTCTTATTATTTAAAAGAATATCCTGCGGTATATCATTTCTATCTATTGAAAGGAACCATCTGACGTTCGCATTTTGCATGGATAAGAAGCCGTTCATCTTTTCAGGTGAGGACATATAAACAACGCTAGACTCTACTTTACCAAAAAGCCACATAAGCAGATCAAAGAAATGAATACCAATATTTGTTGCTACACCGTCTGATTTAGCAGTATCCCCCAATCCGCAATGCAAGTCTTATATGAGCATCGTGCAGATGATTGGGTGAGCAGATACTTATGTAATCAACTTTTTATTCCGCACTTTTTCGTCTTAGCATTTCAAGATGCCTGTCGAACCTTTCGAATTCTGTAAAGAAGCTGGTACCGGGAAAATAGCTGTCAAGAATACCAACGGAATCATGCGAAGCAAAGTTTTTCATTTTTCTCCGTTGTTAAATATCAATCTGATGAAATTTATTAGTATTATTTATTATATAATCTACTGCTTCTTCTTTACTTTCAAATTTTAATATTCTTTTAATCGGAAAAATTCCAACTATATAATGCTTTTTTACTATAAAAAATTCGTTTTCAGATTTCTTAAAAATTTTAAACGATTTATTCCCTTCCTTAATTCCATATAACATCTTAAGCTTTTGGATTTCCCCTTTTTTCATTCATCAACCTTTGAGAAATTAAGTTTTTTGATTAAACCTCTTGTAAAAATTAAATATAGAACCCGGATCCCGCCAAAGGTCAGACAGGCAAGTCCGGAATAACTTTTTTTTAGATTCCAGATCAAGTGCGGATGACAATTTTATATCTAATAAAAATTTAGTGTTTTATGTATTAATACTCAATAATGTTTTTATTAATTTTTTTTAATGTTCGTTTCAATCTTTCTATTAATCAAGGTAAAGGATTCTTTATTCTGCTTGCCATCAAAATGACATAAAAGTGTTTTTATTAGTATTATCATTAATATCAAGTCCTTTAGTCTGAAATTTATTGCCCTGTTTTTGAGATTCTGGTTTTCACCAGAATGACATGCGAGTGTGTAACTGCCATTGTCATTCCGTGGGAACAACAAACCACAGACAACAACCTACCCACCAAAATCGTCATACTTCAATTGCGGATGTTTTTTCCAGTAACAATGGATGAACAATGACAAGCTCATTAGAGATCTTCGCAGTTCTTATTTTATAAACAGCTTCAATTGAAGCCCTAGCATCTTCTATTCCAAACCCTTTCCCGTTAAGAATATCTTCATAGACTTTTGTATGTAAATCAGTAAATCCGTCGGTAAATTCTAACTCCTCTCCATCCACTTCTATTGAACGGTATGTTGTTTTGTTCTTTAAAAGAGCTTCCTCCGGTAAATCATTTCTATCTATTGAAAGGAACCATTTGACATTCGCATTCGGCAGGGATAAGAAACCGCTCATCTTTTCAGGTGAGGACATATAAACAAAGCTGTCTTCTACTTTACCGAAAAGCCACATAAGCAGATCGAAAAAATGTATACCTATATTTGTTGCTACTCCTCCAGATTTAGCAGCATCCCCTTTCCATGAATAACGGTACCAGGGTCCGCGAGAAGTAATATAAGTTAAAACAACCTCATGTTTTTTCCCGTTATATTTCAGCTTCTCTTTTAATGCAATAATAGAGGGATGGACTCTCAATTGCAGAATATTATAAACCTTCTGTCCTGTTTCTTCTTCCAGTTCCTGCAGTGCATCGAGATTCCAGGGATTCAGGACCAGCGGCTTTTCACAAATTGCATCGGCACCAATCCGCAATGCAAGTCTAATGTGTGCATCGTGGAGATGATTGGGAGAACATATACTTATATAATCAACTTCTCTAGTAATTTTTTCTCTGCGCAGCATTTCGAGATGCCGCTCAAACCTTTCGAACTCGGTAAAGAAACTGGTATCAGGAAAATATTTATCCATAATACCTACGGAATCATGGGGATCTAACGCAGCAATCAGATTGTTGCCGGTATCTTTAATCGCTTTTAGATGCCTTGGTGCAATATAACCTGCTACACCTGTTATAGCAAAGTTTTTCATAATTCAATAAATACAAGTTTTAATTCTATTGGTTAATTAGTTGAGCTTTTCGAGGGAATTCGTTTCTCTGTAAAAACAGGAAGATTCTCTAAATTGAGAAAGTTAAATGAATGATAATTAAAGATAAATGGTTTATAGATTACAATTATTTCTGTAATCTTCTAGTTTGAGCTAATTTTTACCGGTTCTTCATGGTATTTTTCTTCACCTAAAAAATCCGGTTTCCCCTGTGATTTGTATTCACAATTAAGATCATCAAGTTCAGTATCCACATCAACATTTATTGTTTTAGTTTTTTGCGAAAACTCATCTTTAGATTGGGAAATCCGGGAATATTTCTTAGTCATATTCTTTACAATTCGCGGGAAATCAAGTATCGTAGCAGCAATTCTTATTGTATTAATTAACAAAAATGGGTAAATATTACTCCGGATTGTATGCCGCAAGTGACTTTTTAAGGAATCCCCTAAAGGTTCCTCGTAACTGTAAGTATCATTTTCAAAAATATTCAAAATATTCTCTAATAGTTATTGAATGCAGTTTCAGAGCAGTTTACAATCAATATTCTAAATTTCCGGTTATCTTACTTGTTAAATAGACTTTTAATAAATCATTTAATGTAAATGCTTAAAAGATAAATGATTATTATTCCTCTTGTCCTTTGCTAATTATTATTTTGTACTCTACTTTATTTAAAACTATAAAGTATAATTATTAAGTACAATTAAAACTTTGATTTTTTTATAAAATTATTATCGTTAAGAAAAAATGTCACAATTCAAAACAGATAGCAAATTACTTGCCAATTCAAAGGATTTATGATTGTTGATTACCTACGCTAGGGATTTCCGCTAAAGCTAGAAGCTCCGGTGGATAAACCTGCAGAGAAATCGGTAGTTAAAATTGATGAATGCGTTAATGCAACCATTTAGTATATAGTTAGTAGTATGTTGTTTTGGGACAACCAACCACCAACTACCCACCACCAACCTCCGATTACAGCTTCGCCACATGAGTCACACGATGGATTTATGATTTTCGATTGTTGATTGATGAAAAAACACACTCACCTAGGTTGAAGTATTAACACAAGACAATGTCAACCAACCGACAACCTCCAACAATACAACCTCCAACTTTCTACTCACAACACAACAAATTCTTTATATCACACTATCAATTGCAATTATACTGCAATAACGCACTAAATATTATAAGAATACTTTACTTGGATAAAACAGGATGGGGGACAAACTTTAATAATACAATCTACTTGCGTCAAATCACCTTACACTAATTTTCGAAACAAATAAATGTATCGTATCTTTTAATAAAATTCAATTATTTAAGATTAATTTTTTTTAATTATATTTGCATCCGACGTTTTTTTCTACTTTGCATCCTCTTTACCATAAGTCACTAAGGGCAAAAAGGTTCACTAAGTACACTTATTCTTATATAAATAAAAACTATATCTATTTTTTCTGGTGAATATATTTTTCTAACTTTATAATTTTTTTGTATACGTTCATTGGTATTAAATAATCTATACATTTATATTCATTATTAGTACATTCAGGTCTAAAATAACATTTGCATTTTTTCCCAGGTTCAACTATTACATTATTCTCGAAAAGTATTGCTTCGAATACTCTTCTTTGGCTTGGTTTGGTTTTTTATGGTGTAGATGATAGTACTGCTAAAAAGCTAAAAACATTACATCAAGAAACTGAATTATAATTTTTGAATTCAATATAATTTTCCTTTAAGCTTTATTGCCTATTACAATGTAGAAATAAGACTTCGAACAAGTATTTTTCATCAATCATCTTATTTAAATAAAAGATCTCTTCTTTTTTTACAAAATTTAATTCAATTATAGTAATCCTGGTTTCAAGATAGAGACAAATCTCCTAACGTAATTTATATTTATATTAAGCTTTTTTCTTAAGTAGAAAACCAGTAATCCTGTTTGTATTATTGAAGAAACCGAAGCTGCTATAGCTGCACCGGTAACATCGTATAGAAGAATCAATCCTACAGATAATATTATTTGAATTATTGTACAGAATGATAAAATCAAAAAATATACTTTGTGTTTTCCAACCATTTGAAGAATAAAATCAGATGGTGAAAACACGATTTGAAATAACTGACCTATACATAAAATAACAAATGGTATATAGCTGCTGCTAAATGTATCTCCCAGAAAATTAAAGATCGGTTTTGATATTATTATTGCAAGAATAATAGCAGGAATACCTGCAAAAGTTGTAATCCGAGATGTATTAAATAATATTTCATTTAAGGATTGCTTATCTTCTAGATGATAAAGAGTGCCAATTTTAGGCATCGATATCGATTTAACTGAAAAAATAATTACAGCAAATATTGAAACCATTTTTACTGAAATCCCATATACTCCAACAAGACTTTTTGATAAAAACATTCCGGCAATAAATACACCGCTCCATAAACTCAGATAATTTATTAAATTAGATAAAGATAATGGAATTGAAATATCAAATAAAGTTTGAAATTTAACATTAATAAAATTTTTTATTTTTAAAGGAACGCTAGTACTTTTAATAATATAATAAATCCCAAACAAAAGAGATAAATAACATGAAAAAGTAAAAGCAATATATATTATTAGCTCCGATTTATCGTAAAAATAAAAAACTATTATAAAAATTAATGACAACATATAACTTATTACATTATTAAAGAAAACATAACCTTTGATTTTTTGAATTCCTCTAAAAAATTGAGCAATAAGCTTAAGTAATGAAATTGGCAAAATACATAATGCAAGATATTTTAATGGTTCAGTTAAAGATATTTTATGGAAAATATTGGAAGAAATTAAACCGGAAGAAAAATAAAGTAATAAGCTAATAATTATTGCAACGAAAATAGTAAATATTGCAGACTTTATTAGAATTTCATTTAGCAAATCAGTTTTCTTTTCATGATAATATTTTGATGTTAAAACAAGAATCGAGTTTTCTAGCCCTAAAGTCGAAATATAAGTAAGTCCATTAATGATTAATATTGCAAGTATGAATATACCTGTGACACCTGCTCCCCATATCTTTGCTATGAAAAAAGTAAATAAATATGTGAAGCCATATCCAACCAACCTTAATATAAAAGAATTAGCAGTTCCTAAATACAACTCTTCTAAATGAACATTCTGTTTTATAAAAGTTTTATATTTTATCGTTAATTTTTTAATCATAGTGTTATTAATAATAAAATATAAATACAAATTACAAATACTTTATCCGCCCATGTCACACATTTTCTTTTCAGGATTTTATATCAAGCTAAAAAATATTATTTCGGATTTATATTAACAGTATTAACTTCTTTTTTCACCAAGGTTATTATAATTTGAAAATATTTCTTTATATACCTTCTGTTTTTGCCAAAGGTTAACACCGGACTTTCAGTCCGGTGATTACTATGATTCACCCCCCCACAACTCCGAACTTTAGTCCGGTAAAGCCACTCTTCACCCTATGCTAGATTTTATTCATGACCCTCTATTTTCGCCAAAGGTTAACACCGGACTTTCAGTCCGGTGATTACTATGATTCACCCCCCCCCACAACTCCGGACTTTAGTCCGGTAAAGCCACTCTTCACAGGCTCTTAGCATCATAACCTTAAATGTTCCTTCGTGTCCTCAGTGCCCTGGTACATCTATTCATAAATACAGTAACCTATTTTATTCTTAATCTCATACTCATACTCATATTATTCATACTCGTAATCGTGCTCGTAATCGTACTCATATTCATACTCGTACTCGTGCTCGTAATCGTACTCGTAATCGTACTCGTACTCCTTAAAGTAGTAAAAGCAATTGTAGAATTAATACGTCATCATAATTACGACTGTGTTCTAAGTAAGTAGTTTAATTTGATGCTAGGAATTAAAATGTCTGGTTTTTATTTACAACCAGCAACAGACTATAAACAACAAACCGTATATAACTCACTCCTTATCATTCCTAAAATGAATAAAATGATTTATTTATTTGTTCGTTCAGCTTTATTTTTCAGACACGCAGGTATACTTTGTTGAAATAGTTATACTCATAATTAAATACATTTGATATCTCACTTAATCCAGTTGATAATTTCTAAATCTTTTATTCGATTAAAATGATTTGTATTATTTGTAACTAATTGAAAACCTCCCGCTATTGCTATACCGGCAATTAAGGTATCGGTATGTCCAATATAAAACCATATTCCTTTAAATATTCATCAATTTTTGATATAACCTTAGCATTCCCTCTTAAAAATTCTGAAAGAATATCGGAATCAATTATTGCAGACTTCATAGATCAACATTTCGGTCAAATAGCTTTGTTCTAGTGTTCCTTATCTGTTCCAAAAATTCTTCATAATCAGTGCTGCTCATATCAGCAAATGCGCCTGCAAATGAAAGAATTTTTCTTCTTGCTGCCTCTTTACTGTATCGCTTTTTCTCAGGGTTTAATGCCCGTATAAGCTGATAAGCTTCTTTTAGCCTGTCAACCGGAATATTTTTCATCTCTTTAATTATGTTATTATATGTAACCATTTTTAACTTTCATCAGCTTTTTAATTAATTTTCATTTAAAATACATAATTAAACTTATATTATAAAGCTGGCTTATATTATTTCCTGACCTTCTGACTTCTGTTCTCTGATTTTATCTGCTATCCTTTTCCTTTTATCTTCTTTCCTTATCCTCATATTTATAATTTCCATATTATCTGAAACAAAGGCTAACACCGGACTTTAGTCCGGTAAAGCCACTCTTCACATGCTCTTAGCATCATAACCTTAAATGTTCCTTCGTGTCCTCAGTGCCCTGGTACATCTATTCATAAATACAGTAACCTATTTTATTCTTAATCTCATACTCATATTATTCATACTCGTACTCGTGCTCGTACTCATATTCATACTCGTACTCGTAATCGTGCTCGTACTCATATTCATAATCGTACTCGTACTCGTACTCGTGCTCGTAATCGTACTCGTACTCCTTAAAGTAGTAAAAGCAATTGTAGAATTAATAAGTCATCATAATTACGAATGTGTACTAAGTAAGTAGTTTATAATCTGAAGCTTGGAATTAAATATCCGCTTCATGTGTTTGGTTTTTACAACCAGCAACATACTATAAACAACAAACCAGATGTTTGAGACAGACGCAGTTCATTGAACGAAACTGGATCCTTAAGCACATCGTCGGCCTCATCAGTTTGAAGATAAGCAACTTTCATTTTGGCTTAACATCAAGATATTCTTTTATCGTCCTAACAATAGTCGGGACAGTGAAAATCCATTAAAATCTGAGTCATCTGTGTGCCATTTTTTAGAAAATAATTACTTTTTGTCAGCCCCGAAATAAATTTCCACACAGCCTCTTCCAGCCCTGCTGTCATCTAATTAAATAAACCCTTCCCATGATGTATTGTTCGAACTCATTGTTTTAATGCCTCTTTTGCGAAACGGAGTTTCGCGTTACATGACTAGAGATTTCTCCCATGCGTAGGCAAATCTCAAATCTGTCTGTCATCTGCCTCTCTGACCTCTGAATTTCCTCCCCCTCTCTTCTCTCTGGTTTCTCTTTACTTTTATCTCTTTCCTTTTTACCTATCGGAGTTTTAACGAAGGTAGGTTATCTTTTATCTTTCCCGATGCTGGATACTTGATGCCTGATGCCGGTACTAGATACGGATACCATCTTATCTTTCTATTTCTCCCGGATACTTTATCCGAACTCTGAATTGATCTACAGTAATTAAAGGATTATGATGGAACTCTTGTTCATATTTTTCTATGATCTGCAGAATTTTTTCACCTTGTTTTTTTGCTCTTATATTAACCAATCGAATTATAGTTGGGTGAGGAAGTTGATATATAAATACTAACTCCCCAAAATCTTTATCTGCAGTTAAAAGTATTCGTTCCTCATTATATGCTCGCTGCAATATAGCTGTATCACCGGGATCTTTTGCTTCTTCTGCAATCCATATGGTATCATAATTCTTGCTGCGAAGTGCTTCAACAGAAAATTTTGACAAACATGAATCTACCAAAAATTTCATTACTTAAATTTAACTGTTTCAAAACGTTCATGTGCAGAAAGTCTATAAGCATAGAGCAAACATGCTTGTATATCTGCCTTTTCTAACAAAGGATATCCTTCCAGAATTTCATCTATTGTTGAACCGGCAGCCAGCATTCCTAAAATATGTTCTACTGCTATTCGCATTCCTCGTATAATTGGTTTTCCACCAAAAATATTATGATTAATTGTAATTCGTTTAATAAGATTGTCTTCCATACCATTTACCTTTTTATAACCTTAAAATTCTTATTATAAATATAAACCTTCCATCGTCAATCATCAATTCGTTTCTTCAATCACCAATTCGGACTTAAGGATTTATGACAATACAATCCGACTCCTTTGGAGGAAGTAAAGGTTAACACCGGACTTCCAGTCCGGTGATTATCATCAGCTAGCTGCCTATCCACCGGACTAAAAGTCCGGTGTTAATTTTTAACCCCCAAAAATTCCAATTTCCTTATTTTCTCAGCTAACTCTGTGTTCCCTCCGATTTCTGACTTCTGACTTCTGGCCTTCTGGCCTCTGACCTCCGTTCCCTCTGTGGTTAAATTCCTCCGTCCAAAACCTGTTTCATCTTTTTTATCGAATACATGTGGTTCTATTCTACTATCTATTTGTCTCGCTAATTTATTAAGGTTTACTAATAACGTTAAATAATCGGTATCTTCATTTATTTTGTCTACAAAAAATACAATATCAAAGTCGCTGTCTTCTCTTGGTATGCCATATATATATGAACCAAATAAAACAGCCAATGAATCCTTGCTCTTTACACCGAATTTATTTATTTCATATGCAGTTTTTAATATCTCTTGATTTGATTATAGAACTCCTATGGAGTTCGTTTAATTTAGGGGGTACCCGGTTCTACAATTATTTAACTCCTAACGGAGTTATCACTTCTCTTTCTTCACTCCAGAGGAGTGAAATATTTGTAGAATTATATTAAACCACAGAACATCGCACTCCGTTAGGAGTGCTATATTCTTTATTTTTAAATTCTTTTAACAGCAATATTACATTAAAAATTTTATCTCTTATTTTCCTTAGATTGATCCCATCTTCAATCATCAATTCCTGGTGCTGTTCTTTAACACTTTAGATAAAACCAGTAGCACAACTTCAATTGTCATTTGTCAATATAGGTCTCTGTGTTCTAATTTCCCGCCTTCATATTGTCATTAAGGAATAGTTTTAAAAAGTTGTTCAAGTTCTTTATCGGTAATTGTTGATTTCTCCGATTTATCAAAAATGGAAGTTAAATAGACAGTACTCGAAATTATTTTTACGTAAGTAATAATCCTTGCTCCGCCTGATTTACCTTTCCCTTTACTGGAAACTGATAACCGGATTTTATAAAAGTTATTTCCCAGTGCCTTACCTTGTTTAGGTTGTTTTTCCAGGCTTTTAATTAGAATAGCTAAATCATTCTTTAATGAACGATATTTTTTTGAAAGGCGTTTTGCCTGCTTATCAAAAACAGGAATTGATGAAATCTTATAATTCATTAAGTAATTCTGTTGCCGGACGAGCTTTTAATTTACCGCTTTCAATTAATTTTAATTCTTCAACTGCTTGTTTTAGTTCATGCAATAAGTCTTCCTTGGTGGTCTCTTCGTATTCCAGTTCATTTAGAGTTTTATACTTTTCTTTAAGTTTTTCCCAATCTTTTATAGGGATAAAAACTCCTGCTGCTTTTCCTCTACTATCTTCTATTATTTGTAATCTCATAGTTTAATTGATAATCTTTATTTTATAAATAAAATTCTCTTGATAATATAATAATAAAATCTTCTTTTTCAATCCGGATATCTTTTTACTATCTGCTTATTGTAAATCATCAATCTTAAATCGATAATTCTTAATCGTGCTCGTAATCATAATCTTAAACTGGCTGAGCCAGAATAAAAGTCAATGTTTATTAATCGCTATTTGTCAATAGAACCAGTTGTTATAAAATAATCACATTCTAAATAAATAGCACATGCCAAATGCAATGAATTCTTGCTCTTTACACCGAATTTATTTATTTCATTTGCAGTTTTTAATATTTCTTGATTTGATTATAGAACTCCTACGGAGTTCGTTTAATTTAGGGGGTACCCGGTTCTGGCTCATACAGCCAACTAGCGTTACGATACCAGTTGCCGGAAATTTAAATTTTTAATTCACAATTCATGTTACGGTTTTGCTTACTGCTTACTCCACGCACGATACTTTAAGGCTTTTAGCTTCTGTATATTTCTCTTCTATGTCCGATTCTAACTACTATTATAAGTAGTTTTTCATCAAATATTTGATATACTACTCTATAATCTCCAATTCTTATTCGATAAAATTCACTCCCCTTTAATTTCTTGTATCCATGCGGCCGTGGTTTTTCTCGCAAACTATCAATAGCTCTCGCGATAGTAATCCTATCTTGGGAATTTATTTTCCTCAGTGCTTTATCAGCAGAAGGAAGGATTTCAAGCTCATACATAGTTCTTTAAATCAAAAGGAATTGTTTTCTCTTTTGATTTAAGTACTCTATCGGCGAGCTTTATGTCAAGCTCATCTTCGAGAATTTCAATTCTTTCACGGTTTTCTCTCAGCTCTTTTTGAATATTCTCAAATTCTTTAATACTCAATATTACCGATTCCTTTTTATTCTTTTCATCTAAAATATATTTATACATAATACCACCTGAATAATATTTCTACAAATATAATAATTCCAGCATAAAGATATATCCCTATAGTAATTAACTCAATAACTCCGCTCATTTTTAACATTATTTTTTACCTACTTTATGGATGCTCTACCAACTATCTACTAACCACATACAACCGTGAAATTTTGAAGTCAGGAAAATTTTCCTTTTACTTTTCTTAGTCCCGATTTTCATTCCGGAAAGGTTTCCTGGTTATACAGGGGATTTATTATTGTTGATTGTTGATTTATGAATAAACTCTAAAACATCATTCGTAATTCTTCAATCAACATTCAACATTCATCTTCTTTGTGTCTTTTTACTTTTATCTTTAATCTTTATTGGATGACCTATTTTTGAGATTTTTCTTTTAATTCGAAAGGATCGAATAGTTTTAATCCTTTAATTTTCTTAAGGTTCTATCTTTTCTTATTCCCCTTTGCCATGCAATAGGATCTTTCATCGATTTTAATCCTCTTATGTCTGCAATCTTCTTTAATGCTTCTCCCATTTTTACCAAAGGTTAACACCGGACTTTCAGTCCGGTGATTACTATGATTCGCCCCACAACACAACTCTTCTGCACTTGTCATTCCGGCCTTGAGCCGGAATCTCTTCTAAACGCTGTCATGATGACCTGTCCGGCTAAATTTTAAGGAAAACGGAAGACCCTAATGAAACCTGAGCATTGGGTTTATTGTTCATTAGTTATATTTTGACGTTATCTTTATGCGAGCATCATTTTCATAGATTCCAATACCCGTTTAAATGGATTAAGCCTTAAACCGGGTATCCCCAACGTTACTGCTCCAAGAAGCTTTCCATGGTTAAGCTATGCTTTGCAAGTCGTAAATCATCTTCTGCATAATTAATCCATTCCTTTACTTTAAGAATTACCTCCTTGTTTACAACCAGCAGACTAAACCCTAAGTTTTGCCTCCCCATTCTCTTTTTTTTACAAATTCTCTTGTCTTATTAATTAATATTATTAGTCTATTATAATTTGAAAATATTTCTTTATATACTCTTGGCAATTCTTCCGGCATATACTCATGTACAATTTCATTCCTAAGATCTCTTATTGAAATTAACTCATCTGCAGAAGGAATGATTTCCAATTTTTCGGCAAGGTTTGCCCTATCTATAAACGTTTTAGGATTTTCTCTTAATATAAAAAATATTGTCTTTAATACCTTTAAAAGATTTCTTTATACTTTCTACAGCCGTTTCCAGAGAATCAAAATCTTTTCTTAATTTATTTAAATAATTTTCATCATTCATAATTTAATAGCTTGACTTAAAGCAATCTCCTTAAATGGTGAATCTTCAAAGTAGGTAAAATTAACCAGATCGATTTTTTGTTCTCCAAATGATTTATAGAAGCTTATCCTCATTTTAGAAAGGTCGGAAAAACTTAGTTTTTCATTAGATAAAATAAGCACATCGATATCACCTCCTTTTTTGTTATCATCAGCTCTTGAACCAAATAAATATACTCTTGCATCAGGAAAATTTTCTTTTACATAGTGCGTAATAAATTCTGCAATCTCTTTTTTAATTCTCATATTAAGTGACCCTCTGTTTTTGCCAAAGGTTAACACCGGACTTTCAGTCTAAACGCTGTCATTCCGGCCTTTGAGCCGGAATCTTCCTTTATCGCTGTATTTTTGAGATTCTGGCTTTCGCCAGAATGACATTACAATCATTATCTCATAATTTCCATCGTCGTTGTCATTCCAATCAAAAACACATTGTCATTCCGGACTCTTCTGCACCTGTCATTCCGGCCTTGAGCCGGAATCTCTCTTCGCTTGTCACCCATGCATAACTGTCATTCCGGTTTTAATCAGGACTTGATCCAGAATCTCCCGCGCTTTATTTTTAATTCATCCTTAAGCGGGATAATCTTTCCGTTATCATAGCGAGAACTTTAGCGAAAGGCATGACCTTGAACTTATTCAAATTTGTCATTTCAGGCTTACACATACCAAAGCTGGTTTTTTACATCTTCATCAAGATAAAGCTTTACCACTCAATCCTTCCGGTACTTTATTTTGTGCAATGAATTTTTCTACCTCTTCCATATTGTCCTGATAATACGCTAGGGCTTCAAAGATTTGCGAAAGATTTAAATGAGGATAAATAATTGGGATTTCTTCTGGTGTTGAGCCAAGCCTCCATTGTTCAACGATATCACGAATACTTATTCTGGTTCCCTCAATTATAGGTTCATTATTGCTGGATTTTTTCACTATATATTTATATGCAGTTTTTGTTTCCATTATATTCTCAATTTTTCTAGTTATTATACCTTTTCTAACTAAATATAGCAAATTATATCAAAGGATTCGAATCTTTTACAGCTTTAGGCTAGAATGATTTATTTTTGATTTTGCTTCCCTTATTACAAGTTCACTATCAATAACTGCTTTTCCTTCATTAACTATTTGATAATACCTGTTTAACGCTTCATTTACCCAAATTTCATCCATATTGCCGGGTTCATCACTTTCAAGGCTTTCTAACAGTTTATAAGTAATTGCAGCTTTTTCCTTAGGCGATAATTTAAGCAATTCTGCTTCCAATGATATTAAATCCATACTCAACCTTTATGTTTTACCGAAATTAATATAAGATATATAAAAACTCAAGTATTCAAAAGAATGTGTTAAAATTAGGTTACTCACTTTATCCAACGGATATTATCTGAAACAAAGGTTAACACCGGACTTTCAGTCCGGTGATTACTATGATTCACCCCCCCCCACAACTCCGGACTTTAGTCCGGTAAAGCCACTCTTCACATGCTCTTAGCATCATAATCTTAAATGTTCCTTCGTGTCCTCAGTGCCCTGGTACATCTATTCATAAATACAGTGACCATTTTATTCTTAATCTCATACTCATACTCATATTATTCATACTCATGCTCATACTCGTGCTCGTAATCGTACTCGTACTCGTACTCGTACTCGTAATCGTAATCGTACTCCTTAAAGTAGTAAAAGCAATTGTAGAATTAATACGTCATCATAATTACGACTGTGTTCTAAGTAAGTAGTTTAATTTGATGCTAGGAATTAAATGTCTGGTTTTTATTTACAACCAGCAACATACTATAAACAACAAACCGTATATAACTCACTCCTTATCATTCCTAAAATGAATAAAATGATTTATTTATTTGTTCGTTCAGCTTTATTTTTCAGACACGCAGGTATACTTTGTTGAAATAGTTATACTCATAATTAAATACATTTGATATCTCACTTAATCCAGTTGATAATTTCTAAATCTTTTATTCGATTAAAATGATTTGTATTATTTGTAACTAATTGAAAACCTCCCGCTATTGCTATACCGGCAATTAAGGTATCAGTATGTCCAATATAAAACCATATTCCTTTAAATATTCATCAATTTTTGATATAACCTTAGCATTCCCTCTTAAAAATTCTGAAAGAATATCGGAATCAATTATTGCAGACTTCATAGATCAACATTTCGGTCAAATAGCTTTGTTCTAGTGTTCCTTATCTGTTCCAAAAATTCTTCATAATCAGTGCTGCTCATATCAGCAAATGCGCCTGCAAATGAAAGAATTTTTCTTCTTGCTGCCTCTTTACTGTATCGCTTTTTCTCAGGGTTTAATGCCCGTATAAGCTGATAAGCTTCTTTTAGCCTGTCAACCGGAATATTTTTCATCTCTTTAATTATGTTATTATATGTAACCATTTTTAACTTTCATCAGCTTTTTAATTAATTTTCATTTAAAATACATAATTAAACTTATATTATAAAGCTGGATTATATTATTTCCTGACCTTCTGACTTCTGTTCTCTGATTTTATCTGCTATCCTTTTCCTTTTATCTTCTTTCCTTATCCTCATATTTATAATTTCCATATTATCTGAAACAAAGGCTAACACCGGACTTTCAGTCCGGTGATTATCATCATCTAGCAGCTTATCCACCGGACTGAAAGTCCGGTGTTAACCTTTAACCCCAAAGATTCTTCTATCCATATCTCGTACTCATATTCATACTCGTACTCATATTCGTGCTCGTACTCGTACTCATGCTCGTACTCGTGCTCGTAATCGTACTCGTGCTCGTACTCGTACTCGTGCTCGTAATCGTACTCGTACTCCTTAAAGTAGTAAGAGCAAGTGTAGAATTAATACGTCATCATAATTACGATATGTGTACTAAGTAAGTAGTTTATAATCTGAAGCTATGAATTTAATGTCCGCTTCATGTGTGCGGTTTTTATTTACAAACCACTCTCAACAAACAACATACAACTAATGATTTACAATAATTTAAACGAAACAGAGTTTTGTTCTAAACTATCTACAAAGTCTCAACCCTTCGGTTTATTATAAGCTGCTGTCTTTATCTAAATCTAAAGTTATTTTAATGATTTTTTTCTTTACCTCAAGAAGCTCATCTTTAAATTTACCCATTATAAGATCATATATGGATTTAATTTGATGGGGTAAATAATCGTGTACAATACGGTTTCTTATATCCCGCATATCAATCCATATTTCAACAGCAGATATAATGTTCTGCTTTTCCATAGCTAACAGTATATCTCTATATGTATCAGATGAAATTGCATACAAGTAATACTCATAAGTCTTGAAAAATTTGATACAAGTTTCGACTGCTCTGATAAATCTATCTGAGAGGGCATCATAAGGTTCAAGTTCTTTTGGGCTATATTTCTTATTTATGTTGTATTTATCAAGGCTTCTAAGTGATGCTTCCACTAATTCAACAGCAGAAATAACCTTTTGCTTAGAATTTTCAAATAAAATTTTATAATCTTTTTTCACTGCAATAACCAGGTTATTTAACTCTTATTAACTTCAATGTGTTAATAAACGCTTTTTGTTCATTAGAAAGGTTATCTTTATCGAAAACAAGCACATCGATTTTTTCCTCACACTGTAAAAAGAACCGGCGGGCAACTTTAAGTGATAAGTTCAGGCTGTTTTGCTTAGAAAAAATTAAGACATCAATATCACCCCCTCTTGTATCAGGATCCAATCGCGAGCCTAAAATATATACTTCATCATCAACATCCTTTATTGCATGCAACAAAGCACGTTTTTCCACCGAATCTATTCTAACATTTTCCAGCATGAATAATCTTTTAACTATTTAATTTACTTTTCTTTCAGCATTTAAATATAATAAACAGAACCGAATTTTTCTCTTATATTATAATGTATTTTTTATAATTGATGTTTAATTTCTGCTACTAAGTACATGAGTGGGAAGCTTCGCCACTTGAGTCACAGGGACTGGGTTCTTGTCTGTGATTTAATTCTTAATCTTAATCGTGCTCGTAATCGTAATCGTAATCGTATCTCCGAAGTGTTCGAGCAAGTAATGTATGAACTATAATATTAAGTGACTCCCTGTCTGATGATGAAAGACATATCCGAATTTTTCAAATATTTTTACTTTTTCTTTCCCTGATAAATTTGAAAGAATCCCCATTAAACCAAAACCTCAACTAAAAATATTTCACTTTCCTCATCCCGTTTTTCTACTCTAAACCTTCCTTGTTCTTTTTCAACCTTTAACCATCCCCTGATTCCTTTTTGTCTTTTTCTTTTTTATGCTTCATCCTTAAAAATTCACTTAGCTTTAATAATTTTATTTCTTTTATCTTTACAAATACTTTATCATTCGAAACAAGGGGTATTTCCTGAGCAATTGCGCTGGCACCTATTATTGCATCAGGTAATTTTAAGTTATATTTTTTTCTGAGTGTTATTGTTTTTTCTTTTACTTCTTCGTCAATATTAATAATATATATACTGCTTAACAATTCCTTAATTGCATTTTCTTCAGCACCTGTTAAATTACCACTTGATAAAAGCTCTAACTCTGTTATTATTGAAATAAGAAAATTAATTTCAAGTTGTTCTTTTGAGAAATTTATTTTGTTATTATTTATAAGTTCAATTACTATATTAGTATCGAACAGAAATTTACCAGGCATCTCTTAATTTTCTTTGATATTTTACCGGATTTTTAGGTAAATTTTTAATGATTGATCTATACTCTAAAAGAGTTTTAAGATTCGATTTACCTATTTTACTTATATCTTCACTTCCTATAATTGTAACTAAAACTTTCCCGCGCTTTATTTTTAATTCATCCTTAAGCGGGATAATCTTTCCGTTATCATACAAAGCTTCAATTGTTGTATACATTGTTTCTTCCATTATAAATTTTATTGCATTAAATTTACCTAAATTGATACCAAATTGAAATATATTTGGATTTATCCTTGGATTTATTATTGTTGGCTACTTACGCTATGGGCTTTCCATCTACGCCGAGGCTTCGGTGGATAAATCGGTAGCTAAAATTGTTGATTTATGATTGACCTGAACAACCTTTGGATTTACTATTTATGATTGTTGATTGAAGAATAAACCCATCTTGTTGCGTTTCAATCGTAAATCATCATTCATCAATCCTTGTCATTCCGGCCTTGAGCCGGAATCTCTTCTAAACGCCGTCATTCCGGTTTTAATCCGGACTTGATCCAGAATCTCCCGCGCTTTATTTTTAATTCATCCTTAAGCGGGATAATCTTTCCGTTATCATAGCGAGAACTTTAGCGAAAGGCATGACCTTGAACTTATTTCAAATTTGTCATTTCAGGCTTACACATACCAAAGCTGGTTTTTTATATCTTCATCAAGATAAAGCTTTACCACTCAATCCTTCCGGTACTTTATTTTGTGCAATGAATTTTTCTACCTCTTCCATATTGTCCTGATAATACACTAGGGCTTTATAGATTTGCGAAAGATTTAAATGAGGATAAATAATTGGGATTTCTTCTGGTGTTGAGCCAAGCCTCCATTGTTCAACGATATCACGAATACTTATTCTGGTTCCCTCAATTATAGGTTCATTATTGCTGGATTTTTTCACTGTTTTTGCCAAAGGTTAACACTGGACTTTCAGTCCAGTGATTATTCGTAATCCCCTATATTATCCCTCCCGGACTTTAGTCCGGTAAAGCCACTCTTCACACTATGCTTAGATTTTATCCATGACCCTCTGTTTTTACCAAAGGTTAACACCGGACTTTCAGTCCGGTGATTACTATGATCCCCCCCCCGAAACTCCGGACTTTAGTCCGGTATTTGTATAAATATTTTATAATTATTCTTAAATATCTATCTCTTCCAAAAGGAGATTTCTCCTCCCTTCGGTCGTCGAAATGACAAAATAGAGCCTGTCATATCGAAGGAGTTTACGACTGAGATATCTCCTTTTTTATTCACTGTGCTTTTTCAATTACTATATTTCCAAAAGAAGATTCTTCCCGCAAAAAGCGGGACATTTCGCCTCCGGGTCAGAATGACATGTGCGAGGTAATCTTATCACGTGTCATTCCGGGCACAAAACCACATTATTATGTTTGTAGTATATACCTTTAAAAGATTTCTTTATACTTTCTACAGCCGTTTCCAGAGAATCAAAATCTTTTCTTAATTTATTTAAATAATTTTCATCATTCATAATTTAATAGCTTGACTTAAAGCAATCTCCTTAAATGGTGAATCTTCAAAGTAAGTAAAATTAACCAGATCGATTTTTTGTTCTCCAAATGATTTATAGAAGCTTATCCTCATTTTAGAAAGGTCGGAAAAACTTAGTTTTTCATTAGATAAAATAAGCACATCGATATCACCTCCTTTTTTGTTATCATCAGCTCTTGAACCAAATAAATATACTCTTGCATCAGGAAAATTTTCTTTTACATAGTGCGTAATAAATTCTGCAATCTCTTTTTTAATTCTCATATTAAGTGACCCTCTGTTTTTGCCAAAGGTTAACACCGGACTTTTGGGAAGAGGAATATTTCCAGCAATGCAACGACTTCAACCTGTTTGGTGAGGTTCAATAGACTTCATCATGAGTACCAATATTCATTAACAATATTTCAGTTACACCTGTTTTTTGATTTTTTACAAAATCGAATACTATTCGTAAATCATGATCGACTGAACAAGATCAATTACCATCTAAAATTCCTTTAAGTTTGTGTGTTTTTAGCTTGGGTGCAAATGGATCTTGTTGAATTAATGCCATTGTCTCCAAAATCTTTTTCTGTACTGCCGGATTGCTTTTTATTGTTTTCTTAAATGTTTTTTTATATGACGAAGACCAATTTAGGTTTATCATTCGCTTTCAACATCTTTAATAAAATCTTCAATTGATCCACCTTTGGTTTTGTTCGCTTTATATTCTTCTTTACTTTCGTTAATTGATTCTGCTAATTTTTTCCTTTTTTCTTCTATAACTCTTTTATGAATAATTTCAGATATCATAAGCTGATCATCTAAAGGAAGTTTAGAAATGGATTCTAAAAAATCATTTAAGTTCGTTGAAGGATCCATTATAATTCTTTCTTATTAAATTATTAATTCATAAGAAAAATAAAATTAAAACAACTATTATTCAAGAATCAAATCAATCGTATAATTAGCGAATTCGTTTGGATTTACGATTTACGATTGTCGATTGATGAATACCTTGTTCGTAATCCTACTCTTCACCCTATGCTAGATTTTATCCATGACCCTCTGTCTTTGCCAAAGGTTAACACCGGACTTTCAGTCCGGTGATTACTATGATTCGCACCCCCACAACTCCGGACTTTAGTCATCGTGTTTTTAAGATCTATTTACTTAATTATTTCTGTCGTTTTTTATTAGTTAATCCATTCCTTTACTTTAAGAATTACCTCCTTGTTATGAACCATAAATAATTCTACCCTCTTTGAAAGCATAACGCGCAATTGTCCCGGCAATCATTTTATCTTTCTCAAATTCATAAGAAGAAAGAATTATTATATCACGTGCATAATCTAATCCCCTTAAAGCTCTATCCATCTCAACCATCAACTTCCGTCTATTGCCTTTCCCGAAGGAATATGTTGGGCTTGTAATCACAAGCAAGTCAATATCGCTGTTTTTATCAGAATCCATACGTGCTTGGGATCCGAATAAAATAACTTTTTCCGGATTAAATCCTTTAATTAGCTTTTCTTTTATGAACTCTATTTCTTTTATACTTAACATATATTTTACAAAATCTCTGCTCTAATATAATAAATCTTTATTGAATGCTGGAGTATTGGCCTACCGGTTTACTATTTATCCGGCATGGATTAAGTAATTCTTTTATTGCAGTTAAAGGTCTGTAATTCTCATTCTTAAATTGTCAATCATCAATCTTAACGCATCTTCGCCACTCTTTTTTTTCTATTTTTATTTAAAGGTTCTACTTTAGCCGGGGAACTTATATCGTAAAGATAATCCGGTGCAACATCCCAACCGTTCGGCCATTGAAGATCTCCATTTTTTATAAAAAATGTTCTAAAGTATTCTTCATTTTTTAAATCGGAAAAATCTCCAAGTCTTTTTTCTTTATAACTACTAAAATCAACTGTTCTTAATTCCCCATTTTCAAATTCGATTAAAATTCTAAATCTACCAATATATGCTGCATTAACAGGATAATGAATTATATCCATGGTTCTATCCTTTCCGGATAAAAGTACAAAGTGAAAAGTATTTTTCACTTGTTTCTTTTTACATTCATCTTCTTTGTGTCTTTTTACTTTTATCTTTAATCTTTATTGGATGACCTATTTTTGAGATTTTTCTTTTAATGCGAAAGGATCAAATAGTTTTAATCCTTTAATTTTCTTAAGGTTCTATCTTTTCTTATTCCCCTTTGCCATGCAATAGGATCTTTCATCGATTTTAACCCTCTTATGTCTGCAATCTTCTTTAATGCTTCTCCCATAAGCAAGCCCCGCTTTGTTTTGTACTCCGGTTCTTCACTCAAAATAACCTTTACTTTTATCTTTTTATTTTTCATTACCTCTTTAGGAGGAATACCTATCCAATCTAATTTATTCCCTTTCATGACCTTCTGTTTTTACCAAAGGTTAACACCGGACTTTCAATCGTAAATCATCATTCATCAATCCCCCTGGATTTATTATTGTTGATTTATGATTGATAAATAACGACTTTTATAAAATATCAACAGGATATTTTTTAAGAATTTTATCGCTTGTTGCTAAAGTAAATTTACAATCCTTTGTCTGACATACTATGATTCTATCGAAAGGATCTCTATGTATAACAGGTAATTCGGCTAAGTAGGCTAAATTTTTTTCTTCCAATGGTAAAGAAGATATATTGTGATAATTTCTTTGTGTTATAAGATATTCTGCCACCGGCTTTGGTAAGTCAAGTTTTCCGATTTGTTGTTTAATAATACATTCCCAAATAGAAACTACACTTAGAAAAACATTGTTTTTCTTATTCCGAATTTCATTGGCATATTTCTTAGGAAGTTTTTTATCGCCAGTTATATATCAAAGGAATATAGAAGTATCCAGCAGTAAGTTCATTATTCAAATAATTTTTGAATTTCAGGTGGTAGAGGAGAATCAAAGTCATCCGGAACTGTAAAATCACCCGATGCTAAACCCATAGGTCTTTTATCATTTACTTCGCTTACTATTGGTGCAACCTTAGCTATTGATTTATTCTTATCCTTAATTACAAGTGTTTCTCCCATTTTAATCTTACTTAAATAAAATTCAATTTTATTTTTAAAGTCATTAATTGATACACTTAGCATTTTTAAATCCTTATTAATTTTATCTAAATATAATCAATTTTCAATTAAAGATTTATGAATTACGATTGCCTTTGGATTTATGACTGAATTGGAAATTAATTTCTGCTTCTCAACAGCTTCAGGATGGTGCTCATCTGCTTTATTTAATAGTGCAAATAAAAAGGAAGTATCAAGAAAATAAACAGGGGACATTATTTTAGTTTATTGCTTGAGTAAAAATCATGATTTGAAGATAAATCTTTTACTCCCATATCAACCGATAATTTTTCTATTTCTTCTAACGGATACTTACCTTCCTCAATTTCTTCGATTTCAATAAGATATAGCTTATCTTTTGGTATTTCCAGGTTTTTCTCCGGTTTAAATACAGAACCATCATATTTCGCAATTACACTTATCATATCGTAATTATATTTATTTATAAATTAATAGTAATTAATGTTTACAAAAGTCTTTGAATCCATTTCACTTCTCAACATTAAAATATTTATTCATTCAATTGTTTAGTAATTCTAAAATTTCTTCAATACTCAGCTTTGATTGACGTAAAATTGATTTCAAAGTCTCTATTTTAAGGTCTTTATTATGCAACGGAACCGTTACAAGTAAATTCCCTTTTTTTAATTATATGTGGCTCCCTTTGCTTCTAACTTCGTAAAAACCCATTTTCTTTAATACTTTAACTAATTGCTTTGGTTTAATAACCGGATATTTAGGCATAAGCTTTAACTGCCATTTCAACACTTATTCTAAAAATTTCAGTAATATCATTATTCCTAGTAGTTCTTGGGTCTTCCTCTTTAGGCACTTGCCTATTTACAGGTAAATTGCTTTCAATGGCAGTTTCAACATAAAGAGATACTGCTTCAATAAGATTCTGTTTAGCATCCTCTATAGTTTCTCCTTCAGAAGCTACATCCAACTCCGGACAAAGAGAACTAAAACCTCCGGCTTCTTTTATTATCATTCCGGTATAAATAAATTTCAAGTCATTCATCTTAAAACTCATCATTAATTTTTATATGTAATGAAATGTAAATAAAAATATTAAAGATTCAAATAATTCTTCTCTTAATGCCGGCTGAAGAATTCTATGCGAAATTTTTAGCCATACACTAGCATTCCAGACTCTTCTGCACTTGTCATTCCGGCCTTGAGCCGGAATCTCTCTTCGCTTGTCATCGGTCATTCGGGTTAGACTTCAAATTCTGATCTAGGAATTTGCGATTGTCTTATTATAGATTTTAGAGTTCCTATCTTTATCTCTTTATGATTTGGTACAGGAACAGTTATAGTCGAATCAAATGTTTTTAATTGCATTATAATATCGCTTCCCTATTGCCGTACATTTTTAAAGGAATGCTTAGCCAATATTTTGCAAACTTCCTTCCCTGAAAAAATACGAAGTTTACCCAACAGCTACCTGTAATTGAGTAATAAATATCTCTGTATGTAATCGATCATGTATTTCTTTTTCAGAAGCTGTTTCAAAAAACAATTCCAAAGCTTCTTTTAAATTCTTACGAGCATCTTCTACAGTGATTCCCTGGCTGGCAATATCAAGTTCAGGGCATAATGCCACATATTGGTTATCTTCTCTCTCAATAATAGCTGTAAACTGTTTTATTTTATTTATATTTACTAACTTTTTCATTATCTGTCTCATTGTAAAAGATTATCTGATTATTATATAATAAATATTATACTGAATATCAGTTAATCGTCTTCACTATGCATTTCCAACAAACTTTTTAACTCCTTGTGAACTTCATCCATAGTTGTTGGAATCATTCTTTCTACAGATATTCAGTTCCAGCTCACAACTCCGGACTTTAGTCCGGTAAAGCCACTCTTCACCCTATGCTAGATTTTATTCATGACCCTCTATTTTCGCCAAAGGTTAACACCGGACTTTCAGTCCGGTGATTACTATGATTCACCCCCACACAACTCCGGACTTTAGTCCGGTAAAGCCACTCTTCACAGGCTCTTAGCATCACCATAATCTTAAATGCTCCCTTGTGCCTTGTATATTTAAACCTAGTGTCACTTTATTGCTTGTTCCCTGTTTTGAATTTTGAATTTTTTCTTTTGGAGCTTATTTGTCATTTGTTTATTTGTCTTTTGGAATTTGACTTAGTGTTCCTTCATGTCCTCAGTGCCCTAGTACAATCATGTGTCATTCCGGACACAAAACCACATTATTATGTTTGCATCAGGAAATTTTTCTTTTACATAGTGCGTAATAAATTCTGCAATCTCTTTTTTAATTCTCATATTAAATGACCTTCTTTGGATTCGTGCTCACTTTATATGTCATCTCTATTGTTTTACTTAGTACTATCCTCATCGGTATTTTTTTTGTCCTTCTCAAAATATTTTCCACAATATTCTTTTATATTATTTATAATGATAAATAACTTTGGAGTGTACTTAAAAATATTCTTAAATATATTTTCCAGTTCTTCTGTTAAATATTCATGGACTATATCGTTCCTTAAATCTCTTATTTCCCTAATGTCATCAACTGATTCAAAGAATCCCCGTTTATCTGCCCTGTTTATTACATCAATCAAAGTGCCTTCTGGTTCAAATTCAACAAGATCAATACTTTTAAGTATTTTTTGAATTAAAATATCACTTGTCCTTGCAAACCTGCTGGCTAAATTCTCAAACTCATCATATTCATCTTTTGTTAATTCATTTTTTATTCCAATTGCAGAACATTTTGTGAAAGATCTTTCAAGCCATTGTAAAGAATCGTTTAAGAATTCAAGTGATTCTTTAAGATTGTCAATATATTTTTGTTGTTTCATATAGTTCTGTGATTATAATCTAACTCCCTGTTCAAAAGCAAGCTTTATGAACGCCCCTCTAATTTCTTTAGTAATGATAATATCTATTTTTTGTTCTCCTAATCTTTTATATAAATCCAGTCTAATTTTCCTTTTCTCATTAAATGTTAATATATCGGAAATAATCAATAGATCAATATCTCCGCCTCTTTTTGTCTCATCAGTTCTGGAACCAAATAGATATACCTGAGCGTTCTTATCATATTTTTTTACAACATTTTTTATCGCTTCTACTTCATAATCTTTTAGTCTCATAAAAAGTATTACTCAATTAAATACTTATGAATACAATACAAATAAAACTTACCCAAATTGTTAATAATATAAAATACCTTGCAATGTCTGTTGTCTGTGGTGTAAGCCAGATACGAGATTTTTAATTTTTAATTCGCCTCATATTTATATTAATTGTTTTCATAATAAGCTTCTTTTTAGTAAATTTCTTTATATAGCTCTGTTTTTGCCAAAGGTTAACACCGGACTTCCAGTCCGGTGATTATTCGTAATCCCCTATATTATCCCTCCCGGACTTTAGTCCGGCCCCTCCCCCTCTCCTTGCTACCTGTCCCGATTATAGCGGAAGGAGAGGGGGTCGGGGGGTGAGGTTGAGACCATCTTTATTTTTCACACAGCCTCTTCCAGTCCGGTGATTACTTTGAATTTTGAATTTTTTCTTTTGGAGCTTATTTGTCATTTGTTTATTTGTCTTTTGGAATTTGACTTAGTGTTAATAATCTCTAAAAACCAGGGGGGTGGGTTAACTTCTTACTACTTTCATCAAATCATTTTTTAATCTTTCCGGCGGATTGGGAATTTATGGATGGAAGAATGACTACTTAATGACAATTGACTTATTTAATCTCCCTACTCAATACTCCAATACTCAATACTAATTTTAATACTAGTTTTCCAGACTAGATACACTCCCCTTCCCCCCAGCCTTTTCATGTTTATTTTCATTCCCGTTCGTATTATGCGAATAGTAATAATAATATTTATAATAAGATCCATACCCGTTCTTGTAAATAAAGTTATTTAGAACAACACCAAGGAAAGGTGATTTATCATTCTTTAATAACTTAACAGCAGTCTCCATTAAGTCTATTTCGGTTTTATCAGCAGATACTATTAAAATAGTTCCATCTGCAATTCGGGATAATATTTCAGAATCCGTTACTGAAATAATCGGTGGGGAATCAATTATTATTACATCAAAACGTTTTCGCATTTCATTGAGGAAATTCAGTAATGCTTGCGATTGTAATACCTCTGCAGGGTTCGGTGGTATTGTTCCCGAAAATATGTAACTCAGGTTCTCCACTTCGGAAGGATGAATAACTTCATTAATATTAACTAAATTAAAAAGATAATCGACTAAACCTGGACTCTTCTTAACTCCAACAATTCCATGAAGCCGCGGCTTTCTAAGGTCGCAGTCAACTAGCAGTACTTTTTTATCAGCTTGCGCCATGCTTCCTGCAAGATTTAAGGAAATAAATGTTTTCCCTTCCTGTGGTAAGCATGAAGTAATTAATATCGTCTTAAAAGATTCTATATTAACATTTGAAAACTGCACTCTTGTTCTTAATGCTCTAAAAGCTTCACTTGGAATAGACTTCGTCTTCTTTGCTACAATAAATTCATATTCGTTTGTTCTTTTATCCCCCATCCCTTCAACATGTGGTATCCAGGCAAGTATATTTATTTTCTTCTTTTGAATATCTTCCGGAGTTTTAATTGTATCGTCGAAGTAATCTTTAATTAAAACATACCCGAATGCTAATCCTGTCCCTAGAACAATCCCAATTAATACAATCAGTGACCTATTCGGTTTAGCAGGTTTTTCCGGGATTCTCCCTTTATCAACTACAAGAACATTTCCAGGCTGTGATTGTTCGTTAATTACTGCTTCCTGGTACTTCTCTTCAATCAGAGAATTCAACTTCTGCAGGGATTGCACTATTCCTTCTAAGACTCGCCAGCTCAATTGATTTTTTGGGCAGATGTATTAAATTTTTGTTCGTAACTCTCTACAATCCCTTTTAGCCCATTAATTATAATATTTAAAGAATCATCTCTAATTGTTTCTACTATTATTTTTTGTGATAATTCTTTTACCTCTTCCGGGCTGCTTGCAAATATCCCTGCTTTAATGATCTCCATTTTTTGAGTTAGCTTTTGCTTTAGATCATTAATCTTCCGATCGTATTCCTTAATCTTTGCATCAACATCTAATTTTGACTTGGCATTAGAAAACGCCAGGTCTTTATTTATTTGAAGTTCGGCAAGCTGCTTCTGCAGTGCATCAATGTATGCCCTTGAACTTAGACTTTCAAGGTAATCCGCCATTCGCGGATCCTGCTTTTTAAGCTCATCCTTATATTGGTTTAATACATTTGTAGATGACATATAATCAATCTTTGCGGCATTCATCCTTGCTTCGAATTTTGAAAGCTGGTCTATCATTGCCGCAGCCTGTGCATCTAAAGCAATAATTCTCACCTCTTTCCTGGAAACTTCTTAATGAATTATCTGCAATATCTAACTCATTTTGCTTTTCTCAAGTTTCTGTTCATATAGGAAATTTTTCACGAATGTTAACTGGTTCCGGTTAACTTCCAAATTTAAGCTTCTGTATTGTTCTGCGTAACTGTTTGCTATTAACGTTGCTTCATAAGGTGAAGGTGATTCTGCAGTTATAGTTACCATATCCAGACCCCTTTTTTGTTCAACTGTAACTCCTTATCCAGTAATTGCACTAAAGAATCGATGGACTTATTTCCTTGATTATGATTTTTATACCAGGTAAAAATCATTTTTATTTTCGGATTCCTTCAAGACTGTCAATCAAGCGCATTCGCTACCTTCGTCCTGTTGGTATAACTTTTTATTATTTCAATCTCGTTGGCAATAAAACGGTCCATCCCGAGATCCATCATATCGGGCATTATCGGCGATATTAAGAATATTCCCCGATGGTTTTGAAATCTTCAGAACAGTTTCCGATTCATAAATATCCTTGCTGCTCAATGCATAGAGTACGGCAACAGCAAAACAAACCGCTGCAATTAACACAAAAGGAAAAAGATTATTCCGGACAAGCAGCAAATATTCTTTTAAAGATTTAGAATCGTTTTCCCCGTATTCGTAATTACTATCCTTAGAATTCTTCATTTAGACCTTTTCTCAAAATCAAAAATAAATATAATACCAATCAATAAATACAAAATAACATGAAATGACTTTCAATACTCAAGTTACGCAAGAATAAGTATTTGAAAGATGACACTGCTTCGCCTCTTGAGCCACATATTAGTTAGTGATTTAACTGTAATGACGCATTTAATAAGAATATTATTGTGATTATATCATGGAGTTAATCCGGATTGGAGTTGGAGATTTGTAACTGTTCTTAACTTTTTTCATCAACTCGCTCAAAAAATATTCACATCCGAGCATTCAAATGTAAAACATCAAAATATCAAATTCAATCCTATAAACATAAAATTTTCCATTTATTATCATTCCGGTGATCCAAAGGTTAACACCATAATCCATTGCCATGACCCAAAAGTTAACACCATAATTCATTGCTGTGATCAAAAGTTAACACCGTAATTCATTGCGGTGGTCCAAAGGTTAACACCGTAATTCATTGCGGTGGTCCAAAGGTTAACACCGGACTTCCAAGTCCGGTCCCTCCCCCTCGCCTTGCTACCTGTCCCGATTATAGCGGAAGGAGAGGGGGTCGGGGGGTGAGGTTGAGACCAATATGCGGGATATTATTATGCTCATCTTGACTTTTCACACAGCCTCTTCCAGTCCGGTGCATGCAAGCTATAACCCTCACCCAAACCCCAACTACCCGCTAATCTCGATACCCCCTGCCCTTTCTGACATCTGCCTTTCTGATCTCTGACATCTAATCTCTAAATTTATCCGGTATCCTATCCTCCTATCTTCCTACCATCCACCTACGCTCCATCTTCGCTTCACCTTCGCTTCACCTTCGCTCCACCTACGCTATGATTCCTATTAAATTATTATTATATTAGTATTAACAATTAAGGAAAATATCTAATGGCGACTCGAAAAAATAACAGTTTGGGAAATATTAGCGGTAAACTCGGAAATACCGTTACAAGGATCAGGAACGGTAAGGAAGTTGTCTATTTATTACCTGATAAAGTCAACGTAAGTAATTCACCTTCTGCAAAGGCAGCAAGAAGAAAATTCGGTCTAAAGGTCAAATTTGCAAAATTAATTAATTCCATACCTGTTTTATCTGACGTATGGTCAGTTGCACAGATTCATGGTTCAAATTCCAATCAGCGACTCATTAGTCACAACCCCATACCCAAAGATGAAATGAATCTGACAATGAAAAATATAATAACTCCGTCCGGAGATTTGCCTGCCCCGTTAAACCATTCATATAAGAATAACCTTATCACCATGGAAATCGATAGTAAACTGCGATCATCTTTACCTTTAATCATCCATCTGGTTTTATTCTTTTACGAACTTAATGATACCCAGCAAAATGATTACTCAATGGAATATATTCAAAAACTAATTGATGATACGGAAACGACTGGAAATACCCCTGTTTCATTTAAACTGAATGGAACTCAAAAAGAACTTTTTAAAAAACATAACCATTGCATCCTTTATTCAGCTTTGACTTCATCAAAGCAAAAGATTAAATGGTCGCCTACTTCCTCATTTACATTAAAATGATAGAAAAATAAGGTGGTAAAGGTTAACACCGTAATTCATTGCGGTGATCAAAGGTTAACGCCCCTCTCCCCGTTTCTTTTCTTACTTGTTTCTTTTTACTTGTATCTTTTTACTTGTGTCTTGTGTCTTAAACTTCTTAAATTTCTATATCGTGAAAATGAGTTGTATTCTGAATAATATAATCAATGGCTTCTTCTTTGTTCCTGAAGCTTAAAACTTTCTTAATCTTAATCAATCCCAGTATATAACGATTTCTTATAACAATAAATTCACCATCTGACTTCTGATATATCTTAAAAGATTTATTCCTTTCTTTCACACCGTATAACATTTTAAGTTTTTCAATTTCCACGGTTTTCATTAACCATCCCTTTACGAATTATAACTTTAGATATTCTTCTACTATAAAATTAATAATAGCTCTGAATACTGGAATTTATAAGAAAATATTAAGATATAATCCCCCTTAATTTAAATAGATTTTAATCTTTAACTTAACATTAAAATTATAAAGATTCAACAATTTTTAATAGTTAACACCGTAATTCATTGCGGTGATCAGGAAACCAAAGGTTAACTCCGCAATTCATTGTGGTGATCAGGGGAAGAAGTTAACGGTATTATAATCCCAGAAGACATTTTTAAAGCATTACGTTTATTTTCATCAGACATATTTCAAACTCCTACCGGTAATCTAACCAAAACAAATCTTATTTTAAAAATACAAATAGTCTCGGAAAGATCTCTGAACCAAAAGTTAACACCGCAATTACATTCAACCGAAAGTTAACACCGGACATTTTAGTCCGGTGATTATTCGTAATCCCCAATATTATCCCTCCCGGACTTTAGTCCGGCCCCTCCCCCTCTCTTTGCTAAGGAGAGGGGGCCGGGGGGTGAGGTTGAGACCATCTTTATTTTTCACACAGCCTCTTCCAGTCCGGTGATTACTTCGCACCCACCCCCCGTTTTGCTTTTGACTTTTGCTTTTGACCTTTGACTTTTGACCTTTGACTTTTGACCTTTGACCTTTGACCTTTGACTTTTGACCTTTGACCTTTGACCTTTGACCTTTGACTTTTGACCTTTGACCTTTGACCTTTGACCTTTGACTTTTGACTTTTGACCTTTGACCTTTGACCTTTGACCTTTGACCTTTGACCTTTGGTGCTAATTTGACTTAGTGTTCCTTCGTGTCCTCAGTGCCTTAGTGGTAAACCTTCCCCGAATTTTTACCATTTGAAATAATTCTATTTTTATGTATTTTTACACTTCAAAATGAAAGATAATATATTACATACCGAATTACATTTGCATCATCATAGGAAATTATCTGCCGGTATGTATTGAATTTATGAGATACAATAACTAAATAAATATATATCCGGCACATGCCGGATTTTTAGTTTTAAATGATATTTTCGAATATTTACTTTAAAAGGACTCACGCATGAATGGAAATTTGAAGCTTGCAATTCAGAAAAAAGGCCGGTTAACAGATAAATCACTTGAACTGTTAAAGCTTTGCGGTCTTGATATCGAGAACTATTCCGAAAAGCTGGTAGTATCCGTCAGAAACTTTCCGCTCGATATTCTTTTTTTACGTGATGATGATATCCCCGAATATGTGCAGGACAGAGTCGCCGATGTAGGTATAGTCGGCGAAAATGTAGTCTTCGAAAAGCAGGCTAAAATAAAAATTCAGGAGAAGCTGGGCTTCGGACGATGCAGCTTAATTCTTGCCCACCCCGATGATACGGAAATAAATGATTTAAATGATTTGAATGGAAAAACAATTGCCACTTCTTATCCCGGAATCCTATCAAATTTCCTTGAAAAAAATAAGCTTGAAGCAAAACTGATTGAATTAAGCGGTTCTGTTGAAATTGCTCCTTCATTAGGCGTAGCTGACCTGATCTGCGATATTGTTTCCACCGGGAATACTTTAATGATGAATAAATTAAAGAAATCTTTCAAAGTATTCGATTCGGAAGCAGTTTTAATCTCATCCGAAAATGAATTTGAAGATACTGGTAAAAAAATAATATTAAACGATATTTTAAAAAGAATGCGCTCCGTTCTTACCGCCCGTTCTTCGAAATATTTGATGATGAATATCCCGAAGGAATCGCTGGAAAAAATAGTCAGAATAATACCGGCATTAAAAAGTCCTACCGTACTCCATCTTGCAGATGAGAACCTGCTCGCGGTTCATGCTGTAATTCCTTCAAAGACATTCTGGGATATTATAGATGATCTAAAAGCTGCTGGTGCTTCCGGAATTCTTTTGTTACCTATTGAAAACATGATCCAATAAAAATTCAATTATGAAAAGATTTAATATTAAAGATTTATCTCCGTCAGAATATAATAATCTGTTAAAACGACCCGCTATTAATTTTGAAAAAATATTTGAAATTGTTAAACCAATTCTCAATGAAATAAAACAAAATGGTGTAACAGCCGCAATCGATTATGCTAAAAAATTAGATGGATTTACAGGGGATAATCTATTAGTATCAAAAAGTGAATTCGAAGAAGCGGATAGAAAACTTGATAAAAAAATCAAAGCAGCTTTAGAGACTGCCGCAAAGAATATTGAGAAATTCCATTTAATGCAGAAACCCGCTGCTTATGAAATTCAAACGGCTGAAGGGGTAAAATGCAGAAGGGAATTTAAAGCAATTGAAAATGTAGGACTATATATTCCGGGCGGTAATGCTGTACTCCCCTCCACAATGCTGATGCTCGGCATACCTGCAAAGATTGCAGGCTGCAGAAGAATTATCGCCGCCTCTCCCGCAAAAAATAACTTAATAAATTATCCGCTTTTATTTGCCGCTAAGATTTGCGGAATAAATGAATTTTATAAAATAGGAGGCGCTCAGGCAATCGGCTTAATGGCATACGGTGATCCTTCAATACCAAAAGTAAATAAAATAGCTGGACCTGGTAACCAGTACGTAACTGCAGCAAAGATGCTGGTAAGTATAGACCCGCAAGGCTGTGCTATTGACATGATAGCTGGTCCAAGTGAAGTTTTAATTATTGCTGATGAATATGCAGAACCCTCTTTTGCTGCAGCCGATCTTCTTTCTCAAGCAGAGCACGGCATCGACTCTCAGGTGATTTTGATATCTAATTCTGAAGCTGCAATTGATAAAATAGATGTGGAGCTTGAAAAGCAATTAAGCATATTGCCGAGAAAAGAGTTTGCAGAAAAATCACTGGAAAATTCCTTCTCCTTGCTGGTGCAAAATATGGATGAAGCTGTCGAGTTCAGCAATAATTATGCGCCTGAACATTTAATCTTAAACATAAAAAATGCGGAAAATATTAAAGAGATGATTCTTAATGCAGGTTCGGTTTTTATCGGGAATTATTCACCGGAAAGCGCTGGAGATTATGCATCGGGTACAAACCATTCGCTTCCAACCTCCGGATTTGCTAAAAGTACCGGCGGCATTTCCGTAGAATCCTTCATGAAATCAATCACATTCCAGCAATTAACAAAAGAAGGTCTCTCAAATATTTCAAAAACCATAGAAACCCTGGCCGAAACAGAAGGTTTATCCGCACATAAAAACGCCGTTTCAATCAGACTAAAAAAAATCATAACTAATCATAAGAATCATAAAAATCAGCGTTCTATTAAATAAAAACATGAACATAAAATCATTAGTAAGAAATAATATAATCAATCTCAAGCCCTACACATCCGCAAGGGATATCTATGACAGCACCGAAGGGATACTTCTCGATGCAAATGAAAACAGCTTCGGTACAACTTTCCTCGAAACTGCTTTACCTTCGGGCAAATCAAATGGGCTGAAGCTGAACCGTTATCCCGACCCGCATCAAAAAGAAATTAGAAGAATTACCGGAGAATATTATTCAATACCTCCTGAAAATATATTCTTCGGTGTAGGCTCCGACGAAATAATCGACCTATTGATAAGAGTATTCTGCTATCCCGGCAAGGACAATGTAATTATTCCCGAACCTACTTATGGAATGTATAAAGTTGCAAGCGATATAAATAATGTTGAAACCAGGGAAGTGCTTCTTAATGATGACTTCCAACCTGACCTAAATGCAGTTAAAGAAATGGTTAATGAACAGACTAAAATGATTTTTCTATGTTCTCCCAATAATCCCACAGGCAATATATTAAACAAGAATGATATAATAAAATTATGCGAAGAATTAAATCTAATTGTCGTTGTTGATGAAGCCTATATTGACTTTTCAATTAAAGATACTCTTGTTGATGAAATAAAAAATCATAAGAATTTGATTATACTGAGAACTTTTTCAAAAGCATGGGGACTTGCCGGAATAAGATCAGGCTTCTGTGCAGCAAATACGGAAATAATTGATATTTTATTTAAGATTAAAGCTCCTTATAATATTAATTCTTTAACGAGATACGTGCTGGAAAGAGCTATTTCTCATTCTGAATTAAAGGATAATTATGTTAGATCAATAATTAAAGAAAAAGAACGTCTTAAAAATCAGCTTGAAACTTTATTAATTGTAAAAAAAGTTTATAATTCGGATGCAAATTTTTTACTTGTTAAATTTGAAAATGCAAAGGCTGTGCAAAATAAATTATTATCAAAAGGAATCATAGTGAGAGACAGAAGCACGCAGCCAAAACTTGAAAACTGTCTCAGAATTTCAATCGGCAACGAAGAAGAAAACGATATCCTATGGGAAGAATTAAGCAACATTAAATTAAATAAAGGTTAACACCCGGACTTCCAGTCCCTCCCCCTCTCCTTTCTAAGGAGAGGGGGTAGGGGGTGAGGTTAAATTACTGTTGACTTTTCACGCAACCTTATCCAGTCCGGTGCTTATTGTATATGACCGATTTCTTATAAGACTCTATCTATTCCCCTCGGCTTCAGCCGGGGGAGTAGTTAATAAAAAATTAAAAAGAAAATAGCAGTAATATTCAAACCCAAAGAATTTTTGAACACCGAAGGTGTGATATTATTAAAGGTTAACACCGGACTTTCAGTCCGGTGCTTATTGTATATGACCGATTTCTTATAAAACTCTATCTATTCCCCTCGGCTTCAGCCGGGGGAGTAGTTAATAAAAAATTAAAAAGAAAATAGCAGTAATATTCTAACCACAAAGATTTTTGAACACCGAAGGTGTGATATTATTGTAGAAAATATAAAATATATTCAAACCCAAAGAATTTTTAACACCGAAGGTGTGATATTATTATAGAAAATATAAAATAGCAGTGATATTCTAACCACAAAGAATTTTTGAACACCGAAGGTGTGATATTATTGTAGAACATATAAAATAGCAGTAAAATTCAAACCCCGAAGGGGTGAAATAAATGATTATTGAAAACAAAGAATAAATCAAATGAACAAAATAATCATAGATAAAGAATTCTTTAACCTCAAATCATCTTTATCAAAAGGTCTAATCTCCGGCTTAAAAAAGCTTCAACAAAACGGATTTGCTCTCTTTGTTGATGATCTCGATACTAAAGAAAAAACAGAACTGAATAAGATCCTCGAATTGGAAGATATTTTAATAAATCAGAAAGAAAATAAAAAGGCGGATAAATCCTATTCCATCTTAACAAAAGACAATTCTCAAGATAATTCCGTTATTGCAGCCGAAAACAGCGATATCAATACATTCGAAAAAGCTGCTGAAAAGATTATAAGAAGCTCAAGAACCGCAAAACAAAGAAGAAAAACTAAAGAAACCGACATTGAAATTGAAGTAAATCTCGATGGAACCGGCAAGAGTATAATTAATACCGGCATAGGTTTTTTTGACCATATGCTCGAACAAATTGCAAAACATGCGAATTTGGATTTAAATATAAAGGTAGACGGCGATCTTCATGTCGATGAACATCATACCGTTGAAGATGTAGGTATTACTCTGGGCAGTGTTTTAAATGAAGCTTTGGGAACAAAAAAAGGAATTAAACGCTACGGTTTCTATCTGCCCATGGACGATTCAATTGCTAAATGTTCGCTGGATCTGGGAGGAAGAGCTTACTTAAATTTCAAATGTAAATTTGAAAGAGAAAAAGTCGGTAAGTTCCCTACTGAATTGACGGAAGAATTTTTTAGAGGCCTATCATCAGGACTAAAGGCAAATATTCTAATCAAGGCAAAAGGCAAAAATGACCATCACAAAATTGAGGCAATGTTCAAGGCTTTTGCAAAATCTTTAAATGAAGCCTGCCGGATAGATGAAAGAAATAAAAATATGCTGCCGTCCACTAAAGGTGTTTTATGATAGCTTTAATAGATTATGGTGCTGGCAATGTAGCATCAGTTGCCAATGCTCTAAATGAGCTTGGACAGAAATATAAAATAACGAATAGCGAAACAGAGATTTGCAGAGTGGAGAAAGTAATTTTTCCCGGCGTAGGTGAAGCTTCCTTTGCAATAAAACAACTGCAAAAATTAAATCTGTATTCCCTGCTCAGAATTATCAAGAGACCTATACTGGGTATCTGCCTGGGTATGCAGCTAATGGCTGATTCTTCAGCTGAAGGAGATATAACCTGTCTCGGTATTTTTCCGGGAGATGTATTGAAATTCGACTCCCAAAAGGTTAAAGTTCCTCACATGGGATGGAATGATATTCATTTTAAGAAAGAGAGTAAATTGTTTTCCGGTATTACTGAAGGAGAACGGTTTTATTTTGCAAATTCTTATTATCTGCCCGTTAACGAATTTACTACCTCCTACTGCAGTAACTATGTTGATTTTTCAGCTTCAATGGAGAAAGAGAATTATTTCGGTGTACAATTCCATCCTGAAAAATCAAGCGATGCAGGCTTAAAAGTCTTAAAAAATTTTATTGAATTATGCTGATCATACCGTCAATAGATATATATGAGAATAAAGTAGTAAGGCTTGCAAAGGGAGATTTTAATAATGTCTCTTATTACTCAAGTAACCCGCTTGATCAGGCTATGCTTTATGAATCTCTTGGATTCACTTTAATTCACATTGTAGACCTGGAAGGTTCTAAAACCGGTAAGTTTACCGCCATTGATTCAATTAAGAAGATTAAAAAAAGGACTAATTTGAAAATTGAGTTCGGCGGCGGTATAAGAAGCTCAAGTAATGTAGCAGACTTGTTTTCTGCAGGTATAGATTATGCCGTTATCGGTTCATTATCAATTAAAAATAAAAATGAATTTGAAAATATTGTTGAAAATAACACCGCTGATAAGTTAATAGTCGCTGCCGATGTAAAAGACCTGATGATCTATATTTCAGGGTGGACTGAGGAAACTCAAATTTCTATCTATTCACATATAAATTATTGTAAAGGTCTCGGAATCAATAAATTCTTAGTTACCGATATTTCAAGGGATGGAATGCTCTCCGGAACAAATAAGGATCTTTATAAAAAGATACTCGAAGAAATTCCCGGTATAAATCTGATTGCTTCGGGCGGAATTAAAGACCTTGACGATATTAAAAGCCTCCGGGAAATAAATCCATACGGTGTTATAGTCGGGAAAGCTATTTACGAAAATAAAATTAATTTAAAGGAACTGGCTGAATTTGCTGTGCAAAAGTATAATCCCATGTCTTGATGTAAAAGAAGGCAGGGTAGTAAAAGGAACTAACTTTATAAATTTAATCGATGCAGGTTCACCGGTCGAACTAGCCGAAAGATATTCTAAGGAAGGTGCCGATGAATTAGTCTTCCTGGATATTACCGCTTCTCATGAAAAAAGGAAAATTTTAATTAACCTTGTGGAAGAAGTGGCAAAGGCAATCAGAATCCCTTTTACAGTCGGTGGGGGTATATCCGAAATAAAAGATATTGAAGCATTATTAAAAGCTGGTGCCGACAAGGTATCATTAAACTCTGCAATTGTAAAAAACCATAATTTGATAACTGAAGCGGCAAGACAATTCGGTTCGCAGGCTACCGTTGCTGCAATTGATGTTAAGCTTATAGGTAATGAATACAAAGTATTTATTAAGGGAGGCAGGGAAGATACCGGTTTAATTGGAAAGGACTGGTGCAGGGAAGCTGTGGAAAGAGGTGCCGGTGAAATACTATTAACCTCAATGGATCGTGACGGCACTAAAGAAGGTTATGACTTGAAGTTCTTAAAAGAATTAACTCTTAATGTTACAGTTCCTGTTATTGCATCGGGCGGTGCGGGTAAAAAAGAAGATTTCCTCGATGCATTTAAAGAAGCAAACGTAGATGCCTGCCTCGCCGCAAGTTTATTTCATTTTAATATTTTACCCATTAAAGAACTAAAGAATTATTTAAAAGAAAATAATATCAGCGTAAGGATTTAATTAACGATTTAAAGATGTCATCTTTATACATTAACCCCGGGATTTATCCCCGGCTAATAAATCGAGTACAAACATTAACCCCGTGATTTATCCCGGGGTTCATAAAAGAAAACGAATATATGTAACCGTTTCAACGGTTTTTCCCGGATGGTCAACTTGAGAAAATATTAAGTGGCTGTGTCCTCTAACCCCGAAAGGGTGAAATAAAATTATTTGAACACCGAAGGTGTGATATTATTTTAGAAAATATAAAAAAACACTAATTAAAACCCCGATAGGGGTGAAATAAATATTGAACTAATAATTTATAACCCTATGCAACTAGATATCTCAACATTAAACTTTGAAAAACTCAACGGCTTAATCCCTGCTATCATAGTAGATAACAGCAACAACCAGGTTTTAATGCTCGGCTTTATGAATAAAGAATCTCTTGACAAAACTTTAGAAACCAACCTGGTAACTTTTTACAGCAGAACAAAAAAAGCTTTATGGACTAAAGGAGAAACCTCAGGCAATTATTTGAAGCTCGTAAATATACTCCCCGACTGTGATAATGATACTCTGCTTGTTTATGCTGAACCACAAGGACCAACCTGTCACACAGGGAATTATTCATGCTTTAATATCGATAATACCAGGTCTCTAAACTTTCTAAATGAACTATTTGAATTAATTAAAGAGAGAAAAGAAAAGCTTCCTGAAAATTCTTACACTACAAAATTATTTAAAGAAGGAGCAAACAGGATAATTCAAAAAGTAGGGGAAGAAGCAATTGAAACAGTTATTGCTGCAAAGAATAAAGATAAAAATGAAATAATAAATGAGACTTCCGATTTAATTTATCATTTATTTGTTATGCTGGCAGATCTGGATATTGAATTTTCAGAAATAGTAGACAATCTAAAAAAAAGAAGATCAGGTAAATAAATTGGAGGAATGGAAGATTGGAATAGTTGAATATCTTTGCAAAACCTCCGGGGTTTCCAAAAACCCCGGAGGTTTATCCATTGAATCATCCATTCAATCATTCACCCATTCATCCATTCCTTCCTCCCAACACCCCACCACTCCATCATCCATTCATCCATTCCTTCCATCACTCCATCACTCCATTACTCCATCCCCCCGTAATCTCCGGCTCCATTTAATCATTGCCTTCATATTTCTCTTATCTCTCCCAAACGTCCGCGCACAGGAACGACTCTCATTTGACTTTCTACCCTCAAGCTTAAATTTCTCACCCCTTAAAGCTAATACTCAAGAGGCTAAATTCGGTATTTTATACTTTCCCGAAAATAGAAATCTTAGGGTCGATATAGGTAATAATGTCGATCTGTTAAAAATGAATTTATTAAAAGAAAATATTTCTATTGCTGCAGGGATTGAATTCATGGGCTATGCTCTATCTACAAAGTATAAAGAATATAGACTACAGATAGATGCACTTGACGGCTTTTTCGGAGGCAATGTATCATTTAAGAAAAATTATTCTGCAAGCGATTTGGGCATTAGGCTGCGAATAATCCATAACAGTGCACATTTTGTCGACGGACATTATGATTTTATAAAAAAAATGTGGATCGGTAAAGATTCCTCTATTCATTTTACAAGAAACTTCTATGAACTAACAATAGCACATCAATTAAAAACCGGGTTCGGTTATTTCAAATATTATGGGGGGTTTTCCCATTCATTCTTTGTGCGTCCCCCTAATATTAAAAGAATAAATTTCCATGCAGGGTTTGAATTCGATTTAAGGAACCTTTTAGGAAAGTTCTTTACTAAAGATGAAAATATTTTTGTTGCACATTATTTCTATCTTTCAGGGTATAACAATTATGTAGGCAGCCAGCAGACAATGCTCGGTATAAAACTCGGAGAATGGGAAGGGAAAGGCATAACTGTTTATTTATCCTATTATACAGGCTTAAATTATTTCGATGCATATTACGGTGAAAGAATATCCAGGTTTGGCATTGGATTCTATGTTGATTTCCCTTAAATAATTATTGCTGTCCAACAATCAAGAACCAGATAACATGACAAATGCATAGTTACCATTGTTAATAAGCCTTTCCCTTTGCAAGGGAAAGGTTGGATAGGGTTTATTTAATTAAATGTCATCTTTCAAATGTCTATTTTTTGCGTAATATAATTAATCAAATCTCTTCCAAATACTGCCAGCATAAATATTTTTAACTTAAATCACTTGGATCTTTATCAAACAATTTTATTTTAACTAAAATAATTCATGGAGAAGTAATCAAAATGCACGATTTTTTAAATCAGACATATCTCGGGAATTCGGTTTTAGCTTATATAACAGCGCTAATAATATTTTTAGTCGGAATTATAATTGTAAGCATTTTTAGAAAAGTAGTACTAAAAAAACTAAAAGCATGGGCCGAAAGAACAGAAACAACCCTGGATGATTATCTCGTTAGGGGAATTCAGAAGGCTGTAATACCACTCTTATATTATGGTTCATTTTATCTCGCTATTAGGTCTTTAAAGATTAGCGTGGAGTTCCAGACTGTAATAAGCGATATATCAATCATTTTACTGACATTCCTGGCACTCCGAATTTTCACCTCTTTTATAGGATATTCTCTCGGCAATTATGTGAGGAAAAAAGGGAGTGAAGCCAAACAAAAAGAAATAAAAGGGATAACTACCATTATCACCCTGATTGTCTGGGCAATAGGTTTAGTTTTTTTACTCGATAATCTTGGATTAAAAGTTGCCTCCGTTATAACCGGTCTGGGTATTGGCGGAATAGCAATTGCTCTTGCAGCTCAAGCTGTCCTCGGAGACCTATTTGCATTCTTTGTAATATTTTTTGACAGTCCCTTTGAAATCGGAGATTTCTTAATTGTCGGTGATAAATTAGGTTCTGTAGAGCATATTGGTCTGAAAACTACCAGGCTGAGAAGCCTTGGCGGCGAGCAGTTAGTTTTTTCGAATAAAGATCTTACAGATTCAAGAATACAAAACTACAAAAGAATGGAAAGAAGAAGAATTGTTTTTAAACTGGGGGTTGTTTATCAAACAAAGGCTGACCAGCTTAAAGATATCCCTGCTTTCGTAAGAAAAATTATTGAAGATCAAAAGGATACAGCTTTCGACAGAGGGCATTTTGCATCGTACGGAGATTTTAGTTTACTATTTGAATTTGTCTATTACGTGCTAAGCCCCGATTATAACGTTTATATGGATACACAACAGGCTATTAACTTAAAAATATATGAAGAATTTGAAAAGCGGGGACTTGAATTTGCTTATCCAACTCAAACATTATTTCTAAATAAAGAAAACTGGAACGGTAATCAGAACGAAAGTTCCGAACAATGAGTATTTAGAGAGGCTCGATAGAACTCCCCCCATGACCTTCTGTTTTTACCAAAGGTTAACACCGGACTTCCAGTCCGGTGATTATTCGTAATCCCCTATATTATCCCTCCCGGACTTTAGTCCGGCCCCTCCCCCTCTACTTACTAAGGCTGAGCTTTACCCACACATGGGACAAAGAACTCTTTTCATGTAACGCGAAACTCCGTTTCGCAAAAGAGGCATTAAAACAATAAGGTTCGAACCAGACAACATGACAAATGCATAGTTATCATTGTAAATAAGCCTTTCCCTTTGTAAGGGAAAGGTTGGATAGGGTTTATTTAATTAGATGACATACGGTATAAATCCAAAGTTTTTTTAAACGATAATTTATATAACATATAAATTAAGGTTTTAGCCTTTGTTTTTATTATCCGCAATAAAATCACTAAGCTTTGCACTTCATCAATATTAATCCTCTGTGTCAAGTGTGTGCACCGCTCAGCTTACTAAGGAGAGGGGGCTAGGGGGTGAGGTTAAAAGCTCTATGTCATTTACGTGAATTCTACTATATAATCTCTTTCCTGAATTCACTATAAATCAAATCATCACCCGGCAATGCTCCCTTTATTTTAACTATTTCAGAAGCAAATTCACAAGCCATCCTATTTATTTTTTTGATTTCCCATTTATTTAAATATCCTATGCACAGAATAGCCGCATACGCGTCACCGGCTCCAATTGTATCTGCAATTTCATTATCATTAATTTTTACACTGTAATAACATGAATCAATACCATTGTACAATGAAGCCCCCTCTTCCCCCAATGTCACACACAACAACTCAATATTAAATTTTTTAATTAAATAATCAGCAGCACTTTCCAGGCTGCTTGACAAACCGGAACTCTCAATAAATAAACTGTAAACTAATTTAAGCTCATCCAGGTTAAGTTTGACAACATTCGCAGCATTTAATGATACTTCAATTATCTCCTTGGAATAAAAATCCTGCCTGATATTTAAATCGCAGAAATATTTTAGGTTTTTATCAAATAACGATTGAATCGTACTCCTTGATTTTTCCATTCTTTGTGCAAGGGTTCCGAAATAAATACAGTCGGTATTTTTATCAATTAATTCCGTTATTCCGTTATTTAATTCGATAAAATCATATGCTGTATTTGATTTAATAGTCCAAATGGGAATTTTATCGGAATCCATTTCCGCTTTTGCTTCACCTGTAGAATGTTCCTCATCTACCTGGATATAATCAGAGGAAATATTTTTAGATTCTAAAAAACTTAAAATCACTTTGCCTAAACGGTCATTTCCTACCCGGCTAATGAAGTTCCCTTTACCCGTAAGATTTATAACATGATAAATAAAATTGAACGGCGCTCCCCCTAATTTTTCTTCCTCCCCAACTATATCAAATAAAATCTCGCCGATAGATGTAATTGAATTCATTAAACCAAATATAATATAAAAATTCTTTTCAAAGCTCTGAATCTTTCCCTAATGTAACGCGAAACTCCGTTTCGCAAAAGAGCACTAAAACAATCCAGCTCAAACCAGACAACATGACAAATGCATAGTTACCATCGCCAATAAGCCTTTCCCTTTGCAAGGGAATTCTTAATCTTGTTCATAATCCTGCTCGTAATCCTACTCTTAATCGTGCTCGTACTCATTCTCCTACTCGTGCTCGTAATCCTACTCGTAATCGTACTCCTAATCCCAATCTTAAACTGACTTAGCCAGAATAAAAGTCAATGCTAATTAATCGCTACTAGTCATAGAGCTCCGATTAACTTTTAACAATTAACAATTAACTTTTATTATATTCATTTGAATTTTATTTTAAATACAGCACCGTTATCAGAACATATTTCCAGTGTTCCTTCTAATTGATTTACCAGCGTTTCTACTAATTGAAGACCTAAGGAAAGTTTCTTCTTTTCATTAATCCCTTCAGGCATTCCAATTCCGTTATCGCTTACCGTCAGATCAAATTCATCTTCTTCATTTTTATTAAAGTTAATCTTTATGATCCCCTCCTTTTCCTCAGTTCCATTTTCAGGGAATGCATATTTGAGCGAATTAGAAATTATTTCATTGATAATTAATCCGCATGGTACGGCAAGTTCAACGTTTATAAATATATCCCGGATGTTTATTTCCATCTTAATTAACCGGCTGCCGTTTGAATTAACAGCGTAGGATTTAAAGAGATCGTTGGTTAAATGCTGGACGTATTCCTTAAAGTCAATTTTGCTAAGGTTATGGGAACGGTATAATCTTTCGTGAACCAGTGCAATCGATTTTACTCTATTCTGGCTCTCCTTAAACATATTCAGTGCATCTTTATCTTTTATCTTTTTAGAATTAAGATACAGCAAGCTTGAAATGATCTGCAGATTATTTTTGACTCTGTGATGAATTTCTTTCAATAAAACTTCCTTTTCACCCAGTAGGTTTCCTTTTTCGGATAATAAATTGTCTTTATCTTTAATTAAAATATCTTTCTCCTTAAGAGAGGCCTGTACTTTATCCTCAGCTTTTTTTCTATCCAATATTTCCTGGTTTAACTCATAAATTGTTCTGTCGAGGTCTTTTGTTCTTTCAATTACCCTGCCTTCCAGTATCTTATTTTGCTTTCTTATTTTTCTTGTCCTTTGCTGAATAAATAAAATAGTAATGAGCACCAGTCCGGAGGCTAAAGCAAACTTAAAAAGCCATGTCTGATAAAAAGAAGGCAGAATATTTATTTTAATAGATGCCTCTGCTGCATTTTTTATCCCGTCGCTGTTATATGCATTGAGCATAAATTTATATTGTCCGGGAGGAAGGTTTGTATAGGTTGCCGTGTTCCTGCTTCCCACTTCATTCCAGTCGATATCAAATCCTTCAAGCTTATAACGAAACTTATTATTCCTAACATTAAAGTAATCCAAAAGGGCAAAATCCATCGTAATTACATCATTTCCCGAAGGTATGTTTATACTTTTTATCCGTGTCACTGATTCTTTTAATATTCCGTCTTTCAGTATCGGAACAGACTGGTTATAAATTTTAAGATCCGTAAAAACAACCGGTGCTGATAAATAATCGATTTGTATATCATCAGGATTAAAATGTAATAATCCCGTATTGCATCCAAAATAGAGTTGTCCGTCTTTTGATTTAGAGGAAACATTAGGAGAAAATTCTAATGATTGTAATCCATTCCTCTTGGTAAAATTAGTAAATATTCTATTTTTTCTATCAAATCTGGACAAACCGTTTTCCGAAACAATCCATAAGTAATCTTTATCATCTTCTTTTATGCCGTTTATTAAAACACCGGGAAGTCCGCTCTCTTTATCATAAATATTGAATTTGCCGGTTTTCCTATTATAGCTGTTAAGACCTTCCGTTGTACCAAACCACATCATTCCATCGTGCGATTCATATATTGAAATAACTCTATTTCCGCTTATACTATTATTATTTGTTGAATCGTGCAAAAAGTTAACAAATGTATCTGTTTTAGGATTAAATTCACTAACACCGCCGCCGTCTGTTCCAAGCCAGAGCATTCCTTTAGAGTCCTCATAAATAACCCAGATTAAATTCTGTTTTAATGAATTGGGGTTAGCATTATTCTCAATATATCTTTTAAACTTACCGCTGGCTCTTTCAAAGCGGTTTAATCCCCACCATGTACCTACCCAGAGTACTCCGTTATGATCTTCACACAGGGATATTACCCCCATATTACTTAATGAACTTTCATTATCGGAATTATAGAAAAAATGTTTGAATCTACCCGTTTGAGGATCAAAATTATTCAAACCATCGTTGTTTGTTCCTATCCATATAGTGCCCAGATGATCTTCCATAACCGACGTAACGAAATTGTTGCTCAGACTATTACTGTTTTTAGTGTCATGTTTATAATGATAAATCCGATCATCATTCGGTTTTATTTCATCTAATCCTTCTAATGTACCAATCCATATATTATTTTTTTTATCAATAAACATCGAATTAACACGATTGCTGCTTAGACTGTATTCGGGATTCTCCTTCCCTTCCTGGTAATAATCAAATTTATTTTTTGATTCGCAAAATCTGCTTACTCCGGCAGATGTTCCGATCCACATTAAACCCGATCTATCCTCATTTATTGAAAGGACCTCGTCATTTATAAGGGAAAAAGTGTTTTCATAGTTATGCTGAAATCTCACAAAGTTATTTCTTCTATGATCATACTTATTCAACCCGTTTTTTGTACCAATCCATATATTATTTAATCCATCCTGGAATATTACATTGATATAATTATTAGACAGGCTGTTTGGGTCCTTATCAATATTTTCAAAATGAGTAAACCTATTTGCAGCTTGATCATACAAATCTATTCCACTCCCATTTGTACCAATCCACAGATTTTTATTATGGTCTTCCAGGATAGCTGAAACTTCTCTATAGCTTATCGAATTTGTTTTTTCTCCCTCTGTAAAAAAATCACCGGGTAAATGTTTTATCATCTTTCCATTTTCCTTAATACATGACAAACCATTCCATGTACCAATCCATAAATTCTTTTTATAATCTTCTGCTATGCTTGTTATACTTCCAGCATCACTGTATATAGTCGGATTTTCTTGTTTATAGTCATATTCATTTTTTATTCGCGTAAAATTATTCCTCTTCCTATTATACTTATTTAAGCCGTCAAATGTACCAATCCATAATATTCCGGATTTATCTTCAAAAATGGCGTAAATAAGACTGTGACTCAGGCTGTTTGAATCAAGCCGAACGTTAAAATATCTTTCAAATTCTTCTGTTTTTGAGTCAAATCTATTTAGACCTTTATTAGTACCGATCCATAGATAACCTTCATGATCTTCACATATCGATGTGATCTGATGACTTGAGATACTTTTAGGATTCGAAGGTTCGGGAAGAAATATTCTAAAGTTGTAGCCGTCATATCTATTCAATCCATTATATGTCCCGAACCATAGAAACCCCTTGCTATCCTGGAAAATTTGAGTTACCCCGCTCAACGAAAGTCCGTCTTCTGCAGTAAGGTATGAAAACTGAATATTATTCTGTGCAAAAAGACTTAAGCAAAAAACTAATATAATTGCAGCTATTTTCGTAAATATCTTCTTAACATTTTCCATTATTAAATGTAATTTTAAATGATGTGCCTGAATTACTCTCAATATTTAACGTCCCTTCCAGCTGGTTAACGAGAGCTTCAACTAATTGTAGTCCAAGAGAATTTTTCTTCTTTTCATCCAGATTATCCGGTATTCCTATGCCGTTATCACTCACAATAAGGACTAATTTACAGGACCCGTTCTTATTAAAATCAATCTTTATTATTCCTTTTTTATTTTCTGCTTCATTATCCTTGAAAGCATATTTTAAGGAGTTGGATATGAGCTCATTTATAATTAAACCGCACGGTACTGCAAAGTCTATATTAATAAAGATATCATTTATGTTTATATCTAATTCGATAGCGGATGCGTCAACTGCATAAGAGCGGAAAAGATCTTTTGTCAGGTGTTGAACATATTCCTTAAAGTCAATCTTACCAAGATCTTTTGAACGGTATAATCTTTCATGAACTAGTGCAATAGATTTTACCCTGTTCCTGCTGTCGGTAAACATATCCAGTGCATCTTTATCCTTAATCTTTTTTGAATTGAGATACAACAGACTGGAAATAATCTGAAGATTATTTTTTACCCTGTGGTGAATCTCTTTTAATAATATTTCTTTTTCACCTAAAAGAGTCTCTTTTTCAGATAAAAGAACTTCTTTTTCATGAAGAGATGCCTTGACTTTTTCCTCAGCTTTTTTTCTTTCAGTAATTTCCTGGTTCAATTCTCCGATTGTTTTATCCAGATCCTTTGTCCGCTCCGAAACCATTTGTTCCAGCAGTATATTCCGCTTCTTAATTTTCTTTGTTCTTCCATGAACTACTAAAACAGTACCCGATAGTAACACCATACTAATTACCAATCTGAACCAGATAGTTTGATAAAATGCCGGGATAATAATTATTTGAATAGATGCTTCCTTTTCGTTCTTTACCCCATTATTATTAGAAGCCCTAACATGAAACAGGTATTTTCCCGGAAGCAGATTAGTATAAGTTGCAGAATTCCTTGTCCCTATATCATTCCAGTCAATATCAAATCCATCAAGCTTATACCGGAATGTATTTCTCTTTACATCTCCAAAATCAAACAAAGCAAAATCGATTGAAATAACATCGTTTCCTTGAGGGATATAAATTGTTTTCACTCCGGTTATTGATTCCTTTAATATGCCGTTTGAGGAAATTGGAACAGGTTTGTTAAATATCTTTAAATCCGTAAATACTACAGGTGCGTCCAAATATTCGTCTTTAATACTATCCGGATTAAAATACATCAGTCCGTTTGAACCAAAATATAATTTTCCGTCTCCTGATTTAACCGCAATATTCTGAATGAATTCTAAATTTTCAATTCCATTTCTTTTATTATAATTAATAAACTTTTTTGTTCTTCTGTCAAACTTTGATAACCCTTTACCTGTAGCTACCCAAAGGTACCCTTTATCATCTTCCTGAATTCCGTTTATCAAATTATCAGGTAAACCATCTTTTTTCATATAGACTGTGGTCTTCCCGGTTTCCCGGTTATAGCTGTTTAATCCGTCTATCGTACCAAACCACATTATGCTGTCTCGGGTCTCGAATATTGAAAAAACACGGTTATTGCTTACATATTTTTTATTAATTGAATCACTGGAAAAATTAGTAAACTTATTTGTTTTGGGGTTTAACTCGCTAACTCCTCCTCCATCTGTTCCGAGCCAAAGCATCCCCTTTGAATCGGAAAAAATATCCCAGACAACATTATTCCTTAATCCGTTTGAGTTTAACGGATCAGGCAAATACCGTGTAAATTTTTCATTCTTTCTATTAAACCGGTTTAACCCCCACCATGTACCAAACCAGAGGGTTCCGCTGCAGTCTTCACAAATGGATATTATACCGTTATTGCTGATTGAAGTAGTATCATTAATATCATATCTATATAATTTGAATTTACCGGTAATAGGATCATAACTATTTAATCCCTCATTGTTTGTCCCTATCCATACAATTCCATTATGATCAACTACAACTGAACGTAGAAAATTATCGCTCAGACTATTTTTGTTACCGGGATCATGTCTAAAATGGATTACCCCTCTGGCATTATCAGAACTGCTTACTATCTTATCCAAACCCCCTAACGATCCGACCCATATGTTATCCTTTTTATCTACAAATGCGGTTATTACACTGCTGCTAGTCAAGCTTTTTGACGGAAGATTTTTGTTCTCCTGGTAGTAGTAGAATGTATTGTTTGGTTGAAAAAACTTACTTATCCCTGCCTGAGTTCCAATCCATATAAGTCCCGATCTATCCTCAATTATTGAGGAAATTTGATTGCTTATGATACTGGATGATTTTTGAGGGTCATTGTAGATTTGTGTAAACTTATTAGTTTTAGGATTGAATAAATTCAGACCATTCCTCGTTCCAATCCAGAGTTTGTCTGTTTTATCCTGGAAAATTGAAGTTACGAATCCGTTTGAAATTGTGTTAGGATTATCCGGGCTTGTAAAGTAGTCTGTAAATAAACCGGTTTTAGGATTTAGTTTGGAAACCCCTTTACCATTAATACCAATCCATAAATTACCCTGGTTGTCTCTGAAAATAATCGAGATTTTTCTATATTCAAATGTCTCAGCATTTGCAGGCTGGGAGAAATATGTCTTTACAATATCCCCGTCTTTCTGTATACATGTCAATCCGTTCCATGTACCCAGCCATAAATTACCTCTGTAATCCTCTTCAATCGAAACAACGCTGTTCAGAGAATCGGGATTTAATCTCTCGTTTACTTTTTTAATTACAGTGAAATTATCCTTCTCCCTATTATATTTATTTAACCCGTTTAATGTACCCACCCATATTGTCCCCGACTTATCTTCAAAAATGGAATAGATAAGGTTATTGCTCAAACTATGAGGGTCTTGCGGATTGTTTTTATACCTGAGAAACTGTTCTGTCTTCCGGTCATATCTATTTAATCCATCTGTTGTCCCAACCCATATAAAACCTTTTTTATCTTCAAGTATAACACCGGCAGACTGACTGGAGATACTTTTAGGATCAGAAGCTTCGGGCATGAAAACCTTAAAGCTATATCCGTCATATCTATTTAAACCATTAAATGTGCTTATCCATAGGAATCCCTGGCTATCTTGAATTATTTGAGTAACGCTATTATATGACAGACCTTCTTCTGTAGTAAGATGGGAGAACTGTAAATTATCTTCCTGAGCATTTAAATCTGTCAGTATAACTGAAGTAAATACTACTCCTATCAACAATATTTTAAAAAGAATATTCATCTAATAATTTAATCTTCAGGATAAATCATGCTGTTACCCTTCTTGTTTGATTAACAAGTCACTTTTCAAAAGAAAATGATCAAAGTAAAACAAATGTTATTATACCGTTCTTTATTATCGAAAAATAAGTTCAAAAATTTAACTACTTTTGTAAAATTTTGTGCCGCCGAATTATTATAACAGTCATGATTCTTTCTCAAAGGTTTTTATATAACTTGCCGTTGGATTTCCAGTCCGGTGACTCCCCCTCGCCTTACTAAGGAGAGGGGGCCGGGGGGTGAGGTTAAACTCAAATATTGTGAGACATTATTATTACTCATTTAGACTTTTCACACAACCTCTTTAAGTCCGGTGATAAGCTAGAACCCTCCACCAAACCACAGCCCCCTTTGAACACCGAAGGTGTGATATTATTGTAGATAATATAAAATAGAAGTAATACACAAAACCCCGAAGGGGTGAAATAAATAATTATTACCATTTGGTCATCTACGGGCCGGGGGGTGAGGTTGAGACCATCCTACGGATTGAAAAAAATAGGAAAGATTAGGCTTTAGCTATTCATTTTTTTTCTTTTCTTAAAAGAAATCTTTTAATATCTTTCAGGAATAAGCATTAGATATAATAATTATTAGATATCCACTAATTTTACGAACTATTTTTAGAGAAGGAATGTATATGATATCAAAATTACCCGATTTGATTGCCTACCGGAAAAAGGATAAATGGGGATTCTGCGATCAAAATAAAAATCTAATTATACCTCCTAAATTTGACAGAGTTGGATTCTTTTCGGAAAACCTGGTTAATGTCGAAATCAGCTCTAAATGGGGATTTATTAATAATAAAGGGGATGAAATCACTGAAATTAAATATGATGCCGTGGAAAACTTCAAAAACGGGTTCGCGAAGGTAAATTTTGGAATTAAAAAGAAAAATGACTCTATTGTTTTCAGCGGTAAATGGGGGATTATAAATTCTTCCGGAAAAGAAATAATTCCGGTCCAGTATAATGAAATAGGAGAATTTTTTGATGAAATTTTCCCGGTTAGGCTGAATGATAAATGGGGCCTGATAAGTAAAGAGGACAGATCTATTACCACAACAAAATATGATGAATTAGGCAAGTTAAATGAAAATTTTTTACCGGTAAAGCAGAATAAGAAATGGGGATTTATAAATATGAACGGGGAAGAAGTTATATCAAATAATTATGATGATGTCGGATATTTCAGGAATGGAATTGTAAAAGTATGCTTAAACGCATGGTGGGGTTTAATCGATAAAGATGGAAAAGGAATTACACCTATTAAATATGATGAAATGGAAGAACTTATAGATGACCTTATAAAAGTTAGAACAGGCAGTCATTGGGGCTATATAGATAAAAAGGGAACTGAATATTTTGAAGATTGATTGGAGGAACAGCCTTCAAGGTCACCATTATCCTAACCCTGAAGGCTTTTGGGAATTAAACAAATAAACTTATATCACCGCCTCCCTCTCTAATTATTTCTGGAGTTTCTGAACTCAGATCAATAACACTAGAAGGAGCTCCGCTTAGATTTCCGGATGCCAGCATTAAATCAACTTGAGAATTGAAAATGTTTTTTATCTCGAAAGGATCAATTAATACATCGCCTTTTCTATTCGTAGTGCTGGTACTGATAATAGGATGACCGAATTCTTTTACAAGGGTTAAGCTTACTGCATGGTTCGGCACTCTTATTCCTACAGTCTTTCGTTTACTCCATAACTTTTTAGGAACAAGTTTAGCTGCGGGTAATATAAATGTATAAGGGCCGGGTAACAGATGTTTCATGGTTCTATAAGCATAATCAGATACTCTTGCATATTTCGCTATATCTTTTAGATCCGAGCAGACAAAACTGAATAATTTATTTGAACTGTCATTTTTTATTGCAAATATTTTTTCCAACGCCTCTTTATTAAAAATATCACAGCCGATACCATATACTGTATCTGTAGGATAAATAATCACACCGCCATTTCTTAATATTTCAACAGCTTTGTTTATATACCTTAATTGTGGTGTCACAGGATGAAGCTCATAGTACTCCATAGATAACTCCTTTCGATGCTGGTAATAAATTTTGAGTATTTTTAGGCATGCAGCCGGGCTTGAAATTTTATAAATTCATAGTTTCAAGGTTATAAGATAATAATCTATCAACAACTTACAATATTGAGTCATTAGAAATATAATCTTTGTATTAAATATAAATATGTAATTTTTAATAAATTGAATATTTGATTCTTTTTTTATTATATTTGTTTTTTCTTTTAGAAAGCAAAACCTCCGGGAGTATAAATGCCAAGAAAATGCCAATTAACAGGTGTGGGACCAATGACTGGAAATAATGTATCCCATGCACATAATAGAAGTAAAAGAAGGTTCTTACCGAACCTCCAAAAGAAAAGGATCTGGGTACAGGAATTAAATCGTTTTGTTACCTTAAAAATTTCTACTAGTGCTATTAAAAGTATCTCTAAGAATGGAACATCAGAAGTAGCTAAATTGGTGAGGGAAAATCGTATAAAAGTCAGATAGAAAACCAAGTTTATTAATAAAAAAAGGAAAGCTCATGCTTTCCTTTTTTTATTTTAAATATTGATGATAAAATTTATTCCCTTACAACCCATACTTTAATTTTGGCGCTCACCGAAGGATGAAGCTTAATATTGATTCCATATATACCTAAAGATTTTATTGGCTCATCAATTTCAATTTTTCTTCTATCTATTTCATGACCTTTTTCTTTTAAGGCTTCTGCTATCATTTGATTTGTTACAGAACCAAATATTTTATCCTCCTCACCGACCTGCACTGGAATAGTAACAGAAATTTTCTCTAATTCTGCAGCAAAAACTTCTGCTGCAGTCAGCTCTTGAACTTTTTTCTTTTCAAGGTTCTTTTTCTCCTCCTCAAGGGCTCTTACATTTCCTTGAAGCGCCGGATAGGCAAACTTTCTTGGTATCAAATAATTTCTGGCATAACCGTCTTTAACGTTTACAACATGCCCTATTTGACCAAGACCTTCAAAGTTTTGTCTTAATATTACTTTCATTTATATCTCCATATAACTATTTCACTGTATCAGAAACATAAGGCAGCAGCGCCATATGCCTTGCACGTTTCAATGCAATTGATAACTCCCTCTGATATTTTGAACAAGTTCCGGTTATGCGTTTAGGTATAATTTTTCCCTGTTCAGTTGTATATCTCTGCAAAACCTTTACATCTTTATAATCAATATACTTAATATTGTTCTGGGTAAACCTGCATACTTTCTTTGTTTTAATTTCTTTTTTCATTCAATCAACCTTATTCTTTAATTAAATCCGACTCTTCGTTTGATAAAAATTTATCAAATGAGTCTTCGGTATAATCTATACTATCATCATCGGCAAAGCTTTCAATATCATCCCCTTCTCCCGTACCATTATTAGTAGGTTTCAATTTTTTATTGAGAAATTGAATTCTTCTGGCTTTAATTTCTACAATACTTCTGTTGTGTCCTTCTTCAGATTTCCAGTTTCTGCTTTGTAACTCACCGTCAACCAAAACAGCTGACCCTTTTTTGAGCCTGTCCCGGCAGCTCTCTGCAAGCTTATTCCATGCTACAATGCCCACATAACAAACATCCTCCTGCCACTGGTTCGAACTATCTTTATATTTCCTGTTTGACGCTATAGAAAAATTTACAACAGGTGTATTATTAGTTGTTTGTCTAAAGATCGGATCTTTGGTTAAATTACCTGCTACAACAACATAGTTAATTTCAGGCATTTTCAAATCGGCCATTGTTTTTTCCTCCATACTTATCATTAATAATTGAATTAATCACTACTGCTAGTTGCAACTTCAGATTTAGTGCTAACTTCCGGTTCTGCTGCGGAAGTTTCTTCCTGTGAAACCTTTTTATGCTTTTCTATATGTTCAATCGCATCACTATCTAATTTAATAGTCAAAAATCTTAATATATGTTCGTCAAGTACATACGTTCGTTCTAATTTGGAAATGATGCTGGAGGGAGCATTAAATCTAAAAAAAACATAGTAACCGATTTTACTCTTCTTAACCATGTATGCTAGTCTTTTTCTTCCCCAATTTTCAATCTCCCTTATTTCCCCGCCATTATGCATAATGGTTTCTTTTATGTGAGAAATAACTTGATCTATTTGTTCATCTTCAAGCGCTGCATTAATTATTACAGCACTCTCATATATAATCGTTTTCATCTATTCTCCCGATGGACTTAAGGCCCTCATCTATTCATAAGAGCCGGGATTTTAAATATTTTTATTTATGCCATTCAATTTATTTAATTAAAGGTGTAATTACAAGTAAATTAATTCCCTTAATTTTTTATGTTTAAAGAAATTCTCAAATCAAATTATTTAGAATTCAATCAAATCAAGCCATATTTTCCCTAATATGAACAATATTATTCCTCGGAACGCATTTTATAAAAAGAACGCCATGCAAAATATAATCCTACAATAAAAATTACACCTCCCACATAAGGCGCAACATGACGGAAATGTTCTGAAATAGAAATTTCCATAGCAAGCAATCCAAATAAAGTTGTAAATTTAATTATCGGATTAAGAGCCACTGACGAAGTATCCTTAAAAGGATCTCCAACTGTATCACCAACTACGGTTGCATCATGAAGTGCAGTCCCTTTTTCATTTAGCTCAACTTCAACAACTTTTTTGGCATTATCCCAGGCACCACCCGCATTTGCCATAAAAATTGCCTGGAAAAGCCCAAATACGGCAATCGAAATTAAAAAGCTGATAAAGAAAGAAACCGGGTAGACTGAAGTATCTGAAGGTGCAGAAAATAATGCAAATGCAAGAGCAAAAGAAAAAACCGAAACAAAGATATTAAACATCCCTTTTTGTGCATATTGGGTACAAATCTTAACAACTTCTTTAGATTTTTCAATAGATGCACTTTTACTTGCGGTTTCTTCTAATTGAATATTTTTCTTAATATATTCTACTGCTCTGTATGCACCGGTTTTAACCGCCTGAATTGAGGCACCTGTAAACCAAAATACAACTGCACCGCCGCAAATAAAACCGATCATTGTATAAGGATTTAACAAACTCAGGATAGTCTCAGGTACTATTCCTAATGTTTGTTTTAATACAAGAATTAAAGAAAATATCATGGCTGTAGCGCCAACTACGGCTGTGCCTATTAATACAGGTTTGGCAGTAGCTTTAAAAGTGTTACCGGCACCATCATTTGCTTCAAGGTAATATTTTGCTTTTTTAAAATCCGGTTTGAATCCGAAATCTTTCTCAATTTCCTTATCAACGTCTTTTATCTCTTCAATCAAAGAGAGTTCATATATCGATTGGGCATTATCCGTTACCGGACCATAACTATCTACTGCAATTGTAACCGGGCCCATTCCTAAAAATCCGAATGCTACAAGTCCAAAGGCAAATATTGAAGGGTAAATCATAATAGGCCCAAGTGCTCCGGAACTTGTTGAGTAAGCGACAAACATCAAAACCACAAATACTAGTCCCATCCAAAAAGCACTAAAATTCCCGGCAACTAAACCTGATAGAATATTTAATGATGCGCCGCCCGCTCTTGATGAAGTAACTATCTCTTCAACATGCTTCGATTTTGTACTCGTAAAAATTTTCGTGAATTCAGGTATTAAAGCTGCCCCTAATGTTCCACAGCTAATTACTATTGATAATATAAACCAAAGATTGTTTGGTAAACTTCCAATCATCAAATAACTTACAATAAAAGTAACAATAATGGAAATTATAGAAGTAATCCAGACCAAGGAAGTAAGCGGTACTTCAAAATCAATTTCATCTTTTTTTGAATAACGGACTTGCCATATGCTTCTATTTATTCCGAATGCTAAAATAGATGTAATAATCATCATAATTCGCATAGCAAAAATCCAGGTAAGTAATTCCATCTGGTAATTAATGTCTGAAACTGCGAGGACAATTAAGCTGATTAAAGCTACACCTGTTACACCATAAGTTTCAAAACCATCTGCTGTTGGACCAACGCTGTCACCGGCATTATCCCCTGTACAGTCTGCAATTACGCCAGGGTTGCGGGGATCATCTTCTTTAATTTTAAAAACTATTTTCATTAAATCTGAACCAATATCAGCAATTTTTGTAAAAATACCTCCTGCAATTCTTAAAGCTGCAGCTCCCAATGATTCTCCAATGGCAAAACCAATAAAACAAGCTCCGGCATAAAGTCTTGGGATAAAAAGTAAAATAATAAGCATCATTATCAGTTCAACACATACAAGCATTACGCCTATACTCATTCCGGCATCAAGGGGAATATTTAAAAGTTTAATTGGTTTTCTTTCTAATGAGGCAAATGCCATTCTGCTGTTTGCTAAAGTGTTCATTCTTATTCCAAACCATGCTACACTATATGAACCAAGGATACCAATTACTGTCCACGATAAAATTAAAAGTACTCCGCCAATTTCATTCTCCATTAAATAACCGAAATAAAATGCTACACATATTGCAATAAAAACGAAAAGAATAATTAACAATTTGCCCTGCTGCACAAGATATGTCTTACATGTTTCAAAAATAATTTGGGCAACATCAAGCATTGATTGATGTGCTTTTAATCTCTTGACTTTTCGGTATTGATAAACTCCGAATATCATTCCCAGAATACAGATAAATAATCCTGCAATTAAAATTGTTTGCTGATTATCATTAAGTGTAGGTATTTTTAGATTAGCTTCCCCGGCAAATATATAAACCGGACTAAACAAAATTAGTATTATAGATAAAATATTTTTACGCATTTCAGTACCCTATGTTTATTGGCATTGAATATTAATAATCCTGTCATGCAGGACAAAGTTTATTAATTATTAGTTATTATTTGAATCTTCAATTGAAAGTTTGCTATTTGCATCAAGCATTTGCTTTATACCTCCCTTTATAAATTCTTTTGTTAATATTATACCTAATGAAAATGATTTTTTTAAGCTTTCAATCTCTTCTTTACTAAAATTCGTAAGTACATAATCCGCCATCTTCCCGTTTTCAAATGAATCCCCAATTCCTATTCTAATACGCGGAAACTGATTTGAATTAAGAAAGTATATAATTGAACTAATCCCATTATGTCCACCATCTCCACCTGAAACTCTAACTCTGAAATCTCCCAAATTGAGATTTATATCATCAACTATAACTAAAAGGTCTTTAACCTCAACATTATTTAATTGTAATGCTTGTAATGCTGCAGCACCACTATTATTGACATATGTGGAAGGTTTTATGAGATTGTACTCTGAACTGTTTAATCTACCTTCTGCATAGTAAAAATCCCCTTTAGAAGGAAGAAATGAGAGAGATTCTTTTTCTGCCAAATAATCTAAAAACATGAATCCGATATTATGTCTGTTAAAACTGTATCTCTTGCCTGGATTACCGATTCCTAAAATAAGTCGCACGACGTAATAATTTTTATTCTTCCTCTTTTTCTTCCTTACCTTTACCAACTAATTCAGGCTGTGCGGCTTCTACACCCAATTCTTCTGATGGGGTAGCTTCTACTTCAACTTTAGGATGAGTAATTGCAACAATTACGGCACCTTTTTGAGTAATAATCGATATATTTTCTAAATTTAAATCTTTAACATGTATAGCATCCCCCATTTTAAGATTGGTAATATCAATGTCGATATGCTGGGGAATATCTTTAGGTAAACATTCAATTTCCAGTTTATGGATTACATGCTGAATAATTCCGCCTTCTTTAACACCGACCGGATTTCCGCGAAGCTGAACAGGCACTACCAGCTGGAAAGTTTCACCCTTTGTTAATCCAAGAAGATCAAAATGTATAACTTTATCGGTGACTGGATCAAATTGAACATCTTTAATTATACATTCTCGTTCTTCATCCTCATCTATTCTTAATGATATTATATGTGTTTCGGATGTAAATACAAGCGGCTTTATTTCTTTTTCTGTCACAGATAACGGAATTGAATCATGTTCTTTTATATAGTAAATACCTGGAACTCTTCCGCTGTTTCTTATTATTGTTTTCTCTGCTTTCGTATCAACATTACGTTTACTAGCTTTTAAGATTATATTTTCCATTTTTTCTCCAATCTAAAATTATCCTTTATCAACATCAAAAAGAGAACTTATTGATTCGTTATTGAATGTCCTCCTTACTGCTTCAGCAAATATTTCAGAAACAGTTATTACGGAAACTTTTTCTGATTTTCCATCCTCTTTGAAAGGAATTGTATCTGAAACGAAGAGCTTTGTAAGCTCGGAATTTTCCAGCCGGGCTAATGCATCTCCGGAAAAAATCGGATGGGTTATGGCGCCGTAAATATTATTTGCTCCTTCATTCTTTAATGCTTCAACTGCACTAACAAAAGTTCCTCCGGTATCAATCAGGTCATCTACCAGAAGTACATCTCTGCCGTCAACACTACCTATAATATGAACTACTTCTGCAAGATTCTGCTTTGGTCTCCTCTTATCTATAACAACCAGATTAGCATGTAGCCTTTTGGCATAAGACCTAGCCATTTTTATACCGCCCACATCCGGTGAAACCACTACCAGGTTTTCCTTAAGTTCACTAAAAAGTCCCGTGAAAATTGATGAACCATATAAATGATCAAACGGGATATCAAAAAATCCTTGTATCTGCGCGGCATGTAAATCCATTGTCATAACTCTATCTGCACCGGCAACAGTTATTAAATTCGCCGCTAATTTTGCTGTTATCGAAACTCTGGGCTGATCTTTTCTATCTTGCCGGGAATATCCAAAGTATGGAATTACTGCTGTTATTGTTTTCGCTGATGCCCTTTTAGCAGCATCTACCATTATTAGTAATTCGACTAAGTTTTCGGCTGGAGGGTTAGTTGACTGTATAACAAATACATCCGAACCTCTGATATTCTCTAAATATTTTACCCAGATCTCACCGTCACTAAATCTTTTTAACTCTATTGATCCTAATGGCTTCCCAATTACTCGAGCTATTTTTTCAGATAGGGCAGGATTAGAACCACCTGAAAAAATCTTAAAATCTCTCGATGCCATTTTATTATCAATTCACTACATTCTTTTTAAAAATAGACGATAAATATATATAATTCGTCCTGCTATGTCAATAAAAAAAAGATTAACACCTTAACACCGGACTTTTTATCCAACGGATATTATCTGAAACAAAGGTTAACACCGGACTTCCAGTCCGGTGATTATTCGTAATCCCCAATATTATCCCTCCCGGACTTTTAGTCCTGCCCCTCCCCCTCTCCTTACTAAGGAGAGGGGGCCGGGGGGTGAGGTTAAACTCAAATATTGTGAGACATTATTATTACTCATTTAGACTTTTCACACAGCCTCTTTTAGTCCTGCCCCTTAATTCATAAAATTCTTAGGGTAGCTTTTAATATTATGTCCGTATTTTAACTGCTCTTCCATTCTGCAGGACCAAACTAATTTACCATTCCATACAGTTATATCCGGACAGCCGTCGCACATATTTTGCCTTCCATCTTCAAGAAAATCTACAGGCTGTATTATCATTACGGATTGATAATGGAGTCTCTTGAATATATTCACCGGATTTTTATAAAATTTAGAGAAAGTCTTTCTTAAACCTTTATCAAAAGGAGAAAGCAGCAGCATTGACTTTCCTTTTCGTGTCATTTTAGGGGCTGAATAAGCAAGGTATCGATCATATACTACATGATGCATCGTTTGAATTATTTCCATCGATTTCTTCCCCATATACCCATAGATTTTATCTTTATTTCCCAATCTCCCGGTTAATAACCATTTAAATGAATCCGGTTTTTCAGATCCATTTAAATAAGCACAAGGATCAAAATCAGGGTATTCAGTTCTAATAATTTCTACGATCTCATCGGTCTGAATATCTGTTCTTTCTTCAACCTCTTCATTGTAGACAAGCTCGTTCATGTCTATTTTTTTCGAACCTAGATAGAAATCTACCTTTGTATTGTTAACGGCTCTATATAGAATAAAAACCATTACCTGTACCTTATCAATATTTTTTTGAGCCCATTTAACAAGTTCGGGAACATAATGCACAGTGTCTTCATAAACTGTTGAATTAAATGCACAAGAAATATTTTTTGCTTCTGCGAGCATGCTGGCATAATGATATCGTAATTCATTTAATTCAATTTCATTTTTACCTTTCCAATGCGGTCGTGTCTGCTTACTATCTATATGAAATGTGAAACCGTAAACTCCGGCTTTTTTAAGCTCTTTTAAAAGTTCTTTTGTTAAAGCCAATCCGTTTGTATTGAGGATCGGTTTAAGCCCTCTTTCCTTAACTGATTTTACAATATCGATTACATCTGGATGGGTTAAAGGGTCTCCACCTGCAATTGAAACACCGTCACATTTTCTTAAACTTGTAAAAACATCAAGTTCTTGATTAACTGCTGCCAGAGATTTGTGACTATTTTCATTTTTACGGTAACAGCCGTCGCAATATAAATTACATTTTGCCGTCGGTTCTAACCATGAAATTGCATTATCCGTTAAATTCCATGGTAATCTGTAATAATTTAAATGATTTAGTTTCAACATAGTCCCCCTTTTGGGTTAATTGGTGTACCCAAAACTAAAATATTTTTTAACTTATTTCAATAGGCAAGGCAGGTTAGGGGACAAAATTGACATTTATTATTTGAAGTTTGCCTTTGAAATTCTTAGTACTATCCCTTATATCTGTTTTGAATTTCGAAATTGTCCATTTAGAATTTATTTGAGATTTTTCATTTGATTTTTGGAATTTCCGGAGGTAGTGTCCAAAACAATACTTTCTTTGCCTTCTTCAGTTCTCCTAGAATTCATTAAGGTTTCATCCGTTCCACATACGCTCCAGGTACGCTCCACATACGCTCCAGGTACGCTCTAAATATAAACCCCTTAGAGTTGTACTGGGTAGAAATTGCTCGGAGGTAGCTTTTAAGATAAGTTTTTCCAAAGATGATCCAGAAGATTTTCTAACCCAAATTTAGTTGCCGATGAAAAAATAAGAAGAGGTTCGGTTGCAGTAGAATCCTTTATTCTTTTCTTCGAAAGTTTTTTAATTTCATCTTCTTCCAATAAATCTGCTTTTGAAAGAGCGACGATCTTCTTTTTCCCTGCTAAAATTTTACTGTAAGTTTTAAGTTCATTATTTAATATATCAAATGTATTTTCGTAATCTTCGGAAGTTATGTCTATTAAAAACAAAAGTATTTTAGTTCTTTCAATATGCCTTAAAAATTTATGCCCGAGCCCTTTTCCTTCATGTGCTCCTTCTATTATTCCCGGTATATCTGCAACGGTAAAGCTTTTATAATCTTTATATCTAACTATACCAAGAACCGGTTCCAATGTCGTAAAAGGATAATCGGCTATTTTAGGTTTAGCGGCAGATATTACTGATATCAAGGTTGATTTACCGGCATTTGGAAAGCCTACCAGGCCGACATCAGCGATTAATTTAAGTTCTAAAATAATCTTCTTTTCTTCACCGGTCTTTCCGTCTTCAGCATATCTAGGGGCTTGGTTTGTAGGAGTGGCGAAATTACTGTTTCCTTTTCCGCCTTTACCCCCTCTTGCAATTATTATGCTTTTTTTATCCTCATCGAGATCAGCAATTATTCGTCCGCTTGATGAATCTTTAACTAAAGTACCGACCGGAACATTAATTGTAATATTCTTCCCGTTCTTCCCGTCTTTTAATGAATTTCCTCCATGCTCTCCGTTCTGCGCCTTGTAATTTTTTTTATACCTGAAATCAAGTAAAGTGGAAAGATTATGATGAGCCTCAAATATAATATCTCCTCCCTTTCCTCCATTCCCCCCTGAAGGGCCTCCTTTAGGTACATACTTCTCCCTTCTGAAGGTTGCAGCTCCATTTCCCCCATCACCGGCTTTTACATCTATCTCAGCATAATCAATAAACATTTAGTATTTAACCAGTTTAATTCTTAATTATATGGTATAAAGACATCTCTTTCATCATATCCAATCATAAAAATCATAAAAATCTGCGTTCCATTAAATTTTTGGTTTGCTCTCATGCTTGTTCAAAATAATTGGAAACCGAATTAGTTAGAGTAATAGCATCTTTGGAATAAGGATTTACATTATAACTTTTGAAAATATTCTTCAAAATTTCAGTTGCTTCATCATAGGATTCACTTTCCGTTATTTTTTCCATTGCGCTTGCAAACTCATCCCTGTCATCATTGAATATATATCCCACAATTTTTTCTATCTCCTTATTACTTAAATAGCCGAATATATCCTTTTTCCTGGATATTTTACCCGATTCAGTTTTATGGGATTTCCTTTCCTTTTCAGGTGGTTGTCCGGTCTCTTCAATATTAACCTCACCGGCTTCATTTATCTTTTCATTTTTCCCCTTAACAATTGGAGCATCTTCTTCTCCCCTGGATTTAAATTCATTTGAACTTTTTAATTCTTCTTCAATCTTTTCTTTTTCGCCCTTATTGTTTTCCTCATCTTCCGGTTCAATACTTTGTTCTTCCTTTTCTTCTTCATTAAAATTATATAAGGCATCCAGATGATTATGCTCTGTAATATCAAATTCTACTTCTTTTTCATCTGATTGTTTTACTTCTTCATTGGACAAATCATAGATTTCTTTTCCCTCTTCTAATTCTATCATACTTTTATCGGTTGTCGGGACTTCTTCTACCCGGCTCTCTTCATCAGTTACGGTTGTTGAAAACAAAAAAGTCTTAATTTCATTTATATCAAATTTCTGTTTAGACCCTGGCGGAATATTCAATTTTAACAACTTCAAATATTTATCTAATTTTTTTTCTTTCAAATAACTTTCAACCAGGTTTACAGATATTTTCCTTTTATCAAAGCTTCCTATGTTATAATAGTCGGTTAGGGTATTAAGGACATCGTCAATAATTTTCTCCGGCTCGCTGGTTAAAAGCTCTTTATCAATTTCAGATAAGATCGCCGTAAGTTCGGAGACAGATAGTTTCGATAATTTCTTCTTATCTAAATATGAATTTAATATATCTTTTATATAAGGATAATAATAAACATAGTTCAGCATTAGTTTAATTTCTTCTACTTTTCTTTCCTGCTTCTTATCAAAGAACAAGTTCTTCAAGGCTTCGTTTGGAGTTATTATATAATCTGCATTGAAAGCAATAGCTTGATTCACGGCATCTCTAATATCGCTGTACGATATTTTAGTACTCTTCTTTATTTCTTTCCCGATCAGATTAAAATACTTCCCTATTTCAGAACCTGAATAATCAAACAATGAATTTTGAAGAAGCTTTTTTCTGTCTTCAAAAATCCGGAAATCAACTTCTGCAGAAATGAATTTCAATACTGCATGATTTATATCCGAATTAAATAATTCATCATAAGTGAAGTATGAGCCTAAGTCTTTTATTTTATTGATTATAAAATCCGATATAAACTTTATTTCTTTTTCCAGCATAAAAGATTCTCTTTTTATTAAAAAATGGAGACTTTTTGTTAAAAATCTTTAATTTTACTCTCTTAAGATAACAATTTAGTTTCTTTTAAAAAGTCTAAAATAACTCTTCTTTTGAGTTAATTAATTTTCTACTTGAAAACCAAGCAAAACATTCCAGCCGGCAAATGAATTATTATTATACAGATTTTCCCTAAAATATCCTGTTTTAAAATATGTCTCAAAATTATCCGAGAGACTATAACCGATCTTCAAGTAAATTCTGTTATCTTCATTGATAGGTGTATAAAGAGATATATAAGGATTGATTAAATTCTCTTTAATTGTATATCTTCTAAAATAATAGTCGGTTAAAATAAAAACAGACCAATTTTCACTAAGTAGTTTCCCGGCTACTAATCTAACCCGGTGTTCATAGGAAGGAGATCTTGTGACTTCGGAGATATGAAATAGAAACTTATAATCAAAATTTATCAGAAAAGTCTTTCAAATAATCAAATTTGAGTTGGGGCCCGATTCTCCATCCGTTATTATTTATATTTTCAAAATTGTATAAATTAATTAATGTAAATCTTTCAGAATAGATGCCATATCCAAATTTAATATTGTTAAGCAACCTATGCATCAATTCGGCATCAATAAAAAACAGATCCATTTTCTGGTTAAGGTCATTTGTAATTTTTTGATAACCATAACCAATATTAGAGCTGAGTGAAACATTATCATCTATTTTTATTAGTGATTCAAAAATAAGAGTTAAATTTTGAAAATTTAAGTCTACATTATTCCCGCTGTAATCATTTTTCTGACCGGTAATGTTAAGACCCCATGTTATTTGATCTCCGGTTAAATAGTAACCAGCAGTGGATTTTAATTTTAAGATCTTTAAGTTATTGTTAAATCCATAAACTTCCGGTCTAGCCCTTAGACTTAATGATATAAGGCTGCGATTTAATTTATAATCGTAGCTAATTTCTCCGTCAGCAAGTGCTGCAGCATCTTTTTGTCCGGATTCTGCCTGTACTTTTGATATTGACCGGTAATATCCCCCCTCAAGTTAAGATGGAGAGTTAACTGGGCTAAATTATTTGGGGTAAAAAAAATAATAAGGAGGATTAAAAAGCTGAGGCATTTAGAAGTCATCGGGAAGACCCGGTTTTTTGCTCTAATAATTTTTTATATTCAGTTAACCGGCTTTTAACTTCTTTTAATATTTTCCCGTAAGAATATAAATCAATATCTTTATTCAGGGAGACCAGAGTTTCATCTAAAGGCTGACGGGCAGAAAAAGATTTAATAGTATTTAATTGATTTAGGAGATGCTCATAAACCTGAGCATTGCTGTTTAGGTTACTCGTTTTTTCACGTACACCTATACCTGCATTTGTAATCGGATCTGTATACTGCACCTCAGTATTTGTTTTCGGATTTTGCTCTTCTATTTGTGATATTTTACTCGAAGCTAAACCGCTTTCCAATTCTGTTTCCTGGATAAATTTATTAGCTTTTCTTTCCAGCTCAATTATCTGGTTAATCTCTTTACTTTCTTTTGAAACACTTGCAAGAATAACATTCACTTCATGCAGAGCATTATTTAGGTATTCCAAATATATTTTTTTATCTAAAGAACTCTTAGGCTTATTTAAATCAAGTTCCAGAATTTTATCCGGGTTAAAAGATAGTAGGTTAGTTCCGGGAATTACCTCAAGCCTTTTTGCTGAATAAAATAAAATCAAGTTTTCGATTTCTTCTTTATCCTCCTTCTTCTTTAACTGCACATTTTTTAATGAGTCAATTATTGTAGAATATTTTTCATTTAGTTCGGTTTTTACGGATATAATTAAGCTCTCTATTTTATTTATATTTTTCCGGTGCTCATCAACACTATTTGATAAATTAACAGAGTTCCCCATTAAAGATGTAATTTTATCCTTATCCGGATTTGCTTGATTTTTTTCCGAATTTATTTCCCTGAGCCGGGAATTCAACCTGTCTTGTAAGGAATCAAACAATAGTTTTTCTGCATTATAAGAATTCTGTAAATCAATATATCTTTTTTCCAGTCTATCCAAATTTTGAGATTTTAGGACAGTCTGAGGAAGGAAAAGTAAAGCTAACAAGCTCAAAACAAATATCATACGTTTCATTTTATATTAATCCAAACTTATCGAGTTTATAATAGAGTACACTTGTACTTATTCCCAATATTTTAGCAGCTCTATTTTTAACACCATCTGCTTTTTTCATTGCCTGCACAATTAAATTCTTTTCAAAAGCAAAAAGAGCCTCCTCCAGCGGCAGATTATCATAATGAGTGGTGGTAATATTTCCTGATAAATGCCTTGCAATTAAATTGCTGTTTATATCGATATCCCTTGATATTACACATAACCTCTCAATTAAATTCTCCAGCTCTCTAATATTTCCAGGCCAGGGATAGTCGAGCAGAAGCTTTAATCCCTCTTTATCAATTTTATTTATCTTATTTTTATTTAATTCAGCAAATTTGGTCAAAAAATGTTCTATCAGCGGAACTAAATCTTCTTTCCTATCGCGCAGAGGAGGGATTTTAATAGGAATAACGCTCAAACGGTAGAAAAGATCCTCTCTGAATTTTCCTTCTGACATTAATTTCGATAAGTCCTGGTTTGTTGCTGAAATCAATCTTACATCTGTTTTGATTGTTGACTCCCCGCCGACTCTTTCGAATTCATTTTCCTGTAAAACCCGCAATAGTTTTATCTGTACGGCCGGAGAAACATCGCCAATCTCATCAAGAAATAAAGTTCCCTTATCAGCAAGTTCAAACCTCCCCTTTTTTTGTTTCACTGCTCCTGTAAAAGAACCTCTTTCATGTCCGAAAAGCTCGCTTTCAAGGAGATTCTCGTTTAATGCTCCGCAATTAACTTTTATAAAAGCTTTTTCAGAACGCTTGCTTTTTTTATGAATAGCACGAGCAACCAGCTCTTTTCCCGTTCCGCTTTCCCCCTGAATCAGAACAGTACTATCTTTTCCTGCTACCTGTTCTATTAAAGAAAATACTTCTCTTATCTGAGAAGAATTTCCAATCATTTCATCATACCCAAGTTCCTTATTTAGAATTTTATTCTGTTCTAATAATTCTTCTATTCTTCTTTCACTTTCAATTTTATTCCAGATATTTTTAATTCTTATTCGAAGCTCATCCGGAGAAAAAGGCTTTGTTAAAAAGTCAACCGCTCCTAATTTCATTGCTTTAACTGCATCTTCAACAGTCCCGTATGCCGATATCATAAGAACTTCTACGGAAGAGTTTGATTCTCTTTATTTGTTTTAAAATATCCATTCCACTTAGAGGCTCCATTTTTAAATCGAGAATAGCTAAAGGAATGTTAGAACATTCAAATTTTTTTAAGGCATCTATTCCATTATCAAAAGCAAATACTTTATATCCTTCTCTCCTTAAAGTTTCGGATATTCCCAAACGCATAGTATCACTATCTTCAACAACCAGAACTTCTTTGTTATTCATTTTTTTATCCTATTTATCTGAAGTTATATCCTTAATAATTGTAAAGGATGAACCATTTTCTTTATTGTTTTCAACTAAAAGTTCCGCTTTATTTTCATTACATAATTTTTTACAAATAGCCAGACCCAAACCTGTTCCATCTTTTTTTGTTGTAAAAAAGGGTTCAAATATGCGTGCTAAATTTTCCTCTTTAACTCCTGGTCCGCTGTCTGAAAAATTAATATGGAATTTCTTATTTTTTTCAAAGACGGAAACATTTATAATTCCCTCTTGCTTCATAGATTCCACACTGTTGGTTATTAAATTAAGGAATATCTGCTTCAAATGAGATTTATCAAACCAAATTTTTTCAATCTTATTCTTATAAGAAAATCGAATATTTCTTCTACTGAAATCTGTCTTAAAATTGTTATCAACTTCACTTAAAAATTTTTTTAGATATATCCATTCAGGATTTGCAGGAAGCGGTCTGCTGAAATTCAAGATATGAAGTAATCAAAGATTTTAACGAATTAACTTCACAAATAATTTTATCCAGATAATCTGTTTTAATGGAGCTGCTTTCTATTTTTTCAAAATCTTCTTTAGTAAGGTTAGCCAACAGTTCAATACCCCCTAACGGATTACGAATTTCATGAGCAATTTGTGCAAGAATATTTTCTTTTTCTTTATTATGTGCTTCAATATTCTTCTTCATTTTATCCAAAGACTGCGTAAGGATTTTTAATTCCCCATGTGTATTTTGAGGCAGTGGAGCCTTAAAGTTCCCTTCACCGATTTCTTTACTGAAATCAACAAGGTGATCAATCGGCCTGGTTAAAGATTGAGCCATAAGCCAGGCTACTATAATCGATAAAAGTATTCCTCCCAGTCCTATGTAGAAAAATTCGGTAGAAAAATCTTCAACTCTCTGCAGCTTTTCAGCATTTTCTTTTAGAGCCAGCCAATAATTATTGTCTAATCGGAAGAATCCCCATAGATACCATTTGCCGTCATCACCTTTAAAAGGCAATGATACTGCAGAACCATTTGGCTTTAAACCTGAAATTTCAGTTTGATTTAACAAGAGCAACGGCTCCGAGCTCCCGGTAGAAATAATGGAATCTGACCTGACAACTACATTTAGATTTTTATCAAATATAAATATTTGTGAATGAAAACCGGTACTCAAATTTTCTGCGAATATTCCTCTGAAATAATTCCTTGTATAAATAGTAGGGGTTCCAACCTGCAGAAGTTCCAGATATTTATGATCTATTTGATGCGAAATCATTTTTGTTACTAAATTTACCTGATCACTTAGCTGGTCCAAATAAAGCTTTTTAATAAACCGGTAACTCGCGAATGATAAGATTAAAACAAGAAGTATAGTTACTAAACAAAAGGTAATAATTATTCGGATTTTGTAGTAAGATTTTTTTAGAGTTAAATATTTCATATCAATTACTAAAAGCCCCTTATGCGTTGAAGTTAATCAATAGATTCTTTTTCAACCAGCAAAGTAATAATATAATCTTTTTTTTCAATTATAGTATCTGCAACCGGATATGGTTTTAATTTCTTTAAGGTAATTTTATAATTGAGATAAAAGAGCGTTTGCGGTTCTAATGTAGTATTTAAAGTATCCATTAAAGCATCCGCATTTCTTTTCTCGATGTTTAAAAGGACAGCTCCATTTCCTGCCCATACGCAATAATAACCGATTGGACAGCGGGAATCTTCAACTACATCTTTAAATGATATATATAGTCCTTCTTCCCCGATAACAGCTTTTTTCCCATATTTAAGGTCAAATTCTTTATTTAATATGGTTTGTGGAGGACCAATAATCTTATCAAAACAATAAATATTTAAAAAAATTAAACCTACTAAAATTATTCTTTTCATATTCGCTCCTATCTGCTATTCAATATTAAACTATGATATAATTCCGAATTAACATCGTAATTTAGCTCAAAGAATTAATTCTAAGGAAAATCTTTTCATTTCGTAAAATCTCTCTTTTTATTTGTTCCAATTCATTAATAAAAGTTCTAATGAACTCAGGAACATTTTCAGTCCCCGCTAAATTATATACTGAAACTGTATCAATTCTATTCATTTTACTTACTATTATTAAATTATGATTTAGATCTATCATATTATGATCAGGACAATAATATGAATCATAACTATTGAAAACAGAAACACAATCTATTAAAAATCTTTTCCGTTTTTCATTTATAATTATTTCCCCTCTATCAACTATACTATGAGACTCTTGGGAGATAATTTTTGCTCTGGCAGTTCCATTATTCAAAATTACAAGTTTCGATGGATTAATCCACCCTCCATATTTTTCATAAGTAATTTTGAATTCATCGAGTTTTAAGTCATCTGATGAGGAAGAATTTTCACATGATGAAATCATAATAAATATAAATAATGGAAAGTATTTATTATTGTTTGCCATTTTTATAATACAATTTTAACTGTATTTTATTAATTAGTATATCTTTAATTATCAGTCATCCTTATTTTAAACCGGGATTTATAATTTTACCAATAAATAAAATGCTGTTTGAATAATTATCTTTTATAACAAAAATGAAAGGTTTATCAATACGCATATAAAAGCTTGAACCACCTATCGCTGTATTACGTACTCCAACTGAAGTTACAGCAGCAGCTTCTGTTCCTTCTTCATCAACCTTTACATATGTTTTATGTAAGACTTCACTTATACATAATCCGCCAGATTGAAGAATCCTTGAAAAATCTGCACCGTCCGAAAATGCAATTCCCATCCCCATTTTTGCAAGTACATCATTAAGTTTAAGATAGTAGTTGATTTCAAATTTAGGAAGCCAAAGTTCCCCTTCTTTTATTGTAAAACTCTTCCGCCATAAATTCCAGTTTACTTCATTTAACTGATCTAAAATATTATCTATGCCATCAGCGGAGTTTGGAAGAAAAATAATCATTGAAAATGAGCTGTCTCCATAAGGCAGTTCTATTGCCTGAAATAGATTGTTAGAGAAATAGCTGAAATCATTCCGTTGTTCCATCATTTTGCATGGGACTTTCGACCCATCGCCAGTTGTAAAGTTATCCTCTTTTGTATTATTAATATCAAACTGGTACTTCCAATCCCCCTTAAAGTAAATTGCATTTATTAAATACATTACCATATCCGGTGTAATATTTTTTATAATTTCAGGAATTTTCCCATTAGTTTTTTGACTAACCCAGTTATTTATGACATCGACTGATCCGGCGTCATTAAAATTAAGCCCATTTACTTCAGCATTGAAATAAGCTTTGTTTATCTCAATAAAAGCCGGTAAAAATGTCATACTATTCCTGTACCAAATGGAATTTGCAATATTAAAGACTACTTTTGGATCAACAGAGGTAAGAAGATCGGTTAAGCTCTTATATGATTCGTTTATTTCACGTTCAGTTAATCCATTTAATTCAAGGACAGACTTCATTGAATCATATGTTGATCCGGATGCTCCGTTAAGGGTCATCCCTAAAGCCACTGAAATACTTAAGGGAGAAATGAAAAGATTCTTATTTCCTTCGTATTTACTTATTTCCTTAAACAGCTTAAATCCAAAAACGCCTGAGGAAGCTGCTAGCTTTTCTTCCTGCTGATTTATTTCCGGATTAGGTTTTGGGTTGCCCGGAGAAACCAGTTGTTCACTGCACTGATAGAAAAGGAGTGCAATAATAAGTACCGCCAAAGAAAAAACAAATTTTTTCATAAATAAAATGTTCCCTCTTTTCTATCTTTTTTTACTTGTATCTTGTTATAGTTTCTCTGAAACATACTTCGAATATGAAGTTGCATTACCTTTTCATACTACAACAAATCTTTTATAATATTTTTATTTCTTCCCAAGTACCACCATATATATTTGGACCTGATGCTTTGTAAAGATTTATAACAATTATCCCTTTATTCAATTTCATTACAAATATTCCAACATACGGTGTTTTTATACTAATTCCTTTATATGCTTCCCTTAATTCTGTTTCATTCTTACAAAGAGGAGCATAAATATGAAAATACTTTTTTATTGTATCTGCAGGAATTGAATTACCAAAGTTGCTATAGCCGCTGCCAACTGCAAAACCAATATCACTTTTATTATAAAAATTATCTACTTTTGTAACTTCTTCTTCACTCGTGTTCCCGTCATTGTTACCAAGCATATCGGCTGCAACATTTTTATCAATAATAACATTATTAGTTTCATTATTTTCTAAACTATTATCACAATGTTCAAAAATGAAAAGAGAAGTAATTATCAGAATTAAATTTATAATTTGTTTCATTTTTAACTCTATTGTTCTTATGTACCTAATGAATTGATTAACATTGATTATCTAATCTTAAAAATCATTTATTTTATAGCTCTACAACCTTATTATGAATAGAAGGAGAATTTATTGGTGCTCTTTTCCAGTAATAGATGATTATACTGTCTCCGTGATTCACGCTTGTAATCTTGCCGTTTGGGATATCTTGATAATTAATTACTATAAATTTCCCTGGCTCAATTTTTAATCCATCATAACCGGCATTCCATTCGATTAAAGCTGCATAATTTTGTTCGACAATTAATAGATAGATAGTCTGATCAGATTCATTTACAATTTTCATTTTGTTGTTTGATAACGAAACTCCAATTTCATCAAATGAATTTTCGGTAAAACCGTTACATGAACTGAGTAGAAGGATTATTAATACGGCAATAAGATTATATAGTTTTTTCATGATATTTATCGGTTTGAAAGATGACATCTTTATTAAAAAAGACTTGGTGCATCTGACTTTACTTATTAGATAATTAAAAAGCGTTTTTTTAATAAAGATGTCTCTTTATACATATTTAACTTCGAATAATTATTCTTTACCTCCATTTTAAGTCATAAAAAGCTGTTCGATCTCAACAATCTCCCCAGTTGTTGAGTCGAAATAAATATACCATTCGGGGAAATTGCTGCCGATAGGGATTTCCCATGCGACTCTAAGTTCAATAACATCATTTATAATTTTGGGATATATAACTTTATTCGTTGCAGACACGCATCTTCCCTTAATAAAATATAAAGCATAAGATCAATTCTTATACCATTTATTTTACGCATGAAAAGGAATTTATTAAAGAAATTCGGAGGAATAATCGAAATGAGGTTCAAAAAGCTTATCAAATTTTAGATAGACTATCAAATATTTGATAAAAATGATTTAAGAAATATTATGGATTTTTTCTATCCAATCCTTAGTAGTTTTTGCCAATTCTTCAATCACTTCTTCATCATTTTTGCCAGAGCTTTTCAATACAAGAAATGAATGATCCGCCCCTTCAATAATGTGAAGCTCTCCTTTATCTTTCAATTTTTTACATATAGGTTTTAATAGTGATAAGTCTGCGAGTTTATCCCTGGTTCCTTGAAGAAAAAGCATGGGAACATTTACTTTAAAAAGGTGTTCTGCTCTATCTGCAGATGGTTTATTAGGTGCATGAAGTGGAAATCCAAAAAAAACGATCCCTTTAATATTATACAAAGGTTCTTTCGCAGCTGCATTTGAAGTCATTCTCCCGCCTAAAGATTTACCTCCCGCAAATATTTCTAATCCGCCTAATTCTTTTGATGCCTTTTCTATCGCTGACCTGACAGTAGCCATTAATATATTCGGAGGATCAGGGCTTCTTTTTCCATTTTCGAAATAAGGAAACTGATATCTAAAAACCCCAACTTTTTCTTCAGCCAGTTTATTTGACATCTTCTCCATAAAAGGATGACTCATTCCGGCACCAGCTCCATGCGATAAAACTAAAAGATATTCGGCATCTTCCGGGTTCATTAAAATAGCACTTACTTCTCCGGAACTTTTTGAAGCTTGAAAATGCAAATTTTTGGTTGATATCTTCTTCATAATAATTCACGCAATTTATTAACAAATTCATATACTAAATTTGCAGTCATTCCCCAGACTACCTCTTCACCTGTTTTATAAACCAATACTTTCTTTTTACTGAATCCCCATGGATTAGCATACCGTGGCAGGAAGATTCAATTCTTCAGCAGGCAAAAGTATTATCTTCTCACCTTTTTCATCAAAATAATATGGATGCGTTTCCAATCTTATGTAATATACTTCAGGGGGATTAGTTTGGAAATAAGAAACCGGAATGCTAAATATTTTTTCAACTTCCGTATTATCAATATTATATTTTTTAATATCATTTAGTTTTATTTCACCTACAAATACATTTACAATAGCTCCCATACCTCCGATTAAAGTTCCAAGCTCACCAATTAAATTTATATCTTCTCTCGAAATTCCGAGTTCTTCAACTGTTTCGCGCAAAACAGTCTCTTCAAAGCTACTATCATTAGTTTTATCAAATTCCCCACCGGGAAAACATATCTCTCCTCCCTGTCTGATATTGGCGGCTCTTTTTTCAAAAAGAAAATGGAATTCATCGTCGATATTTATGAGTGGTATTAAAACTGCAGTATTCAAGTATTCTTCCTTTTGCAGAATACCGGGATGGGGCAAAAAAGTTTCTTTAAAGCTTTGTAGATTTTTTTTATCCAATCTTTACTCTATATAATTCAGATATGTTTATAAATAATCAATTTTAAAATACAATAAATTTTATTAATTAAAGGTGAGATTTATTCTACTATTTTAGTGTATTTAGGCAGATATTATCATTGTGTTGGAGAGGATTTAGGGGCTATTAGACAGCTGTAAGACGGCTATTAGATAAACATTTGTGTTGGAATCAGTATTTGAAAGATGACATCTTTATTATTTAAAAATAAGATCTTAATTACAGTTATATTTCAATAATAGACTGAAAATGGTTTTTCTTTTTTAAGATGTCATCTTTACATCTTCTTAATTTCACTAATTTTATTATTTTATCCTTATTTCAACTCTTCTATTAAATGCTCTTCCGGTTGGAGTAGAGTTGTCCTTTATTGGATTTTCTTCTCCTTTCCATTCTTCGGTTATTCTATTTCTCTCAATTCCTTTCTGAAGGAGGTAATTAAGAACTGCATCAGCGCGCTTCTTTGATAATTTCAAATTGTATTCATTACTCCCCATACTGTCAGTGTTACCTATAATAACAACATCCATTTTTGAAAATTCATTTAATACATCGACAGCATGATCCAGTATCGGATAGGTTTGAGGTAATAAATTATATTTGTCGAAATCAAAGTTTATACCGAAAAGATATGGCTTTTGTACATATTCGGTATCGGTTTTTGTTATGTAAATAGTGTCGGTAATTATTTGAGGAGCAGCTACGCCGACATTCTCTCTTATTCCTTGCGGGCAGCATTTTTGACAGATATCCGATGTATCTCCTTTTCCAAACCACCATTTTATTCCTGCATTAAGAGTCATATAAGTATCTCCGTCCCCGCCAAATAATCCTTTTGAATTATCCTGTATTGTATAGTTGCCGTCAATTTTATTATCACTGGATGTTACATATGTAGCTTCTGTTATTATTGAAAGATCTTTAGAAATCCCCCAATCTACCCCCAGCCCAAAATTCCCCTGATAACCGCGAACCCATCTGTTTAAGTCTACCGACAATGGATTGTTGGATTTGAAATTTGTTATCCCTATTCCAAATAGAAAATATGGGGATACTAATTCGCAGGGTAAGAATCTATAACTTACATCCAGATTGAGGGACATTAAATGGACAGTATTTAAATTATGATAGTCGGAATTATCCCTAAAAAAAATAGATTCGAATGACAAATAATTTCCTAGAATCCTTAATGATAAATATTCATTAAAGAAATGTTCAATAGATGCGTGTACGCCGCCATCACCATTCTCCGAAAATCCATTTCCGGTTACACTAAAATATCTTGGATAAGTTACACCCGCTTCGAAACCCCATTTAGAGTGATAAACTTGAGGAAAAATAAAAACGGGAAATAAAAGTACTAGAAATAATATTCTTTTCATTATTTTACTTTCTGCTTAATTCTTAAAACTTTGGCTTTATTAGATTTCCCCTTTATATATAATATATGTTGGACTTTATATAATATAACATAATTAACACACGTCAATGATGTGAACATAATAATGTTTGCTATTATTATCAAATACTTCTCCCTTTTTTCTCGAAATGGAATTTCGAGCTACATTGTCTCCTAAATCAGCTAGTAATATTTTCAGTTGAGTATGTTTCGGTATGCTTTCACATTAGCATTATAGTTTTTTTTCTGCAGAATCCCTTTCATTCTTTATATCAATTATCCATAATGCTGCAAAAGTCAAAATGAAATAAAGAATAATTGCAGTTATATATAGCTCCATTATTTTGCTCTATTTGTTCCAAAGAAACTTAATAAATATACCGGCAGCTTATATAAAATTATAATTAAATTATTGTTAAAGAATTGTTAAGTAAAAAAATTCTAATATTAAAAATTGTCCGTAAAAATCATCTTTAGTAAGTTTGTTATGGACTTTAATTCTTTTATTATAAATAATGAGGAAATAATGAGACGAAAAATTATTGCCGGAAACTGGAAAATGAATAATGATTTAAAAGAAACAAAAAATTTAATTTCTATTCTGGTAAAATCATTAACTGATAATGAAAATTGTGATGTAATCGTATGCCCTCCTTTTACTTCTTTGACGGAAGCCGGTATATTGATACAAAATACTCCCATAAAATTGGGTGCCCAAAATATGTACTTCGAGAATAATGGTGCTTATACCGGAGAAATATCTGTAGGGATGTTAAAAAGTACCGGCTGCGAATATGTAATTTTAGGCCATTCCGAAAGAAGAGCAATCTTTAATGAATCCGATTCATTAATCAATAAAAAAATTAAGAAAGCTATTTCATCAGGGCTAAAACCGATTTTCTGTGTCGGTGAAACTCTCGAACAGCGGGAAAAAGGAATCACTAATGATGTAATCAAAACTCAGGTTACCGGCGGGCTGAAAGATGTTTCTAATGATGAAATAAAACATTTGATTATTGCATATGAACCCGTTTGGGCAATCGGGACCGGAAGGAATGCTACACCCGGACAGGCACAGGAAGTCCATCAGTTTATAAGATCTTTAATTAAAGAAAAGTATACTGAAGATATTGCCGATAATTTGATTATACAATATGGCGGCAGTGTGAAACCTGAAAATGCAAAAGATCTTTTATCTCAGAAAGATATAGACGGTGCTTTGGTTGGCGGCGCCAGCCTAAAAGCTGATTCATTTCTAGGTATTATTAAAGCAGCTTAATTTTATATTAAAATCTTAAAAAAAGCCAATATTATTGTAATTAAAAAGCAATTATTGGCTTTTTATTACATTGATTTCCCTTCCCTTCTTTAGTATATTTGTTGGTTTTATTTCTTATTACGAAGGTTTGAGCCACGGATGGGATTATCGAAATTATTCTTTCTTTCAAATATCATCTTATTTTTTATTCTTGCGCATCCGCTTTCTGCTCAAATTGTATTCAAGGAACTTCCTAATTATAAAGTAAAAACAGACTCTTCTTTTTTTAATATTACTGAAACTAGAAAGATAATCTTCTTAAATGGGGTTTGGAAAGTTTATTCTTCAAATAATAAAGGTAGGAACAGTAATGAAGTTAATGTCCCCTCTGTTTTCGATGGTGATGCCGAGTTAGTATTTGAAAGAGAATTTTCTCTTACGCCTAAGGAGCTTAACAATTATATAATGTTTATTCATTTTCTGGGAATGAATTATTCAGCCGATATTTCGGTAAATAATATTATTATTTACAGGCATACGGGTGGTGAATTTCCTTTCCAGTTTGAACTCCCGCATGATATTTTAAGAGTTGATAAAAAAAATATCCTGACAGTTAAGCTTTTGTATGAACCCGATTCCGAAAATACTATCCCGGTAAAACAAAAGTTTTTATTCCCTCAAAGCTTTGGAGGAATTTTCAGGGATGTCTATATTCACCTTGTTCCTAATGTATCTATTGCCGATCTGGATATTTCATCGAAATATGATCCGGGTTCAAACAGAGCTTCATTAAAAATAAAAAGCGATATTGTAAATAAGGAATTTAAGACTGATTCTATAAATGGAAATAATTTCAATCTTAGGATAAAAGTATTTCAGCCAGACGGCACAGCAGCCGGAAGTTTTGAAAATAAGTTCATCCTTGTACGAAATAAAAATACTTTTATAAACCAGGATATAGAAATTAAAAGCCCTAACTTATGGTCTGATTCAAATTCTGTTTCCTATATTGTTTCAGCTGAACTTTGGAGAGATGACACCTTAATTGATGAAACAAAAAAAGAACTTGGAATATATTCACTGACTGCCGCTAAAAATTCTCTTTATTTTAATGGAAAATCATTTCAATTGAGAGGAGTTACTTACATACCTTCATTTGAAGATTTGGGGAGTCTTGCTTCATATAATGGGATGGAAAATGACATCAAAATGATAAAGGATTTGGGGTTTAATTGTATTCGTTTTGCAAAATCAGTCCCCCATCCATATTACCTAAGGCTTTGCAGCAAATACGGTTTGTTGGCATTTATTGAAATTCCGGTGAACTTCATTCCGGCTTCTTTATCCACCGATAAAGATTTTATTGTAAGATGTGAAAATTATTTAACCAATTTCATAAAAGCTTATAAAGATTATTCTGCTGTTGCAGCAGTCGGAGTCGCCAGCTCAGTATTACCAGGAGTAGATGAGAATGTATCTCTTGTAGAAAACCTCGCAATATCTGCTAAAAAAAATTTTAACGGGCTGATCTATGCTTCGTTTATTCCTGATAACCAGAATATAATTCACCCGGTACAAAATGTAGATTTATACGGGATTGAATTATTAAATTCTCCTATCGAAAATGAAATTGATAAGCTTACAAGAATACAGAATGAATTAGGACGTGGAAAAGTATTTATTAGCGGAGCTACTTACATAGTTAATCAAGGGAAAAGTGATGGCTATATAAATAAATTTTCTTTTGAAGCACAGGCAAAATATTTTGATGATCTAACAGATTATTCCATTAAAGATTCTGCTGCAGGTTATTTTATTAACTCAATGTTTGATTTTCGTGGAGATTATCCCTCCTTAATCTGCGGTTACGAAAAAGATAATCTCTATCAGATTGGTATAGTAGGGGAAGATCGGAATACCGATAGGATTGGTTACAAAGTTTTATATGCAAAATTCCATAACACTGAAAAAGTTACAATCCCGATTGGAAGCAGGAAAGATAATGCACCTATGGTTTTTATAATTATGGGTATCTTCCTTGCATTAATAATGGGAATTCTAGTCAATTCCGGAAGAAAATTCAGAGAAGATACTTCCCGTGCATTAGTTCGACCCTATAATTTTTATGCTGATGTTAGAGACCAGCGTATTATTTCAAGTTTTCATTCGACAATTTTAGCAGTTGTTATATCTGCTGTTATTGCTTTAATAATTGGAAATTTGCTTTATTATTTTAAAATGAGCGTAGAATTTGAAAAGATCTTAATTTCTTTTGGTAGTCCTAATTTAATTAAAATTATAAGTTATCTTTCCTGGCATCCTTTAATGTCAATAGTATGGTTGACATTATTCTTTATGATTTTATTATTTATATCGACTTTTATTATTAAAATCTCTTCATTCTTTGTCAGAAACAAAGTTTATTATTCCAGCATTTATTTTTCATCTGTCTGGGCATTTCTCCCGTTTGTTCTTTTAATCCTGGTAGGAATTATCCTTTACCGGCTATTGCTAACCGATGTAGCAAATCTTTATATTTATATTCTTCTTGCAGTATTTTGTTTGTGGGTTTTCAACCGCCTTATGAAAGGTATTTATGTGATTTTTGACGTTAATCCCGGCAGCGTTTACTTTTATAGTATTCTTTTAGTTGCTGCCTTGTTGGGAATCATTTTAGTTTATTATGAATTAAAAAATTCTTTTATTGGTTACCTTTTATTAACGTTAAAACAATATTAAAGTAAAGAGAATTGTATTTATCAAAATTAGAAATATTAGGTTTTAAGTCTTTTGCACAGAGGACTAATGTTAATTTTAACAGCGGGATAACTTCTATAGTTGGCCCTAATGGCTGTGGAAAAACTAACATAGTAGATGCAATAAGATGGTGTCTCGGTGAACAGAGAAGCGGTGCATTGCGAAGCGATAAAATGGAAAATGTAATTTTTAACGGTACAACCTCTAAAAAGCCGATGGGAATGGCTGAAGTCTCTTTAACTATTGAAAATACTAAAGGTATTTTACCAACTGAATTCTCTGAAGTTACTATTACCAGGAGAATTTTCCGTTCGGGCGAAAGTGAATACCTGCTCAATAAAAACTTGTGCAGGTTAAAAGATATTACAAATCTTTTCATGGATACCGGGATTGGAGCAAATGCTTACTCCGTGATTGAGCTTAAAATGGTTGAAACTATTTTAAGCAATAAAGCTGATGAAAGACGCACTATGTTCGAAGAAGCAGCAGGCGTGAATAAGTATAAATTAAGAAGACGTCTTGCTTTAAAAAAATTAGATGAAGTTAAAGCTGACCTTGTTAGGGTTAATGATATTGTCACTGAAGTAGAGAAAAAAGTAAATTCTCTGGAAAGACAGGCTAAAAAGGCTGACAAATATAATAGAATCTCTTCCGAACTTAAAGAAATGGAAATTGATCTGGCGGAAAGGGAATATACACTATTTAACCTACAAAAAAGGGAATCTAAACTTCAAAAAGAAGAAAGCTTTCAGCAAAAGATTCAACTTGATTCAACTCTTGCGGAATTAGACGAAAGAATCAAAACTGCTAAAACAAATTTAAGAGAAATAGAATTCCAATTAAAATCAAAACGTACGGAAGTTACCTCCCAGACTGAAAGAATTTATAACGTTCAAAGAAATCTCTCCGTTAACGAGGAAAGAGTTAAATCTCTTGAATCCAATATCGAAAGATACAAACAGGAACTCGAAGAATTAAAAAATCAACTGGATGCAAATAAAGAATCGATAGAAGAAAATCACTCAAATTTTGAGCTAATAAAGAGACATATAAATTCCAAAGACGAAGAGAAAATTGTTATTGGGTCAAAATTAAAGGCTCATAAAGATATACTTGAGGGGAAGCGTAATGAATTAAAATCCTTTTCCGATGATTTGATCGAGAAATTTAAGGAAATAACAAACCGCGGGAATGAACTTTCTAATATCAGCAAATCTCTTGAGGCTAAAAATCATTCTATTAATAAACTTAACGAGAGAATCAATTCTCTAACAAATAATATAGCTAAAACAGTTGGATTTATTGAAGAACTAAATCAGGAAAAGAGGGATACTGAAGATAAGTTAAAGGATACCGAAAAAATTTATTCTAAAAAGCAAATAGAAAAAGATGAACTGGAAAAAGTATTAAATAGACTGAAAGAAAGAGAACTCGAGGATAAGACTGCTTTAAACTCACTTAAAGAGAAAATAGGTTTCATACAAAATTTAATCGATAATCTTGAAGGGATTTCAAAAGGAGCGAAAGCATTAATAGAAGATGATACATGGGCTTTAAAAGATAAAACCCTGCTCGCTTACGTGGGTGATACTCCCGATAAATACAGGAATGCAATAGAGGCTTCATTAAAGAATAATTTAAATGATATTCTTGTTGAAACTTTTCAGGATTTACAGAATGGTATTTCCTTTCTTAATAATAATGGAATCGGAAAAGCATCATTTTATGTTACAGGTGAAAGCAGGAAAGAAGAGAATGGAATTTTTGAAAAAATAACGGTTCTGGGAATCAAAAGAAAAATTAAAAAACTGCAGAAAGACAGGGCGTTCATCGGTTGGGCTAAAGATTTTATTCAAACAGATAAAAAATGGCTTCCCTACTTTGAGAAGATTTTATTAAAAACGGCTGTAGTCCATTCCCTTGAAAAAGCATTTGAATTGTCTTCAAAATATTATGCGTTTAATTTCGTCACCTTAAACGGTGATTATATAAATTCTGATGGAATAGTAGCTGCCGGCTCCGAACCTAAGTTGGACGATTCTTTATTCGGAAGAAAACAGCTGCTGGAAAATCTAAAAAATGAATTCCCTTATAGAGAAGAGAACCTGGAGAAGCTGAAAAATGATATTAAATTTCAGGAAGAAAATCTTAGTAATATAGATTTGAAGATAATCTCCGATAAAGGGAAATTATTAATTAATGATATTGCAAATGTTGAAAAACAAATTGCCCAGTTTGAGTTTGAAAAGAAAAAAGCCTCAGAAGAGATCGAAAAAGCAAGAAAGGAAATTCAGGAGTTAGCAGCAGAATCCAATAAATTGGATAATGAACGATTTAAGCTGGATGAGATCTTATCTTCACAAACGATAGAAAAACAAAAAGCCGATAAACAAAAAGAAGAACTGGAAAATGAGTTTAAAAATTATGAAGAAGAATTCAACTCATTAATTGACAGGCAGAATAAAATTAATCTTGAATTTGAAAGGTTATTGGGCGAAAAAAAGAATATTGAGAATTCAATAACACGTGCTGAAGATTCTATTGAAATAATTAAAAAGTCAATTTCAAAAAGGGAATTTGATATTAATTCTTCGGATGAAGAAAAAGAGATATTGAACAATTTAATTAAAGAAAGATATGTTGAATTAGATGATCTGGAAGCCGAAAAAAGAATTTTAATAAATGATGAAAAGGAGATAGATAGTAAATATAAATCATCACAATCTGAAATTTCGGAATTAGAGAATAACAGGGATCATATTCAAAAGCAAAAGGAAAATATTTCAGAGCAGCTCCATGCAGCCGATATTAAACTGAATGAATTGAATATGAAAATTTCTAACCTCAAAGAGAATATAAAAGAAAATTATTCGATTTCTCTTGATGAAAATAGTTACGACGACCTGGATTCATTTGATTTTGAAAAAAGGACTGAAATAGTTCATACGCTAAAACAGCATGTAAAGAATTTAGGACCAATAAACCTTCTTGCATATTCAGAATTTGAAGAAGAGAAAGAAAGGTTTGAATTTTTATCGAGTCAAAAGAATGATCTGGTTGAATCGGAGAAGGATATTGTTAAGACAATTGAAGAGATTAATAATACTGCACAGTCAAAATTCATTGAAACTTTTGAACTAATTAGGGGACATTTTATAAATATTTTCAGAGGATTATTCAATCCCGGTGACGAAGCGGATTTAAGGATTGAAGAAAATGCTGACCCTCTTGAAGCTAAAATTGAAATTGTTGCAAAACCCAAAGGAAAACGTCCAACTTCAATAGAACTCTTATCCGGAGGAGAAAAAACTTTAACGGCTATAGCTCTCCTTTTTGCAATTTACCTGGTTAAACCAAGTCCGTTCTGTATCCTTGATGAAATCGATGCACCTTTAGATGATGCCAATATAGACCGTTTCACTAAAATTATTAGTGATTTCAGTAAGGATACACAATTTATTGTCGTCACCCATAATAAAAGAACAATGGAAGCAGCCCAGACTCTATATGGCGTTACTATGCAGGAAGAAGGTGTTTCAAAACTGGTGAGTGTAAGATTTAATGAAGACTTAATATTACAGTAGATTTGTGAAACCTCCGGGATTTTCAAAATCCCGGAGGTTTGGGTATAATGCCTTATGGTTCAAAATGAAGGAACGTAGAATTTAACAGTAATATACATAATGGAAAAAATATTTAAAGTATTTATTGATTTTGACGGAACTATTACGAAAAAAGATGTCGGCGATGCAATTTTTTTGAAATTCTGCGATGAAAAAATTGTTAATGAGATAATAGATAAATTGCTAAGAGATAAAATCTCCGCAAGGCAATGCTGGGTTTCTTTATGCGAGATTGCTAAGATTTCCGATAAAAAAGAATTGAATGATTTCATTGATACAATTGAGATTGATCCTGCATTCCATAAGTTTGTACAGTTTTGTGTTGAAAATAAAATTGATTTCTATGTTCTAAGTGATGGATTTGATTACTACATTGATAGAATTTTTAAAAGAGAAAGTTTAGATCATGTAAAATTTTATTCCAATAGACTTGAAATTACGGAAGATAATAAGTTTATACCTCATTTCCCTTATCTTGATATAAATTGTCAGACTTCGGCTAATTGCAAAAGGAATCATATAATCAACCATAGCAGTGATGATGAATTTACGGTTTTTATCGGTGACGGAAATTCCGATAAGTATACTTCACAATTTTGCGATTTCATTTTTGCTAAAGCAGATTTACTGAAATTTTGTGAAAGAGAAAGGATAACTTATTTCCCTTTTAATGATTTCCAGGATATAATCGATAGAATGGAAAATTTAATAACTAAGAAAAGACTTAAAAAAAGGCACCAGGCTCAACTAAAAAGAAGAGAAATTTATATTGCTGAATAGTATGTGGTTTGTAGTAAGTGGTTTGTTGTAACCACAAACTACAGACTACAAACAACAAACGAATTGATATGTCTGAAGCAGCTAAAAAATTGTTCAAATATAGAAGTTATACTCCAATCCCGTTTCTACTAGTAATGTTCTTTTATGAAGATGCGAATATCTGGAGTTTAATAATTGGATTTATAATCGCTCTCACAGGTGAATTAATAAGACTTTGGGGTGTAAGTTGGGCGGGAAGCGAAACCAGGACAACAGGTACAGTCGGAGGTGTTTTTTTAGTAATAAGCGGTCCATTCGCCTTTGTCAGAAATCCTTTATATCTTGGAAATATTTTAATGTATCTGGGGCTTGGAGTTATGTCATATGCTTTATTCCCCTATTTGCAAATATTCGCATTAATTTTTTTCATGTTTCAATATTATCTGATTGTTAAAGAAGAAGAAGGTTACTTAAGAAAAACATATGGTAAATCTTATGAAGATTACGTAAATAAAGTGCCACGCTTTATTCCGCGGCTTTTACCTTATAAAAATAAAGTTGTTGAGCAGCCTACTTTTAAATTAAATGCCGGACTGAAATCAGAAAAAAGAACTCTGCAGGCATTCGGATTTGTTTCGGTAACAATCTTTCTGCTTTGGTTCGTAGGGAGGTTTTAATGCTTGGCTCTTTAAATTAATTGTATAGATATGTTAAATGACAGATATTAAAAATAAAAACCTTATGATTATAGCGGGTGAAGTTTCGGGCGATTTACACGGCAGCACTTTAGTTAAGGAATTAAAAAAGTTAAACAAAAGTTTAAATATTTACGGCATTGGCGGCGACAGGATGAAAAGTGAAGGAATGGATTTGGTATATCACATAAATAAAATGGCATTTTTAGGATTTGCAGAAGTGGTCAAACATCTTCCTTTCATTAAAAGAGTTCAACATGATTTAATTGAAATAATAAAAGAGAAAAAAATTAGAACCATTGTTTTAATTGACTATCCTGGTTTTAATTTGAATTTTGCAAAAAAACTAAAAGTCATGGATTTAAATGTCATCTATTATATTTCTCCCCAAATCTGGGCATGGGGAGCAGGCCGTGTAAAAAAGATTAAAAAGCTTATTAATAAAATGATAGTGGTATTTCCTTTTGAAAAGAGTTTTTATAACGAATCAGGAATCGATGTTGAATTTGTGGGGCATCCATTACTGGAAAGAATTAGTGAGCATAAATTTTTATCAAAAGATGAATTATTTGAACAATTTAACCTTGATAAATCAAAAGAAATTTTGTTAATACTTCCTGGCAGCAGGCTGCATGAAGTTCAGAAAATATTTCCGGTCTCTATTGAAGCAGCAGAAAAATTAGCTTCCGAATTTAATCTTCAAATTATCACTGCCGGTTCCTCGAACATCGAAGAGGAAGTTTACTACAACTTAGCGAATAATCCGGGCATTAAAATTATCACCGGATGTACTTACGATTTGATGAAATATGCAAAGCTTGGAATTATTAAATCAGGGACTTCAACGCTGGAATCAGCCTTATTTGAATTGCCTATGGTCATAGTGTACAAAACCGGGTTTATCACTTATTCTATAGGCAAAAATCTCGTTAAAGTTAAAGACATCGGGATGGCAAATATAATTGCACAAGAAAGGATAGTCCCGGAACTTGTTCAAAATGAAGCTAATGCAGAATCTATATACATGGAATGTAAAAAAATCTTATCAGATACAAAATTTTATAATTCCATAAAGCAGAAGCTGGGTAAGGTAAAAGAAAAATTAGGAACAGAAGGCGCCTCCAAAAGAGCTGCCGGAATAATTTACGCAATGTTGTAAGCCACAAGCTTAGAAAAGATGAAGCTTAGAAAAGTAAAACAAGATTCTTTACGATATTTAGGAAATTATTTTCTAGTAATGTTTGCAACTGTTCTTTGTAAATCTTTGAAGATTACTTATACAAATAAAAAAGTAATTGAAGATCTGAAAGGAAAGAAGGAAAATTATGTTCTCGCCTTCTGGCACGGAAGCATGCTTCTTTTATGGTATATACACAAAAATCCGGATCTGGTTGCTTTAATCAGTAAAAGTAAAGATGGAGATTTATTATCAAATCTGCTTAAGCATTGGAGTTATACTGTTGTAAGAGGCTCGAGTACTAAAGGTGGTGAAGTAGCACTGGGAATTATGATCGATTATGCTAAAAATAACAAATCAGTCGTAATTACTCCTGATGGTCCGAAAGGACCAAGGCATAAGCTAAAAGCCGGTGCTGTTATCACAGCTAAAAAAAGCGGTATTCCTTTGGTTTTTGTAGGCGTCGGATTTAAGAAGAAAAGATGCTTAAAGAGCTGGGATAAATTTGAAATCCCGCAGCTGTTATCTGAAGCTAAAGTTGTTTATTCTGATCCTATTTATATTGATAAAAATCTGAGTTATGAAGAGACATCCGAAATGATTAAAAAAAGCGAAGACATATTAAATAATATTCATAATGAGGCCAATAGATTCTAAAGATATATAAGCAATATTGCTAATGAAGTTATTAAGGATAATATTATTTCCTTTTATTCCTGTTTATGCAGCAGTAATAAAAATTAGAAATAGGTTCTTTGACAAAAATATTTTTAAAACAAAGAAAGTAAATGTTAAAGTCATTTCAGTCGGAAATATTACTGTAGGCGGTTCCGGAAAAACACCGCTTGTAATCTATCTGGCAAATATCCTTAAGAGTTCCGGGAAATTAGTGGGGGTTTTGAGCCGTGGTTACAGAAGGAAATCAAAAGGATATTTGTTAGTTTCAGATGGTAACAGAATTTTCACAGATGTTGATTTAAGCGGAGATGAGATCTTTCATACAGCTATAGAGTGCGGCGTACCGGCTGCTGTTTCCGAAAAAAGATTTGAAGGAGCAAAACGGTTAATTACTGATACAAATATAAATATATTAATTCTTGATGATGCATACCAGCACCGTTGGATAGAAAGAGACTTAAATCTTTTAATTTGTGAACAAAGATTTTTATATGAGACAGGCTTAATGAATCAGAGTTTATTGCCTACTGGAAACATGAGAGAACCTTTAAGCTCAATTAAAAGAGCAGATGCAATAGTTATTAATAGAAAGTTTTCGGATAAAAAAGAGATCCCTTCAAAATTCAATAAATATTTTGAAGGTAAAAAAATTTTTTATAGTACTTATAAAGCAATAGGATTTGCCGATATTAAAAATCATGCTAAATATGCGGTTGAAGAATTTCATGGTCAAAAGAGCCTGATTGTTTCAGGTGTAGCTAATCCTTATTCCTTTTTGAACATATTAAAGCAGGTTCATATTAACGCAGACAATAAGTTAATATTTAAGGATCATAATGATTATTCCTTAAAAGAAGTTCAGTTGATCCGGAAGAAATTTTATTCAACCAACTCCCATTCTGTTGTAACTACTGAAAAGGATGCGGTTAAATTAACACAATTTTCAAAAGAGCTTGATGATATTGATATTTTCTTTTTAAAGATAGAGTTAAAAATTGATAATGAAGAATCTTTTAAAGATTTCATTCTAAATAAAATAACTGACTAAAACTAAAATAAATTTATTCATTTGCATATAATCCGAAGGAGGAATATTAAATGGCAAAAGAAAAAAAATATGTTTATTTCTTTGGTGGAAATAAAGCAGAAGGCAAGGCTGAGATGAAGAACTTGCTTGGTGGAAAAGGTGCGAATCTTGCTGAGATGGTAAATATAGGTATGCCTGTACCTGCAGGTTTTACAATTACTACAGAAGTATGTACTTATTATTATCAGAATAACAAAAAATATCCGAAAGAATTAAAAGCTCAGGTTTTGAATGCTCTTCAAAAAGTAGAAAAACTGATGGGTGCTAAATTCGGTGACGCAAAGAATCCACTGCTGGTTTCTGTCAGAAGCGGTGCAAGAGCTTCTATGCCTGGTATGATGGATACTATTTTGAATCTAGGTCTCAATGATGAGACAGTCCAGGGAGTAATCAATAAAACAAATAATCCTCGTTTTGCGTATGACTCGTACAGAAGATTCGTTCAAATGTATGGAGATGTTGTATTAGGATTAAAACCGGTTTCAAAGCATGATGAAGACCCGTTCGAAATAATTCTTGAAAAGAAAAAACATGACAATGGCTTCAAACTGGATACAGAATTAACCGATATGCACTTAAAAGAACTTGTCGAAGAATTCAAAACTGCGATTAAAGAAAAAACAGGTAAAAAATTTCCCACCGACCCGATGGAACAATTATGGGGTGCCGTTGGTGCTGTGTTTGGATCGTGGATGAACGAAAGAGCTAATGTTTATAGAAGATTAAACAATATCCCGGCAGAATGGGGTACAGCAGTTAACGTGCAGTCTATGGTTTTTGGAAATATGGGTGAAGATTCAGGTACAGGCGTGGCATTTACTAGAGACCCTGCCTCAGGAGAAAATGTTTTCTATGGTGAGTATTTATTCAATGCACAGGGAGAAGATGTAGTTGCAGGAGTTCGTACACCGCATCCGATCTCTGAGCTGAAAAAAGATGACCCTAAAATATATAAACAGCTTGACGACATCCAGAAAAAATTGGAAAAACATTATAAAGATATGATGGATATCGAGTTTACTATTCAGCAGGGGAGACTCTGGATGCTCCAGTGCAGGGTAGGAAAAAGAACCGGGTTTGCTGCAGTAAAAATGGCTGTTGATATGGTTAAGGAAAAGTTAATACAGAAAGAAGATGCAATATTAAGGATTGAACCAAACCAGCTAAACCAGCTTCTGCGCCCTATTTTCGATATCGATCAAAAACGTAAAGCAGTTGATGAAGGAAGATTAATTGCAAAAGGATTAAATGCAGGCCCTGGTGCTGCTTCCGGAAGAGTCGCATTAAGCGCACAGGATGCAGAAAAGATGGCTCAAGGGGGCGATCCTGTTATACTCGTAAGGATTGAAACTTCTCCGGAAGATATTAAAGGAATGAATGCTTCCGAAGGAATTCTGACTCAAAGAGGGGGCATGACTTCTCATGCTGCTCTTGTTGCTCGTCAAATGGGTAAAGTATGTGTAGCTGGGTGCGGAACATTAAAAATAAATTATAAAGAAGGAAAAATTTCTGTTGACGGGAAAGATATCGTTGTAAACGAAGGTGATTATATCTCTATTGACGGAACTACAGGTGAAGTAATTGCCGGAAAAATTGAAACGAAACCTTCTGAAGTAATACAGGTACTAATAAATAAGACAATGGCTCCTAATGAGTCTCCTATTTATAAAACTTATGAGAGTCTGATGAACTGGGCAGATAACCTCAGAAAGCTAAATATTAGAACTAATGCAGATCAGCCTGATCAAGCTTCCAATGCCGTAGCTTTTGGTGCCGAAGGAATTGGTCTCTGCCGTACAGAACATATGTTCTTTGGCGGAGATAGAATTATGTCTGTAAGGAAAATGATTCTTTCGGATACAGTTGAAGATAGAAAAGAAGCTTTAAAAGAACTTCTTCCGTTGCAGAGAGAAGACTTTTATGGAATCTTTAAAGTTATGAAGGGATTACCTGTAACAATTAGGACTTTAGATCCACCTCTGCATGAGTTTCTGCCTCATTCGGAAAAAGAACAAAGAGAGCTGGCAAATGTACTGAATATTCCCTTTGAAAAGGTAGTAGAGAAGATTGGCAGCCTGTCGGAATTCAATCCTATGCTCGGTTTCAGAGGATGTCGGCTGGGTGTCCTTTATCCTGAAATTACTGAAATGCAGGCAAGAGCAATTATTGAAGCAGCTTGTGATGCAGCTATTGAAGGGATCAAGGTTAAGCCTGAAATTATGATTCCGCTCGTTAGTGATATAAATGAATTTAAAATGCAGGAAGATATAGTCAGGAGAGTCGCAGCAGATGTTATGAAAGAAAAAGGGAAGAAAATAAATTATCTTGTCGGAACAATGATTGAGCTTCCTAGAGCTGCTATTACCGCCGATGCTATTGCAAAACGTGCAGAGTTTTTCAGCTTCGGAACTAATGATCTAACCCAAACTACTTTTGGTCTTTCAAGAGATGATGCCGGTAAATTTTTACCGCTTTACGTAGAAAGTGAAATCCTTCCAAATGATCCTTTTGAAGTACTTGACCAGGAAGGAGTGGGTCAGTTGGTAAAAATGGGTACTGATAAAGGACGTTCGACCAGACCTGATTTAAAAGTAGGTATCTGCGGTGAACACGGCGGAGAACCATCTTCTGTTGAATTCTGCCATAGAACCGGTTTAAATTATGTAAGTTGTTCGCCATTTAGAGTTCCGATTGCAAGGTTAGCTGCTGCAAGAGCTGTTGTTAAGGAAATGTCAAAAAGTAAAACTGCGGCAAAAACAGGAAAAAAACCTTCGCCTAAAAAAAGATAAAAAGAAAATAGAATCTTTAATTAACTGAAGTTATTTAAGTTGGGATGCTGATCATAAAAATTTTGAGGTCAGCATCTCATTATAACTTCATATATATATATATTAGTTCACTTAATAAAGGTTGATAATAATGAAATTATCAGATTTCAAATACAATTTGCCTAAAAATGCAATTGCAAGATATCCGGTCTCACCCCGCGATAAAGCGAAGTTAATGGTATTAAATCGCAAAACACAAGAAATAGAAAATAAAAAATTTTCTAATATTATCGATTATATGGAAAAAGGGGATACACTGGCTGTTAATGAAACAAGAGTATTTCAGGCAAGACTATATGGAAAGAAAGAAAAAACTAATGCAAAAATTGAAGTGTTTCTACTGCGAGAATTAAATGCAGAAGAATGTATCTGGGATGTTATTGTTGATCCAGCAAGAAAAGTCAGAATTGGAAACAAAATTTATTTTAATGATAAACTTTGGTGTGAAGTAATTGATAATACTACTTCCAGGGGCAGAACAGTCCGTTTTAATCAGCCGGAAAATGTATATAAGGCAGTTGAAAAAATAGGGTTGACCCCGCTTCCCCCATATATTAAAAGGGAACCGGAAGCCTCAGATAAAGAAAATTATCAGACAGTATATGCTAAAATTGACGGCGCAGTTGCAGCACCTACTGCAGGTCTCCATTTTACTCCTAAACTACTTGAAAAAATTGAGAGCAAAGGGATTCAAATCGTTCCTATTGTTCTGCATATCGGTTTAGGAACTTTTAGACCTGTTGAAGTAGAAGATTTAACCAAGCATAAAATGGATTCCGAATATTACGAAATTAGTGCTAAATCTGCAGAAAGTATAAATAAAACTATTACCTCAAAACATAATGTCTTTGTTGTTGGCACCAGTACTGCCCGTACTTTGGAAACCAGTGTTACCGCAGACGGATTGGTTAAACCAGGCAGCGGATGGACCGATAAATTTATTTATCCACTATATGACTTTAAAATAGTAGATAAATTAATCACTAATTTTCATATGCCGGAATCTACATTACTTATGCTGGTTAGTGCTTTTGCCGATACTGAATTGATCAATAAAGCATACAAAAAAGCATTAAAGGATGGATATAGGTTCTTGAGCTATGGAGATGCAATGATAATATTATGAAAACATTTGCAATCATACCGGCAGGCGGAAAAGGTTTAAGGAGCGGTCAAACTGCACCTAAACAATATTTGAAGGTTCAAGGGAAAGAATTAATTGCCTATACCCTGGAAATCTTCCAATCCAACAAAAATATTAATAGTATTGTTGTTGCTTGTGAGCCTTCTTATTTTGGTTTAATTCAAAAGTTAAAGAAGAAATATAATTTCACAAAAATTATCAATGTTGTTGAAGGAGGACGAGAAAGACAGCATTCTGTATTTAATGCACTCTCCTCCCTATATGCAAATAAAAATGATCTGGTAGTTGTTCATGATGCTGCACGCCCCTTACTTCCTTCAAATATTTTATCTAATGCAATTAAACAGGCAAAAAACAAAGGGAGCGCTTTAACTTGTATAAAAGCACGCGACACTTTAATGAAAGGTAATGAAATAGTGAAGAGTTATTTAAAACGGGATGATGTATATTATGTTCAGACACCCCAAATTTTTCGTTTTGTGGACCTAATGGAAGCAATGCAATCTGCAAAAAAAACAAAATATATAGGTACTGATGAATCTATGCTGGTAAAAAAAATAGGTAAAAATGTGCATATTGTAGAAGGTTCACCCTATAACTTCAAAATAACAACTAAACCTGACCTTGAATTATTTAAAAGTATTATAAAAAGCAGGTAATTAAATAAACGGCATAAAAAATGCTTCAAAATTTATTATTTGAAATAGAGAAAACAGCTTTCAGTTTTATTAATTTTTCGTTGATAATTAGGTTTATTATGAGTAGTTTTCACACTCCCGAAAAGGACGTTTAGGATGTTTCTGTTATCCGCAATAATTATATTATCTTATTTAGTAGGTTCAATCCCAACAAGCATCATTGTTTCCAAATTAGCAAAAGGTATTGATATTAGAGAACATGGGAGTGGTAATGCAGGCGGGACAAATGTAATGCGTGTATTAGGCTGGAAACATGGTCTTCTGGTAATATTGCTAGATGCTCTAAAAGGTGTGCTTGCTGTTGTGGTTATTGCAAGACTTCATTACGGCAGCATCCCATTTGAAAATGCAACTCCATTCGATGATTTTACTCTAGTTCAAATTTTCGCCGGAATTTCAGCAGTTATTGGACATATATGGACTGTATTTGCCGGTTTTAAGGGAGGAAAAGGTATTGCTACTGCGTTAGGTATGCTTTTAATGATTGTTACAGTTGATATGCTTGTAGCTATTGGCGTTTTTATCATTGTTGTTTATATATCAAAATATGTTTCTTTAGGTTCTATTTTAGGAGCAATTGCTGTCCCTCTTACTTTAATTGTAAGAGAAAATATCTTTAATGTTGACATACCGAGTTACAATACTTTACTCCCTTTTGTTATCGCATTAGTTATGCTTGTGATCTTTACACATAGGAAGAATGTTGTTCGTTTAATAAACGGGAATGAAAATAAAGTAAACTTCAAAAGAAAAAGAAAATAAATCAATTTATCTGAAGTTAAAGAGAATAGACAGTCAGCCACCCGGTTATAAAAATAAAAGCCGATACCTCACGTGTATCCATCCAACCTTAATTTGCCTGAAGAATAAAGTAAAGATAAATCTTTTGTGAATCGTTTTTAATAGACGTTTGAGACCACTTTTATTTTGCTTTTTTTCATTAAAAACAGCCTCTCAACTACCGGTTTTTGAAAAAACTCGGTGTAAGGCATAGTTATATATGCCTAAAAAATTTTATCTTTAAAAATGGGTAGTTGAGAGCTCTTTTTTGAAGAGTCACTTACTTAAAATAGCCTAATGCACCGGATTAAAAGAGGCTGTGTGAAAATAGGGCTTTTTGAGAGTTTCAGTTTCGTTTTTGAGTTAAAATCGAAATATTATTTCAAAAAAATTGAATTATCACACAGACTCTAAAAATCCGGTGTTAACCATTGGTGCTAGGTTGAATATAAAATTGATAATAAGTATTATTTTATGTTTATTATTTATTTTTAATTGATAACTATGAAAATTTCTATTTTAGGAGCAGGAGGATGGGGAACTACACTAGCAATCCTTCTTCATTATAATGGTCATAAAGTAACTTTAAGAGAATATGAGAAACATTATGTAAAAGTGCTTAATAAAACCAGGGTCAATGAGAAGTTTCTTCCCGGAATAAAAATTCCCGAAGAAATTAAAATAATTCATGACCTGGAAGAGGCAACAACAAACCAGAATTTAATTGTGCTGGCAGTCCCTTCACAATTTTTGAGAGGGGTTGTTAAAGATCTAAAATTTACAGATATAAAAAACTCTATCCTTGTGAGTGTAGCAAAAGGCATAGAAAACAATTCTTTGATGACGATGTCACAAATGCTTAAAGAAGTTTTCCCTCAAATAGATTTAAATCAAATTGGAGTTTTATCAGGCCCAAGTCATGCTGAGGAAGTAAGCAGAAGGATACCTACAGCAGTTGTTGCTGCATCTGAAAGTGTAGAAACTTCAAAATCTATTCAAGCTGCTTTTATAACCTCTTATTTCAGAGTTTATGGTTCAACTGATGTTTGCGGAGTTGAATTAGGCGGTGCTTTTAAAAACGTCATAGCCATAGGAGCAGGAATTGTTGATGGTGCAAAATTTGGAGATAATACTAAAGCAGCTATCATGACTCGCGGTATCGCAGAAATTTCAAGATTGGGAATTGCAATGGGTGCGTCACCCGAAACTTTTGCAGGTTTGTCAGGTATGGGAGATTTAATTGTTACATGTATGAGCAGACACAGCCGTAACAGGTATGTTGGTGAACAAATCGGAGCAGGCAAAACTTTGAAGCAGGTTCTAAAATCAATGCAAATGGTCGCTGAAGGTGTTGAAACCAGCAGATCAGCGACACAACTTTCAAAAAAGAACGGAGTTGAAACTCCCATAACAGATGAAGTTTATAAAATACTTTTCGAAGATAAAGATCCTGTTAAAGCTACTACCGATTTAATGACACGTGATATGAAAATGGAATAAGGTATTGCGGATTGAGAGGTAAAAAAAATTCTAATCTATCATTAACCCTACTAATATTTTAGGTATTTCCGATTTTCGAATGTACGAATACGGATTGGGGAGGCTATTCCTAAAATGATAAAAAATAATAGCTCCTAATAGCAATCCTATTTACTTAATTGTAATTTCTCGCCTGTTAATTTATTTTATCAGCTATGATTTCATCAAAAGAAAATATTTTACACCAATCAGTTCAATATTTAAAATCAGTTGGGCCTAAAAGAGCTGAAGCATTCAAAAAGATAGGTATAGAAACGATAAGAGATATTCTTTTCTTTTTTCCTTCCAAACATTTAGACAGGACTACGACAGTAACTGCATCTAATGCACATGAATATTTAATGAACGGTTTTGACAGAGATCTAACTATTATTGCCAAAGTTGTAGACAAAGAAAACAGAAGATTCGGCAAACGTGAACTAATGAAAGTTCAGTTTAGAGATCCAACCGGATTTTTTGAATGTATATGGTTCCAGGGAACAAAATATTTTTATTCTGTCTTTAATGAAGGAGAAATTTTTGCTGTTTCAGGAAAACCTTTGCTTTCAAAATATGGCAATCTTCAATTTACACATCCTGATTTTGATAGAATATCCGAAGATGAATCTCAAAGTCTGTTGAATACGGGGAAAATAATCCCCTTCTACCGGATACCAAAAGAATTAAAAGAAAAGAATATCGGAGATTTCAGTTTAAGAAAAATAATAAATAATGCAGTTGAAAATTATGCCGGATTTCTTGAAGAAACACTTACTCAGAGCTTAATTACCGAGCATAATTTGTTAAATATATCAGACGCTGTTAAAAATTATCACTATCCGGAAAATAAGGAAAAACTTTTAGATGCATTAAGAAGATTTAAATTCGAAGAACTTTTTTTTCTTGAAATACTTGTTGCATTAAGAAAATCGAATTATAAAACTAAACTCACAGGTAATTCATTAAAGATAACTTCGAAATTGATTCCGGATTTTTTGAAAATACTTCCCTTCAAATTGACTAAAGCACAACTTAAAGTGTTAAGCGAAATTAAAAAAGATATGGAATCCGCTTCACCGATGAACCGTCTTCTGCAGGGGGATGTAGGAAGCGGTAAAACTATTGTAGCATTAATTGCAATGCTTATTGCAGTTGATAATGGTTTTCAGGCAGCTCTAATGGCGCCAACAGAAATTTTAGCTGACCAGCATGCAAAAAATATTTCACGGCTGATTAAACCACTTATAAATCTTTCCGGTAAATCAGCTATCAAACATGAAGTGAAAATTAGTTTATTACTGGGAGGCCAGACTAAGTCTTTAAAAGAAAAGAACCTTCAGGGAATTGAACTTCAGGAAACTGATATTATTGTGGGTACACATGCTCTGTTCGAAGAAAAAGTGAAATTTAGAAATCTTGGTTTAGTTGTAATTGATGAACAGCATAGATTCGGTGTTGCTCAAAGAGCTAAATTACAAAGCAAAGGGAAAACCCCCGATGTAATAGTTATGAGTGCAACTCCGATCCCAAGGACTTTATCAATGACTATTTACGGTGATCTGGATGTGTCTACAATCGATGAAATGCCCAAAAATAGAAATCCGGTTAAAACTATTTTAAGAGGTGAAAGTAAACTTCCGCCCATCTATAAATTTATTTCAGATAAAAATAAAGAAGGATATCAATCTTTCATAATTTATCCTCTGGTTGAAGAATCAGATAAATTAGAACTAAAAGCTGCTGAAACATTCTATAATGAATTGAAAAAAACTTATTTAATGAATCTTAATGTAGGTTTGGTTCACGGAAAGATGAGCTGGCAGCAAAAAGAAGAAGCCATGCAATTATTCCTGGCAAAAAAATATGATGTATTGATTGCTACAACTGTTATTGAAGTTGGTATTGATATACCTGATGCAAACATCATCTTAATTAATGATGCACACCGTTTTGGACTTTCCCAGCTTCATCAGTTGAGAGGAAGAATCGGAAGGGGAAAAAAGCAGGCATATTGTATCATGGTTACTAAAGAAGATTTTATTCCTAGAGGAAAATTAGAAGCAGATAATTTTGAAGTAGCTTTTTTTTCTTCATCACAGATTGAAAAATATAAGGCCGCAATAAGGCTGCAAACAATGTTAAAATATACGGATGGATTTAAAATTGCAGAGATAGATTTAAAGTTGAGAGGACCGGGTGATATATTCAGTACCAAACAAAGCGGTTTTCCGGAACTTAAATATGCTGACATAATTGCTGATAGCGGTATCTTAATGCATGCAAAACTTTCTGCGTTTAAACTAATTGAAAATGATCCGGATATTAGTTCAGAACAAAACAAGATCATTAAACAGAATCTCATCGAACATTACTCTCACAATTTTATATATGCTAAGATAGCTTAATCAACTCATCAAATTTTATTAATAGAATTTTTTGTTAATGATCTTTCTGAAACTTTACTTTTATTATTAATGATTCGAGACACAAAAATATTTTCTGAAAGAGATTTTATAAAATTTTTTTTACTTGAAGCAAAAAAATTATTGACTTAAAAATTTTATTAGTTATATTTGCTAACAAAAAAAAATAAAAGGAAAAAAAATTTTATCTTCTTTTAATAACTTAAGACTGAATGTTGCATTAACCTTTAATGTCAAACCTGAAAGTGAAACTTTCCAAGAAAATTTATCCCCTATTCTAAATAAACCTAAGGCTAAACAAAAAATGTTAGCCGACACTTATGCAGAATGGGATACTTGGGAAACAATTAACGCAGTTAAAGGTGCAATTGAATGTAATCATAATGTAACAATGATTGAAGCAGACCAAAATGCTTTTGAAGAGTTTAAAGAAAATAAACCTGATATTGTCTTTAATATTGCCGAAGGTTTTAACGGGAGCTCCAGGGAAGCTCAGATACCATCAATGTTAGAGATGCTTCAAATACCTTATACAGGATCAGATCCTTTAACTCTTTCAATATGTTTGGATAAAGCCCGTACAAAAGAGATCTTAACATATTATGAAGTACCAAATTCGAAATTTTTAGTAGCTGATAATTTAGACCATATAAAAAACTTAAAATTAGAATTTCCGCTTATTGTAAAACCTATATCTGAAGGTTCAAGCAAAGGTATATTTTCTTCTTCGTTTGTAAATAATCTTTTTGAGTTGACAAACGAAGTGGAAAGAATATTATCGGAATATAACCAGCCGGCTTTAATTGAAGAGTTCCTTCCGGGACGGGAATTTACCATTGCAATTCTCGGTAATGGTAAATACTCACAGGTTTTACCGATTGTGGAAATAAATTTTAATGAATTCCCTGAGGATTTTATTCCATTATATTCTTACGAAGCCAAATGGATATTGGATACAAAAGAAAATCCTCTGAATGTTTTTAATTGTCCGGCGGTATTGGATAAGAACCTTGAAGCTAAGATTAAGGAAACGGCTTTAAGGACTTACAATACTCTACGCTGCAGAGATTGGAGCAGGATAGATATACGGTTGGATAAAAACAACGAACCGAATATCATTGAAATTAATCCTCTTCCCGGAATACTTCCGAACCCGGAAGAGAATTCCTGTTTTCCTAAAGCTGCAAGGGCTGCAGGTTTAAATTATAACGATATGATTAATACCGTTCTTTTAGAGGCTGCTAAAAGATATAACATAATATGAAGATTAATGCTAAAATTTTAATTTGCTATAATTCTCCGGTTAGCATCTTCCCTGTCTATAATGGAAAACCTTCAAAAAAAGGTTTGTCCTCCGATGACCTATCTGAAAACGGATTCATTAAAGAAATAAATGGAATTAAGGATAAGCTATCTAAATACTTTCGTATAGCTGATACTCTAGCTGTTGATAGAAATGTCGAACGTGCATTACTGCAGATTAATAACTTTGCCCCCGATGTTATTTTCAATTTCGTTGAATCTGTTGAAGGAATTGCTTCCTATGAATATTGTATGGCAGGGGTTTTTCAACTATTAGGTTATGAATTTACCGGAAATTTACCCGAATGCCTTGGTAATTGTCTTAATAAAGCAAGAACGAAAAATATTCTTAAATCATTCGGAATCCCTACCCCTGAATATATAATAGTAAAACCGAAGGAAAAAATTACTGAAAATAATTTTCATTTATCATTTCCTGTTATCCTTAAATTACTGAATGAAGATGCCAGCATAGGGATATCTGAATTTTCAGTTGTAAAAAATTTTACCGGATTAAAGAAACAATTAAGTTTTTTACTCCGAACTTATAAACAGGAAATAATAATTGAAGAATATATTGATGGCAGGGAACTTAATGTTGCGGTATTAGGAAACAAAACCCTTCCAATTTCTGAAATAAAATTTACCGGGCTGCCGGAAGGGCTCCCTAAGATAGTAACTTATGATAGTAAGTGGATTTCAAAAAGTGTCTATTATGAAAATACAAAACCACAGTGTCCGGCGAAACTGAATAAAAATATTAGGAAAAAAATCGATAATACAGCTTTAACAGTATTTGATGTTTTAAACTGCAGAGATTATGCAAGAGTTGATATTAGACTTAAGGGCAATATTCCTTATGTAGTTGAAGTTAATCCTAACCCTGATATTTCTTTTGATTCGGGATTTGCAAGAGCCGCATCAGCTGAAGGAATTTCTCATCAAGAATTGTTGTTTACAATTGCAAATTTTGCATTAGTTCGCCAAGGCGAATTAAACAGAAAGAAGAATGATACGGAAGTTAAAGCAAGCTGATATACAATCAGTTGAAATGATTTTAAAAAAGATACCGGCTTTTTCGGAAGCTGAAGTAAATGTTGGCATGGAATTGGTGAATATATCTGCTTCGGATATTGGGCAAACAGATTATAATGTTTTTGTTTATGAAGAAGATGAAAAAATATACGGGTATCATTGTACGGGAAGAAGGCCGTTAACAGATGCAGTTTATGATTTATACTGGATCGCCGTTGATCCGGATTCAAAAATAAAAGGTATTGGCAGAAAATTATTACAGCATGCAGAAAATTTTGTTCTTGAAAAACAAGGCAGGTGGCTTTTGGCTGAAACATCTTCAAAAGAAAGCTATGAAAAAACAAGAAGTTTTTATTTGAGAAATAATTTCTCGGTGATAGCCCAAATAAATGATTTTTATGCTGTGGGTGATTCACTAATTATTTTCGGAAAGTTTTTCAATAAATAAAAACAAACTAGAGGAAAATCATGGAACTGTGGCAGCAAATGGTAAGAGACAGCATTCATTCTGTGGATCAGCTTGTTGAGAAATTCGGAATAGACAGACAGGACGCAGAAGATCTGGACGAATTTTTCCAGGCAAGGATTAATCCTTATTACCTAAGCTTGATTAGATATCCGGGAGACCCGATTTGGCGGCAATGTGTCCCGGACAGAATGGAATTGGAAGACTTTGATGCTGAAGAAGATCCATTAATGGAAGATGCTATGAGTCCTGTTCCAAATATTACGCACCGCTACCCTGATAGAGTGCTTTTTCTTGTAACAAGCCAGTGCGGTTTATACTGCCGCTTCTGTACAAGGAAAAGAAAAGTAGGTGACTATGAAAAAATCTCTATGAAAGGTTTGGAGAGTGCTTTTAAATATATTGAAAAGCATACGGAGATAAGGGATGTCATTCTTTCGGGCGGTGATCCTTTAATGTTAACCGACTTCATGCTGGAAAAAATTCTGAAAAGATTAAGAGAAATTCCTCACCTGGAGATAATAAGGCTGGGATCCAAAATGCCGTGTGTACTTCCACATAGAATAACTCCGGAATTGTGCGGAATGATAAAGAAGTATCATCCCGTTTATGTTAATACCCATTTCAATCACCCATGGGAAATTACGCCTGAAAGTTCCAAGGCTTGTGAAATGCTTGCTGATTCAGGTGTTCCTGTTGGCAACCAGATGGTATTAATGAAAGGTGTTAATGATGACCCTGCAATAGTAAAGGAATTAATGCAAAAACTGTTAAAGATTAGAGTCCGTCCCTATTATATGTATATGGCTGATGAAACTAAAGGAGCAAATCATTTCAGGACTTCTATAGAAACAGGACTAGAAATTATTGAAAATCTCCGTGGTCACACTAGCGGTCTAGCAATTCCTCATTTTGTTATTGATGCACCCGGCGGCGGTGGTAAAATACCAATTTTGCCTAACTATGTACTCCATCATGATGAAGAAAAGATTATTTTAAGAAATTATCAGAAAAAAGTTTACTCTTACAAAAACTATAACGACAGAAATAATCCAAATAGCAAATATGGCAAAGTATATAAAATAAACAGGAAAAATGGTAGATCTAAAGAAAAAGAACCGGATTTGTTTGAACTTGAATTGCCTGTCCTTGAAGAAGTAGAGAATTAAAGTTAGGGAATGCAAATCAGCATTCCCTAAGATAACATAATCTTGTTGAAATTAATACAAAACCAAGGTCATTATTGAATGTGCTGGACTTATTGCTTTTACTGCGCTCTCATCCAGCCAGGTATTAAATTCTTTTTCTTGATCTGTTTTATTCATAACAATAACTGCAATTTTTCCATCAGGATTCACAAATGCCGTTGCTAAAAGATCATCATCATTTGAAGAACAGATAATTCTCTTCGCTCCGGGACGAATAAACCTTGAAAAATGACCAATATAATAAAATGAATTCATATAAGTCAGTTCACCGCTTTTTGTATTACATATAATCGGCGCCATACAGAAATTATCCGAATGGTTAGGCCCTCCATTTTCATCAAGAATAACATTCCATGCAGTCCAGCCCGCAGCCCAATTATTTAAATCCATTATCATTGATTTTCCGAAAACTTCGCCCCACTTCCAAAGTTTTAAACTATCGGCATCAAAATTTGCTACCGTACCTTCAGTAAAAATAAGTTCTTTATCGGGAAAAGCATCATGAACTAATCTTACATTATCAAAATGATCCCCAACATACCAATGAAAACCTGTTCCCCAAACATATTTTGCGGCAGCAGAATCATCATAAACTACTTTTGCCCTCTGATACATAATTCCCCGATTATGATCCCAGATCATTAATTTTTGATTTGATAATCCCGAATTATGTAATGTTGGGCCGAGATAATTCTTAACAAAGTCTCTCTCTTCATTGGCTGTAAAAATACATGATTCCCATGTTTGTACTGCCATTGGTTCGTTCTGAACTGTTATACCCCAAACCGGAACTCCTTCATTTTCATACGATTTAATAAACTTTACAAAATAATTGGCCCATGTTTGATAGTATTCAGAAAGTAACTTTCCGCCATGAAGAATATCATTATTTGTTTTCATCCAGGCAGGAGGACTCCAGGGCGAAGCAAACAATTTTAAATCATTTCCGGTTTCCTTGAACGCGGCTTTTATAAAAGGTATTCTATATTTTAAATCATGTTCAATGGAAAAATGTTCAAGGTTTTTGTCATCTGCTTCTGTATATGTATAACTTTCGCTTGAAAAATCACAGCTATGAATACTGGTTCTGCATAAAGAGAAACCATCCCCTTTTTCTTTATCAAAAAGAGAGGTTAATATTTCTTCCTGTTTTTCTTTAGGCAGTTTATAAAATGTTTCGGCTGAAGCATCTGTAAGTGCACCGCCAAATCCAACTATAGTTTGAAATGTCTTATTCCTATCAAGAATGATTGTAGATTTTTGTTCTCCAGGCTGTTCTAGCTTAAAGAAGAACAAAGATTCTTTTTTGCTTATTCTATCACTTGTTTTTTCAGCAGTTAGGTAAATATCTGCTTTACTTATTTTTTCAGTTTCTCGTTTTGATTTATCTGCTGGTAAAACAAAAAACGATATTGAAATTAAAAATAGGGTAAACAATTTCATGAATGTTTTATTAGAAGGGTGCACAGTTAATCTCCCATGTTTTAGTGAATTCAACTTGAAATAGTAAGTGAAATATGTCCGATGATTAACAGTGCATCCACACCGTAATCACAGTGTAGTGTCAAACTTAACGAACATCAGTACCGTTTAAATGCTTACAAATACCCGTTTATATTTACAGTGCAATCAATATTTATTAATGAATATAATAATTTTTATTATAAAAATATCTTTCATTGAACCACTTTTCCGTAACCCACTAATGAGCCGGCCTGTCTAAAACCGTTTTAATTGCTTTTTCAACCAGGGGTTCCATAACATTATAACCTGCAAGAGTAGGGTGTACTCCGTCATTGGTAAATTTTTTATCCAAGCCTTTTCTTTCATCAACCATCTTAGAATAGTAGTCAACGTATATAATATTTTTATTCTCGCAATAAGACTTAATCATATCGTTCAACCTTACAATTTTTTCAGCCGGCTGTAATCCCTGATGCCATGGAAAGTCATATGCCGGAAGAACTGAAGAAAGGATTACTTTGATTTTATTCATTTCAGCCAATTGAACCATAGAAACAATATTTCCGAAAACATATTCTAATGCAATCGGACCTGTATTCTCAGCGATATCATTGGTTCCTGCTAAAATAACTACAACCGCAGGGCTCAGATTAATTACATCCTGGCGAAAACGAAGTAACATTTGAGATGAGGTTTGTCCGCTAATTCCTCTATCTATATATATTTTATTGTCAAAAAAACTGCTGTCAACTTTAGCCCATGATTCTGTAATAGAGTTGCCCATGAAGACAATACGGTTTTCCCCTGCAGTTAGCGGTGCTAATTTTTTATTAGCTTTAGCATATTTTTTCAAATTTGCCCATTCATTTATAGTTTTATAGTTTTGACTATAAGCTGAAAAGGGGAGGAAAATCAGACACAAACAAAAAAAACCAAAGATATTTTTCATAATTCATTAAAGATTTATTGTTAGAAAATTGCAACAACTATTTCAAAAATGCAAGCATTTCCGGGGTATATTATCCCACATTATTTAAGGCAGGAAGCTATATTTTCATACTTCAAAACTACACCAATAGAAGAAGTAATGGAAAAATTTTTTAAAGAATTATAACTAACATCTATTCTTAGAGCTCCTAAAATTCTTGAAATACCGGTATATATTTCCCAATAAGGTTTGTTCATTAAAGTCCATGGCATGTAAGCTGATTTGTTCCATATTTTTAATATGCTGACACCTGTAATAAAATCAAGATAGAGATCCGAAATGAAATTTAGACCAAAGGCTTGAAAAGGAATAGTCCTCCAGTTATGTTCTATATGTAAAGCAAGCATAGAGGTACCAGCATACTGATAAGGAGTTAAGTTTTTAAATGATTGTGGAGGTGCGAAAAAACCAAGCGGAGTAATTGGATTAAACAAATGCTGAGGTCCATAATGCCCGGATATAAAACCTGCGTCAATAATCATTTGAAGGTAAGGAGCGCTGAACAGTTCTTTGTAAATAGTTCTAATTTTAATTAATCCGGCAGCTCGAAATTTTTGATAATTAAAATGACTATGAAATGCCGGAGCAGAAAAGTCGAATTGAGCACATAAACCATTTTCAGGAATAAATTGAATTTCAAAGGGATCTTTTCCTATTGATATTTTTAAGAAGGTTTTACGGTCAATTCCTTCAACGATATCCGGATTTGTTCTCGGCACTCTGCTTGTATTGAAAATGGACTGGTAATTCATTTCGGGTAAGGAACTTTCCTTTTCAGATATAAAACCTATATTTATCGAAAAATTATTATTAAAGTATTTGGATAACCCTAAAGAAAATCCGGATGACAGATAATAGTTAAATTGATCATTAAATCCAGCAGTTACTGCGATTGCATTCATTATTTCCGTATAAGGAGTAAAAGATTGCCATTGCCGTGAGTAATCAAACGCTTGTGCTTCAATTCCATTTATTAAGAAATTATTTAATAGATAATTCAGTGAAATTTTACCTTCGATTTTTTTTCTTCTGAAAGAATACCCGCCGTATAAATCCAGAAGTAAAGAATTATTTATAAGAGGTCCATTATAGTGAGGACCTAGAAGAATTCCGGTAACACGATTATTGCCGAATGAAATATAATTCGATAAAATTCCTGAAACTGCTGAGAGTAAACTTCCAGTCGTATCTTTTTGAGAGCCCGGCTCAGGGATTAAACCTGATAAAGTACCTTTAACTTTAATCATTTTATTAATTGTTTTTGTACTATCATGCGCTGCATATGCACTTATTTCCTTTCCGGTAAGAGGGATTGGACGTATGGAATTCATTTCATTGCGGGTAAATTCCAAAGGCTTAGGACGACCTTTCCTTGTGGTATCTGCTGTATAACCACCATATTTTAGAATTAACTGCGTTTACAATAGAATCAGGAATTGGAACATTAATTTTGTATCCGGTGATACTATTAATTTGTTCCATCTGAATTTCGTCCAAAGCAATTAACCCTTGTAAACTAAGCTTTAATCCTGCAATGGTTTCAATATAATTTGGAAGCCAATATCCATTATATTTCCCAAGCTGCTGAACCATATTTATATGGAGATCATTCACGAAAGGAAAACGTACACCTTTATTGATTTCCAAATTGACACTGTTCAATGCATACATGCTGCTTTCAATAGTAATTTCACCTTGAAGCAAAGGCTGAATATTTGAACGCGGAATAACTTTTATTCTATAAATATCACCTTCTGCGGATTCTTTAATATCCAGCAATTTATAATCATAAAAATCGAATGCATTATCGGCAAGAGGAAGATAAATTTGATTCATTATTAAAGTCAGAGTATCCCTTGAAAAATCAATGTAATAACTATCGGAAATGGAAATATCCATCGAATGAATTTCTTTTTTCCGGTTTTCGGTTTTATGCGTAGATAAAATAAATTCCTTTTGCCAGCTATTGATTTTATTATAGCCTTTTATAAATGTTTCCTCTATTGCAGCAACTTCACCTGCAGATTTCAATATCTTTTTGGAATAAGCATCATACTCAAAATTTATTAATCCTTTTTTATTTTCTCTTTTCCTTTTTATTGCTTCCCTGATAATTCTGTAAGCAGGGTCTTCGTTAGCATTAACAACCACTTCCTCCAGTTTAATTGTTTCCGGCTGCAGAGTTATATTTAACGGATTTATTATTGGAACAGTTATTAAAAGAGTATCCGATCTATAACCTACATAAGAAATAATTAAAGAATAGCTGCCGGAATTTAATTTTAGTATAAATTTTCCGTCATAATTTGTGGCTGTTCCGTTAATTGTACCAGCAATACGAATACTTGAATAACCAAGAGGTTTACCGGTTGCTTTATCACTAACAAACCCAGAGATTTCATAATTTTGAGCAATTGCGGAATTAAAAAAGAGAAAAAAGAAGAAGAAAATTTTCCTGTTTAGGATGTACATTTATTATAAGACGAAGATAATTATTAAAAAGTTACTAAAGAGAGAAATTTACCCCACGTTTTTTTACTACTGTTTCAAATTATATCGAAAAAACTAAATTTTCAATTAAATTCTTTAGGAGGTATTATTTTATTTGTTGTTGGTGCATGTAAATTATTTGGATGGTTTGTTGGTTTCGGCATAGATGCAACTTTAGGTTTTTATACAAAGATGGGAATACCGTTAACCCTTTCATACCTCAGCATTTACACAGAATTCTTGGGAGGATTATTTATAACAATAGGATTGTTAACAAGACCGGCGGCTTTTGCTGTCTCGACTATTTAATTTATAGGGTCAGAAAGTAATTACGATATGATAGTTTATTTATCATTTATTATTAGATCAACAGAAAATTTTTTTATTAATGGAAAGAAACATGTTTGATCATTGCAAGGCTGATATTGGATTTTTCCATTAACATTTAGATTTTTCAATTTGTAATTCTTATCTATAAGTATCCGGATTTTAATTACAGCCTCATTTTCATATAGGGCTAGCTCATTTTCAGAAAAAGAAAGTTTTTTTATATACGGCTGAGGATATTTAATTTCAATTATTTTAAAAAAGGAAGTGTCCAATGATATAACTGTGGGGACAAGATTGGGATCCAATGGTTTATTAGAATTTATGTGCCATCCCTTTTTTATTTCTGCCAAAAGTTTAAGATCAATCACCGAATCTTTTTTGATAATTTTATTTATTGAAAATAATTTAGCATCAACTATATTATCAGGAGTATCTTGCGGAAACAAATTTCCGTTAAAAAGGATAAAGAGGATTATTAATTTGAATAAATTTATTTTTATAGAGTTCAAAATGGATTCTTCCTATTTTAATTTTATTAATTCAAGTTGTATAGAATTGGTATTTGAAAGATGACATCTTTAGTTTTTATATATAAGACTTAATATGAAGTTACCTTTTAATAAAAAATGAAAATGATTATTCTTTTTAAAGATGTCATCTTTAGTTTGCGTAACTTCAGGTATTAATTTACATTCATATAATGGGCCTGCAGAACTTCCTTAGTATTTGTATCCTGAACCCAAACAATAACTGCAAGATTTTTAATATCAATTTTATTTAGGTCTTCGATACTCTTTCTCCACCCGTGAAATGAAGGAGCTCTCCAGGAAGGATCGGCTGTAGGGTCTTTAAGATAACTTGTTATATTTTTCTTAAGGTTATTGATATTAACTTTACGTGATATAATTTCATTTTGGGAGTTGAGTTTTGTACCTGAAGGATCTCCGACAAGGTCGCGAACTACAAAAATATTATTTTCGATTCCATTGGCACCTGTATATTTGACAGATTTTTCGGCAAGAACGATATGCAGCATTGGATTTATATTAGAATTTACAGAATATTTTAAAGCTAATGTAATATCAACGGTATCCTTATCTAACTTTGCATCTCCGGTTATTTTAATTTCAGGTTTTTTATCGAGATATTTATTTACGATATATTTATAAACATTGACGCGGTTTGCAGTGATATATTTAGGACCTCCACCGGTGATTTTTTCCGTCCCTTCAAAGAATACAGTTGGTGTTCCAAAGTTACCTCCATACCAGCTGTAACGTTTAAATGTATCAGGATTGGTTAAAGGATCGGGTCCAGGAATATGAACATGATATTCTAAAATAGCGAGTGCAGCACGAGGGAAATAATCAGCAAGTTCTTCGAGTGCACGGTCGGCTGCTACACAGGGATTGCATTCAGCTCCGGTAAATAATTCTGCTAGTACAACATTCCCTTCTTCGTTTTCAGCTGATCTGAATTTACCGGATTTTACAGAGGATAGCTGAATTTTCTTCTCTTTAATTTTATTTTGAATTTCTTTATCAGAGGATAATTTTTTTGCAGACTCAAGCAACAGCGGGTTATCAGATGCGATAAGACCGGTGATATAAGCATCCAGCGCTTCATTTTTTTTATTAAGCTTATAATAAACATTCCCTAATGTAAGCCAATAATCACTGTTCCACGGAGCAACAAGATTTTTCACTTTTGATAGTTCTTTTAAGGCTGTTTTATATTTTCCACCGGCAGCTTTTACAATTGCGTAGTTTTTTTTATAGTTAATGTAATCTTCAACGAGGGTTTTATCGTTTATTGATTTCACTGCATCTTCAGACCATTCATGAGCAAGTTTAAGGTTTACTCCGGTTTGGGCCATAAATGCGGCAGCATTTGATTTAACGGCTTTTTCATCAGCCCCATCCATTTTAGCAATAAAATTATTAACAATATCCATAACAATTGAATCCCTGAATAAGGGATTGATATCTTTAGCCCATTCATTAAATTTAACTAAAGAAGTTCCTTCATCCCCATGTAAGACTGCAAGAGCACTATACTTTAAGGCATCTTTAATATTATCCGCAGCTTTGGAAAATAAAGCTAAATGATAGAGATATTCGGGATCATCCTCATGAGCCTTAACAGCTTCTTTCTGAATTTTAACAGCTTCGTCTGCATCCCCTTTTTTATAAAGCACATAAGCTTTAGTATCAAGATACATACTTAGATAGCGGGGGTTATTTTGCACCAAATCTACAGCTCTTTTTGAATAGACTAGAGCAGTATCCAGACCAGCATCTTTTTCCGCAAGCATATATGCTATATCATTATAAATTTCTCCTTTTCTTTCGGCAGGGAGAGATTTTATATATTCATCAGCCTGAAATAAAGCAGAGTCAACTTCATTCATATCAATAAAGGTGATCATTAATCCCTGTACTATGCGTCCCAAATACGGACTATCGGGATGGTTTAATTGAAATTGATGCAGTTCATTTATTTTTTGTAGCGAAGGTTTCATTGAAAGAATTTTTGTTAATTTTCCAGTATCATCTTGTGCTGAAACAAATGCTGAAAAGAAAACAAAAAGAATTAAAAATAAAACCAGTTTAGAAAATTGTTTTTTCATCATCTTTCCTGTTACAATTCCAAAAATAACATAAGGGAATATAATAGAAGAATGTATTGAACGGAAACCCCCTCCGGGTAATAATTTTTTTATTGTATTATTCCGAGAATAATTTTAAAATAAGATTCATCCCTGTATCATATTGAGAACCAATAACTTAGAAGGGATACCCGCATCACATCCGTGCTACAATCCACATCATTGTTTAATGAAAAATCTTATCATATACACAAAAAAAATGAGGATATTATGTCTTTCATACAATATTACATTTTACTTGGTATATCGGGCTTAACCCTTTTAACTACTTTTTCACTTCCTAATTTATTTAGTAAAAAAAATGAGAAGATTGGTCTTACTCTATTGTATTTAATCATTATTATGTCTGTTGTACTTAATATAAATAAATGGAATTTATTATGGCTTGCTCCGCTGGCATTTTTAATCCCTTATTACACTGAAAAGTTTTTGAAAATTATACCTGACAAACTGCATTTCCTATCGCATAATTAAATGACCTTTACTAAAAAATACATCTATAATTTTCTTAACAAATTTTAAATCAAGAATATGGATTGGCACAAGATACTACTTACGAAAGAAGAAATAAGAGGAGGAGAATTGCATAAAATAATAAAATTATTTTATGATATAGTTAAGGCATATGATAAAATAAGGCCTGCCATAGGAGTGGTTATGTTTGAGGCAATTGAAAAGGATTCACATTTTATTTATTTCACGCCTGCTTCTGTTAAATTACCTGCTATTGCCGATTTACTTAATATATATTCCGGATTGATATGCGGACCCCCTTTTAGAGGAAGTGTTCGTTATATTGCGGGTGATATAAATTTTGCAATTAAGTTTCTATAGAATTTACTGCTGAAAAGAATTTTAATAATTGCTAATTGATATATGGCTGAATGAACGTTTTAATGCTTCGGATAATTCTTCAACCCTGATTGGTTTGCTGATATAGTCATCCATTCCATTATTAATACAGATATCTTTATCTTCTTTGGTTCCGGTTGCGGTCATTGCAACAATTCTTGGTGATTTTTCCCCAAATTTATTATGTATATCCTTTGTGGCTTCCAGGCCATCCATTTCGGGCATTTGAACATCCATAAAAATCAGATCATAACTTTTATGGTTTAGGGCATCTAATACTTCAATACCGTTTGATGCAACATCAACATTGTAACCGAACTTTTCTAATATTTTAGCTCCCACTTTCTGATTTACAATATTGTCATCGGCAAGTAATATTTTTAAGGGAAATTCTTCCGACAAATTTTTAATGACCTTTTCCATCTTAATCATTATCCATTCCTGATATTTTAAAGAATCCTTTAGTTAAAAAACAATAATTGTGCAGCTGATGCTGCAATAGTAAAGTACAATAGATATGCTTCTATTCAAAGTTATTATCGGGAAAAAAATAATTTTCTTTAATTGGGGTATGGATTTGAAGAAAAATCGAAGAGATAAAAGATAGATTGGCTAGGTATACGATTTCTTAATTATAAATGACCATAAATGAATTACAATAATTCTTTACTCTTGCTATGATTTTTATGGGATTACAAGTACGATTAAGAGTAAGATGATTACGATAAAAATTAAGAATCATATTCTGTTGAAATAAGACAAGACGTAGATTTTACAGATTTTCGCAGATTATGAATTTTATTTTAGATGAAAAGAGCAAATAGTAAGTGATTAAAGGAAATATTTTACTTATCCTATGGTTACAGCGTTTTCAATGCGTTATGACTGCGTATTCATAGCGTATTTATAGCATATTCATTGCGTTTTCAGAGCGTATTCAGTCTTATATTAGCATGTACTTGTAGATTAGTAAATTATTTTATATTGTAATGAAAAATTACTGAATGATAAATTGGGGAACAGTGTTGAATTCAGATTTCAGAATATGTGATAAATGATATCAAAATCCCCTGTGTCCCCATATAATTTTTTAAATAAGACAAGTGAAATTTTAATAAATTTAATAATTTTAATAATTAATCTGATCATCGAAAGAGGTATAACTTCATGAGAATTATCCAAATAGTTCCTTAAACTTTATATAATCAAGAATAGTAACTTTTGATCCGCTAAGTTCAATTAAACCGCGCTTGGCAAAATTATGCAATGTTCTTGAAATTGTTTCTCTTGAAGTGCTAGCCATATTTGCCAGATCATGCTGAACGGAATTCTCTTTATTTCGATCCTATTCTGATTTATTATACCGGTTTTACCAGCTAATTCAAGAATAAGAGCCGCTACTTTTCTTTCCGCATTATTCAATCCAAGAGATTCAATCTTCATATCTGCGGCACGGATTCTACTGGTTAACACCGCTCATCTTTGTTCTCGAGTCACTCCCTTTCTTAACGATGTAAACCCCTATTAATATTATAATTGCCCCAATCATTATAGTATAATTAAGTTTTTCATCCAGTATCAGCCACCCCAGGAATAATGCGATAATTGGGTTTACGTAAGCATAAGTGGAAACGAAAGAAACCGGTAAATTTGCAACCGCATAGATGTATGAACTGTACGCAATAAAGGAACCAAATACGAGCAGGTACAAGAATGAAAATACACCGTTTTGAGTCAAATGCAGGTATGAAGATTCGCCGATAATTACGCCCAGCAGAGATAAACAGATTCCGGCAATAGCCATTTCTACAGCGGCTCCCATTAACGGATGAACAGAAACTTTTTTATACTTTGAATAAAGTGTGCCGGATGACCAGCAAAATACGCAAAACGTCAACCCCAGAATTCCTACCAGGTACTGTGTGTTCAAAATAGCCGAAAGATTGCTTCCAAAAATTAAAGTTACACCTGCCAGGCCGAGCAGCACGCCGACTACTATTTTTAAATTCAATCTTGGTCCGCTTGGTAATAAAGATTCAATCCCTACAATCCATAACGGATCTGTTGATATCAGCAATGCAGTTAAGCCGCTTGGCACCCACTGTTCTGCAAAAACAACAAGACCGTTACCAAAGCCAAGTAATAATATTCCAACAACTGCGAGATGTTTTATATCTTTTAAGGTTGGAAGTTTGTATCCGCGTATTTTTAGAATTATAATTAGAATAGGTCCGGCAATTAACCAGCGCAATCCTGCAAACAGAACGGGCGGAAAATCGTGTACACCTATCCTGATTGCAAGATAGGTTGTTCCCCAGATCAGGCAGATCGCTACCCACGCTAAATAAGCTCTAAAGTTTTCTTTTGGCATATCTCTGTAATAAATGATCAAAAATATTTAAAAAAGATTTCAAAATCACCAATTTTTAAAAATTTCATTTTCTATTAATTAATCTCAAATCAATGATATGCCCCATTCCTCCAACAAAAAATCCAATATTTTGTTCAAAGACGATTCCGGTTAAACTTCCTGATGACTAAATGTGGTTTTAATAATAAAAACCATAATCAGAAATGGTAACCTATTGAACACTTACCCTCCGGCTGAGACTAAATCAAAAATGAATTATGGATTAAGGTCATGCTTGCTTTGGAAACATTGCAAGCATCACAAAAGCCTCATCACCGTTAACTGCAATCATAGAGCCGGCAAGTGCACCAAAGCTTATCACCGTGGATGTAAAGAGATACATTTGTAAAGCCGCCGATACATCCGGGTACCGTTCCAATTAAAGAAGATAAAATGTATTGCTTAAACTTTCTCGCATTGACAAAGAATGATTCAAGTTTGCTCTTGGTAACTACATTTAGCAAATCAACCCAATATTATCATTATTGCAACTAGTAAAGAAATCTGAATTGTTTCTTTAACAAGTTTTAGAATTGTCTCAAACATATTTTCACCTTAGGCAAATTCCATATTAACATAGAATTAGATGAAAATTGTATTAATAGGATGATATTTCTACCTATCCAATTATCTTAAAAAATCTTTAACGAAAAGGCTCTTTTAAAAAATCTGAACAGATAATTTCCGCAATGATAGAAATGCTTAGTCAATCTCCATCTATCATGTAGAAATTAGTCAAACTCTACTTTGCTTATTATGACTAAAATGTTTTTGGAAATGCCTTAAATAAATTACCGAACGCAAATTATATTATTAAATTTTTTTTAAAGCTTGAACTAAATCGTTGATAATATCATTCACATCCTCAATGCCCACAGATAAACGTACCAAATCATCAGTAATTCCGGCTTTAATTTTTTCTTCTTTGCTTACAGAAGCGTGAGTCATTGACGCAGGATGTTGAATAAGAGTTTCAACACCGCCTAATGATACTGCTAAGGTTGCTAAATGAACACTATCCATTAGTTTTTGCCCGGCTTTTAACCCGCCTTTTAAACCAAAACTAATCATCGAACTGAAACCACTCATTTGTTTCTTTGCTAAATTAAATTGTGGATGTGATTTCAATCCGGGATATTTTATCCATGCAATTTTGCGGTGGCTTTCTAAAAATCGTGCTACCTTAAGTGCATTCTCTTGATTCCGCTCGACACGCAGGGCTAAGGTCTTTACTCCGCGTAAGACCAAATAAGCTTGATGCGGATCCATATTGCAACCCATAAAAACCATTGAGTGGCGAATCTTTTCATATAAACTTTTTTCTTTGGTAACAACAATTCCGCCAACTATATCAGCATGCCCGTTAATAAATTTAGTAACGGAATGAAGAACAACATCAGCACCTAATTTTAGCGGCTTCTGTAAATAAGGAGTAGCGAAAGTATTATCAACCACTAATATCAATTTGTACTTTTTTGCAATTTTGGAGCAAGCTTTAATATCTGTTATTTCCATTGTAGGATTTGATGGTGTTTCGATGTATAGTACTTTAGTGTTTTTCTTTATGAGAGAACGAATAGAATTAATATCCGCCGTATTTACAAAATCAGTTTCGACACCAAAGCGCAAAAAATCGTTTTCTAATACACCCCTTGCCGGACCATAAACGGAAGCAGTGCTGATTATATGGCTGCCGGCACCTAATAACGCCATATATACACTTGTGATTGCAGACATTCCGGAACTTGTTGCTACTCCATCATAACCATTTTCCAACTCAGCAATATTTTTTTCCAGAGAACGAATTGTTGGATTAGCAATTCTCGTATAAATATATCCATCGCTTGCACCGGAAAAACAATCGGCACCGTGCTGTGCATTCTTGAACTTAAATGTGGAAGTCTGATAAATTGGTACAGTAGCGCTTCCATATTGATCTTCAAACTCTCCGCTGTGTACAAGCTTAGTGTTAAATCCCATATCCTTAGTAAGCATATTTTTCATCCTTTTGTATTTAATGAATTAAAATGAAGTTTTGATTCATGTTTTTATGTACGGGTTAAATAGACTAATAATTTTGTTTAGATTATACTTCAATTTCTTTTGGATCTTCTTCCAATTCAACAATTCTCCACTCATTATCTTCTATATCAAAATCTGTAATTTTATCCAAAGGCACTTTTAAATATTTGCCTTGGGCAATAACTGCAACATCACCATTTGTTAAAATGATTTCTCCCGTTCCTTCAAACATTCTGCTGTTTTCGTTTGTAATTCTACCAATAACTTTTAAATGTTGATTTAAAGGAATCGGCTTTTTGAATTTCAAGTTTAATTCAATTGTAACTCCCCAAATTTCAGTTTCATATTTATTTAGAATTGCTCTTCCGATTGTTTCATCAAGTATAGCCGAAGCAATACCACCGTGAAGTTTTCCGGGATAACTTTGATGTTCTTCTGAAGGAGTGATTAATGCAATGAGTTCTTGATTTTCAGTTACATAAAAGTGAGCATGAATACCAAAATCGTTTTTTAATCCGCATACAAAACAGAGTTTTGAATTATTTTGTTTTCCGACAATTTTATGAATAATTCTAATCTCCCAAAGTGTTCTATCAAATTAATTCCCAACAACATCTTTTATTGGCCAAATTCATTAATCTATTTTCTTCTTGAACCGCTCCAAACGGGATACCCATTTTTATCCCGCAAAGTAAGCGTCACATCTCCTTTTGTGATTTCAGAACCTATGATAGCCGGGATGCTCTTGTATGTAATTCTTGAACCGGTAACAGTTACCTTATCTTTAGGATTAATTTTTATTTTTTGATTATCCATAAACCAGCTTGGACCGAGATGAACTGAAATTGTCTCTTTGCCGGTCTTTACTAAAAGATGGATTCCATAGGACATTCCTTTTACCGGGGTAATTTTATCCACACTTATAACTTCGCCGGTTATGGTTTCTACAGTGTTTACATTATACATCCTATTATACTGGCTTCCTGCACCCCAGGTCTTCCGCATAGTAACCTGCAATTTTTTCTTTTACACCGTAAGGGTGATGCTCAGATAAATAACCGTACTGGGAATTATCGGTTGGAATAGCAACTCCTATTGAAGATGCGATCAAGCGGTTAGGTTCATTTGTAGAATTTCTCGCCATTACTGCAAATGTAATTTGACCGGGTTTTAATTCCTTTAATCCTTCCTCCCTGCTTACACGCTTACAGCCGGGGGGAAATATGCTGCTTACGGTAACAAGGTTACAAACTTCTATACCGGCGTTTCGCAGGGCCGCTTCAAATGAACTTAAATAATCTTTGTGCCTTCCTACACCCCTTGTAAAAAATATTTTAGTTGGAATGTTCAATTTTACTTCCTTCTCTATAAGAACGATGGTTAGTTTTTATTATTAATCAAAGCCGATCCATAATCTGAACCGGCTTTGATTCAACTTTTTATCCAATGCTGGCCGTTATCATCCAGATTTGTTTTTCCAACCACGCAACATTATCATCGGCAATGTTTGCTGTATGAACATCACCACTTTCACCTGCGGTTTTGGAAACTTCTTTAAAGTCTTTATTTAACTGTTCAAAATCCGATAGTACAGCACTTAGAACATATTTAACATCAAATCCATTCTTGTTTTCTTCTTTTAATGAAGCATTCTTAAGATAATCCTGTAAAGAAGCTAGCGGTTTTTCGCCAAGTTGGACAATTCTTTCTGCCACTTCATCGTATTGCTCTGAGAAATAATCGTAGTAGGCTTCGGTCATTTCGTGAACAGGTTTGAAATTCATTCCTTTCACATTCCAATGATAGTTATGAAGTTTCACATAAAGTATTTGAAGATTTGCAAGATTTTTATTCAACAATTCAATGAGTTTATTAGATTCCATTTTAGTTCTCCTTATTTTAAGATATTTATTTACGGCAGATTTTACTGTGCCGCTTGATTTTAATAGATGAATATCAATATGTTCTTTCATTAAAACAGAGTATGCCTTGCGCCCGATTTCTCTCGTTAATAGTACGTTAGCATTATTTTGTATTATTATTTCTGGGTTTCATCATCATAAATTATTATATAAGGTGCACGGCCAAACTTGTCGCTTACTAATGACTCTTTTGTTTTGCCCACAGACATAACCAGAATTTTCATTTTGCTTCCTAATTATGAGTTGTGATGATGTTGATCGTGTTCATGAGCACAAGCTTCATAGCCGCTTAATTTACCCTGTATAAATTGATTTATTGCATCTTCATAAAGAATTCCCGGAGCCGTAATAACACTTATTCCGTTTTCGAGAAAATTTGAAATAGCCTTTTGCCCCATCCCCCCGGCTATTATCGTGGAAACATTAAACTGCTTAACATATCCCGGAAGCTGGCAACTTCCGCCGTGTTCACCGGCTAAAGGATTAAAGTAAGTTTCATTCTTAATTATTTTTTTCTTCTCGTCTAATTCACATACATTGAATTTAGAGCATCTTCCAAAATGTTCGGCAACAATTTCTTTAGTGCCGATTTCTTCGATTGCTACTGCTAAACGCTTATTCATATTAACTCCATTTTATTTTTTCCACTTAATATTTTTACAAAAAAAGTATTACCCGAAAAATTTAATTTGCTTCAACTCATTTTGATCGATTAATTTTTTAACTAAGCTCCAGTCAACGTTAGCTTTTGATAAAAAAACCTCCATTGCATCTTTACGCATAGGGTAAACCGCAAGGATACTCAACAATTCTTTTTCAGCATCGGATGTGTAACTAAACTCAGTTCCTTCATTATATGCTAATAGCTCCACGTTTTTTACAAGATCACAAAATATTTGCTAGGCCATATTCAAATTTTCTTCCGTAGGCAGCTCAACAAAAGGCACCGAAGGCGGACGGATTGGTACCAATATATATGACCTATCCGGGTTGATTTCGAAAATTGTATCAGCAGTTTTTTTAATCGATTCAACATTATCATCATTCTTTTAACAAGCATTGTCTTGGTTACCAGTATACCCTTGAAAGAAGAGACAAAAGTCTTTAAACCGGATATTGTTTCCCCAAGTTTAAGTTTACCATTTGGCCTGTCAATCTTATGCCATAGTTTTTCATCTACAGTATCAATTTTTACTGAAACCCAATCTGCCTTTTCTAAATCATTTCTAACTTCTTTGTCCCGGAGTAAAGGCGAATTTGTAATAACCGCTATCTTAATTCCGGTTGATTTTAACATTTCTATAGTTTTTCCAAGACTTATATCGAGAGTGGGCTCACCGTCAGGAACAAATGTTAAGTAATCTATCTTTTCTTATACCCAGACTTTTTCGCAATCTGCGCGATGGTATTTACCGAAACTCTCCTGCATTAATCATATGCCAGCCTTACTTTCTTATCCATTAACGTTGGTTTTAGTAAGCCATCCCACTTTTTATCACCCCAGGTATTTAATTTTGTATGAGTTGTATAATACTTTTCCGAGATTGGATGAGTACCAACAACCACTTTTAAATCATATTTTGTTTCTATAAAGTCCTTAAATTGAACTACATATGGACAGGGCGGATAACCAACAACCATTCCGGTTGCCAGGTGAATAACTTCGGCGCCGTTTTTCTTTAATTCTTCAGGTGCGTATTCTATATTGCCGCCGGGACATCCACCACATGTAGTATAACCGACAAGTTCCACTTCTCTATCTTTGTAAATATCAAAAGCGCCGGCTCTTTCTTTTATTGCTCTGAAACATTTTCCTCCGACACAGCTTTTATATCTATCGCAAATTATAATTCCAATTTTAATTTTATTGTTCATCTTAACTCATTCTATTGTTGCAATTGCAATTCTTTTTGATAATGTTCTTCAATCAAATGCACAATTGATTTAAATGCGATAGTAACTTCGCAATCCGGTTTTTCGAGAACAATCGGACTACCATTATCACCCAGTATGCGCGCATTAATATCAATTGGAATGGAACCGAGAAATGGTATGTTATGTTCATCAGCTAATTTCTTTCCACCTCCAGAACCAAAGAGTTCTATAACTGAGCTGCAATGAGGACAGACTAATCCAGCCATATTTTCGACAACACCAATAAAAGGTATTTCAAGTTTCTTTGCCATATTAATTGCACGTTCCGCATCCATTACAGAAACTTCTTGCGGGGTTGTTACTATAACTGCATAGTCAGGTTTCATTTGTTGTGCTATGGTTAATATTTCATCGCCGGTTCCGGGAGGTAAATCGGCAATTAAATAATCAAGTTCTCCCCAGTCAACATCAGCTAAAAATTGATTGATCACCTTCGAGCGCATTGGTCCTCTCCATATAACCGGCTTTCCGTTTGATAACATACTTGCCATAGAAATCATTTTAGCACCGTACTTTTCGAAAGGCAAAATCTTTTCATTCATTATAATTAAATCGCTATCTATATCTAACATTTTTGCTACATTTGGTCCTGTGATATCTGCATCAAGAATTCCGGCTGAAAATCCTTTCAATTTAAAAGCGTAAGCAAGATTAACACTAACAGTAGTTTTTCCAACTCCTCCTTTACCGCTGAATACTGCGATTCGGTGTTTTATTTTTGAAATAGTTTCGGAAATTCTTTTTTCCTCTTCTTCAAATGATTTTTGTTTTTCTTGGTCGTTCATTGTTTATCCCTCGAGATTATGCGTGTTAATGCTTATACCATTTTTTAATTGCATCCACAGTTGCGTTAATTATTGGATAAGCAATCGGCGAAGCTGTTAAAAGAGGATGTGTACCGATTTGCAAATTATTAATATCAATATCGGTCATTTTGTTTAAGATCATCACAGACATAATATTTATCATTTCACCGACGGAATTTCCGCCCATAATTTGTGCGCCCATTAAAGTATGGGAATAAGACGAGAATATTAATTTCACCGTTACTTCAGAAGCCCCGGGCAATTTGCCGGGATGACGGTCAACAGCTTTGGCAATTCCAACTGTATATTCGAGCAAACGAGCTTTTGCGCGTTTCTCAATTATTCCGCATACTGCAAATGCAGTATCGCCAATTTTTGTTGAAAACGAACCAAGAACGCCAGCGTATTGACGTATAACTTTGATTGAATAAAGATTGGAGCCGACAAGCCGACCTTCCGCCATAGCGTAGAAGCGAGCATAATGTTTGAAAATTCTCCCGTGAAGAAATCATATTTTGCAGCGCAATCGCCGATAGCAAATATATCTTTTTGCGAAGTACGTAAATAAGCATCTACTAAAATTCCTTTTCCTTCTTCGAAAGTCAGAGCAAACTTTTCAGCTAAATCAAGATTTGGTTTGTATCCACACGAAACAATTAAAAGATCGCAATTGATTTTTGTACCGTCGTTCAATTCAACAGCACTCACTTTTTTGTCACCGAGAATTTTTTGAACGCTTTTACCAGTAATTACTTTTCCGCCTTCATTCTCAATTATTTCTTTTACTTTATCTCCGAAATCGCTATCCATAGATTGTAGAAGTGAATCCATCATTTCAACAACTGTAACATTTTTTTTTGCTTTTAATAATTCATCCGCAACTTCAACCCCGATATACCCGCCACCTAGTATTACCATGTTTTCAGATTCTTGAATCCGGGCTTTCATATTTATTAGGTATTCCTTGTCTTTCATAACAAGAAAAACATTTCCTTTGTCCGCGCCATCAATTTTTGGCATAACAGCCTTAGAGCCTGTTGCAATAACAAGTTTTTCAAACTTAACTTCATCGCCGTTTGCAAGAATTAATTTATGATCATTTCTACCAACCGCTTCTTCGTTAATTATTTCTATTTGATTGGATATTAAAGGTGTATCTGGCAGAGCATTATCGCTTACTTCATTAAGGGTGTGAAAAACATATGGAATTCCGCAAGGAATCATAGGTTTAGGTTCTTTTCTTATCAAAACAATTTTTTTATCCTGGTAAGTATTTTTTGCTGAAAGAGCGCATGTAACACCGGCAGGTCCTCCTCCAACAATTGCTATATCATACTGCTTCATTTAATTCCTCGAATTTATTTTGGTTAAATAATAGAATTCCTTTACCAACCGGATAGCCGCTTCTTCGTGATATTACATCGCACTTTACTTTGAAAAGGAAATAAATCGGTCTGGATTCATCTATCAACGACTCATAGTTGCCTTGTCCTTTAGCAATTACAATATCAGCTTTATGATAAAGCTCTAAGAATTCTTGCGTACATTCACTTAAGTCAGTTCCTGCGATTGTACTTCCGCTTTCGATTACTTCACAAATCTCATCGATTTCCAGTTTCTTTGCATCTTCTAGCGTAATATCGTTTAATATCGGTTTGGAACGAACTGCAAAAACAACTTTTTTAGGAAGCAATTCATTTAATAGAAATTTATCGAATAATGCTTCTTCGTAATTATCGCCAATGTAAAGAATCAATTCCGCTTTACTGTAATCGTTCTTAAAATTTATGAGATACGATAAATCATTATTATCAGATGCAATCCGGTTTATCTCAAATTCAATATCAAAATTTGGGTTAGCTGCAAAGTCCATTACATTGCCGACAATTGCGGCGCGCATCGCAGTATCGAGTTTATCAGTTGAACCCTCAATCATCATTCTTAAGAACATTAAATATTTTTCGGCTTTCTTAATATTTATTTCTTTAATTCCTTTATAAGGATTTTCTGCGTCGTAGTATTTTTCAACAATTAACTGCATACTTTTTGAAAATTTTGGAGCGCTGGAATGTTCATCAATATTTAACGCTTCAGCGCAAACCTCTTTTACTATTTTTAATTGAAGTTCTTTATTACCGTCTGTAAAAAGATTTGCTGAATTAATATGCTTGTTTAATAATGCAAGGAACACAAGCCGGGTCAAAAAACATTTTTAATATCTCCAATTACTTTTAATTAACAAGTTTGCTCCAAAATCGTATTCAACGAAGCAGCTTCACGCATAACTGGTTATTCTGAGGATGAAGTCATTGGAAATGCATTTGAATTGATTTTTGAAAAAAATCTGGAAGACAGAAAATTTATTCTTGAATCATTGGAGAAGAATTTATCTTTAAATAATCTTTCTCTTAATATTACCGATCACAATGGACATATAAAAAATGTTCTTGCCTCAATAACTCCCATTAAAAGAGATGAAAATGTTTTAAGCGTAGTTTTTGTTTTTAGAGATACAAAAGAAATGCTCTCACTTGCAGAAGAGATTCAACAAAAAACATTTGAATTAATGAATCAAAAAAATAAGCTTGATGCAATTTTTAATAGCAATATTGAAGGTACATTTACAATTGATAACGATTGGACTGTGACCTCATTCAACATATCTGCAGAAAATATTACTGGTTATAAAAAAAATGAAGCAATAGGAAAAAAGTGTTGGGAAATATTTAATTCGTCTATTTGTCGCAATGGCTGCCACATGGAACAGACAATGCAAAAAGGTAAACCGATGATTGGAAATGAATTAGAAATTCTGCAGAAAGGCGGGCAGAGAGTTCCAATTCGTGTTAACTCAAATATTTTAATAAATAATAGAAATGAGAAAATGGGTGCAGTTGAAACATTCATTGATATATCTGAAATAAAAAATCTATCAGCGCATCTACGCGAATTTTTTAAGTATGAAAATATTGTTGGCAGAAATAAAGAGATTAAACAAATTATTTCCGTTCTCGAAAGTGTGTCACAAACCGATAGCTCTGTTTTAATTACCGGAGAGAGTGGAACCGGAAAGGAATTAGCTGCCCGTGCAATCCATCTTAACAGTTCAAGAAAAACGGCACCATTTATAGCTGTTAATTGCAGTGCATTTGTCGAATCGCTTATTGAAAGTGAATTGTTTGGGCACGAGAAAGGTGCTTTTACTGGCGCTATAAAAACTAAAATCGGAAAATTTGAATTAGCTAAAGGTGGAACTTTATTCCTTGATGAGATTGGAGATCTTTCAAATGCTGTTCAAACAAAATTTCTTAGAGTTTTAGAAACCCACGAGTTTGAGAGAGTTGGGGGAAACAAAACAATTAAACTTGATGCAAGAATAATTGCGGCGACAAATAAAAATCTTTCTGAGGAAATGAGTACCGGCAGGTTCCGTGAAGACTTATACTATAGAATAAATGTAATCAATATTCATCTACCTCCATTACGAGAAAGGATGGATGATTTTCCGTTATTAGTAAATCATTTTATTGAAAAATTTAATAATAAGTTTAAAAAAGACATAAAACAATTTTCTTCTGGTGCTTATGATATTCTTATGGATTATGATTGGCCCGGAAATATAAGAGAATTAGAAAATGTTATCGAACATTGTTTTGTACTATGTGGCGGAGAAATTATTCAAGTTGACTGCCTGCCTAAAAGATTACGAGAACAAAAGAGTAAAACGAATACTCCAGATAAAAAAGTTTCAAAAAATGGATTTCAAGATGCAGAACGAGAGCTAATAATTTCTGTTTTAGAAAAGAATAACTGGAACCGAACTAAAGCATCAGCAGAATTGGAGATAAATCCATCAACGCTTTGGAGAAAAATGAAGAAGCTTGAAATCAATTAGGCTCCTATCATTGGCCTATTATTTTGTTCAAAGACGATTCCGGTTAAACTTCCTGATTGACTATATGTGGTTTCAATAATAAAAACAAAACATAATCAGAAATGGTAACCTATTGAACACTTACCCTCCGGCTGAGACTTAATTAAAAATGAATTATGGATTAAGGTCATGATAAAACTGTTAATTCATAAATTTCGCGAACAGGCGGCATTGCCAGTACGTCTTTAAGTTTGGCTATCTGTTCTTGATATGAACGGCTATTCTCGTTTGCTTTTAGATCAGCTTCTGTACGAAAGTTCCCTTTAATTTTATAGAAAGTGGAGAATAATGTAATATCCGGTAATTATATTTAATACTAAATCACAAAGAAAATTACTACCGATATTGCCATTCCAATTAACACGACATAAAGAATATCTGTTTTTAATATCAAGGCAATTAATGCGGCTATAACAAGAGATATTTGAACTATTCCTAAATTTAAATTAAGAGCAAACTGAATAGTTACTGTGAATAACAATCCGACAAATGAACTTAACACCCCTGTAATAACTTCATTGAACAACTTTTGAGCCCTGAGTTTTTCAAAGAAAGGGGTAACGCCGGCAATCATAAGAAATGAAGGCAAAAAAATACTTACGGTTCCAACTACAGCTCCAAAATAACCAGCTAATAAATATCCTATAAATGTTGCTGTTATTACAATGGGACCGGGTGTTACTTGACCCAATGCAATTCCATCCATAAAAGTTTGGTTATCTAATAAATGCCTGACATCAACAATTTCGTGAAACATTAAAGGTACAGAAGCGAACCCGCCGCCAAAAGCAAACAAATCTATTCTAAACATCAATGTTGAAAGTACAAATAGATTTTTATTTAAAAAGAAAAGTAGGACAATAAAAATTATATAGAAAGACAATATGAGTAAAATTTGTCTTATGTATGAATTTGATTCTTCCGGCTGTAAGGAAATATTTTTTCCGGTTTGCAGTTTTGCAGGTTGATTTTTCAATCCAAGTAAAATTCCAAATCCAGCGGACAATACAATAATAATGATAGGATTGACCTTAAGAGCAAACAATACAATTGCAAAAATCGTAATGATGATTGATTTCCATTCCTTCAAAATAGTTTTTCCGAAAGTAATAGTAGCATTTGCAATAATAGCAACAATTATCGCCTGAAGACAACTGAATAAAAAAACTGTAAACGGAAGATTGATAACCGACTTATAAACTGCAGCAAGCAATGACATTAGAAAGAAAGCCGGAAAGCCAAAACTAATAAACGCAGCCGCAGCACCGGCTATACCTCGTGTTTTCAATCCAACGTAAGCAGCGGATTGCATAGCTGTCGCTCCCGGTATTACCTGGCAGAGGGCAACTCCGTTTTGAAATGTTTCTGCATTAAGCCAATGTTCATCATCAACACTCATCTTTCGAATATAAGCTATCATGGACGGTCCGCCAAAGGCTGTTAACCCAAGTCGTAGAAAGGAAAAAAACAACTTTGAGAGAGAAGGTTGATTCTTTGTCGTCATTGATTAGCAGTTTCCCTACTATACTTGAAATGAAAAAATTTTCTTCTCCTCTTTTTTGTACTCCGAGCATGGAATGCAAACAAGTTTGCCGTTCTTGTTTTTATGAGGTGGCTGGCACTTATTGTGCGTAACATAAGTTAATGATTTTAATAATAATACCTAAAATTAGTTCTAAATGTAATTCCAGGTTCTATAACTCTCATCCCACTTGCAAAAGGATTTCTTACATAAGACAAATATTTTGAATAGTCATTATTTAATAAATTTTCAACGGATAGACTGAATGTAAATGAATTGTAATCCCATATCATTCCCGCATCAATAACATTCCATGCAGAACTAGCTGTTTCACCAAATACCAGATCAATTCTTTTTTGTGCATTCTCATAGGTATGCTTTATATATAATTTAAAATTATAAAATTTGGGTGATGTAATTTTCGTTGATATTTGCAATGGAATAATTTCAATTAAAGGTTTATTATCTGTTCTGTTTTCACCGTAAGTATACGATACATCAGATTCAAAATAATCACTATATTCAAAATGAAGATTTAATCCTGCAATAAGGGCATTAACATTCCCAAAAGTTTGATACTTTTGCATACCAATGTTTGATGAAGCCAGATAAACATAGTTATATATGTATGAACCAAAGGCATCAATTCGGAAATTAGAAAGATTAAATTCTGTTCTGAATGTGGTACGGATAGGTTCTCTGAGATTGGGATTACCGCTCCAATCTGGATTTCCCATCAGTCTTTTAAGTGCAACATAAAGATCTTGAGTTTCAGGTGCTTCAGCGGCTATATCAATTTGGCTTCCTAAGGTCATTGATTCGCTAATTACATAAGCGTTAGATATATTTAATCCGAATTGTGGAAACAATCTGCTATCTTTTGCATCTTTATAAAGAACTCTATAAAAAGCTATCAATTCTTTATTACCAATATTTGTGTAGGAAATTCCGAGTTTTGCGCTAAAATCCAGCCCAAAGTAATTTGTCTTTTGGAAAAAATTCGCCGAATACGAATTTATTTTATTTTTGGAATCATATTATTGTATATGTGCATAGCCCCATTATTCATAATCATATTATTATCTGCATTCCATTGACGGTAAAACAACTCAAAATTATTTGAAACAAATCCCAGAGTTAAATTCTTTGTAGCAGTTTCCATAAACGTCGGGCTTACCCTTAAATCATTATTCATCAAATGGTCAGTAAAATTCAGGTATATCTTATAATCCCGATATGAAATAGATGCATTGTAAACACTGCTTTTTCTTTCATCCATTTGAAGATAAGGAAATGAAACATCCTGGGTATACATGAATGAACCGCCATATTTCCAATCATCATTAATCCCATAAAATGAAACCTCTCCGTATTGATATTTTGTATTGTTCTTATAGCCGTACAAATCTTTAAATGATTTATCATCGCCAGTTTTATATGGATATCCCTCAGTATATCTAAAAGAAATTCTGTTTTGAAATTTTTCAGCAGAAAGGGCAATATTTGTCTCATCCGATTTTCCAAACAGCCTGCTTATACTGCTTTCCAGGCCTAAATTATCAGTAGGATTTGAGCGGTGTATTGCTATTACTCCCCCTAAACCCGATTGTAAATTTGCAGAAGATTTTACAAGCTCCATAGATTGAACATCTATAGGGTTAAAACGTGAAATCGGGGCATCCATTCGCATTGGACAGGCACTTTGATAACGCTCTCCATCCACTACAACTGTATAGTCTCCTCTTTTAAACCATCGGCATATATATCCTGTGCAAGTGATACACCTTCTCTAACAATATTAAATCCCCCTAATCTCAAAACAGAACCTAAATTATCCTGTTCAACTGGGAATTCTCCCTTGTCAATTGAATATTTACGGCCTACAATCGTGATTTCTTTTAATGTGTATGTTTTTACCGAATCATTGCTTTGTGCTGATAGCTCAATACTTAAAAATAACATCAATAGAAGAATAGTAGCCTTTCTTTTCATTATTCTCCTCTAATCATTGAAATTTAATTTGATTTAGCAGCTATAAAATATCTGTTATAATAACCAGAAATATAAATATAAAATACTTTATTCAATATGAGCCTTTATTTTAAAACTTTAGAGCTATACAAAAATTGTTCTGACATAAATCAAATCTGGATATTCTTATATCCTCATCATTTTGCAATTTCGATGGGCTAATAAAAGGAGTTTTCAGATATAAAAAGATTTTGTTTTGACCAGAAATATTTGTTTTTTGTTAAATATTTAATATTTTAAAATTAAATAATCTATAGTTCTAAAAGTGAAGAAATATCTATATAAGTTTACTCGTCAATATTCTTACATCTTTTTATATGCTTATTTATTTTTAATCTCTCTCACAATTTTCCATTACCATCATTATAATTTTCAGCAGGAGAATTATAACTTAGTACCGGTTCCGGAAAGTCAAACACCGAATCCCCTTGATAAATTTTCAGATGTAAACGGCGAATGTATCGTTGCACATTTTAGCAATAGTATTGATAATATCAATTATGTTCCTATTTTCAATTCGGAAATAGCAAATAGTGAGGTCTGTCTTTCATTAAATAGTGATAATATATTTCCAAAGCTGGAATTCAATTATAAACACCATCTTAGAGCCCCTCCTTTAAAAGTTTCCTAACCTAATATTTCAGTATGTAAAGAAATTCTTAAAACAAAATTGAGTAATTAGTTCAAGTTTATTTTATTCATGCTTTTTATATAAAGTTGTACATTATCTTGATAAAAACATAATTGAATCTTTTTATATATATCTATTTAGGATTTGAAAATTAATGTTTAAATATATTCCTTTTTTAATCCTTTTATTATTAATTTCTCTTTCAGCTAAAGCTCAGCAGCTAACCAGCAGGCAATTGGATTCTTTATACTATTCTGCCATAAAAATAAGACGACCCGACCTTTTAAGAAATATAAATTTACCTTTTACTGCAGATACTATCCATTTAAAAAGTGCAACAAGCCTTTTCAATGCAATCAGAATTAATCTTGGATCTTTCAATCAGCAACAGAAAAACATTTTGAAAAGTTTGCTTAATAGGCCTGTTTCGGATACAAGTTTTATTTCACCAAATAATTTTTTCAGAATACATTATAATAGATCCGGTACGGATACGCCAACTTATAATCTTCAATTGTTTGCTGCAGCTCTAGATTCAGTTTATAATTTTGAAGTAACCGATTTCGGTTACCCCCCTCCACCTGCAGACAATGGTGCTGGGGATGATAATAGATATGATATCTATATTATAAATACCGGCAAAGGAATCTATGGTTATACAGTCCCTGAAATTGAAATTAATCAGGGTTCGGGAAAGTATACTGCTTACACTGCAATAAACAATGACTTTACGGGATTTCCTACTACAGGAATAGATGCAGCAAGAGTTACTGCTGCGCATGAATTTGCCCATGCGATTCATATTGGAAATTATGTTAACAGGATATCTGATGATGAATTTTTTTATGAACTTTCAGCAACTGCCATGGAACATTTTGTTTTTAAAACTATAAAAGATTATTTACAATATTTGCCTACATATTTTAATGATACACAAAAAAGCTTTGCTGTTAACGGAACCATTGAAGAGTTTGCATTAGGGATTTGGGATATATACCAGAATGATCGTTTTGGGCCCGGTATAATCGTAAAAGAGTGGGAACTTATGGACCAGATGAGAGCTATGGATGCTATTAATAAAGCTATTCAGATATATGGTTCAACATTTGCAGCTGAACTCAATAATTTTGCTATTTGGATGTATTATACGAATTATAGAACAATTCCGGGTCAATATTTTGAAGATGCGCGTTTTTATCCTCTCGTAAAACCTTTATCAAGGTTAAATTATAATCCAGGCTCAACTATTCAATTGACGGCCGGACCATCATCAAACAGCTTTGTTACAATTATAAATCCTGCAGTTAATGATACTTTGGTTACAATTATAACAAATTCAGATGTTCAGAATGCAAATAATAATACACACTCGTCTTATCCTTTTAGTTTTATTTTATATGATCATCCTGTAAATAACGCTGCAAAGATAAATAATAATTATTTTATAGAATTTTCTACAAGTAATAGTATTTATTGGACTACATCTGAAATACTTAATAATTCTATCGTTCGGTCAGGTCAAAGTTTAGCAGGTCAATTAAGTAGTCCATTTCCTTCCCCTTTTAATTATTCAAAAAATACCTTTCTCTACATCCCTGCTGATTTAGGTAATAATGTTAATGTTCAGTTTAATATTTATTCAATTGCAATGGAATTAATTTTTTCTTCATTTCAAAAATTAAGCTTATACCTGGATCAAAATGTAATTAAGTGGAACGGGAGAAATGAAAATAATGAGAAGCTTTCAAGCGGAGTATATATTTATACAATCAAATCCGGAGATACTAAAATAATTGGTAAATTTGCTATAATTAATTAAACAAAATCTTATATATTTTGCACCAGTAATCTTTCACAAATCGTACGACTTAAAGTTTCTGATTTTCTTTTGTCATAGCTAATAACCATGCTGCCGTCGAATTGTTCGACAGAAATTACTTTAATTATCATATCTAATAGCAACTCTCTATTATTAAGAAAGTTTAAAAATTCACTAGAAGTATTCGATACAGCAGAGAATTTTACAGTATCTCCCTGATTGCAATCACTAAGTTTGAGGTAGTGTTCCTTTTTTATTTTTCCTGTTTCATCGGGTATAGGTTCACCATGCGGATCTATTTTAGGAAAATTAAGTATTTTATCAATTCTATCGAAGAGTTCAGGAGCATCAATATGCTCGATCTGTTCTGCTATCTCATGCACTCCTTCCCATCCAAACCCCATTTTTTCTACCAGAAACATCTCTGTAAGACGATGTTTGCGGATAATCAATGCTGCTTCTTTTCTCCCTTTACCGGTAAGCCGTAAGGGTTTATATCTCTCATAATGTACTAGTTTCTTTCGTGAAAACGCCTTCATCATACTGGTAACGGTAGGCATTTTTATCCCTAATTTTTTCGAAAGTTCATTAACATTTACTTCACCCGTCTCCCCTGCTAATGTTAATAAAGCTTTAAGATAATTTTCTTCTGTAAGGGAGTTCATTGCGACATATTAAGATATTACTTAATAAATATAATTGTTTTTTAGGGTTCTAACAATATTGTACGAATCACTTGACTGCATCATTAATCTATGTTATATTTAACTAAATTATTTGTTAGAATAATCTAAGTTTATTTACTTTCTATAATAATCTATTAGTAAGCATCAAGAAACAATGCAGTTCTATATTAATAATAGTTTTTTAAATTCTTGTATGTTGTTATTAACAGGCTTCCTCCTTTTATCTCAAAAATTATGGGCTCAACAGAGCACAAATGAAATAAATACGGATAGACCGGATATAACCGAGTCTGCCGTTGTCGTTCCTTACAGATACTTCCAGTTTGAAGATGGAATATTACTTGAGTATCAAAAGACTTATCTTGACGGGAACATTGTTGATATTCATAATTACACTTACTCCAGTTTGTTAGCAAGGATAGGTATACTAGATAACATAGAACTTAGACTTGGAGGGGATTACTTAAATCAGGTTGAAAGAAAAAACGGCATTTCTACAAGCAATTACGGATTTAATAATTTATTGTTTGGCGGAAAGTATCAATTTTTGAAAAAAGATTTCAGCGGTCTGGATCTGGGATTGCTGTTACAGTTTTTTTTGCCTCTTGGCAATAAAGCTACAAAGCCGAAAAATATTGAACCGGAATTTATTTTCGCTTACGGCAGAGATTTGACCGGGCCTCTATCCGTAGGCATAAATATCGGCAGCCATTGGAACAGTGATGAAAGAATTCCAGTATTTCTTTATAGTTCATCCTTTGGTATCAGCATTTCAGATAATTTCGATTCATTCGTTGAATTTTATGGAGATGCATCTAAAAGGCGTCAAGCAAATAATAATATAGATTTGGGGTTAGCCATCCGTCCAATAAATAATTTTCAAATTGATGTTTCTGCTGGGAATGAATCTTTTTCAAATTTCAAGAATTGGTTCGTCGGAACCGGCGCATCACTTAGAATTCCATAAGTAGATATTAAGAGATATAAAAATGAATAAAGAGAAATTCAACCGAAAAATGCGGGATAATCTAAAAGAATTCAATAAAAATGATGTTAAAACAACTAAAGAATTACATCTTTCATTGGAAGGAGTTCACAGCACTGTGAAAGTCCCACCTCATTCCGCCGGATTTTGGCAGCATTGGAAAGCTTTTGTAGGCCCCGCCCTTCTAATTAGTGTTGGATATATGGACCCTGGTAACTGGGGAACTGACCTAATGGGAGGTGCTCAATATAGATATGAGTTACTTTGGGTTGTAGGTCTGGCAAGCTTGATGGCAATTTTTTTACAGGTAATTGCGGCACGTCTCGGTATTGTTACCGGTAAAGATCTGGCTCAATGCTGCGGTGACTGGTATCCCAGATGGACACGGATGCCAAACTGGCTGTTTACTGAAATCCAAATTGCCGCATGCGATATGGCCGAAGTATTAGGCAGTGCTGTTGCATTAAATCTACTATTTCATATCCCGCTTTTATGGGCAGTGATTATAACAGGTTTTGATGTGATATTGCTTTTGGGGCTTCAGAATTTTGGTATGCGCACTATTGAAGCTGTAGTGCTTTTACTTATTTCCACAATCGGAATATGTTATTTCATTGAAATCTTTATTCTGCCTGAGACACAGCCAAGCTTCCTTGAAATGGGAAAAGCGCTTATTTCACCGGCTTTCCGGCAGGTTGGAATGATTTACGTTGCAATCGGTATAGTTGGTGCAACTGTGATGCCTCACAATTTATACCTTCATTCAGCATTAGTACAAAGCCGAAAGCTGCAGAAAGATAAAGCATCTATCAAGAAAGCTATCCGGTTTAATACTATTGATTCGGTTGTAGCATTGACAATTGCATTTTTTGTAAATGCTGCAATTCTTGTACTTGCTGCTATGGTATTTTACGGAAAATCAAGCGTAGTAATAGCTGGAGGAGAAGTAGTAAAGTTTGCTGCCGATAGTGATTGGATTCGTGTTGCGTATCTTACCCTTGCTCCTTTATTAGGTGTTACGGCAGCAAGTGTATTGTTCGCAGTGGCGCTTTTAGCAAGTGGCCAAAGCAGTACTATTACCGGTACACTTGCAGGACAGGTGGTTATGGAAGGTTTTATGCACTGGAGAATAAAACCTTGGATACGTAGACTTATCACACGTTCAATTGCAATTATTCCCACGGTTTTCATTATCGGTATTCGCGGGAACAGTAGTGTAACCGACCTTCTCACTTTAAGTCAGGTGATACTGGCTCTGCAGCTTCCGTTTGCAATGTTTCCAATGCTTCAGTTCACAAGCTCAGGCAAAAGAATGGGAGAATGGAAACTCGGCTGGTTTCTACTTATATTAGGTTGGGGTAGCGCTTTGTTGATTACGGCATTAGATATTTATGGATTGCCGGATTCTTTAGCAGCAGCCTGGAGAGTAATTGCAGGTAGTTAACAACTTTTAATAATGGTACAATATGTATAAAAAAATTCTTGTTACTCTGGATAGTACCTCAACCGATAGAATAATTATAGAACATGTGAAGCAGCTTGCCAAATTGGCTTCGAGCATGGTAATATTATTACATGTGGCTGACGGTTGGGCTGCCAGATTTTTTGGTCAAGATGCTGTTAGCCCCGAAATTGAACAAGATTTGGCTTACCTGGAAAAAATCAAAAAGGAATTTATTGCTAATAATATTCAAGCCGAAGCAGAGCTTGCCTACGGTGAGCCTGCTAATGAAATAATTAAGTGGGCTAAACAAGAGAATTGTGATCTTATTGCTATGAGCACGCATGGTCACCGTTTCCTTTATGATTTGTTATATGGAACAACAGCAACAAGAGTCCGTCACAGTATTAGCATTCCCGTTCTCCTTATAAAAGCCGAATAAATTATAGCAGACAATATTCCAGCATCTTCTTAATTGCTTATTTATTTTTAATCTCTCTCACAATTTTCCATTACCATCATTATAATTTTCAGCAAGAGAATTATAACTTAGTACCGGTTCCGGAAAGTCAAACACCGAATCCTTTTGATAAATTTTCAGATGTAAACGGCGAATGTATCGTTGCACATTTTAGCAATAGTATTGATAATATCAATTATGTTCCGGTTTTAATTTCGGAAGCTATAAATAGTGAAGTCTGTATTCCATTAAACCATCATAACAAAGTTCCCAAACAAGAGTTCAATTACAAACACCATCTTAGAGCCCCTCCTTCAAAAGTTTCCTAACCTAATAACTTCTTTCTGCAGAAGAATTCTCAAAGTAAAATATAACCATAGTTTTATCGATGTAGTGCGTTGATATTAAATGTTCTATGAACTCTTCTTCTGCATTATAAAAAAACCTAAAATTTGAAAGAAGCTTAAAGATTCTTCACCTGGCCTGAATGATGAGACTCTTGGTTCCAGCACAATTAGAGTGAATGTTAATATAAACCAGGTGAAAATAAATGGGATAGAATTAAGCTTAATTTTCAGTAATCCGGAAAGTCCTTTATCGGGATATGTTAATCTCTCAATTATTCATGCGTACGGAACGGGTCCTGTATCCGGAGGATTTCTCCCGCCTGATACACCATTTGATCTGGATCATGATGAAAGATTAGCTGCAGTAGTGGGATTAAATTACCAGCCGAAAAATTGGTTTCTTAATCTGGTTGGAATTTATGGAAGCGGTTTAGCAAATGGTAATGATGACTTTGATTCACATACAACACCTTCATGGATATTTAATTTATCAGTAGGTTATATATTTAATCCCGGTGATAATCATACTATTGAACCTTCTATCTATATAACAAATTTGCTGGATCATGCCCATTTAATTAAAGGAGCATTTTTCAGCGGTGCAAGCTTTGAAGAGAGAAGAAATGTTACCTTTAAGATAAGCTATGAAATGTAATAAATCTTATTTTATCTTGAGTGCTATTATATATTAGACCGCATCTAATTATTGTTAAACCTCTCCTCCCTTATAGTGATTGGAAAACTTATATTATTTATCAATCGCTCATGGAGAGGTTTATTATTTCATATAACTCTTATTAATTCTCTTTATTTCCATTAACCCAACTCTAAAAAACCCTACGAAATAGCGTAGGTTTTCACCCTTTTTTTCCTCTCTAAGTCCACTTTTTCTTTCTTGTCCACTATTTACCCCTACTTGGAAAAAACCACCCTCAGAATCAAAATTTAACATATTTCTTGACATAAGTAATCCTATTAAAAATTATTTGTGAGCCTCTGGCTTAATTGTTCCTCATACAACATGTACAAATAAATTTTTCATCTAATAATAAATCATGAAATTAATATTTAATCTAAATTTATTAAATGTCTTAGGTTTATGCTATTACAAGTGCTATAAAAACAATAATCAAATTAATAATATCCATAATTTCATTTCATTAATAACTTTTATTAAGTGATGTTGTATCTTTTCTTTATTTCCTTTTCCGCTTGAAGCCAGTCTGATAGAGCTTCACCTTCTTTTTCGCCTCTCTCAAGAAAGATTTGGTGTGCTCGCTCATATATTTCCCTTTCAAATTCTTCCACAGTTATTTTTTCTTCCGAAGATTTTTCATCATTTTTATTCATTTCTATTTCTCCTTTATATCTATGCTTATATAAATACTCTTCTATATTTATTTTTAATAATTCCCAGTAAGCTTCTATTCCCTCCTTAATTAATTCCCATAAACTATCGTCAGATTGTTCAATTTCTTCTAATTTTTTTTTGCCTTCATCAATCTTATTTTTAAGTTTCTCTATACTATTTTTAATCTCTAATTTATCTTCTACTGCAGCAAATGATGCATCTTCAATCAGTTTATCAACTTCAGTTTTCCACCCTTCCAGTTGTATTTTGAGTCTTTGTTGGTAGAGCTTTTTATCGATAGTGTAATCTTGATTATTTTTTGAATTCAACATGATTTTTTCACAACCCTCATTTCAGTCATTATTTTTCCACTATTAATTTTAAGTTCATTTTATAATTTATTATTTTGTTTCGGATAACGGGAAAGCAATAATAGCCGAAAACCTTGTTCGCTCTCCTTTATCATTAAATCTGGTTGCTGCAGTAACTCTAATTGTATTTTTAATTAAAAAGCTTGCAGCGATAAATGCTTCATATTTAAGATCTATTATTTTAGGATTATTTTCCCTTAAATCAATTACGTCCTGGGGATTAAGAATTATACCTCCGCGAAATTCAAATAAATTTAATGGAGCGATAACCAGCCCAATTTTACCTGATAGATCATTAATTTTAGAATTGTCTTTAAAGTCTGCATCAGCAAAGAGATTCAAAGTTTCATCAAAAAAAGTAAATCCTATTCCAGCAGTATAACTTCTTATATAATTCAAACTATCTAGAATTGTTTCACTAAGATTTTTTGCCAACAGGCCAAATGAAATAAAATTTAAAGGTTTTATAATAATACCTGCATCAAAAGAAAACTCTTTTGATTCATAAGAAGAATACCCTGCTATAGTATAGCGGTTTATGGTACCCACAGAAAAGTATTCGTTGCCTATAGAAAGGTTTATTGCATAATTTTGTAACCGGATATTATTAGTGTTATAAACATCCTGATAAGATATCCCTATATTATTCATTGATAAATAGACGGATGTGTTCCCTTGAATATTAAAATTATCGAAATCATATCCTAGGACAACTCCGTTATTATTGGTTTGCAGGCTCATCGCAGCTGGATTATAAGTGGTTGATGTAAGACCTGTTGCTTCAGAAACGAAGAATATTTTCTGCATCTCGGTAAGTGCTGTCATATCCTGTTGAGCGAAAAGAAATCCAAAGTTAAAAAATATTATTATATAAGAAATTTTATTCATTTTAACTAGAATAAAGGTTTTACAAATGTTAAAGAAATTTGATTAAACCCATCAGTACCAAATATAGAATGTAAATTATACTGCAATCCTAATCTAAAATTATCAAATAGAAACTCGACCCCGAATCTTACACCGATACCTAATTTAAATTCAGTTGATGTTTCCTTTGTATTAAACTGAGGGAAAGAGGGAAAATTTTGTTCTAACTTTTTATAAATTATATGACCTTCCAGCATTGGTGTTAAAAAAATTTCATAGAATGATGCCGTCTGCGGATATACATTTATTTGTCCGCCTACACCTATAGTACTTATAAATGCACCGCCTTTATAATTAGCATTTAATAATGGATTTTGCGCAGTTATGTTATCTGCATTTAGTGCGAAGTAGTTTAATGATAAACCTCCAACTGCACTAATATTTAATCCTTGTAATTGAGAAATGTTAAATCTGCTCATATATCCCAAACCGAATCCGGGACCGAATGAAGTTCCAAATTTAGTTGTGTACCCTAAACTAATAATATCATATCTCGGCTGAATAATTCTCTGGTTAATTGTTAGGTTTGCATACTGGTCTGCTATTGTTGTTTTGCTTGCTCCCGTTTTACCGGTGTATTCTATTGTTCTCAATTTGTTTTTAGGGATTGTTAATCGTCCTAATTCTGTATCTATAGTTAAGTCATCAGAATTCTCAAAATAAATATTTCCCTCAAAACTCTGCCCGTTATTAAGATAAACATTTACTATTTCCCCTCTTTCAGCATATTCACTGGAAACATACTCAATCTTTGATAAATCACTTTTCGGAATAGTAAGGGTTCCCGATTCCGTTTGAACCATAATCATGTAAAGACTTTTTGCAAGGAGCAAACCTGCAATAACCTTACCGTTTCTTAAATAAACAACAACAGGATCTTTTATAGCAAACCTGTAAGCCGTCAAAGAATCAATATTTGAAGAACTTTTATTTTCTGATTTTTCTGAACCACTGATTCGATAGAACGGATTAAAGTTAATGCTTTCTATACTTTGTCTGTCGATTTTTATTTGTCCAAGATCATTGTCAAGCAAAATATAATCGGGTTTTTCTTCAACCATTCTCCCAAAAACTACTTTACTGTTTTTTAATACGACACTCACATCTTGAGCAAATAGACAAATAGAAAACACAAAAATCAATATTAATACTACAAAAGAATTTTTCATTTCTGGGTTTCTCCTTAAGTAAATTTCATTCACTAAAAAAACTATTTACCAAACTGTATGAATTTATTTGAGCTGGTATTTCACTGCCGTCTTCAAAAGTTACCTTGTCCTTACTGTATACCCCTACCCACCAATAATAAACCATACCTGCTTGTAAAGAATTTCCGGGATAAGTAAATTCTGTTTGCTTGCTTTTACCAGAAGACCATATTACATTAGAGAAAGGACCGCTTCCGATAAAAACCTCATAAGCTACGGCCCCTGTTACACCTTCCCATTGAAAAATATAAGGTTTGCTAAATCTGGTGTTATTTCCTGGAGAAACCAGTGTCGGACTTGAAAGCACAATATCACTTGAAGTTTTTCCAGGAAGGCTGATTTTCCCTCCTTTATCTTCAGCAAGCACTTTATAATAATATTTTTGATTAAGCTGTACTGATTTGTCCATATATACAGCAATATTTGTTGAATCTATAAATGTTGTATTATTTGGACTGAATATCGAATCAATACCACGATAAACCAGATAATTCTTTAAATCCCCGATATCAGGTGGTATCCAGCTTAACTGTATTTGCTGAACTCCTTGAATAGGATTGTTGTAGCCGGATACGTTTAATCTTGATGGCGGTTGAGGAGCAGAGATGTTAAGAGGTTGAATATCAATAATATTAGTCGGTAAACTTTCAACTCCTGAAAAATTAGCTGCAGTTAAATAATAATAATATGTCGAATCATAGTTAAGAAAACGATCAACATATTCTGTTTGGTTTAAAGAGGCCAGCAAAATAAAAGAATTAATATTATTTACAGATCGATATAAGTTATATGCTTTTAGATCAACCTCACTATTTTTTTCCCACCTGAAATAAGCTTGTCCATCACCACCACCAATAAGAGTAAAATTTTTAGGTGTTTCCGGCGGAATGGTATTCTGAGGAGAAGTTATTTCCGAACAGCCAACTATCATTATCGCTGCTATAAATGAAAGCAGAATGTGAGTTATAATGTTTTTGTTCATTTTTATCTTATTTCTGCCATTACTTTTTAATGGTTTTTATCATTTAATTGTTTAACATAAGACTTATTTAATTATACGAACTTAAATATCAAAGCTAAACATACTATAAATTCATACCCTCTAAAAATAATCTCATTTCGTCTTCTTCTAGATCATCCAAGATTCTTCGAATCTGCTTGCGTATTCCGATAGTGTATTTGTAATCATAAAAAAATGCTAAAGTATTATTATGAAATTTAATATTTATAGTTTCCTATAACAACTATGATTTTTTTAAGGATAACAGCATATCTAAATTGAATTTGTTAGTTCGATCAGTAATTATTGTAGTTTTAAGATTTGCTAACTGAAAAGCTCGATTTTGAATTAAAATCAAGCTTTTTCTAGTGCACCCTACCGGGCTCGAACCGGTGACCTGCTGATTAAGAGTCAGATGCTCTACCAACTGAGCTAAGGGTGCGGTGCAAAATTAAACATTTTTCTCTTTCCATTCAAAGTTGTATTGAATATAGATATTCAAAATGAAATTAAATACATTTAGTTCTATGTTCTTTTGATTATTCTTCTAAATTCCTATTCAATTGTGCATGAAAAAAATATATATTGTATTTGCAATATTTACTTTCAACAATGTTATTACCGCTCAATGGTTCTGGCAGAATCCTTTGCCTCAAGGAAATCACCTTCGATGTGCCTCTTTTATTGATAAAAATAATGGTATAGCAGCGGGAGTTTACGGTACAATTTTAACTACTTCCGACGGAGGTAATATATGGAAGATTCGCTCATCCGGAACAACTAATGATATCAGAAGCATTTCGTTTGTTAATGAAAATCAAATATTTGGTGCTGGAAGTGATGGAATAATATTAAAATCAACAGATAAAGGTGATTCATGGATAAATCAAAAAAACAATACATCGAATAATATTAATGGAATTTTTTTTATAGATGAAAATAATGGATTTTTTGTAGGGGATAACGGGTTATTACTTAAGACCACAGATTCAGGTAATGAATGGGTAAGTCTATCGAGCGGAACTTCAAATAGCCTGTATAGTGTTTATTTTGCAGATATAAATAATGGAACTGCTGTAGGATCCGGAGGAATTGTTTTAAGAACAACAAATGGAGGAGGTACATGGATTAGTCAAAAAAGCGGATCAGTGAATGATCTCAGAGGAGTTTGTTTCAATAATGTGAATTACGGTATTGCTGTTGGAAACGGAGGTCTAATTATAAAAACAACTAATGGAGGGGATGTTTGGACAAGTTTAATAAGCGGGACAAATGAAACTTTAAATGGAATATATATTGCCGATACAAACAATGGAATTGCTGCCGGTAAAAACGGGCTTATTTTGAAAACAACAGATGGAGGAGATAGCTGGATAGAAAGGTCGAGCAGGACAAGCAATCTGCTTAATGGTATTTTTTTTGTGAATTCAGATGATGGTATAATTGTCGGCAACAGCGGAACCATTCTTAAAACTTCAGATGGCGGAACAACATGGATAAACCAATCAAGCAGAGCTACTAATTCACTTTATAGTATTTCTTTTGCTGATGCAAATAATGGATTTGCTGTTGGAGAAGGTGGAACGATTTTAAGGACAACAAATTCAGGGAACATTTGGATGACTCAAAATAATGAATCATTAAATTCACTTTGGGGATTTCGTGTATTAATGCAAACACAGCAACTGCTGTTGGGGAAAAAGGTACGATATTTAGAACTACAGACGGCGGGAAAAACTGGGTAAACCAATCAAGCAGAACAGACATTTTGCTTTTAAGTGTATATTTTATAGATGAAAACAACGGGACTATTATTGGGGATCGGGGAAAAATTTTACGAACAACAGACGGCGGAAAAAATTGGATAGAACAAAATAGCGGTGTAACTGTCGGTCTTTTTACAGTCTTTTTTTCGGATATTAATCATGGAGTAACAGCAGGTGAACAGGGTCAAATTCTTATAACTACGAATGGAGGAGAGAATTGGAATATCCAGTCTCACGAATCCGGTCTAGGGCTTTATGGAATTTATTTTATAGATAATGATTACGGTTTTGTTGTTGGTAAAGGGGGTACAATTCTAAAAAGTACAGATGGCGGAAAGACATGGGAAAGTCAGGTAAGCGGAAGTAGCATCTGGCTTTATGGCGTTTCGTTTTCAGATTATGATAATGGGTTGGTTGTTGGGGATAAAGGGACAATTCTTAGAACAACAGATGGGGGTAATACATGGGTTAAACAACCAAGCGGAACAAATAATTTTCTGCAAAGTGTTTCTTTTATTGATTCTAAAAATGCAGTAGCTGGAGGTGCTTTTGGAACCATCCTAAAAACAACAGACGGAGGTATAACATTTACCGATAATACTATAAATCGTAGTTATAATTTTCAGTTATATCAAAATTATCCTAATCCTTTTAACCCAGTTACAACACTTAGGTATACTGTTCCATCTTATTTTTCAAAGAAGGGATATGCAGATATTTCTTTAAAAATATACGATGTACTCGGGAAAGAAATAAAATCTCTGGTTGATGAAGAACAAAAACCAGGAAACTATTCTATTCTGTTTAATGCTATAAATTATGCAAGCGGGATATATCTATATAAATTGCAAATAGGAAATTTGGTTCAAGTTAAAAAAATGCTGCTGTTGAAATAAATATGATTGATAACCAGAATGATAATACTTACATAGCTTTAGTTACTCAAATTTACCTTTGGTTTTACGTAATAGATTATCCGAAGAAAGTGGTCCCGAACCATAAATCATAAAGAACAGAAGAAGTAATAAAGTAATTATTGAAAGATATAGTTTATGGTTGAACGCTGAAAAAGCATACGGGAAGTTTACAAAGAATATCTCTACAATTAAGACCGGCAATTCAAATAGAGCCACTACTCTGGAAATAAGACCGAAGGCAATAAGCACATAATAGTTATTGAATATAAATTTCAATTTGCATAGAAAACAGCTAATCTATATTTTTTCATTTGTACAGGAAAAACAAAATTATCTTCAAAACAATGAGAAAGATTATTTTTAAGATGTTTTTTTAGATTAACTTGCTTAAATACAAAAATGGAGTTTTTATGGATGGTTTAACAAAAACAGGGACTATTATTTATGCAATACCTTTTGCAGTATTTGGAATTTTAAATTTTGTAAATGGTTCAAATATGGTTAATATCGTACCATCATACCTTCCCTTTCCTATTTTCTGGGTATATTTAACAGGTCTCGCTTTAATTGCAGCATCGATTAGCATAATAATACAAAAATATACCAGATTAGCATGTCTGCTGCTTGCATTAATGTTATTCATTTTTGTATTTCTTATTCATGTTCCGTGTTTGTTTAACGGAAGTACATTTCAAGGTTCATTAGTCAATTTTCTTAAAGATATATCATTAGCAGGAGCTGCTTTAATAGTTGCAGCGGTTTCAAGCAGACCGGAACCTTTGTGAGTTAATAACCGAATTTTTATTTCATGTAATTGCAGCAGTTCAATTAGTTCTTTGAGGGTTATCGTTGAGTGCCCAATTGTATAAATATTTTTTTTCATTTTCTTTTATCTATTTTGATATATAACATAAAAATTATTATTGAATGTTGATATATTTTATTAGACAAATATTATAGGAATGAAAGGAGACACAATGCAAGCTGGAAAAGGGATTTTAGGGTTATTAATCGGGGGAGCAATTGGAAGTTCAATTGCATTTTTATTTGCACCAAAAAAAGGAGAAAAAGTTAGAAGGGATATCAAAAATAATTTTGATGATATAGTAAATAAGACAAAAGATAGAAGTAAGCGCATATTTAATAAATCGATGGATACTGTGGATGATATTATAAAAAAATCGGATGAACTTCGAGCTTTAATTAATAAATACAAAGAAGGAACATATGAGGGGACAATAGATAAAGTTGAGGATGAAATAAAAAGGTTAAGAGCAGCCTTGTTTGCAGCTATAAATACTTATAAAGAGAGTAAAAGCAAAGAAAAAACATCTGATGAATTGGTTAATAACATCTATAATGAATTTGAAAATGAAGAGGTGAATAAAAATAAAGAAACAATTCATTAGTGTAATTAAATAAGTAAGTTCGAGTACGATTAAGATTAAGAGTACTTATAACCAAGAGAATCAAAGGAGGGAAGTGTCATTGAATTATTTTCCGAAAATTTCGCCGATTTGAGTTTTATAAAAGTTTCTAAATGATGCTCCTGAAAAATATCCGTCCAAAGTATAAATAATATCGACAAAAATGGCTTTACTATCAACTGCTGCAATTAATATTCTATCGTCAGAGTTAATAACTGTACCAGGTTTATTCAAACCACTAATTCCGGTATGAATAGAAACTTGCAACAATTTAACAGGAAAACTTTTATAGAGTGTTGAGGCTCCGTGATATTTAGGATTTGATGCCCGAACCAAATTTTGAATTGAGAAAGTGTTTTGATTTTCCCAATCTATTAAAATATCTTTTTTCTGTGGATTACCAAAATAGGAAGAATTTAATTCATTTTGTTCAATAAGAGGGAGGGCATCCGGATTATTTTCTATTAAAGCCACTACATTAGTTACACATTTAAGAAGAGTATAAACCAGCTTACTGCTCAGGGTGCCGAAGGTATCTGCAGGATCAATATATTCTTTTTCAATGTAAAGGATTGGTCCGGAATCAAAATTTTCATCAAGTTTATGAGCTGTAATTCCGGTTTCCGTAGTTCCATTTTTAATTTGCCAAAACAAGGGTACAGGACCGCGATAATTAGGAAGAATAGCAGGATGAAAGTTAATAAACCCATAGCGGGGGATATTCAGTACACTGCCGGGAATTTTAAATGGAAAAGAAAATATAAAAACAACATCTGCTTTGATTTCGGAGAGCCAGTTAGATAAATCAACGGCAAGGCTTTCTTTATGTAATAACTTGAAAGGCAAGTGAAATGTACCGGAAATGAGTTTAATATTTTGAATAGCGGGGCTTGAAATTTCCGGTACAGCAAATCCAGCTACAAGATGATTGCTAAGAAGATAATTAATAGGGGGAAAAGAAAAGTGATTGCTTATTACTCCAATTTTCATATTTATACATTTTTCTTTGAAAGAAGAAAGAAATAATTTTTAGAAAATTTTCAATAACAATTAATCTATAATAAAGTTTATTTTGACTATATAAAAGGAAAAACGGAATAAGAATTCATGAAGATACCCTGGACATTATATGCATCCGAATTTTTAGGAACAGCATTATTAATTTTAGTTGGGGTTTCTTTTGTAATACTGGATTTTGGTGCCGGGAGCCCAGTACTTAATCTGCTACCAAATCCAGGAATAAGAAGAGCTATTACAGGATTTCTATTTGGTTCAACAGGTGCATTAATAGCAGTATCCCGGATTGGGAAAGAGAGCGGTGCACATATTAACCCGGTAGTAACACTTGGATTCTGGATACAAGGAAAAATTCTCCCGATGCAGGCATTTGGTTATATACTTGCGCAATTGGCCGGCGGTATAGCGGGCGCAGTACCGTTATTGTTGTGGTGGCGAACGGGGAGTTCAATAAGCTATGGAGCTACTTTCCCAGGTCAGGGGTATTCATTTTGGATAGCATTACTGGGGGAAACGGCAACAACTTTTGCACTAGTATTCTTGCTTTTTTTATTTGTCGGTCACAAAAAATTGCGACAATATACACCATTGTTATTTCCAGTTCTTTATGCAATCATGGTATATGCGGAAGCTCCTATATCAGGGACAAGCACTAATCCAGCACGTACAATTGGTCCATCGGTAATTTCAGGCAACTGGTCAGGCTGGTGGATTTATTGGGTAGGACCTATCGCCGGAGCAGTAATTGGTGTAATGGTACACAGGTTAAGATTGTTCAAAAATTTTGAGATAAAAGTAGCAAAGCTGTATTATTTTCAGCATGACCGGCATGGCGTGTTTTCAAAAGGGGCAGAAGGAGGTTAAAGAGGCATACTACTTTTGGGACAATTTGCAATGGAGATGATCTCCTTTGATAGAAGTCATCTCCGCTGTTTACATATTTTAAGTCAGGGGTGCTGAGTATGTTGATGACCAGTAGCTTGCTTTGTTATTAGCAACCTCTGAAACAGCTGCTATATAAATAATCTGTTTGTTGTATTTTTTAAATAATGAGATTTGATTGTCATTTAAGTCCAATTGAATTGAATATAAGTCTTTGGCTGATGGTGAAGTCACATTAGACAATATCGAATCAAGAGTAAGTGGTTCTTCTTTTTCATTAACGGGATCATAAAAGTAGAGGACGGTATGTACTTGAAAAGGAAGCGTGACAGTTTGTTTTAGGTTCCGGTCTTTTAGATTTAAAGTGAAGCTAATTTTAGTTTTGTCAAGGGATAGATTCTCAATCATAAGGGGAACGGCAGCTGGTGTAATAATATTTTTAGGTGTAAGAACACCTTCACCAACGAGTTTAATATTGTGTTTAATGATCTTCTGGTTGGAATTTGTTCCGGAAATTTTAGCAGAATTCCAGACTTTTTTAAGAGCGGGGATAGAATTAATGAATCGAGCAAAGTATACAGAAACGGCAAATTTACTTCTGGCAGATTTAGCAGGTTTTGTTTTAGCGGGTTTATAATTGGGCGGTCTAACAGACATAACTGTTTTACCATTAATTTGACGAAAAACTATATTTCCCAGCTTTCCGTTGATTTCACCAAGTATTTCTTTATTCATTTTAGCCATTAAGAAACTCCAATAAGTTAAAAAAGTAATAACTAAATGTACAAATAATTATAGTTTATGTAAAGCGTATTCATAGCGTTTTCAAAGCGTATTCACTCCGTATTCATAGCGTAATCAGAGCGTATTCATCGTAGTATTGAATTGGTGTTGGATAAGAGGAGGTAGTTAATTAAATTCAAGTGTTTCTTGGGATGTTCAACTTCTTTGAGGTGATATTTGTTATAGGGTGCTTTATGCCACCATATCAGGATTTTTAGTGAAAAGAATTTTGTACTATTAGACCACCGTAATAGAAGATGGGTATTTGAAAGCTCAATTGACTTTTGGGTCTGGGGAGATATTATCTAAAACCAATAAACCAATCATAGACTTCAGCTACATCTAACTTATCATTATGTGGCTAAAGCCATCTTTATTTTTCATTCATTACTTTCCTTCGGCTGAAGCCGAGAGCAATAGATAGAGTTCTTATAAAGAAATGATCATATACAAGAATATTAATATTTATCATCTAAAAATCATTTCACGCAGGCTTTAGAATTGCGGTGTTAACCTTTGCTTCAAATACTATTTGTGAGAGTTCCCTTTATTCTTTTAATTCAAAGAGATTACCATCGTAGTCTGATATAAAGGTAAGAATAACTGGACCTTTTGGGACTTCGATAACTTTCAGATTGGCAGCTTTGCATTTATTAACGATATTTTTTAAACCGGTTACTTTAACGCAGGAATGGACTATTTGTTTCCCGGATGGTTTATAGTCATGATAAACTAATATTTCGAAATCTATATTACTGTTTCGGTAATGAATAATAAGCATCTCATTATTGATTCCGAAAATAGATTGAGCCAGGCTCTGGTCGAGGATTTTGGGAACAGATTTTTCAAGTCCTAATATATTAACGAAAAAACTGTCCGCATTTTCTTCACTGCTTACGGGCAGCCCGATATGGATGATATCCATGCAGCTTTCCTTTTAATTTTCTTGAGGTTTGATTATTACTTTAAGTGATGAAGTTCCATCAAATACCATTTTAAATCCTTTATCAGTCTCTTTTAACGGGAGCCTATGAGTAATTAAATCATCAACGATTAAATCCTTATTCGATATTAGATTTATAGCTTCTTCAATATCCGGAGGACCGCAATAATAAGATGTAAGAATTCGAATTTCTTTCCTCCAGAAATCATTGACAGGAACAATAACTTCTTTTTCGGGTCCGGGAACAGTAAATAAGACAACAACGCCACCCATATCAACAGTTTCCCAAGCCTGTTTTAAAGCGGACATGGAAGATGTAGTAACAATAACGACATCAGCTTTCTTTCCATTAGCAGCTATCAGCTGCTCCAGAACATTTGATGCGGCATTAATAGTATGATCGGCACCTAAGATTTGTGCAAGTTCGAGCCTGCTTTTATTTATATCGGTAGCGATCACTTTACATTTTTTTAATTTGGCAAGTTTAGTATGCAGAAGGCCTGACATACCCGAGCCGAGAATGAGGACGGTCTGGTTTTCTTCAATAGATGCAAGTCTCTGTGCTCTAACAACGCAAGCTAATGGTTCTATAAAAGTAGATTGGTCGAAGGTTACACTGTCGGGTAATAAATAAGAACCATTTTTTACTAATTCTTTAGGGACTAAAATGAACTCTGCAAAACCGCCGGGAAGTCTATCCTTAACTCTGGTGCATTGAGGATAATGTCCTTTTAAGCAATAGCTGCATTTAAGACAAGGTACTTTAGGTGCAATAAAAAGTCTGTCTCCTTTTTTGAAGTTGTTTACTCCGACGCCAACTTCAACAACTTCAACACCTACTTCATGTCCTTGAACAAGGGGGGCTCTGGGGAGTCGGTACCATTCTACTATATCGCTGCCGCAGATACCGCATGAGATAACTTTAACCAGCATTTCACCAGGGCCGGGAGAAGGGGTCAATACTTCTTCGAACCTTATATCGTTATTATTATACCACATGGATACTTTCATAATCTTCCTCTTCAGCTATTTACAAGTATAAGTTCAGCAGGTGATAACGGCATTATTATTTATTATTCTTTAGAGTATTATAAAGTTCAAAGGCATTTTCCGGAGTTTCATTATCATGTACAACTGCTCTAACTGCTTTAATCATGGCGATAGGAGAAACTGCCTGGAAAATATTTCTGCCCATATCGACACCGGCTGCACCTTCCTGTATCGCATTATAAGCCATTTTTAGCGCATCAGGTTCGGGAATCTTTTTGCCGCCGGCAATGACAATCGGTACCGGGCATGAAGCAGTAACTGTTTCAAATCCTTCGGAGACGTAATACGTTTTGATATATTGTGCTCCCAGTTCTGCGCAAATACGAGTGGCTAATCTAAAATATTTTGCGTCGCGCACCATATCTTTACCTACAGCGGTTACGGCGAGAGTAGGTATACCGTAACGTAATCCCATATCAACCATTTTTGTCATATTGGTGATTGATTCCCTTTCATGTTCACCGCCGATAAATACCTGTACAGCCATAGCAGATGCATTTAAACGTACGGCATCTTCAATATCTACAGCTAGTGATTCATTGGAAAGTTCTTTAAGAATACTTGTACCACCGGAAACTCTAAGTACAATTGATTTTTGAGTTTGAGGCGGGATAATACTCCTTAAGATGCCTCGAGTAAGCATAAGAGTATCGGCATAGGGTTCGAGCGGGAGTATATTCAGATCGATTCGTTCAAGACCGGTAGTTGGACCTTGAAAGTAGCCATGGTCAATAGCCAGCATGACAGTTTTACCGCTGACAGGATTAAATATTCTGCCCAGTCTATTTTTCATACCCCAGTCTTGTGAATTTGCTCCTTTTAGGAAGAAGCTTTCAGACTTCTGGAGTATATTTGTATAATATTGTTTTGATTCTATGATTCCGTCGGTATCGGGCATATTAAATCTCCTTAGATTATTCAAAAAATTAAGCGTCTATGCAGCTAAATATTTTAGATATTGTTATTAAATTTAATAAAGTTCTATTAGAATAAAGTAGAATTGAAACAAAGAACCCTTATAAAAAAAAATTTTAACTATATTATTTCAAATATAAAATTAAAAAACTATGTTGTAAAATTCATTATTCATTTGAATTCGTTTACTGGATTGATAGGTTAATCTATGAATTAGGAACAATTATAATTCAAACTTCACAGAAGTTTTTAGCTGATAGAGAAGAAAATCTTCTCTACAAAACTTTTGGGATCTGAACCAAAGGCAAGCAAAATAGGAAAATAAATCCCGATGAGTGGTTGAAAGAAATCCGGGGATACGATGCTTGAAGGAGCCTTACTGGATACAAGCTTCTTCTTGAGATTTTTAAATGAGGAAGATCCTTTATTTGAAAAGTCAGATTATGTAAATTCATATTATGATTAATCAGCTAATTTGTTATATCTCTGTTCTATATTTGTGTCCTCCGGTTCTTTTTTCATAAGTTTTATTCTCTCATCTTTATTTTCAATCCACCGGTAGAACCAAGATATTCCGTAATGCTGAAAATAATAATCTTTGCTATTATATATTTTATCGTCAAAAGCTTCATCAAGACTAATGAACGAGTAACCTTGTTGCTTCAGAGCATTTATCAATTTATTAAACGAAACTGCATTTAATAAATTTGTATGGCATAAATAAATCTGTCGGATATTCCTGCCGATAATTTTTTTTGCTGCTTCATCAAAGAATTGGAAGAGCTTAATCGTAAAACCGATATATTCCTCAATGATTTCATTTGCTGCTTTTGTATTTCCCTCTTTGATATATTTAGTATATAAGGCGTTATACATGTAATCCGAGCTTTCAATGGTGAATGGAGCAATTACATATCCTCTATGACTTAAAAAGTCATAAATTTCCGCTTTTGAAAGGCTGTCCTTTCCGGTACAGTTAAAAGGAAATCGGAAGTATTTAAGGTTTTCATTTTCTTTCTTTAATAGTTCTTTTGTTAAAGCTTCGCCTTGAATTATATCACCCTCAAAAGCAGAAAGTGTTGTATCGGCATAATTGATATGACTGTAAGTATGATTACCTATCGTTACTTGTGGATTACTAATCCATTTTTTAAGCAGTGAAAGTCTCCGGTCAGTTTCTCCTTCTTTTATAAATGATTTTTCATTAACAAAAACGGTAACCGGGATATTTAGTTTAGTAATGGAATATAAAAGAGAATCAGATGCTTTTTCTATTTTATCAATAGAGTTGCCGTTAAATGCATAACACAAGTCGTCCATTGTTATAGTAACATATTTTTCTTGCGAAAAGGATAAATTATATAACGATAAATGAATTAGTAATATTATAATCGTTTTCATTAGATACCAATGTATTGAATTTAAAATTATTTAAATATGTTATATACCTAACTTTATTCCCAGATGTCTATATCTAGACATTTTATGTCTATATGGTTACATGTCTATATTTTACTTCTATTAAAAACTCTTCTTATTGATATTTTATGACCCAAAAATTTCTTCATTATTCAATAAATCCTCTGTCGACTATTTCGGGACAAAGCTTCGCCATTTCAATTACAATTATTTATTTGGGGAATATTTTTCCAACGAATTGTCTTATTCTCCCCACTCTTTTTTTATGATAATTTTAATTTATTTCAAAAAAAGGAATTTATGAATAAAATATTTTAGAAATAACCTGTTGAATTTAGCTCACAATTATAGTACCCGAATTATTTAATCAATAATTCGATAGTAAAAGTTCTTTTCCGAAGCCAAGCTAAGCAATTGGGTAACATCACCGAATACATTTATTCCTAAAGAATATCTTTAAAGGTTTATTTGAAGATTGTGCTAATATCAAATTATTTTCGGCTCTTTACTATTTCAAATGCAATTAGAGTGAGAATAGTGTGAAAAAAGTCTGTAACTCTTTATCTTAAAAGGCTATTGGTGGAGGTGGCGGGAGTCGAACCCGCGTCCGGAATTAAGATCCAGAGAACGTCTACACACATAGTTTGTTTTTGATTTAACTTAAAGTTACCAGACAAACAAGGGTCGCTTTAAGCTTGCCTGCTTAATTTTCACATCAACCGCACAGGCATCGGTATCAGCAATCGTACCTAAACGACGTTCAAATAAATCCCGGTACGAGAAGATTTACAGAACGGCTACTTATTTTATTAAGCAGCTAAGGCGTAGTTATATTCGCCAGTTATTATTTTATTCCCAAATTTTTAACGTGTATCCGGGGAACACGGTGCGCAGTTCAATGCCTCTTCAATCCCGTCGAAACCAAAGTCACCCCCCTAGTTAGTACTGAGTATTGAGTAGTTAGAATTGGGTACTTAGTACTTAGTCCAGATAGTATCTGGATGGTTCGAGATTTTATTTTCATAACGAGAAAGAACAAAAAACAAATCAGATAAACGGTTAAGAAATATAACTATATTTCCGTTAATTTGTTCCAAAGAATCTAAAGCAACGACTCTTCTTTCGGCTCTACGGGAAATAGTGCGGCAAATATGGAGAATAGCGGCAGATTTTGAGCCTCCCGGAATAATAAAATTTTTAAGTACATCTAATTTTTCTTCAAAAAAATCGATAGATTTTTCGATTTCTTTGTAAAATTCTACAGGAACACGTAATATATTCTTTTTACTATTTTCAATAGAATGCGGAGAAGAAAGATCAGTTCCGACTGTAAAAAGCTGATTCTGGATTTTATTCAGCAGTGATTTAACAGATTCATCCCGGGTTTCAGTAGCTGCTAAACCGATAAAAGAATTTAGTTCATCAATGGTACCATATGCTTCGATACGGGGGGAATTTTTGGAAATTCTTGAACCGCCGAAAAGTCCGGTTTCCCCTTTATCTCCGGTTTTAGTATAAATTTTCATTTCCTAAAAGGCAGGGCTTTAACTGAAACTTGAACCGAATTCCCGGTTTCATTTTTTGCAATTAAAATTGTTTCTTCTGCCATGAATTCTTTTTTAATATAAGCAAGTCCAATATAGGTTTTTAGTTTAGGTGAAAAACAAATAGAAGTAACAAAACCAGCATCACTTCCATTTTCATTAAACAGAAGAAATTTATCATTCTGATTAACATGTTCAGAAAAAATTACACCCATTAAATATTTCTGTACTTTCTCATATGTATCTAAGCGGGCGATAACTTCCTGTCCGATATAGCAGCCTTTCTTAAAATCAACGGAATTTAAAAGTCTTGCTTCGTGAGGGTTATAATCAGAATTTATTTCATCGGGAGCGGAAGGAATTCCATTTTCTATTCTATAAACATTATAAGAATCCTCACCGACCAGACTGAAGTTAAAAATTCCTTTATTTTCAATCATATATTTGACGAGCTGCTTTCCATTTTCAATATTTGCTATCAGCCAGAACCTTATCTTTTCATTTCTATCGAGTATTTTCAATAAAAAGAAAATCGTACCATCAGCGTTAATGACCTTAAAAGAATTAAGCTTTATTGCATTAACAATATTTCCGCAAATAAGAGTAGTAAAAGAATCGGACTGTGGACCGATTAATTCGAGGATAGTATATTTCCCATTAACATCTGCAACCTTAACATCATCTGCAATAATATATTTTTGAATCCAGCTTAATACTTTGGCCTGGTTTTCAGAATTGCAAACTAATAACTGATAATCTTCAAAATTGATTACAGTAGAAAAATCTATAATTCGTCCTTTCTCGGAAGTAAAAACAGTATTAACAATCCCTTCTTTTGGAAGGTTTTTGATAGAATTAGTAGTAATTCTATGAAGAAAATCAAGAGAATCATTCCCTTTAATTTCTATAATCCCGTAATGCGAAATATCTCTAAGACCGACCCCATCATATAAGGCATCGAGTTCTTCCTGAGTTGAACCGAAATTCTTTATAATTTTTTTCCCATTTAAAAACTCGGCTTTATAACCTAAGGACTCATAGTAATCCATCATGGGGAATGATTTTTCTTCCACTTCAATCATATTAACATAACCTCAATTAATTAAACCTTAAATTTTAAAATATTATATAGAATATTCAATCCAAAAACAATTGCAACATTATCAATGACTTTATGCGGCTAAAGCCATTGCCATCTTTTTTTATTTAATCCCTTGACTAAAGTCAAGGGCAATTGAACTTCAATTATTACAGGGAATATTCCTTCAAAAAGTAAGCAGAGCTAATGATACCAAGTTCAAAATTATTTAGATTAAAATGCTCATTAGGTGAATGAAGGTTTTCGGAATTCAGACCAAGGCCCATTAAAACAACGGGGGATTTAAGACTTTTTGAAAAATCGGTAACAATAGGTATAGAGCCACCTTCTCGAATAAAAACGGTTTTCTTCCCGAAAGCTTTTTCCATAGCTTTAGAAGCAGCAATAGTCGCTTTATCATTTAAGGGAGTCAGGCTTGGTTCACCGCCATGAAGACTTGTAACATTTACTTTAACAGATCTTGGAGCTATTTGTTTAATATATTTTGTAAACAGTTTGAATATTTTCTTTGAATTCTGATTAGGTACGAGGCGCATACTTATTTTTGCGGTAACCTTTGAAGGTATAACAGTTTTAGCTCCTTTACCGGTGAATCCTCCGATAATGCCATTACAGTCAAGTGTAGGACGAATCCAAATTCTTTCCAGAGTTGAATAACCTTTTTCACCTTTCAGTTCAGTGACTTTAAGGTCCTTAGCAAATTTCTTCTCAGAGAATTTCAATTTTTTATAATTTTCTTTTTCTTTTTTAGTTAATTTGACTATATCATCATAAAAGCCAGGTATTGCAATTCTTCCATTTTTATCATGAAGCTTTGAAATTATTTCAGCCAGTATATTTATAGGATTAGCAACGGAACCACCATATTCACCGGAATGCAAATCTCTATTCGGTCCGATAACTTCGACCTCGACATATGTTAAACCTCTTAAACCATAAGTAAGGGAGGGTACACCTTCCTCATAGAGTGAAGTATCGGAAATCAAAACGGCATCGCATTTTAATAAATCTTTATTATGATTTATAAATGATGTCAGGTTACTGCTTCCAATTTCCTCTTCGCCTTCGATTAAGTACTTAATATTTAGAGGGAGGCTGCCAATAGTTTTGAAGAATGCTTCGACGCTTTTTATATGCATAAATACCTGACCTTTATCATCGGTAGCGCCTCTAGCGTAAATTTTCCCATTTTTAATGACAGGATCAAAGGGGGGGTTATCCCATAATTCTATCGGATCGACAGGCTGAACATCATAATGCCCATAAACCAGAACTGTAGGTTTACCCGGAGCACCCAGCCATTCTCCATAAACTATTGGATGCCCTTCCGTTTTAAATATTTCAACTCTACTCATACCGGCATTCTTTAGTTTACCGGAAACAAACTGAGCACATTTCAACATATCCTCTTTATTTTCGGGTAAAGTACTAATACTTGGTATTTTTAGGAATTCATTTAGTTCATTTATGTAATTCTCTTTATTATTTCTGATAAAATCTATTACTTCCTGCAATTGAAAACTCCTTTTCCAACCTGCTTAGTATACAGGCCCAGTTAAATTAAATTTAAAAATGATTGGTACAAAATTTTTGAAATTATTAATTGTTACACTATCCAAATCAGCCAAAATTCTTTTAGACGGAATAAAAAAAGTTTTCCAGGGATCATCCACCAGATATATATTTTTATCATTATCTATAGTTATGCCTTCGAGCGAAGCAACATAGACATACTGCGGATAGCCCGGAATATTTATTTGAATGTCTGATAATCCATAATCTTTAACAGTGAAGATACCGGCGGAAACTTCGAAACTCAAATGAAAAAGTTTTTTATTATTCCTATCGACGCCAAAAAGAGAATTATCTTTATCCGAATATAAGCCACATATAGTATGAATGCCAAATGGTTTTGTATTTATTTGCTTAATAATTTGTAGATTTTTTTTATCAACAATAAATAGAAAAGTGCTATCGGCAAATACGCCACTATCTTGGAAACCTTCTAGTCCAAGATAAAAGTAATTCCTATCCAAAGCCAGACCTTCATAGCCAATATTATCCGCAGTATATTTTAAGAAAAGCTTCTGAGGCTTTATATGCAATTTTTCTATCTCAACGACAGTATCGGAATAAACATTATTATTGTTAAATATTAATTTATAAATTCCGACATATTTTTGCTGATCGGGTTTATTTCCTTCAATGGAGAGGTAAGTTGAATTTGTATATTCATCGCGGACTATTTCTTCAAAATCCCATTTAGGGAAAGTATCAAGAAACGCCACGGCCTTCTTTCCAAAAAAAACAGGAGAGAAAGAAAAGAGAGTATCATTTTTTATACTAAAATGATGGATTTTTCCAATATCATCAGCCAGTAAAAAGTTTTTTTCACCATCATTACTGATACCTAGAAAGCATATACCTGAAGTTTGTTCCGTATTATAATTTCTTGATTTTAACCATCTAGGGTATGCGGGATCTTTCATAACATCAAAATTTTTTTTAACGGGAGAAGAATTGCATCCTATAAAAAATGAAAAAAGGAATACTAAGGTAATAAAAAATAAGAATTTTCCGTTTATTTTTTTCATTATTTAAATATAATAAAAAATTAATAGCTGCGGCTAATTCAAAAATTTTATAAAAGTGATTCTTTCAAATTCTATGCAAGTTTTACCTAGAGGGGATGTGAATTGAAGCACCGGGCTAAAGCCACGGTGTTAATCTTTGGTTAAAGAAACTACCTTTGCTTTTATTAATGGTCTAAAGCCTAATCCTTCCTATCCGTTGGATAAAGGGGCTGTGTGAAAAGTCTAAATGAGTAATAATAATGTCTCACAATATTTGAATTTAACCTCACCCCCCGGCCCGGACTAAAAGTCCGGTATTAAGCTTTGTCTTAGACCTTAATCAGCTGGATAAATCCAACGACAATGGACTCTCAAATACTCCATATGCAAAAAACAGTTACCTTGTTAAACAATAGCTCCTTTTATATATTAACTTTATGATTTTATATAAATACATCTTAAAAAATCATTTTATCCCTTTTGTTTTTTCGACAATCACTTTAATGGGAATTTTCATTTTACAATTTATGATGAAGTTCGCGGATAAACTGGTTGGAAAGGGATTAGATACATGGGTTATAATTAAATTGATTTCATTTAATCTTGCATGGATGGTTGTACTTGTTATACCAATGGCGACATTAGTAGCTACCCTAATGGCATTCGGAAATATGTCACAAAATAATGAAATAACTATAATAAAATCATCGGGGGTAAGCCTGTATAAAATGATGGCGGCACCTTTAGTTGCAAGTGCGGTTTTATGTTACCTTTTATTTCTGTTTGATAATGATGTTCTTCCTGATGCAAACCATCAAGCAAAGCTTTTAGGACAGGAGATAAGCAGATTAAAACCAACCTTATCACTGGAACCTGGAGTTTTCTCGCAAGAAGTATCCAATTATGCAATTTTAGTAAGAGGTATTAATAATAAGACTAATGAACTTTCAGAAATTACTATTTATGATTATTCAAATCCAGGTAAAATAAATATAGTTACTGCAAAAAAAGGAGAAATTTTCTTTACAAATGATCAGACGAAATTGATAATGTCTTTACATGATGGAGAGATCCATGAATCGGAAGTCGGAAATACAAACCTTTATAGAAAATTGATATTTAAGAGGCACAGGATAACGATGGATGCCGAACAATTTTCTTTTCAGCAATCAAATTTCAGTAGTTCAAGAGGAGAAAGAGAATTAGGAACATCGGCAATGCAGGCGATAGTAGACAGCTTAAGAATATTAAAAGAATCAACCGTTGAAAATTTTAAAAGAGACAGCAGGAGTTTATTCTTTATAGGAGATTCTTTGAAAAATCCGGGTCAACAACTGAAGATAAAAGACAAAGATCTGGTTTATTCAAGGGTTTTAAATAAAGTCAATAATTCAAAGAATATTTTAATGTCGGACTTTAACAGGCTAAAATACTGGCAGGATGAAATTAATAAATATCTTGTAGAGATATATAAAAAATATGCAATCCCGGTTGCATGTATTGTATTCATTTTAATAGGAGCCCCATTAGGAACCATGACAAAAAAGGGAGGGTTTGGTATAGCAGCGAGTATAAGTTTATTTTTCTTCCTTATTTATTGGGCATGTCTTATAGGGGGCGAAAAGTTAGCGGATAGAAGTTTATTATCTCCATTTATGGGAATGTGGGTAGCAAATATAATATTGGGAATAGCGGGGATAATTTTAACATACAGAACAGTTAGGGAAACAGTCACATTAGATTTCAGCTGGATTAAAAAATTCATGCCCAAGCAATGGAGAGAAATCCAGGAAAAAGAAGAAAAAGAAATTCTGAATGAAAATTATAGATAAATATTTAATTAAACAGTTTCTTCAGACTATCTTTTTCGGACTAATTGCATTCACTTTGCTTTTTGTAGTAATTGATATGATGGAGAATCTTGATGATTTTATAGATCAAAGTGTACCATTCGGAATAATTCTTCATTACTATCTAGTATTCTCACCTGACATTATAAAACTAATGACTCCGGTATCGGTATTATTCGGAGCTTTATTTACAGTCGGCAAAGTCTCAAATTTAAGCGAACTTACAGCAATAAAAGCAAGCGGAATAAGCATGTACAGATTTATGGCTCCGTTTGTAGTAACTACAATAATGATAAGCATATTATCCATTTATTTTTCCGGTTACATTGTACCAATGGCAAATAAGACCAAATTAAATATTCAGTTAAACTATTTAAAGAAGGGGTTTGTATATACCGGCGGGAATATATTCTTCCAGGATTCACCGACGAGAATTGTTAATATTGCTTTTTTTGATAACGCGGAGAATCAAGCTAATCGTGTAGGAATCCAGGAATTTGAAAAGAATGATCTTACACATATGATCTCAAGAATTGATGCAGCAAAAATGGTTTATGATTCATTGAGTCATTCATGGATAGCTTATAGTGGAGTTAAAAGAACATTCAACAGTAAAGAAGCAGGTGCAAAATATTTTTCAGAACTCAATCTTGATTATTTAAGATTCAAACCTTCTGATTTATTAACAAAGCAGCAAAAACCTGAAGAGATGAACTTAAGTGAATTAGGAAAATCTATAGAATCTCAGGAGAAGGCCGGGTTAAATGCTACAAATACCTTAATAGAATATTATTCAAGATTTTCATTTCCAATAGCAAGTTTAGTGGTGGTACTTTTCGGGCTACCTATTTCTGCAAATAAAAGAAGAGGAGGATTAGCAGTACAGGTAGGGATCAATATTTTAATTACTTTTATTTACCTAGTATTTATGCAGATCAGTTTAGCTTTCGGAAAGAATGGAGTATTAAACCCGATGTTAACGGCATGGTTTGCCGATCTGGTATTTTTAGCAGGAGCTTTTGTAAATCTGCCAAGGGTGAAACAATAGTTAAAAAAACAAATTATAAAAAAACAAATAGCGAATAAATTTCAATATTCAATTCACAATGTTCGAAATGACAGACTCTCAAATTCGAGACTAAACATTGGAAAACCAGGTGTTAACAAATTGCCCCCCAAACGCAGGGAGCAAAATGTTATGTTAGAGAAGGAAATTAAATACTTTTTTTTGAGATTACATTTATTATAATATTAATTAAACTTCCATCGGGATCCGAAAGAAACCGAGATATGTTTGGCAGAATTTGGAGCGACAATAGAATTCATATCGGAAGTAGCAAAGTTGAGTTCCACCAAACCGGCATCTATACCGAGACCCAGAGCCCAGTTAAATCCAGCCCATCCTCCAAAGGATAACCCGGTTCTGATATAAGGAATCCAGTCCATGGGCTTCCATTCAGTTCCAATAGAGACCCTTGCCTTAGTACTATTTCCCGGGAGGTCATTTAATCCCTGATTATAATCCATACCTAACAATAATGATCCGGGAATGATACTTTCCTTCATAAAATATGAAAAACCGAATCTCACAGCTGTTGGCAGACTTGTGGTGAAAGAATTTACATATGATCCTTTACCTTTTATCTTATCTCCAAGAGAATCAACCTGATCTTTATTTGAGATATCATCGAGATAGATATCACCCAAAGCAGAATACATTGCGGCTTTTTGATTCCACTTTATAGATCCCAGATCAGTAACAGCGAAGGATACATTTAATATAGGCGAGATAGATGCAGACAGACCAAAATCCACCCCAAGTCCGGTGCCTGCAGGAGAAGGAAATGGTGAGAAACTTGAATTATAATCAGTTGAATCAAAGTCGTAATTGACACCAAAATTTTTAGAAAAGGCAGAATAACCTACCATATCTGCAGTACCGATTATTTCATACTGTGAATTAGTTTCCAAATTTGTATTAACTCTATCTGTACCGACATAATAAAAGCCATTGATATATTTAAATGTAATACCTGCAAATAATTTGTCTAAGAAATTAGGACCAGGCAATTCCCTGGCGTATGATAAAGAATAGTTGCGGAGCCACCATGATTTTATATTTGCTTCACTAAAAGAATAGATCTGTTCAATTGTGTTACCATATAATGGTATTTCAACTAATGACTGGGGGACTTTTAAATAGCCGCCAATAAAATCGCTTACAGAAACGCCTATGGCACCGACATTATCATTTATTTTCCAGGAAGCGGAAAATACACTTATAGTTGCATTTAAGAAAACATCACCACCGTCTTTAAAGAGATTTTTTAATCTTTCCTTATCCTGATCATTTAAATATCTGCTTTCACCATCAACACCTCCGAAATAATAGTTAAAATCATCAATTGAAAGAAAGTCGGTTCCGCTTCTTAAAGATGTAGAAGGAAGGGGTAATACAGTTGAAAATTCGAAATGACCGTTTTCATTAAACATTAAATTAGCAGGATTTATTCCGATAGAATTAATTCCTCTTGAAGCAGCAGTATAAGTTTTAGCCATTCCCATACTTCGTGCATCGAAACTTCCAACGGACCCATATTGTGCAGAGACTTCGAAAGAAATGCTAAATAAAAAAATAATCGAAACAAGTATTCTATTCATTGACATATCAGTTACCCGGATTTATGTTATATTTAATGCTGCCCACTACACGTATTGAAACCCAATCATTGGCTTTCAATAAAACCCGTGCGGGATTTGATTGATTAGAAGAAGAAGTTTCTAAAGTCACGGATAAGATTGCATAGTATGCTTTAGAGAAACTTAATATTTGAGATGAATTTAAATTTATTGCCTGGTCACTTTGAGAAGCATTAGTAACCTGACCATTAGAAAGATTTACCTCAGCTCCGGCAAATTTTAGGGAATCCACTCCATCGGTACCAGTAGTAATAGTAGTTAACGGGTGATAATTTGAATCGGCCAGAATTATTTTGATCCAGGAAGTTAAGGGGATATAATTATTAACCTGAATACTAATATCGGCAGCCTGACCATCAGCGAGAGCATCTCTATTTGATTGATCCATATTTAATTCGACGGTATCTACAAGCGTTGATTTTTTTATTGTAAGCAGAGCATTTGAGTTCAGATCAATTCCTTGAGTGGTCAAATAAGATTCCATTTTAATAGAATCCTGTTCCGTAACAGTTTTATAATTTTGATCATCATCAGGGTTCATAATAGGTGAAGTACTAATCAACATTTCATCCGGGATAAACGAAATGAAATCGTTAATGGTACTGTTGGATTCATTAAAAACAGTATCAACAGTTCCCAATTTAAAACTTATTGTAGAAGAAGCGGGACTGTTGATTTCAGAATTTGTTTTAAAAATTAATTGTTCCTGCTGATTATCCGACAAGCTCTGACCGGTAATTTGAAGATTTCTTAATTCAAGTTCGAAAGGATCGGGATTAGAAGATAAATATTGTGCTTTTAATTTCATTACAGCACCGGCTAAATATATATTTCCTTTGAAATTAGAAATATCACTCCCGAGTTTCAATTTGACATTATGTTCAATCAGAGCGAGTGGTTTAGGCGGGAAATAACCAGTTGCTGATTTAAACTTAAAACCTGAACTGATAAAGCCAATATTTGCTTCTGCCGTATTAGAAGAAGAACTTGCAGTGACTTTAATTAACATTCCATTATCTAATTCAGAGGACTGGGACACCGGTTTCAGATATATATGGTCATTAAGTATAGTACCAATAGAGCCGGAATCTCCCGGAGCCAGGTTTAATTGAGAGCTTACAACTTTACCATATTGATCTTTTATACCAGGAATTTTAATATAAATAGAGATGCTTTCGGAATTTGATTTATTAAGTGCATGAAAATTTAAAAGACCTTCTCTAAAAACTGCTTTACTTAACTTTATTCCACCGGGGAATGGTAAATAAATATCAAATTCAACATTTTCCGCAATAATTTTATCGTCGGTAGAAATAGATTCAGAAGATTGATCCAGGTATTCTGCCACTCCCGTGGAATATTCATAAACTTCTGAGCTAAAAATGTAATTGCTATCAGAATCGAGATCAATATACTTTTGAGGTTTAATTATATCCGATAATTTATAAGTTTTGTTTGTGATAGGAACATTGAAATTAGTATCCCATTTAGGAGCCACAATATCATCAGGCAGTTTAACACACCCAGCAATACCAACGACAAGTATAATTGCTAAAATTGATACTCTATTTTTTATCTTCATCTCTAACTCTTATTTATTTGAGAAACTCTATTTTAAAAAGTATGCGTTTGGCCACAACTGTAGTGCCATTTTTATTATCGTGAATTTGTAAAATAAGTTTAATGTTGTGCTAAATGGTATAGGTAAATATTACTAAGGATGGTACTATATAGTATTGAGTAATGAGATGTGAGTACTGAGTACAAGATGCCAAATGCAGGATACTGGATACCAGAAGCAGGATACATTACTGAAAAGAGGCTGTATGAAAATTCAATTGAAATGAAAGTTATTCAAATTTAATTATCCCCTTCATTTACAAAAAATTGCTTATATGGCTAAAGCAATCTTTTATTTTTTATTCACTACTCCCTTGGCTGAAGCCGAGGGCAATAGATAGATAAATTGGTTAATGATATTAACATAGATTCTATAAATCGAGGGGTTAAGCTTGGGAATACATGCTTGATTGATAAATTCTGCCGCCTGAAAAGTCAAGTGTTAACCTTTAGTTAATCAATGCCCTCGTCAGATATTTTAATTTACTTTTTCGTCTTTAACTGAAGGGACGAAGCCAAAATGCTGGTTCGGCGGAGTATCAATCTTGATTTCGCCGAACCTTGCTTCAAATTTATCTATATTTTCCTTGAGAGCTTTCAAAAACATCTTAGCATGCTGGGGGGTAGTAATTATGCGAGCGTGAACCTTAGCTTTGGGAACACCGGGAACTATTCTTGTAAAATCAATAATAAACTCGGCGGGAGAATGAGTTATGATCGCCAAGTTAGAATAAATTCCTTCTGCTTCTTTTTCACCTAATTCGATATTAATTTGCTGACCTTGCGGCTGATTATTCTGAGTCATAAAAATTCAATAAAATTTATTTTCCTGATTTTCTCAATTGATCTGCCTTATTAAAGGCATTAGTTGCGTCATCCTGCATACCAAGAATTGCATAAACTTTTCCTAATAATTCCCATACAGCAGGTTTTTCACTCTCATTCTGGACAACAGTTTCCAAGTAGGGAAGAGCCTTACGGTATACAACAAGATAAGATCTGGAAGTATCTTCTTTTGCTTCTAAAGAATCTCTCATTTCGGTAGCCCAGCGAACATATGTAACAGCCAGATTATAATTTGCATTTTCATAGCTGTGGTCTATTTCGACAGCTTTTTTAAATTGTTCTTCAGCATCATTATAGTCTTTTTCACCTAAATAAAGGACACCGAGATTATACCTGTAATATTTATTTTCGGGTTCTTTTTCAACACCTGCTCTAAAGGCATCCATAGCGACAGAAACTTTATTAGCAGCTATATATGAATTAGATAAAGTTAATAGGATATCGGAATCGTTAGGGAATTCCTGTCTTCCTTTCTCCAGAACACTGATTGCCTTATTAAAAGTATTCATTGCCAGCACACTATCTTGCACATCTTTATTTTCTTTATACTTTGCCATCTCCTTAGTACCCTTATCATAAAGCAGTTCACCGAGGAATTTATATCCATCGAGATTACTTTTCTTCTTCAGCAAAGTTTCCAGAATGGGGATAGCTTTATCATAATTTTTTTCACTAATATATACAAAAGCAAGATTTTGATAAGTAGTAGCCGAATCCGGTTCAATATTTATAGCCTGTTCAAAAGCATTACTTGATTTATCATAATCGATTTTTGCGCTATCGGGATTTTGACTTTTATTCCCATTCTGATAATAAGTTACACCTTTATTAAATAAATTAGCCCAGTAGTAAATTTTTGAATCATTAATATCCTTTTTGAACTTATCACTAGCAGCAAGTGATGAATCATAAGCATTCACCATATTTTCATATTGTCCTTTTTCACCATAAACTGTTCCAAGCAAATAATACCCTTCATCGCTTTTAGGATTTTTAGCGACTTCTTCTTCAAGAACTTCTAATGCTTTGTCATAATTTTTTTGTTGAATATATAATTTTGCACTTGTTAGTTCCGTAGAAGAACATTGAAATGCAGTAATGACCATGGCAAGCAGAATAATAACAGATATAGTTAATTTTTTTATAAACATTCCAACTCCATTTAAAATCGGTTTTATATATCAAACTTACAGTTTTAAGCCTCTATAGTCAAGAAAGGCGAGTTAATTTAGGCTTAAAATTATTCAGAAACATGTAAAAAATCATAAATAACGGACAAATTCATTTAAATTGATTTTACCTTAAAAATGGAATATTTTACTAAACAAAAAAGAGGTATTTTTGAACACAGAAGAAATAATAAGATCGGTTCCTAAAGTACTGCTGCATGATCATCTAGACGGGGGGCTACGTCCCCAAACAATAATTGAACTAGCTAAAGAATTAAGGTATAATAAAATACCGACTAAAGATCCTGATGAATTAGCGGCATGGTTTCATAGAGGGGCAAATAAAGGTAATCTAGTTGAATACCTAAAAGGATTTGAACTTACGACAGCTGTGATGCAAACAAAAGACGGTCTGCAGAGGGTTGCATATGAGATGATGGAGGATATGAAGAATGACGGAGTTTGTTATGTAGAGACAAGATTTGCACCGGTATTCCATACATCAAAAGGACTATATAATGAAGATGTGGTTACAGCGGTTTTAAATGGATTAGAAAAAGGGAGTAAAGAATTTGGAGTTGGTTTCGGATTAATACTTTGCGGTATGAGAAATATGAAAAACACGCTTGATATCGCAGAGCTGGCAGTAAACTTCAGAAATCAGGGAGTTGTGGGATTTGATTTAGCCGGAGAAGAGGGTGGTTTTCCTCCTAAAAAGCATATAGAGGCTTTCCAGTTTATACAAAGAGCGAATTTCAATATAACTATTCATGCAGGTGAAGCCTTCGGAAAAGAGTCGATCTGGCAGGCAATTCAATGGTGCGGTGCACACCGTATAGGACATGCAACTCATCTTATTGAAGATATAACTTTAGATAAAAAAGGGAATGCAGTAGGATTTGGAGAACTAGCACAGTATGTTCTGGATAAAAGAATTCCCCTGGAGATCTGTTTATTAAGCAATGTCCATACTGGCGCTATTGATAAAATAGAGAATCATCCCTTCGGAATGTTTTATAATGAAAAATTCAGAGTTACTATAAATACAGATGACAGGCTGATGAGTGATACGACAATGACGAAAGAATTCTTGACTGCTATAAAACATTTTAATCTAAATTTAGAGGATGTAGAAAAAATTACTCTTAATTCGATGAAATCGGCATTTATTCCCTATAAAGAAAGGCTGAATTACATATACCAGGTAATAAAGCCGGGATATCAAACGATAAGAGACAACTTACTTTCATTCAAAAATTATTCAGGTACACATGAAGAAACTATTCACAAATTATAATTTTGAATTCGATAAAAATGAAAAGAAATTATTAACTACATTTTGCAGACAAACTTTAAAACAAGTTGGGGGGGATAACCGTTTCTTTGCAGAGGAAAGAGCATTTAATTCAATAATAAATAAATTAAACAGTGCCTCGGAAACTGTAAAGTTTACAAAAGATGAGAGAACCAGGCTAAAACATCAACTTGAAGAAAACACTAAATATCTTAAAGGTCAGATAAAGAAGAGCTGGTTTTTAAAAAAATGGCTATACAAATCAATGCAGAATCAATATCAGAACATACTTGATGTACATTTTAAAGATTAGTAAGTAAAACGTAGTTAAAATTTTATTTGAGAAATTCAAATGATAACTGATACAGAAAAAATTAAAATTAAAGCCCCACGGGGGTCAACAATTTCATGTAAGGGATGGCTGCAGGAAGCGGCGATGCGAATGTTAATGAACAATTTAGACCCTGAAGTTGCAGAAATTCCGTCAGAACTTGTTGTCTATGGAGGAAGGGGAAAAGCAGCAAGAAACTGGAGCTGCTATGAAGCTATCATATCTTCTTTAAAGGAACTTGAAGATGATGAAACACTTCTAATTCAATCGGGTAAACCGGTAGGCATATTAAAGACAAATAGCAATGCCCCACGAGTAATTATTTCAAATTCGATGCTTGTTCCAAAATGGGCTAATTGGGATGAATTCAGGAGATTAGAAAATCTTGGTTTAACAATGTATGGTCAAATGACTGCAGGGAGCTGGATATACATTGGAACGCAAGGAATACTGCAGGGGACTTATGAAACTTTTGCTGAATGCGGGAGGAAACATTTCTCACAAAATGATGAAAATGGGACTCTCGCAGGGAAATTTCTATTAACATCAGGACTTGGGGGAATGGGTGGTGCACAACCATTGGCAGCAACAATGAATGGTGCTGCTTTCCTTGGAATTGAAGTTGATAAAAAACGAATTCAGAAAAGAATAGAGACCGGCTATATTGATATCCTTTCAGAAAACCTTGATGATGCAATTAGATTAGTTCTGGACGCGAAGAAAAACAAGGAAGCTCTTTCAGTGGGATTAGTTGGAAATGCGGGAGAAATTTTACCGCAAATATTAGATAAAAATATCATCCCTGACATTCTGACCGATCAAACATCAGCACATGATACATTGAATGGCTATGTACCTATGGGTATGAGTCTGGAGGATGCATATTCATTAAGACAAAATAACCCATCAGAATATATCAGGGCAGCAAAAAGAACTATTGTAAAACATGTAAATGCAATGCTGGAATTTCAAAAAAGAGGTTCGATAACTTTTGATTACGGCAACAATATTCGCGGAGAAGCAAAAGATAATGGAGTAGCGAATGCTTTTAATATTCCAGGTTTTGTACCTGAATTTATAAGACCTTTATTTTGTGACGGGAAAGGGCCCTTTAGATGGGCAGCCTTATCGGGAGATCCTGAAGATATATACGTTACGGATGAGGCAGTTAAGGAGACATTTCCCGAAAATAGATCACTCTGCAACTGGATAGATTTAGCTCAAAAGAGAGTTCATTTCCAGGGACTGCCGTCAAGAATCTGCTGGCTGGGATACGGTGAAAGAGCAAAAATGGGGAAAATATTTAACGATCTTGTAGCAACCGGAAAAGTTAGTGCACCAATAGTAATCGGCAGGGATCATCTTGACTGCGGTTCGGTAGCCTCCCCAAATAGAGAAACAGAAGGAATGAAAGATGGGAGTGACGCAATTGCTGACTGGCCAATATTAAATATATTAATGAATACGATCGGAGGGGCAAGCTGGGTATCTTTACATCATGGAGGCGGTGTGGGAATTGGAAATTCAATTCATGCAGGTATGGTGATAGTTGCCGATGGAACAAAAGAAGCAGAGAGAAGATTAAATAATGTCTTAAATTATGATCCGGCAACGGGAATAATCCGTCATGCCGATGCCGGATATGAAAAAGCCATTGAAAATGCAAAAAAGTTTAATATAAAAATTCCAATGATATAGAAAGATTAATTCAAAATTAAAATTTCTACTAAATTTCACTTAATAATAAAAATTTAAAAGGGTGAGAATATGAAAGTACTAATTGCAGATAAATTTCCAGAACAATATGTAGAACAAATTAAAAACCTGGTTCGAGAATTAATATATGAGCCAAAGTTAAAAGAGAATGAACTCTACAATAACATTAAAGATGTTGATATATTGATTGTTCGTTCAACAGTAGTAAACGCTGAATGTATAAATAAATCAAATAAACTCAGTTTAATTATACGTGCAGGAGCGGGAGTCAATAATATTAATATTAATACGGCAAATGAAAAAGGAATATTTGTTGCAAATTGTCCTGGAAAAAACAGTATTGCCGTAGCTGAGCTGGCAATGGGACTAATCTGTGCAATAGATAGACGGATCCCGGAAAACGTTATTGATTTCCGTAACAGAAGATGGAATAAAGCATTATATTCGAAGGCAGACGGTTTATTTGGTAAAACTTTAGGTATAGTTGGGGTGGGTCAGATCGGTACAGAGCTTATTTACCGTGCACAAGCATTTGGTTTAAAGGTCATTGGCTGGTCAAGATCTTTAACTGATGAAAAGGCTCAAATCCTTGGTATCGATAAAATTGATACTCTAAGTGAGCTGTTTGAAAAGTCAGATATAATTTCTGTTCATTTAGCACAGAATGCAGATACTAAAAAAATTATTTCCAAAGACTTAATAAATAAATTAAAAAAAGGTGCTTATTTCATAAATACTTCAAGAGCAGGTGTTGTGGATGAAGATGCATTATTAAGTGCAGTTAAAGAAGAAAAAATATTTGCAGGGATAGATGTTTTCAATGGGGAACCGGAAGGTAAAGAAGGTGAACTTAAAAGTGAAATTTCAAGCATTAAAAATGTTTACGTTACCCATCATATTGGAGCGTCTACAGAACAGGCTCAAAATGCTGTTGCCGAAGAAACATGCAATATTATTAAGAACTATATTGAACTTGGTGAAATAAGGAATTGGGTAAACAGGTGTAAAAAAACCGCAGCTAAATATCAGCTTGTTGTTAGACATTTTGATAAACCGGGAGTACTTGCACGTGTGTTGAGACTATTAAGTGAAGAGAGAATTAATGCACAGGAAATGGAAAATGTAATATTTGATGGAGAAAAGACAGCATGTTGTACAATTAAATTAGATTCCAAACCATCAGATAAAATATTAAAAGAAATGCCTGAAAAGGAAGATGAGATAATTGATATATCGATGGTGGAATTGTAATTTTTAGTATTGAGTATTGAGATGTGAGTATAGAGACAGAGAAATTTCAAATTGCAAAAAACAAGTAAAGCAATTATTGTCAATTTTTTCAGAAGGATAGGCAAGGATCAACATCATTTAAATTAAATTTTTAATTTATTTATTAATTCTTTCATATCATCAGGAAGGTCGGAATCGAATCTTATTTTTTCTTTTGTATGCGGATGAATAAATCCTAATGTTTTAGCGTGCAATGCCTGCCGCTTCATTATTTCAAATAAATTTTGAACTTGATTTTTCATTTTAGGAAGACCGGAACCATAAATTATTTGTCTACCTCCGTATACAGGATCACCAAAGACAGGATGAGAAATAGAATAAAGGTGAACCCTAATTTGATGGGTTCTGCCGGTTTCAAGATTTAATTTTACCAGGGATGCAAATTCATATTCTTCGAGCATTTCATAATGAGTAACGGCAGTTTTACCTTCTGATTCACTTACAGAAAACTTTTTCCTATCTTTTTTACTTCGAGCAATATTTCTTTCAATTTTACCATTTTTTTTATCAAAATGCCCCCAGCAGACAGCCCAATATTCCCTCTCGATATTATGTTTGGAAAATTGATAAGACAATCTTGAATGAGTGAAATCATCTTTTGCTACAACCAGCAGGCCACTGGTATCTTTATCGAGGCGGTGAACAATTCCAGGCCTTCCAGGCTGATTTGTACTACTCAAGTTTTTTGTATGATGAAGAAGAGCATTTACGAGTGTCCCGGTATAATTAGCATAAGCAGGATGGGCAACCATTCCGGCAGGCTTATTTACAACCAATAAGAATTCATCTTCATAAATTATATTAAGGGGAATATCTTCAGGTTCAGCATTTTCCGGATGGGGAGTTACGGGATAGGTAGCTACAATCAAATCATAAGGCAGAACCTTGTAACTTGGTTTTACAAATTTCGCATTTACAGTAACAAAGTGAGCTTCGATTAATTTTTGAATTTTGGAACGGGTTGCATTTTCAATACAATTAGAAAGAAAGATATCCAATCGTTCTTTCTTTTTTCCCGCTGGGACTTCAATCCGGTAGGTTTTTTCCTTTACCAGGTTGGTCATTTTGATAATCTTCTTTATTCAATCTATCATTGTTAATTTTTTGTTCATCTTCCGATACTTCTCTAATTTCAATTTTATTACCGACTTCCTCGATGACCAGCATTTCAGTTTTCGGTTTTTTATAGAAAAAAAGAAGAATAATTACCCCAATTGTAACTGCCGAATCGGCTATATTAAAGATAGGCCATCGATCATAACTTCTACCGAAAAGAGTTAAATTAAAGAAATCGAAATCCAAAAAATCAACTACTCTTCCGTAAAACAAGGGGGCGTACCCATAAAATATTCCATAAAACATTCTATCTATGAGATTGCCTACTGCACCGCCTAAAATAAAAGCAATAGCGAGTCGGAGAGTATATCTTTGATTTTTAATTATGTATAGGTAAAAAATTAGTCCGATACCAGCTGCTAGAGAGAATATTGAAATCCAAAGTTTATAACTTAACCCGGGATCAAAGCCAAAAGCCATACCAGGATTTTCAATAAAGGTAATTCTAAAAAAATCGCCGAAGATAGGAATTTTCTGTCCATTATACATCCCTTTGTAATAAATATCTAAAAAAGGGATTGAAAAACCTTTAACGAAAACCTTTGTTAATTGATCTATTATAACAATTACGAAGGAGACAAGCAGAATTCTCAATCTAATCCTTATTTTCTACTAAATCCGGTAGTTGTGTAATTTGCTCTTTAAGATTATCATCAGCAGAACGTCTATGAAAATTAAACAGTAGTAAAATAACTCCAACTGTTACAGCCATATCCGCAACGTTAAAAATATAATTACCGAAAGTTCTGTTGAAAAGGAATAAATTAAATATTCTAAAATCAAAAAAATCGACAACCCTTCCATAAAATAAAGAAGAGTAACCATAGAAATATCCGTAGAAAATTCTATCAATTAGATTCCCAAATGCACCGCCAATAATAATTGCAATTGAGAGTCTTAAGCTAAAACTTTTTTCCCTAATATGATAAAAATAGATAAGTAAACCTATAGTGGCTGCAATGGTAAAAATGGAAATTAGGAGTTTGAAATTTGATCCAAAATCAATTCCGAAAGCAATTCCCGGATTTTCAACGAAAGTAATGCTGAACAGGTCTCCAATTACAGGGATTCTTTGTCCGGGGTACATACCACGATGAAATATTTTTAAAAAGGGGATAGAAATTCCTTTAACTAAGATTTTAGAAACCTGGTCAATAATAAAAATACCAAATGAAACGAATAATAATCTCAAAATTTATTCCTTACAAAATCAATTCATCTTTTTTCCTGACGCTGCTTAATGGGCAGACAGAGCTGACTATGCGGTACAGCTTCCAATCTTGCTTTAGGAACCAGCGGGCAGGTATCGCATAAATGCTGTGGTTCTTCTATACACTCGATACAAATGCCATAAGTTCCAGCATCAATTCTTTTCAAAGCATCTTCAAGGTAACCCAAGAATTTATTTTCTCTTTGGGCATAAAGGAAAGTTTTTTCTCTTTCCATAGCATCGGTACCTTGTTCAGCCATATGCAAAGAATAGGGAGAATTTTCATTTATATATTCTCCGGTAGTCGGATCCAGCATCTGATCTTTTAAATTTTGAAGTTGATCAATAATTTCATCTCTTTTTTCCATAATAATTTGTCTGAAATGATCTAAATCTTTCTGGCTGTAGCCTTTAATATTTTCAATAGCCTTAGGTTTAGATTCAGTCTGAGTTGTAGTATTTTCAACTTTTACTTCATCTTTCTTTTTTGTTCTTTTAGCCATAGTCCTTTTCTGTGTCTTTTGTGTATCAATAGATTTTTTACTTATTTTTTTTACAGCTTTAGGAGATTTAGCTGTAGAAGGTTTTTTTGCAGCTACAGTTTTTTTAGCAGATTTAGCTGCAGAAGATCTTGAAGGAGATTTCTTCTTATCAGAAACCTTATCCGGAGAAGATTTTTTAGATGATAGATTTGGCGAAGATTGTTTAGTTGTTTTTTTTGCCATTTTCTTAACTCTCCTTTTGAAAATTAATCTTTTCAAGATGAATGGAGCATTCAAACTCCCCGATTTTCCAATTTTGATTGACTCCCCCATTAAATTTATCGTCATTTATAAGTTTTTCAGCCAGAGTTTCGTTAGAGATATAATCATGAAAAGAATTCACCGCATTGATTAACTCTTTGCTGCCGGTAAATTTGACTTTAATTCTATCAGTTACATCAAAGCCCGCATCTTTTCTCATATTCTGAACTCTATTAACAAATTCTCTTGCTAAACCTTCAGCAATAAGTTCATTAGTAAGTTCAGTATCGATAGCAACAGTAACATCTTCTTCACTTTCAACAACCCATCCTGTTATTTCAGAGCTAACAATTTCGACATCATCTTTAGATATATTTATTTCTTCTCCATTTATATTTACTAATAATGAATTTTGAGCCTCCAAACTGCTAATTTCTTTTGATGAAAAATTTCTAATTGCATTAGCGACCTGGTTAACCTTCTTGCCAAATTTTGGTCCGATAGATTTAAAATTAGGTTTAGCAGATTTACTAACGATCCCGGAATCATTATCAAGAATAATCAAATCTTTAATATTAACTTCATCCAGGATTACATCTTTCATTTTAGAAAGAGCGTCAAATTTATCTTTATTTACAACCACCATAATTTTTTTAAGCGGCTGACGAACCTTTAAATTTGCTTTTGCTCTCATTGTTCTAGTCAAATATACAACCTTTTGAGCAATTTCCATCTTAACTTCAAGCTCTTTATCAAGAAAGAGGGATTGAGGTAAATAACTAACGTGAACTGATTCAAAATTTTCTTTACCTGTAACCGAATTCAAATTCTGATATATCTCTTCGGATGTAAATGGAGCAAAAGGAGAAATTAATTTACAAATATTAATAAGACATTCATATAAAGTTTGATAAGCAGAGATTTTATTCTTGTTCATTTCAGATTTCCAGAAACGTCTTCTGCATCTTCTAACATACCAATTTGATAAATGATCTATGGTAAAATTTGCAACTGCCCTAGCGGCACGGGTCATATCATAATCATCCATCCATGTTTTGTAATCTTCAATAAGCGAATTTAACTTTGAAATAATCCATCGATCGATTTCGGGTCTTTCAGAATAATCGACAAGATTTTCTTCAAATTTGAATTTATCAATATTTGCATACAAAGCAAAGAAAGAATAAGTATTTAATAAAGTTCCAAAAAATTTTCTTTGAACTTCGGTTAAACCATCTTCATCAAAAAGAGTAGGGCGCCAGGGTGGGCTATTAGTAATTAAGTACCACCTGGTAGAATCAGCACCAAACTTTTCAAAAAGCATAAACGGATCAACAGTATTGCCCTTTGATTTGGACATTTTTTGACCATTCTTATCTAAAATCAGTTCATTAACCACAATATTTTTATAAGCAACAGTATTAAACAACATAGTTGCAATTGCATGCAAAGTATAAAACCATCCACGAGTCTGATCAATCCCTTCACAGATAAAATCTGCGGGGAAAGCATGATTTTCAAACCAATCTTTATTTTCAAAAGGATAATGATATTGGGCAAAAGGCATAGCTCCGGAATCGAACCAAACATCTATTAGCTCAGGGGTTCGTTTATAGATTTTCCCATTCTTTTCAAAAAGAATTCGATCTACAAATGGCTTATGAAGATCAAGCTGCTGAAAATCTTTAACCGGAATTCTTTCCCCATTATCTTCGACAAACCCGTTGTTGAGTTCTTCAATGCTTCCGACAGCAAACATATCTCCGTCATCATTCACCCATATAGGAAGAGGAGTAGCCCAAAACCTATCACGGGATAAGGCCCAATCTTTATTTTCTTCAAGCCAATTGCCAAATCTGCCTGCACCAACTTCAGGAGGCTGCCAATTTATTGTTTTATTTAAAGCAACCATTCTATCTGCAATGGAGGTTGTTCTAATAAACCAGGATTCCCTTGCATAATAGATTACAGGGACATCTTCATGTCTCCAGCTAAACGGGTAAGAGTGAACAATAGTTTCTTTTTTATAAAGCTTATCTTCCTGTTTTAATTTATAAATAATGCCTTTATCTGCATCTTTAACAAATTGGCCTGCAAAATCAGTAATTTCATCAGTAAAAATACCGGCACGGGTAACAGGCTGAAGCATAGGAAGGTTATATTTTTTGGAAAGTTCATAATCATCCTGACCAAAGGCAGGTGCAATATGAACGATACCGGATCCATCCTCAGTACTTACGAAGTTAGCTAAAGTAACATAGAAAGCCTTCTTCTCAACTTTCAAATAATCAAACAACTGGTCATATTCAGTACCCTCTAAATCACTTCCTTTTATCTCATCAAGAATTTCATAATCCCCATCAATAACAGATAATCTGTCTTTGGCAAGAATTAATTTTTTATCATTTGTTTTGATTTTGACATAAACGATATTATTTCCAACAGCCAGAGCAACATTAGAAATGAGAGTCCATGGAGTAGTAGTCCAAACGAGGAAATATGAATCAGAATTTTTAATTTTGAAATAGACATAGACAGAAGGATCTTTTGTTTCTTTATACCCGAGAGCAAGTTCATGGGAAGAGAGGACAGTTTCTGATTTAGGATCCTGCGGAACAATTTTATAATCTTTATAAATTAATCCTTTATCAAAAAGAGTCTTAAGCGCCCACCATACAGATTCGATATAATTATTAGTTAAAGTTACATAAGCAGAATCAAGATCGACCCAATATCCCATTCTTGTGGTCATTTTTTCCCACAATTCAAGGTATATGAAAACCGATTCGCGGCAGGCCTGATTATATTTTTCTACGCCATAATCAGCAACTTCACTTTTATGTTTAATACCGAGTTTTTTTTCAACTTCAATTTCAACGGGGAGTCCATGAGTATCCCATCCTGCTTTCCTTTCTACTCTATAACCGTCAAGTGTTTTATATCGACAAACAAGATCTTTCAAAGTACGGGACATTACATGGTGAATACCAGGTTTACCATTAGCAGTAGGAGGACCTTCATAAAAAATAAATAGTTTACTTTCGGGCCGGGAACTAATACTTTTTTCAAAAATTTTATTTTCCTGCCAGAACTTTAATATTTTCTCTTCAATTTCTGGATAATTTATATCTGTATATTGTTTGAACATAATCTTTAATAATCCATATTACATTAATTTCAGAGAAATGAAAGAATGGACTACCTCAAATTCCATTATTCCGAAAATATGTGAAATATTATTAATACTGCCCTTTCTCCTCATATTTTTTAATTAATTCTCTTTCAGTTTGGATAAATTCTTTTAAATCCTTTTCAATTCTTTCTTTCTTCTGGACAATATTTTTTGCATGGAAATCGGCGTCATTAATAATCTTTTGGGCATTTATTTTAGCTTCTTTAATTTCAAGTTCAGCTTCTTTTTTTGAATCTTTAACTGCTTCCAGATAGATTTTCAATTTTTCTTGAATCACTACAAATTCCTTCTGCAAAGAAAAGACTTCGACAACAGACATTCCAAAGAACGCGGTTGAGCCTAAAACAATATTTCTTAAACTGTAAAGAATTAAGTTTTCGGTCAATAATTCGTTAGCACCAAAATATTCCCGGAAGAAAGAGATAACCAAAACTCCAATAATCGTGGCGCCGATAATTATAGAGAAAATTATTTTCCCACCATAATACCAGCCAAGGGTTTTATCAATAAACCAGCCGCATGCGAAACATAAGACCGAAAGAACGAACCAAACGGCAAAATTATTATTACCGAAATTAAACAGGCTTGTATTCAAGAAGTTTGAAGAAAACATCAATACACCTAAAAGCACAGGTGTCAGATAATTGAATAAAGTCCGTTTCTCATTCATAATTTTTTAACGACTTCTTTCATAATTAAGGTCATTTTAGGTTCTGCTTTCATGGCAGCAGCAATAATTTCCTCAACATTAACAGGTTTCAAAGAATCAGGGAAGCATTCATCGGTAACAATGCTAATACCGAGAACATTCATTCCCATATGATTAGCAACTATATTTTCAGGAACAGTTGACATTCCGACTACATCGGCTCCGGTTGCTCTTAAAAACCTATATTCTGCTTTAGTTTCAAGATTAGGTCCGGGAACAGCAATATAAACACCTTTTTGAACTTTTATTTTATTTTCTAAAGCAGCATTCTCAGCAATTTTTATTAATTCGAGATTATACGGTTCACTCATATCCGGAAAACGTGGACCAAGCTCATCTTCATTTCTTCCAATCAACGGATTATCTCCAAGGAGATTAATATGATCGATCATAATCATTATATCTCCTCTTCTATATTGAGGATTCATCCCTCCGCAAGCATTAGAGACGAGCAGAGTTTTAACTCCAAGGAATTTCATTACTCTAACAGGAAAAGTAATCTGCTGCATTGAATATCCTTCATAAAAATGAAATCTTCCCTGCATAGCAACGACTTTTTTCCCATCAATAGTACCAAAGATTAATTTTCCATTATGAGACTCCACCGTAGAAAGGGGAAAATGCGGAAGTTCACTGTAATCGAATTGATAGTCGATTTTTAATTCCTTCACAAGGCCACCTAAACCGGTACCTAAAATAATTCCTATAGTGAAATCGCCGGAAACTTTATTCCTGATTACTTCAATTGTTTCTTTTATTTTTGAGATTAGCTCACTCATCCTAATTTCTCTACAATTTTATTTATATCAATATCCAATTTATTGGGATTTTCTATTTCCTTTGCCGAAACTACTTCTTCACCTGCATCGGCAACTTTCATATCAAGCAGCCGGGCTTGAGAATTAATTATGGCTTTCAACTTTGCGACAATTAAATTTTTTTCTTCTCTAAGAGCAATAACCGAATCCCTTATTTCATCAGCTTTAATTTTAGCTTTTTCAATAACCTGTGTGGCCTTGATTTCAGCCTCTTTGAACATTAAACCGGTCTGTTTTTTTGTTGATTCGACAGCTTTAGTTGATGATTCCTGAGCACGCAAAAGAGTATCCTGGAGGCTTCTTTCAATCCGGGCAAACTCAGATAATCTGATATTAGCATCTTCAAGTTCTCTTTTTATAGATTCATTTTCAGTTTGAAGTTCTTCAAATTCATCTGAAAGTTTTTCCAGAAATGCCTGGACTTCCTCTTGATCATATCCTCTAAAACTTTTACTAAATTCCTGTTTTTTAATACTTAGTGGCGAGATTTTCATTATTCATTCCCGGATTTTGAATAATTTCGTTCACCAAAAATAGCAGTACCAATCCTTAACATAGTTGAACCTTCTTCAATAGCAATATCAAAGTCATTTGTCATACCCATAGATAATTCACTTAAATTATACCCTTCATGATTTAATTCATCTTTTAAATTACACAAATAATTGAAACTTTTCCTAATAAGGGTTCTATCATTTGTAAAAGGAGCTATCGTCATTAGTCCGACCGGCTCAACATTTGGTAATTCGCTGCAATACCTAACCAGGTCTTTTAATTCACTTTCTTCACTTAAGCCGGATTTTGTTTCTTCTTCCGAAGTTTTTACCTCCAAAAGAATTTTTTGAACTTTGTTAATACTCCCGGCGCGTTTATTAATTTCAGTTGCCAGAAGTAATGAATCGACAGAGTGAATATATTCAGCGACCTGAACAGCGAACCTGACTTTATTTCTTTGCAATACTCCTATAAAATGCCATATAATTTTTTCATTCAGAGAGCCAAGTTCATCATATTTAGAAATTAATTCTTGAGCTTTGTTTTCTCCGAAATCAAAAAGACCTTCGTTAAAAGCGGAAATTATTTCGTCCTTACCAAAATTCTTTGATACCGCGATTAATTTAATTTCAGCAGGGTCTCTTTTCGATTCGACAGCTTTTTCTTTAATTAATTCCCTTATTTTTTTAATATTTTCGACTATCATAATCAAATTAAGATTGTGAATCTATTGCTTTTCGTATCAAAAATCAACGCTAAATCCGTTAACTGTTCAATTGATACATTTGCTTACGAAAAATAATTCAAGCCTATTTAAATAACGATTTATTTTTAGTTTATCAAGGAAAAGGTATAAAATTAATTATATTGGTGGGATGATAGATGCTCCAAATTGATATATAGGAGAATATTCTTAGATATTAAAATTCCAAATGATGCATTCTTCTTGATGGGCATATTGAGTTGTGAGGATTGGAATAGTCTATGTATAAGAGGCAAGAATTGAACAAGGTCTAACTTGGAGTTACCTTGGAGTTATCTTGGAGTTATCTTGGAGTTATCTTGGATGAGAGACGGAGGTAAAATTTAATTTATTAACTTATGTTACGCAAATTTATTTTTTTGTCATATTGGGCGAAGCGAAATATCTCCAAAATGGTTCAAATTAAAAACCTTGAGATTCTTCACATCGTTCAGAATGACAGTTTTGTGTAGCATGAGTTATTAAGTTTTCGATTCTATCTCAATCATTTTGCCGGAGAATTTTTCTATTCTATAATCTTTAATTGAAAAAATCAAAAAAGGGAGGGAAAAAATGAAATTAGCTATACGGGTTTGTGGATTGTACAAAAAATAAATTAAGTAAGGAATTGATAGGATAATTCCAATAGCAAAGTAAATTTCCTGTATGTCTGAAATCATCCAGCCTGTATAAATAATAATGATGAAGAATAAAACTAAGGCTAACCATGGGATACTATTCGGGAAGAATGAATTAAAAGGTCCGTTAAAGAGAAACAGTACTGGATTCCATAAAAGGAAAGGAATAATAGTAACTAAAAACACGGCGAGTAATACTTCGAAAAACAAGAATCCTTCTTTAAAATTATTTCTGAATAAATAAAGGAAATAGATAATTAAAACAGCTATTACGTCTATCGTTACTGAAAAGAATAATCCAAATAGAAGGGCAAAAAAAACAAATGTTTTATCGACTTTAGCAGGATTTAAATATTTGTTTGATAAATAAATTATAATAAGTAATACTGCAGCATTAAAGAAAAGTTGAGGGGATTCAAATGGTCCATAAAAAGTTAAGGGACTAACCATTAAAAAAAATAATTTAATTACTTTTTCTCTTGTACTAACCGAATTAAAGATAATAAGCAGCCCAAGACCTCCCCATGCCAAAATAACAACTATGGCAACATTTCCAATGAAATAAAATGGCGATGCAATCAAATAATGAAAAGGAAATGCTGAAAATGTATTTTTCATTTGATATGGAAATGTCCAATTAAAGAAATTATCGAGCCAGTTTTTAAGTGCTAATAATTCAAAAGATTGATAGGGTCCGGAAGTGAACCAGGTATAATAAAGGAGGAGCAAAATAAAAAGCAGAATGGCTCCAACAAAATATTTATTGTTATTACCCCACTTTGAGATTATTTTGATTTTATCAAATGAATAGATTACAAATATGAAGAGTAAAATATATATTAAAACCAGCAGTAAAGTATCATTAAAAAAAATTAAAGAGTATTTATATACAAAGATTAAACTTATCAGTCCGATTAAAAATGAGGAAATAATATTGATAAAATGTTTTGAAGTAAACATCCTTATTTCAAATAAATTAAAAATTAGTCTAACATATACCTAAAATATAAATTTACTTGAACAGAAATGGAAGAATTTTAGTATTTTGTAATTTACTATTCGCCATTTATAGTAATTGAAAAGAGTTATTAACATGATAAAAATTAGTTTCATTTTATTAACTATTATTCTATTAATAACATCTTTATTAGCATTTGGACAAACAGTTTCGCCAACTTTAGAATTCCCGGAACCCGGCTTAGATGATTTTTCTGCTTATTCAGGCTACAAGACAAGGTTTTATAGAGATTCAGAAAAAAATACACTGCAAATCTCCATTGATAAAAATACCGACAGAGTAATTAATCTATGGGCTGATGCGGCTAATGAAAGTATTTCATTTAGTATAAGAGATACGTCAGGAAATCCTATAGAAATTTCATGGGGCTCTACAGACGCCGTGAATTCTGTTGAGGGAAAAATGAGATATCTTCAATACAGTTTGATTTCAAAATCTTCTAATATTGATATAGGGTTATTTCTTCTCGGTACAATGAGAATTGAAAGAGAATTTCGATATCAAAACCGCTACTCTCTTCCCTTGAATTCCGATACAGTCTTTAAACAAAATGAATTGACAGATTTAATAAGCAACATTAAAAAATTACCTGGTAAAATACAAAAAGAGCAAATATCTGCTCTAAATGCCAATGCTATTAATACTTTATATTCACGATTGAGACCTTCAATAAATTACTTTCAGATTTCTTCCCAGAAAGGTATTCTTATTGAACAGCCGTATTTTGACGGCAAATATCATTTGAGCTTAGAAATTAGTATTAGAGATAAGAATACTACGATGAAATTAGATCAAAATATGGCCCATATTAAGAATTCAACGGGTAATCCAATAGAACTAAATATAAAAATAGGAACGAACTCTCCTGCTCTTAAACCTCTAACAAGAGACGACATCTTCAATGCAAATTTTCTTAATTATTATGAAAAGAATAAGTCTGGATATTTTAGTCTGCTGGCAAGAAATAATAATTTAAATGGAATTGAAAAAGATTCCTTAAATAAATTTAAAAGGATGGAAAGGCAAATTAAGAGCCTGGAACTATTGAGTTCTAAAGAAAAGTTAATGGCAGGTTTACCCAATTTCGCTACCTATTTTGGACGCGATATGATGATGTCTTCTTTGATGATGGAACCTATATGGAAAGTTTCTATGCTGGAGAATGTAATTTCCAGTGTGCTAAAGAAATTGCGTCCGGATGGGAATGTCAGCCATGAAGAAGGATTAAAAGGACAGGCGATTCGTGAAAATGCAGGATTATACAATTCCTTAATGAATAAATATTTCTCACTTAAAAACATACATGAAAGGGACAGCATTCTTTTAAGGGCTACTGAGGTTCTAAAAAACTTATCAGAAACCACCGAGAATTACCGGATGATTGACGATGATTTTCAGCTGCCTGTTCTGACAGCCCATTATCTTCTGCACAATGAAATAACAAGTTCAAAAAAAATCAGTTTCCTAAAGAGAAAAATAAATAACCAGGCTTCATCTACAGTTTTATCATCATTACTGAGCAATCTAATTTATATAACCAATGAAATATCGGATTATATTAAAAATCCCGATGTTCAACATTTAGTAAGCTTTATGAAAGTTGATGGTCATTGGCAATCTGCCAGCTGGCGTGACAGCCAAGCGGGATATGCGAACGGACGTTTTGCAATGGATGTAAATGTAATTTGGGTACCCAAAGCTTTGGAATCATTACAAGTTATTTTGAATTTTTTAAAAGAGAATAATTTTCCTTTAGAGAGTTTGACCAAACTTAATCCGGCGATAAGGAGTTCAATGATAGAAGAGTTTTATAATGATCCGGAGAAATTAAAAAATGGAATAAGTTTGTGGCAGAAAGCCGCCAAATATTTTTGGGCAAATCTTCCGGAGAATACAGTAAAAAATAAGATAGAAGAAAAACTGAGTTGGATGTCCTCTGAAGATCGTATGCACTGGGAAGGTGTCTTAAAAAATAATCAGGAAGAAGAACATGATATTAAATTTTTAACTCTTTCATTGGATGGTAACGGAAAACAAATTGATATTGAAAATACCGATCCCGCAACTTCAATATTTCTCAATAATTTTACAGAAGCGGTAATAAGAGGGGCAATTTCACCTGATTCCGTACTGGATTTAATTAAAGTATTTACAATTCCCTATCCTGCAGGATTATTCATTGATAGCTTAGGGGTATTGGTCGCGAATGATACTTATACCTCAAAAGAGATATGGGAAACTTTTAAACATGATAGATATCATTCTCCATATGTTGTATGGGGAAGAGAAATGAATTTAATTTTTCTTGGATTATCAAAGAATATATTAGATTCATATGATGAAAAAGGGAAATTAAAAGATCAAAGTCTTAACAATTACGTTAATAACTTAAAAAAGATTTTGGAAAAAGTACATTTTGCAGTTGAAAAATCAGGGTTAAAGTATAATGAATTATGGAGCTATAAAATAGCCGGCGGCAGACTCTATCCTCAAAGGTATGAGACAACCTCTGATATACAGTTATGGAATATAACTAATCTCTCTGCAGAATATTTAATGAATCAAATAGCTAATCATAAATAAAATTATTTAATATCATGAAAAAAATCAACGATATAAAAATTTTAATTTTCCTATTCTTTTTATCATTACCCATTTTTGGACAGGAACAGATACTAAAGCTCTGGCCCGATTCAATTCCCGGATCAATAGAAAACAATTTATATAAGGAAACGGATTTAAGAAACGAAACGGGAATATATAGAATCAGCAAGGTAAAGATTCCAACATTAGCTGTTTATACCCCATCGCCGGGAACAGCCAACGGAACAGCAATTTTAATCTGTCCGGGTGGTGGTTATGTTCATTTAGCTTATACAAAGGAAGGTATTGATATTGCTAAATGGCTCAATTCATTAGGAGTAACAGCATTTGTACTGAAGTACCGTCTGCCAAGTGATTCGATTATGAAGGACAAAACAATAGGTCCGTTAATGGATGCGCAAAAAGCAATGAGAATCATTCGCAGCAATGCAGATAAATGGAATATTGATACAAATCGAATAGGGGTTATAGGATTTTCTGCAGGGGGACATTTAGCATCAACGCTTTGTACACATTACAACGATAGAGTATATGAGTCAGACTCAATAAGTGCAAAACCGAATTTCTCCATTCTTATTTACCCGGTAATTTCTATGGCGGAAAATATTACCCATATAGGTTCGAGGGAAAGTTTACTTGGAAAAAATCCTACACAAGCAGAGATAGATAAATTTTCAAACGAACTTCAGATTAATAATGATTCTCCTCCGGCATTTTTAGCTGCCGCAGAGGATGACAAAACAGTACCTATTCAAAACAGTATAAATTACTTTAAATCATTAAGTAAGTTACAAATTCCTGCGGAAATTCATGTTTATCAAAGGGGAGGACATGGTTTTGGACTGGCAAAGAAAGGAGGTACGGAATCTTACTGGCCGGAAGAATGTGCCCGCTGGTTAAAATTAAACGGATTCATTAAATAAACTAAAAATATCTAGTCGTAATAAAAATGGTATTTGAAAGATGACATCTTTAATTCTTAGAAAATATCGGTAACCTGAACTTACATTTTAATAAATATTGAAAATGATCTTTCTTTTTAAAGATGTCATCTCTACACCGCTTGTAATTAATTAGAAACAATCGAAGAAACCTGTCTGGCAAGTTTTTGATTATATTCAATAGCCAAACGTTTATAGTTAATCAAGTCCACAATCGTACCAATTAAACATATACCACCTGTAAACAGATAAAGCAAACCCATACCAATTTGATCTAATACAAACCTCTGGACGCCGGCCACGCCAAAAAATCCAATAAGTGTAAGAAGCAAAATAGTTTGGGGATCCTTTCTTCTTGAATTATAAATTGAGGCGAATTGTCTGATCTGATCATCACTCATATCTTTTACAAGCATTTGAATATAAGCTATTTCCTCCTGTTCAACATTTGGCAGAAGATTAAGTAATTTGTTCATTTTGACCTCACTAATCTTGTAAGAGTAAATTTTATTTTTTTACCTGTTTGTTCAGGAAATAACAAAGTAAAAATCCTATTTAATAAAATAATCAATGCAAATAGACCCAACGGATGGGTATTTAATGATTTCAATATTTGAAAATGCATAACATAATGGATTGATCTCCCCAATCCGCAGCCGGGACAGAAATCAATTCCCAAATTCTTAAAGATACAAAAGCTATAATGCGAATCAGTATTAACAAAATATAAATAGATGAGCCCAAGAATCCAGATTAAAGCTTCGATGTTAAGAAATTTTAGTTTCATCTAATCGTAAATTAGTTGAAAATATATAAGGATTCAAAAATATTTGATAAACGGTTCTAATTAGCCTTCAAATGATAAAAAACTAACATAAAACCAAAAGGCAAGCATTATTCATTATAGTTTTTCGTAAAATGTCAATTTTAAAGACTGGCCCTTTTCCCTTTAATTTTATAATTTTCAATGATGAATATCGAATTTTCACTTTGATTTGTTTAAGAATTCATAGATAGCAGAGAAATCTTTTTCTCCCAAACCATTTTTTGCAGCTAAGCCATAGATATCTTTGGCAATATCTGAAAGTGGGAGAGATATTTTATTCTCAAAAGCTGTTTGTGAGACTAAAAAAAGGTCTTTTTGCATATGTTCTAGCGGAAATTCCGCATCAAATTTATTATCTTTAATTTTTTCCTTCTTCCCGGATAAAAACGGTGCTGTTACAGGTCCTCCCAATAAGGTATTAAATATAATATCCTTTGAAAGCCCTAAAGATTCACCGAGCGTTACAGCTTCAGCAAAAGAAGCCATAGCATTTCCCAGCATAAGATTTACGACCATTTTCATAGAAGTACCCATACCGTTTTCTCCAAAATGAATAGCTTTCTTTCCTATCACATCAAACAGAGGTTTTGCTTCATCAAAATCTTTTTTATCACCTCCTACAAAAATTATTAACTCACCTTTCTCAGCGGGGCCAGCAGAACCAGCTACCGGTGCATCTAAAAATCTGATTTCTTTCTCCTTTGCTTTTTCACTCATTTCTTTCGAGAAAGAAGGATTAACCGTACTTGAATCTATCCATAAAGAATCTTCTTTAAGAGAAGATAAAAAACCTGAGCTGCCCAAAGCGGAATTGCGAACAGCGCCGGGATTTGCAAGCATAGTAAATAATATAGAACTATTTTTACCAACTTCTGCGGGAGAATCAGCTAACTCCGCACCATCTTTAATTAAAGGGTCTGCTTTTTCTTTTGTTTTATTATAGACAATTAAACTATGACCCTGATGCAATAAATTTCGGGCCATTCTGCTCCCCATAATTCCAAGTCCTATAAATCCTATTTTCATTATGCACCTTATTTGGTAATAACTGATAATCGTTTACAAAAATAATTATATAAAATAAAAATTATTGTAATCTGTATTATATTTCTTAAAATGAGAGATAATCTTGTTATTAAACACTTTTGAATTTATAAATATCTTATTCTATTAAAAATTCAAAAAAAATCATTTGGCATATAAATATCATATTAATATAATTGATAGATTCTGACCAAAGAAAAAGGGATGTAATGGAGATTTTATCTGTAAATACAATATTTATTTGTTCAAGTATTTTAATGGGATATTTAATCACATTCGGGTATGTACTTATTAGAGAATATAAATAAGAATCATTCCATCGAATCAAAAGAATTCCGAAAATATCTTATTTCGGTATTGAATGATTGAAGGGTAGTAATTTTTATGAGGAAAAAATGCCCTAATTATTTACCAAAATTATCTTCAAATATCTTAATTTTTTCTAAACGTCTATTTAACCTCTCTTGATTCAAATAATTAGCATTAATAAAAGCAGCAACCAGATCTATGGCAAGTTGAATCCCTACAACTCTAGCACCCAAACAAAGTATATTCATTGCATCATGTTCAACGCCTTGATGTGCGGAATATATATCATGACAAACGGAAGCACGAACTCCTTTAAATTTATTGGCTGCAACAGCAGCCCCAACACCGCTCCCGCATATTAAGATTCCTTTGTCAGCTTTCCCATTAATAATAGCTTTTGAAATTATTTCAGCAAAATCGGGAAAATCATCCAGCGGATCGTAACTATTATTGCCTAAATCGATTATATCATAAGCATTGTCTGTAAGCCAAACGCAAAGTTTATTTTTTAATTCGAATCCCCCATGATCAGAAGCAAGTGCTATTTTCATTTTTATTCTCTTAATTACTTATATTGTAGTACTTTTAAAATAATGGATTTATTATCAACAATGAAATATTAAAAGCGGGCATAAAGTGACATTTATAAAAAAATTTACTTTTCAAATAATTTCAAATATTGCTTCTTTAATTAAAACGAATTAGCTTTCAAAACAATTTTATGGAGGCTGCATGTCTTTATTGGAAATTATAATTTTATTACTCATTGCAGGAATCTGCGGATCTATCGGCCGGGCTTTGGTTGGATTTTCAAGAGGAGGCTGCGTAATTTCAATTATAGTTGGTTTTATCGGAGCCTTATTAGGATCATGGATCGCACGTAAAGCTTCACTACCGGATTTCTTTATTTTAAATATAGGGGGAACCGATTTTCCCGTGGTTTGGTCTATAATAGGCTCAGCCTTGTTTGTTGGTGTTTTAAATATTCTATCACCAAGAAAAGGCTAGAACAATTTATTTTAATATCAATTTAATTTTATTAGTTTAATACTTATTAATTCAAATATAAATGGGGACATTTTATAAAGGTTCAAAAAAGGAAGTAAATGCTCTTAACGTTTTTATAAAACTTATAAGAGCAGTTGAATCTCTTAACTCAACTTTAAATACATCCTTAGCTAAAGAAGGTTTGACCGAAAGTCAATTTGGAGTGCTGGAAGTTCTGTATCATTTGGGTCCGATGAGTCAAAAAAATTTGGGGAGTAAACTCCTGAAAAGCGGGGGAAATATTACATTAGTTATTGATAACCTTGAAAAACGAGGATTGGTTTTAAGAAGACGGGGAGTAGTTGATAGAAGGTATTTTAATGTTCATCTAACTGAAAAGGGTAAAAAATTAATTGGAATAGTGTTCCCTAAACAACTGAAAATTATAACCGAAGAAATAGGGATTCTTAATGAGGCAGAACAGCATGAGCTCCAAAGGTTGTGCAGACTGATCGGTCTAAAGCAATGAAATGAGAGTAGGATTTAATTTCATTTAACCTTTATAATTTTTAATTTCTATTTTTAATCTTTCTAAAATTTCCGGTAAGACGTTTCCTGCTTTACCGAATAAAGAGAAATTTACCTGAGAGGAAATTTCCGTTTCTTCAATATTTATTTCAATAAGAAATGAGCCTGACTCCTTTGCTGTATAAATCAAAGAAGCTGCCGGAAAAACAATGGCAGATGTTCCGACAATAAAAAAGATATCGGAATTTTTCGAAGCATTTTGAGAAGCATTGAATTGATCCTGCGGCAGATATTCTCCAAACCAAACCACATCAGGACGAATTAGACCTCCACAATCACACTTAGGTATTTTTTCTTCAAACAAAATTTTACCTTCATAAGCCTTTTTGCATTTAATACAATAATTCCTTTCAATATTGCCATGTAATTCATAAATGGTTTTACTCCCTGCACGTTTATGAAGGTTATCAACATTTTGAGTAATTACCGTTACTTCCGGAAAAAGCTTTTCTATGTCCGCAATTGCCAGATGACCGGGGTTGGGTTTTGATTCTTCAATAATTTTTCTTCTATGCTGATACCATTCCGTAACTAACCCGGGATTTTTAAGAAATGCACTAAAATTAGCTAGCTCTTGAGGATTTAACTTATTCCAGATGCCATCTTTCCCTCTGAAAACAGGTATCCCGCTTTCAGCAGAAATACCTGCACCGGTAAAAAAAACAATTCTTTTGGCAGATACTATTTTATTAATTACTGTTTCAGGAATTTTCATTTAGTGGAAACGGTAATAGTATTTTTCAATTGAATCACTCGTTTTTAATCTGATTTTGCAAGTCTTTTGCTTCAATTAATACAGAATCATCATTAAATTCTCTTTTAGGAGAATTAATTGCGTTATTTAACATTTCTTTTGCTTTATTATATTCTTCTTCACGGATATAAGCTTTTGCCAGGTCCAGGTAAAACATTCTATAGTTGGGATATAATTTGATAGCAATATTGTACTCATCAATGGCTTTATCTATATCAGCCCATCCAAGCCCTAAGACAGCCCGGGCAGGAGCCCATTTTTCGCTTACTTTTGCATTGGTTCTTGCTAAAACATAATGAGCCAATGCCTGTGTATAATTACCTCCATTTCCTAATTCAATAGCTTTTTTGCAATCATCCCTAACAGCATTTACCACTGAAGCAACGGAAAAGACTCCTTTGAATAAAGCAATTTTCCCATTTGCAATTCCTCTTCTTAAATAAGCAATTGATTTATCCGGTGCAAACATTGCAGATGTATCTGCAAGATTGTAAGCTTTCTGATATTCTAAAAGCTGCAGATCCTTTTCTTTATCAGTTTTGTCCGGCATCTGTTCGGCAGCATATACACCAGTACGGCTTAAACGCCAATATATCTCCCAATTTTTGGGAAATAATTTTTTGGCATTCTGATAAGTTTCCATTGCTTTGGCTAAATTGAATTCAGAATCCAGATAATTATCACCCTGTTTCAATATTTCCTCAAGTGTTTGGGGAAATGCGAGAGGGTTTAAAAAGAGACCAACAAAGAAGCTATATAATGCGAAAGATTTGAATAATAATGTCATGTCGCCCCCATTAAATTAATCGAAGAGAGTTTTATTAATTTCGTCCTCTATTTCAGCATCAGAAGTAATACCATGGTTAAACAAATCCGTAGAAGCAAGGGAGATAAATTTAGTCCATTTATTTTCATTGAAAATTCCGGATTTAACAGCTCTTTTGTACGCATTAACTTTAGCACTTAACTCATCTGCCTGATATAATGCAATTGCTTCAACAGTTTTAGGAATGACCGGTGATGCAAACTCAAGCTTTCCCTGATGACTTAAAATTATATGAAGCAGACATTCTTTTAAGTCTTCCGGAAATTCGGGAATTTTTTTAGATTCTTCATTTATTTTCATTGCTGAAATAACAATATGGCCTAATAGCTTTCCTTTATCAGTATATTCAAAAGCAGAATCAAAGCTTAATTCTTCTATCTTTCCAAAATCATGCATCATAGCGCCGGAGATTAGAAGATCACGGTTAATTTCCGGATGAATATCGCACATTAAATCGCATATTTTTATTATTTCCAAAGTGTGTTCAATTAAACCATGAATATATGAATGGTGCCAGGATTTTCCTGCAGGTGCAGTAGAAAACTTTTTGAAATTATCTTCATCAAAAATTAATTTAATTAATGATTTCAATTTATAATTTGAAATCAATTCAATCCTGTTGAAGAATTCATGCTTCATTTCAGTTATATTTCTTTTCGACTTTTCCATAAAATCAGAAGGATTGACATTATCGGAAGGCTCCATGTTTCGAATGGTAGTAATTCTTATTTGTGGTGCACCTTGAAATTCTTCTATGAATCCGGTAACAAAAACAATACTTCCATTGTTTGTTTTTTCATAAAAAGAATTAAAGTTTTCCCATACATTGCTTGAGACGGTTAAAGAACTATCGGATAGTTCTAGTGAAAGATAAGCCTTATTTGCTCTTGTATTCCGAATTTCACACTTTCTTACAAGAAGAAAATGTTTAACTATATCCCCTTTTTTTAAGGTAATTAATTCTGTTTGATTAATCATTGAACCTATTCTAAAAAATTGAACAGACTATCTATAAAATAAAAAACGATTTAAAGAAAAGAAATTAAATTACAAATAAAACTTATTTAACAACTTCAAAAACGCTCTCTTTCGGAAGGTATGTAATAACAGACCTATTTAAAAGATCAATTGAAACCGCAATAGTTTTACCACCGGTACTATCGCTAATAACGCCAATAACATCCTGAAAGGGTCCTTCTTTTATTCTTACCTTAGTTCCGGGGTTCAAACCTTCGGTTATATAAAAGTCCCCTTCGTTTTTGAGCATATTTTTTAAATTGGCAATTTGCCAATCAGGTATTCTAGCCGGTCTACCCCGTTCAGTTAAACACCTTACAACAGCATTTTGCTCAAGAGAAGAAACTCTCTCTTTTTCATCGGCATAAATAAAAATATAGCCTCTAATTAAAGGCTCGGTAATTTTCTTTTTTCTATCGCTCCATTGTTTATATTTAGTTACGGCAGGTAAATAATATTCAATGCTAAGAGCTTCAATTTGAGCGGCAGCTTTAAATTCACTTCTTGATTTTGTATATAGAGCAAACCATGCTTTAGATATATCATTATTATTTTTCTTAATCATTTCTTAATAATAGTTTTTCTACCAACCGAATAATAAGTAAAGTTTTGTTCCTCCATTTTTTCAAGGTCATATAGATTTCTTCCGTCAAAAATTAGAGGAGATTTAAGTGCTGATTTAATTTTTTTGAAATCGGGATTTCTGAATTCATTCCATTCAGTCATAATTATTAAAGCATCTGCATTTTCAAGAGGTTCGTACGGATTTTCACAATATTTAATGCAATCACCCAGAGTTTTTTTTGTTGTTTCCATGGCTTCAGGATCATAGGCGCATACGGTAGCATTTTTATCTATTAATTTTTTTATTAATGTTAATGCAGGCGCTTCGCGTACATCATCGGTATTAGGTTTAAAAGCAAGACCCCAAACTGCAAAGTGAATTCCTGAAAGATCATTAAAATGATTTTTTATTTTATTAAAAAATAGTTCAACCTGTTTTTTATTTACATTATATACAGATTTTAAGATACTGAAATCATATTTATTTTCATTGGCAGTATTTATTAAGGCAATTACATCTTTAGGAAAACAAGAACCGCCATATCCAACTCCGGGAAATAAAAATCTTTTTCCAATTCTGGAGTCCGAACCAATACCTTTTCTAACTTTATCAACTTCAGCGCCTGTTAATTCACATAAATTTGCAATTTCATTCATAAATGAAATTTTAGTAGCTAAAAAAGAATTAGCAGCATATTTAGTCATTTCGGCAGATTTTTCATCCATAAAATAAATCGGGTTCCCGGATCTTATAAAAGGTTCGTATAATTCTTCTAAAACCTTCCTGGTTCTATCACTACTTGTTCCAATAACTACCCTTTCAGGTTTCATAAAATCTTCAACCGCCATACCTTCTCTTAAAAATTCGGGATTGCTGGCTACATCAAATTCGAAATTTTTAGCATGGTTTTTTATCGCCTGCCTGACTTTTTCACTAGTACCAACAGGTACAGTACTTTTATCAACAATTACTTTATAACCAATTTCCGGCTCTTCATTAAATATTTTTCCAAGATCGTTAGCAACACCTAAAATATATTTCAGATCGGCACTGCCATCTTCATCCTGCGGTGTTGGGAGACATAATAAAATAATATCTGATTTTTTAACTGATTCTTTAAGATCAGTAGTAAATTTTAACCTCCCTGCTTTTATATTTCTTTCAAATATCAAATCAAGCCCCGGTTCGAAAATAGGAACGGTTCCTTTTTTCATCTTTTCAATTTTATTCTTATCAATATCAACACAAACTATATTATTACCGGTTTCAGCAAAACAAGTACCTGTTACTAATCCTACATAACCTGTTCCTACAACTGCGATATTCAATTAAACCTCCTGGTTTATACTAAAAAAATTTTCTTAATTGATAAATTTATAAAATATTTCTATCAATGTATATTTACAAAACAAGTGCTAAATGAGTTATATAATTTAAAGACTTTAGCAACATCGGTAAGCAAGGAAGGCTGGTTAAATAAGGCAGTAATAAATATTCTCCCAAGTGTTCTTTTTTCTTTCGGAACCTTATTGAATGATTCAGCTATCTTATTGAACTTCTCATCGGTAAAATTATAAATACCATTTTTCAATCGATTATATATTTCATGTCTTTTACCCACCTTTTCATACCATTCTTTATCGTAGTTAAAAATATGATCAAAATTATTCATTTTAACTGCCTCACCTGCAATTCTTCCTGCAATACTTCCCCCAATCATTCCCGATGAAATTCCGCCGCCGCTTAATGGATTAACCTGCCTTGCCGCATCGCCAGCAAGCATTATTCCAGGTGAAGTAATATTTTTTAAAGTAATAGTGGACGGTACGCCACCAGCAATTGATGTGAGAATAGGGGAATTAGGATAATTATTTTGCATAAAATCATTTAAAAAAGAAAGTGCAGATCTTTTTTTCCCAACCATTCCGCTTATCCCTAATCCAATATTTGCAATGTTTTTACCTTTGGGGAAGACCCAAAAGTAACCTCCCGGAGCATAGTTTTCTCCAAAATAAAAATATAGTGTGTTGGGGATCTACAGAAATATTTGAAGCAGTAATTTGCGTACAGCATTCCATATCTCTAAAATCAATATAGGTTTTAATTCCCGCCCATCTACCAACTCTTGATTCAACACCATCCGCACCAATTACTATTTTGGCTTTTAATTCCTTTTGCTCACCCTGAAATTCGTATCTTATTCCTGATACTTTATCATTTTCAATAATTAATCCATTAACATAAGCACGGGTTAAAATTTCAGCACCGGCATCTGCAGCTGTTTTTGCCAGTTCATAATCAAAGATTCTCCTTTCAAGAACATAGCCGGATTCGCCGAATTCAATTATGGCTTCATTTCCGTTTGGTGCATTAAGCGAAAATCTGCTAATGTGAGCAGTGATCCATTTTTCATCAGGAGAAATAAACTGTTCAACGCCTTTTTTACTAATTGCTTCACCACACCTTACGGGATATCCTACATCTCTGTCTTTTTCCAGCATTAAAACGGAGACACCTTGTTCAGCGGCAAACCTTGCAGCTACAGAGCCTGCAGGACCTGCGCCAACTACTATTATATCATATTCTTTTCTCATGCAGTGATGTTCTTATTATTTTAACAATACCCCTTCTTTATTAAATTTAATAACCTCAATAGGGCAACTCCACACACATTTTGCACAGTTTGTGCATCGAAGGTCTATTATAAATATTTCAGCCTCTTTTAGTTCGATTGCATCTTCCGGACAAACCCCTACGCAGCATCCGCAAAAGTCACATTTATTTGGAAGTATTTCTATTAATAACTTACCTGTTTTTGACTGCCGATACTGCATATTAAATTAAAATAAATTGAAAAATGATAATGTAATATTTACTTCGAAAAATAAAATTACAAATTATTAAATTAAAAGTATTATTTTTTAACCCAAATAAAATAGAAGTATTAAAAATATAAGTCACAAAAATTTATAGAAATATTTTACTAATTGAACTGATGTAAACAAATATTTAATATTTAAGTTAGGTAAAAACTCACTACTCCAGGAAGAATTTTACTTTGAATAATATTCCCGAACACAAACTCGAACAAGGTTTAGGATTAAAAGAAGCCGCTGCTCTTAATATGATAGATATGGTAGGCATAGGTCCATTTATTGTTCTTCCGATAGTTATTAAAGAAATGAATGGACCACAATGCATGCTTGCCTGGATATTAGGAGCAATACTTTCTTTTATGGATGGTGCAGTCTGGTCTGAACTTGGTGCAGCAATGCCGGCTGCAGGAGGAAGTTATGTTTTTTTGAAAGAAATTTACGGACCAAAAAGCTGGGGAAAGATATTCTCGTTTCTTTTTATCTGGCAGACTATTTTTCAAGCTCCTTTAGTTATCGCTTCCGGGTCAATAGGATTTGCCCAATATTTTACTTTTCTAATGCCACTTTCATCGACCGGGCAAAAAATTATATCAGGACTGCTAGTGATAACAATTATTCTTCTTCTATATCGAAGAATTACAACGATTGGTAAAATTTCTTTATTCCTCTGGATTGGAGTAATTGCAACCATTGTCTGGTTAATATTGGGAGGTATAACTCATTTTAATCCCAAACTCGCATTTGATTTTCCGAATAATGCCTTTGATTTATCTTTTATTTTTTTTGTGGGACTTGGAAGTGCATCTGTACAGACCATTTATACATACCTTGGTTATTACAATATTTGTAATCTTGGATCGGAACTAAAGAACCCTGGAAGAAATATCCCCAAAAGTATTTTCATATCGATAGGAGGAATTGCTTTACTTTATCTCGCCATGCAGTTAAGTGTGCTGGGGGTAATACCCTGGCATGAAGCCATGAATTCTCAATTTATTGTAAGCACATTTGTTCAAAAAATTTATGGTTCAAAAGCAGCGATAGTTGTTACGATATTAATTCTTTGGATAGCTTTTTCATCTTTGTTTTCTGCTACTCTTGGCTATTCGAGAATACCATATGCTGCTGCGATAGATAACTCTTTCTTCAAAATATTTGCACATACACATCCTAAAAAGCATTTCCCTGATGCTTCTTTAATTATTCTAGGTATAATTGCTTTTATATTTAGCATGTTATTTAAGCTTAAAGAAGTAATCAGTGCCGTACTAGCAATGAGAATTTTAATCCAGTTTATCGGACAGGCTGCGGGTATTCTGATTTTGAAAAAAAGAAAACCTGCTTCATTTTTTCCATTTAAAATGTGGTTATATCCATTACCGGCATTAATAGCAATAATTATGTGGTTAGGATTATTTTTTTCTACAGGGATATACTTTGCGATCGGAGGTGCTGCTGTAATGATAATTGGAGCTGTTTTATTCCTTGTAAGATCCAAAGTAAAAAAAGAATGGCCTTTTGAAATTAAAAACATGTAAAATGTTTAATACCTTAATAATTTTAGATATTTTAAGGAAGTACTAAGACACTATTCTACAAAACATTAAATTCCAAAATATTGTCACGTTTCAAAATATATATTGAGTATGAGGGTACCCGTTACAGTGGGTGGCAGAAGCAGGAAAATGCAAAAACCATTCAAGGAATTCTGTTAAATGTTGGAAGAGAAATTTTCAAAGATTCAAATATAGATTTGCAGGGATCGGGAAGGACAGACAGCGGAGTTCATGCACTTTGCCAGGTTGCACACCTTGATGTAAAAACCATGCTTGCACCTGAAATAATTAAGATTAAGTTCAATGATAAATTGCCGCCGGATATTAATATTCTTAAAGTTGAAAAGGCTCATAAAAATTTCCATGCCCGCCATAGCGCAGTTTCCAGAAGTTATATTTATGAAATATCTAAAAGGAGAGCAGCTTTTGGTAAAAATTTCATCTGGTGGATAAAAGATGATTTGAATTTTGAGAATATGAATCTATCTTCGCAAGAGTTTATTGGAATGCATGATTTTATATCTTTTTCAGATATAGATAATGAAGAAAAATCAACGAAAGTTTTAATCGATGATGTCCAATTGAAAGAGGAGCACAATTTTATTCTAATAAGAATAGTAGGATCCCATTTTTTATGGAAGATGGTTAGGAGAATGGTAGGAGTTATAGTTGAAATAGGTAGAGGAAAGAAATCAAAATCTGATTTATTGAGATATTTGAACAATAAAAACAATGAACCTGCAAAATATACAGCACCCCCTTCAGGTCTATTTTTAGAAAATGTGTTTTATAAAGGAGATAGAATTAGTAAAGATTTCGAACCACCAATTAAAATTTTCGACCCTTTACTATCAAATAAATTTGATAAAAAGACTTAAATTTAGATTGTAAAATCAAAATGTTTCATAATCTATTTTCCAGTCCACAAATTGCAAGTAATATTATTCATTAAAAATGAATTCTAAGATACTATTTAAACTAATTTTATTTTTATTGTTTGTTAATATATTTGCTTTCCCTCAGTCCAAGAAAGAGAAATATCCTATAAAAATCGGTTCAAAGAAATTTACCGAGAGTGTAATTTTGAGTGAAATTGCCACTCAATTGGCGCGTCTAAGAAATTCAAATGTAAAGCATTTAAGAGAGCTTGGCGGAACAAGAATTTTATGGAATGCATTGATCAAGGGTGATATTAATATTTATCCGGAATATACAGGAACTATAAAGGAAGAAATATTTGCAGGGAAAAATATTACAGATGAAGAAAGTTTAGAAAAAGAATTAAATAAAATGCACATAAATATAAGTAAACCACTTGGTTTTAATGATACTTATGCCATAGGAATGAAAAAAAGCTTAGCAGATAAATTAAATATTAAAACAATTTCAGATCTAAAGCAACACCCGGATCTCCGATTCGGGTTCAGCAATGAGTTCATGGATCGCAAGGATGGGTGGCCAGGTTTGAAAAATAAATATAATCTACCTCAAAGGAATATAAAAGGACTTGACCATGATCTTGCATACCGTGGCCTGGATAACGGATCTATCGATGTAATAGATTTTTATTCTACCGATGCCGATATTGAATATTACCACCTAAAAGTACTAAAAGATGATTTACGTTATTTCCCGGAATATAATGCTGTGCTGGTTTACCGCTCGGAACTTGAATCAAAATCACCAAGAACATTGAATTCAATTCTACGGCTTGAAGGAAACATTCCTGAATCTACAATGATTAAGATGAATGCGGAAGTTAAGGTTCAAAAAGTGCCTGAAACAATAGCTGCATCAGAATATATAAAAAAAACATTTTTTATAGCAACAAACTATGAAATTGATACTTTTATTGAACGTATATGGCTTTATACCAAAGAACATCTTTTTCTGGTTCTTGTATCATTATCAGGTGCAATTATTATTGCAATCCCGCTTGGAATAATTGCGTATAAAAATCAAAAAATTGCAAATATAATACTTGGAATCACCGGAATAATTCAAACCATACCTTCACTTGCTCTTTTAGTTTTTATGATCCCGCTGCTTGGAATTGGTTCCTGGCCCGCAATAGTAGCATTGTTTCTTTATAGTTTGCTTCCCATTGTTAGAAATACATATTCGGGATTAATTGATATCCCAATACAAATTAAAGAATCAGCTGAAGCTCTTGGAATATCTTCATTTGCAAGGCTGCGTCTAATTGAGCTGCCATTAGCATCAAGATCGATTTTGGCAGGGATAAAAACTTCAGCGGTTATTAATGTGGGAACTGCTACTTTGGGAGCACTAATTGGAGCAGGCGGCTACGGACAACCAATTTTAACTGGTATAAGATTAGATAATGTTTCGTTGATTCTTGAAGGTGCGGTACCGGCGGCAGTTTTAGCACTTTTAGTTCAGGGATTATTTGATTTATTTGAAATACTATTAGTTCCAAAAGGTTTACAAATAAAATCATCAAATTAGCTTACATTTCTCTAAAATCCAGGCGAATAAACTTCCGGCTCCTTTGCTCTAATATAGATAACACAATCTTCTTTGCATTTTCTTTTGCCAAATCCAAAATTCCCATGCGTATTGCTTCTGCTTTTATATTATTGATGGCATTTGGAAAATATTTATCAAATATTTCCCGATTAAGAACATGCGGATTGAAATTTTTATCATAAATCTTTGACTGTTCATAATTTATTTTGGCATTACAAAGAACCGGCGCAGGTAAAAATAAATGTATAGTATCTTCAATCTCTTTTATATCTCCTTTTGTGATTTCTTTTAAATTAATGCAAGCGTTTACTTCACCGTTAATTATTGCAAATAATATATCCCCGGGAGTAGATTTATCATAAATCAAAGTATCTTTTCCAACGCTATCTTTAACAACATAGTTTAAACTAAATTTATCTAGATGAAGAATACCAATATCTTCTAAATTTGATAAAATAGAATTATTTGTTGTATCAATCTTTGAGATATTTATAACCCCTGAGGATATTCCAACTATAAATAGTGCTGCAATTAAAGTAAAAAGAAGTAAAATTTTTAGAATTAGTTTAAACATATAAAAAGCAAATATTTCTTTTTATAAATAAAAATTGCCGTTCATAAAAAATTCATTTTATTTATTGAAATGTTGATATATTTTAACATTCCCAAGTTTCAATGACTTAAAATTAAAAATAAATAAAATAAATTGAATTATACAAAAGTTACATAAAGTAACTCAATAAGGGAAAATTATGAAAAAATCAATTTTATTACTTTTTCTATTAGTTATTATTTCATCTGGTTGTTTTGCGCAATCCGCCGGTTTAAATTTCACTTTAGGATTTCCGATGGGTGAATTTAAAACAACGTAACCCGAACCGGGTTTGGAGTAAGCGGTGAATTTCTTCTTCTTACACCAACAGTTCAAAATCCATTTTCAATCGGATTAAATTTAGGATTCATTAACTACGGCAGTGAATCAAGAAGAGAGCCCTTCAGTTCTACTATTCCCGATGTTACTGTTGACGTTGACAGAATCAAATAATATTGTAAATTTTCATATACTTTTTCAACTGGCATTTCCTACCGGAGTAATCAGACCTTATGCAGAAGGTTTATTTGGCGGCTCTTATATTTTTACTGAAACATCTATTAAGAGTAAGGGAGTAGACGAAGTAGCTAGTTCTACAAACTTTGATGATTTTGCATGGAGTTACGGAGCAGGAGGAGGTTTTTTAATTCAAGTTTTCTCTTCCGATGATCCCGAAGAAAAGGTTAGTTCAGTCTTCATAGATTTAAAAGCACGATATTTATACGGATCAGAGGCAGAATATTTAAAGGAAGGTTCGGTACTAATAGAAAACGGCAAGGTAATTTATAATACTTCCAAATCGAAAACCGATTTATTAACTGCAAATATAGGTGCTGTAGTTTATTTTAACTCTTTATTTGACAATTAGAAATTACAAGATCTGTGTATTTAAAGAATACACAAATCTCTTTTTTAATCATCAATAAAAACCCATCTTAATCCATTTTTAATAAAAAACTTTAATAATTTTATAGTAATTTATTATCTTATCTTCATTGTTTTTTAATATATTAAAAAATGTTTTCCAAAGATAATATTTTTCTTATTTCTGGCGTTCAATTGTTACTTTTTGTACCGTTTTATCCACAATTTATATCCCTCTCCGAATCGTAATTAATTTGAACGGTGAAGGACTAATTTATCTAGATTGGATAATAACTATTATCTTCATGCTGGATTTATTCTACAATTTTTTGGTTGGATTAAATTTAAGCAAGAACCCCTCTTTTTTCGAAAAGGAAGAAATATCCGGTTATTCAAAGCCCTGGATAGCTGTTGATTTTATTTCAGCATTTCCATTCCATCTAATTTTCGGCATGCCTTTACTCCAGTTTTTTAGAATAGTAAAATTAGCACGGGTAGCTAGTATATGCATGAATTAAAGACATGTACTAAGATTCGCCGATTATCTTAACCTTGGTTTTTTAATTTTTTGGCTTTTAATACTGATTCATTGGCTATAGTGCGGATGGGTTGTTTTATACAGTTTTTCTCCTAAACCGATAACACAACTAGATACATTGATTCACTCTACTGGTGTATTCAAACATTCACAACTGTCGGTTATGGTGATATGACCCCCCAGGACAATCCACAACATATTTCTTGGATATTGGTAATGTTATTTGGTGTTGGTGTTTATGGGTATCTTATTGGTAATGTTGCAAATATCCTTTCAAAAAGGGATACTGCAAAAGAGCAGTATTTCAAAAATATTGAAAGTTTAAAGGCCTTTTCAAATTTTAGAAATATACCATTAAGTCTCCAAAAAAAGATTCGAGACTATTATGTATATATCGGAAAAAAGACTGGGTTATGATGAATCAGCATTTTTATCCAAGCTGCAGGCCGGCCCTCAGAACGAGGTATCATTATTTCTAAAAAGAGAAATCCTGGAAAAAATTCCGCTATT
>CAVUGE010000013.1:0-25935 GCA_963740945.1 uncultured Bacteroidota bacterium | reverse complement strand
GGTAATATCTTTTCACCATTTAAATATGTGAAATTTGCCGATTCTAAATCAACTAATTGCAAAATTCCTTCCGTATTAATAATCTTAGCATGTTTTCTTGAGATAACTTTTAGGGGGTCTGGTAAAACAACCTGATTACTATTATCCCTTCCTAAAAATACCGGGTACCTATTAAATTCCAATCGTTCGGAAAAAAAAGAATCAGATTGTTTTGTTACCAAAAATTTTAATGTCATTTTTAAATATATTATTTATAATTCAATAAATTTGAGCATGGCTTCGCCAACTTCACTCACATTTACATATAATTATTATTGAAATATTACTTAAGCACAAAGGAAATGGTTCTAATTATTAAAGAACTTATGGGTTAAAAATTCTTAAATTAATTTAGCTTAAGGATTGCAGTTAATTTTCTTCAATGAATTTTATTTTAGATTAGACTAAATCATTTCAATATAAATTTAATTCATTAATAATTTATGTTTAAATAATTCTAAGCTTCTAAGTTTAGAAAGATATTTCTACCAGACCTGTATTATCATTTAAAATAAATCCCGTACGCCGCTCTTGATAAAAGCAGTCATCCAATAAAATAGAGTTAATCATTAATGACAATATCTAGAAACAGCTAAAAAATGATTCATTCGTTTCTAGACTCGCTGTATTTATAAACTTATTTAGAAAAGTTTAAGGGAAGATAAATGACTCCATAACATCAGAACAGTTTTTTTGACAATATAATTCGGGAACTAATTCAATTAAAAAGTTAGATAAACAGTTTAATATTGTCAAGTGATTTAGATTAAAATAATTTTATTTTATCAGTACCATCTTTTTTTGCATGCTGAAATTTGCTGATTCAAGACTAATAACATAAACACCGCTTGCTAACCTGCTTCCCGAAAACACTATTTCATGAGTTCCGGCTTCATATATTTCATTATTTATTATTGTTCTGACTATTTGACCTAAAATGTTATAAATTTTCATAGTAACATTTCCCTGTTTCGGGATTGAGAATCTAATTACAGTACTTGGATTAAAAGGGTTTGGATAATTTTGATATAATTGATAACCTATTAAATTTAATCCCTGTTTGATCTGCTCAATGTATTCATTAGTTCCAATAAAAAGTTTAAAATTGTTGTATTGGTGTGCTAAATTTAATTTAATACTATTTTCCTCCTGAAGATTATAGAGATTTTTTAGTCTTTCATCAAACAAATAAACCTTAAAATTCTTAAAATTCTCAATACCTTTAGTACTTATATTTATTGGTTCATTAGGAACAGTCTTTATTTCTAGATTGTACGATTGTCCTTCTTTTATTTCCGGCCGCTGTTCTATGAATAAATATTTTTCTCTCGCTGGCAATTCATTTCTCATCAAGCTAATCCTTACATTTTGAAAATCGGCAGGTGGAGAATAATAATCATAACTGTCAATACCTTCATTTGACAGACTGTCTATTCCGACTAAAACCGCTGATGTTTGATTAAGATTTTTACAGGTAACAGATAGTTCTAGAAATTTTTGAGCATCAATAATTGAGGTTTTTTCCTTAGATATTTTACCGGCAGATTGGTGCGATTCATAATGTAATTTTAATGTAGTTAAATTACCAGTATTATTGAAATAATAACCGGCATAAGGTGCCATCACAAATGGGTTATTCCAGTTACTCCCGCTCCAAAAATAAAGAACTGAATTTGCTGGTAATCCATTTAGATTTTGAACATTTTGCCATGTAAGATTCTTTTCAAAAGGATTTGAAATCAAATTCCAGCCTGAGTGAAGAGGGATTGAATAGGTGTTGTCTGCATTATTTAATTGAACAGGAGTAATTTGCTGATTTATATTTAATGTTTTACTACCGAGTATCCAGTATGCCTTACCCGGAGTAAATTTGAGATTGCTGTTGGTTACTAGATAATCCTGTGTATTCCCGTTATCGTCATATACATTCCAATCATATTGATAATCTCCTTGTGTAATTGAAGAAACTGCAATATTACTGTTTCCCGGTATCCCTATTATTTTATAATTATTAATATTATTCACATCTCCGAAACTCACCGACTGATTTACAGACAAAATTGAGGGGTAAATAAATCCATTTCCGCTTATTGAAATTGTGCTTGGGCTTCCTGATAAATTATAATAAATATTTAATATCGCATTATAAGTTGCTGAATCTTGCGGTGTAAAAGTAACAGAGATGCTCTGACTGGATTCCGGTTTTAGATTAAAATTGGTTGGGACAGCGGTAAAGCTGCTACTATTAATTCTTATACTGTCAATTTTTAAGTCGGCATTGCCACTGTTTTTTATATTAAAATTTAATGTAGTGCTGTTGCCCTTGATTACATCACCGAACGATAAAGAAGAAGAAGAAATATTTATTATTGCTTTGGGTGCAGTGATACCTCGTCCGCTTAAACTTACGGTACTTAAATTTCCTGATGCATTATGATAAATATTTAAAGTTCCATTATAAGCTATCGAATCCTTAGGGATGAAAGAAACCGAAACATCCCGATTTGAATCAGGTTTCACAATAAAACTATCAAAATTTATAATAAAAACGTTGCTGCTGCTTTTTATACTATCCACTTTTAGATCAGCTTTACCTGTATTTTTTATATTTAATTGCAGGGTTTTACTGCTGTCTTTTACAACATTACCGAATGACAGCGAATTTGAGGATATATTAATAATTGCCCTTGCGGATGATACACCTTTACCACTTAAGCTAATTATCCCTGGATTCCCGGATGTATTATTATAAATACTTAACATTCCGCTATAAGTTATTGTATCTTTAGGTGAAAATGTAACGGTAACATCCTTATTTGAATCTGGTTTTATTATAAAATTTTGAGCGCTGGTAATAAAAATATTGTTGTTGCTTTTTATACTGTCAATAAGTAGATCTGCAGTACCCGTATTTTTTATACTAAATGTCTGCTCGGAGCTATTATTTACTGTTACCTCACCAAAATTCAATGCTTCTTTTGATAAAATAATAATTGGTATTTTTTGTAAAGTCCCTTTACCGCTTAAACTTATTGCGCTAGGGCTGCCGTCGGCATTATGATATATATTTAATGTTGCATTATTAGTTACAGTATCTTTAGGTGTGAATGTTACTTTCACTTCCTGACTATCTCCCGGTGCAACACTAAATTTTGTGGAATCAATTGAAAAAGTTCCATTATTAATTGTCATACTATCAACATTCAAAGTTGCTGTCCCCTTATTTTTAACAAAAAAACTCTTCTGTGACTTACTATTTATAGTAACTAAACCGAAACTAATTGCTGATTCCGATAAATTAATTATTGCCATTGTCTTGGATGTTCCGGTCCCGGTTAAATTTATTATATTTGGACTTCCGGTAGAATTATGAAATATGCTAAGATTCCCGCTGAAAGCAACGGTGTCTTTTGGGGTAAATGTTACCTTCACTTCCGCGCTGTCGCCAGGCAAAACGTTAAATTTTGTAGGGGTCACTGAAAAAACAGTTTTATTATTAATTGTTAAACTATCAATTACTAAAGTTGCTGTCCCTGTATTCTTAACCAAAATGCTCTTCTGTAAATTATTGTTAACTGTTACCCGGCCGAAATCTATTTTTGTCGCCGATAAACTTATTATTGCCATAGCCTTTGAAGTTCCGGTTCCTGTTAAATTTATTATGTTTGGGCTCCCGGAAGCATTGTGAAATATGCTTAGATTTCCACTGAAAGCTACGGTATCTTTTGGCGTGAATGTTACTTTCACTTCCGTGCTGTCGCCAGGCAAAACGTTGAATTTTGCCGGGCTAACTGAAAAAACGGTTTTATTATTAATTGTTATACTATCAATTACTAAAGTTGCTGTCCCGGTGTTTCTAACTAAAATGCTCTTCTGTAAATTATTGTTAATTGTTACCTGGCCGAAATCTATTTTTGTCGCCGATAAACTTAATATTGCTGTTGCCTTTGAAGTTCCGGTTCCTGTTAAATTTATTATGCTTGGGCTTCCGGATGCGATGTGAAATACACTTATTTTTCCATTGAAAACTACAGTATCGGTCGGCGTAAAAGTCACTTTTACCTCCTGGCTGTCTCCTAGAGCTAAAGTGAAATTTTTTATACTTACAGAATAAACATTCTTATCGCTTGTAATACTATCAACCACCAAAGAAGCCGTTCCTATATTCTTAACATAAAAACTTTTTTGTGAATTCTTACTAACTGTTATTGCACCAAAATCTATTGCGGTTGTTGATAAACTAATTACTGCAGCAGTTTTTACCATTCCGTTTCCACTTATGTTTAAAGTATCGGGGTTGCCGGCTGCATTGTGATATATAATTAATTTTTCGTTGTAGACCTGAGCCTGGATAGGTTTGAAAGTAATATTTATTTTTTGACTGTCTCCGGGTGCCAAGGAAAAACTATTTTGATCTAAAGTAAATACTTTATTTTTATTTATTATACTATCAACTCTTAGTAAAGAACTTCCGGTATTTTTGATATAAAAAGATTTCGCTGAAGTGCTGTCGATAAAAACGTTTCCAAACTGAAGTGACAGGGATGAAACCTGAACCACAGGATATAACGAATTATATCTTAAAACTGCAAAGTCAGAGCTAAATCCATTATTAGATGATCCGGCAGCAACTATTTTACCATCCGACTGAAGTGCAATTGAAGAACCAAGGTCATTAGAATTGTCAAAATCAACAGCAACAATACCGCTAGAACCGAAGGTATCATCGAGTGAACCATTATTATTATATCTAACAATAACAAAATCTGTATTTTTCCCATTATATAGATTCCAGGTAACATCTATTCTTCCATCAGGCTGAAGAACTGCAGAATTTGAATAACCATAAGAAGTACCCAGATCTGTAATGACCTTACCATCGGTACCAAAAGAATTATCAATTGTACCGTCTGAATTATATCTAACCATCGATAAATTATAATTCCCACCCATAATAGAGGAATAACCGACAAGAATAATTTTACTATCTGGCTGAATTAAAATTGAACTTTCAAAGTCTTCGGAATTTTGTATCTCAGTTTTAACTTTTCCGTTTGAGCCAAAAGTATTATCAATAGTTCCGTTGGAATTAAATCTAACCATTGCAAAATCATAGTTTATACCGTTAGAAGAGGAGCCGGCCACAATAATTTTACCATCTTTTTGCACAATTACAGAACTGCCAATATCATCAGAATTACCAAAATCCGCTGTTGTTTTGCCTCCTGTGGCGAAAGTATTATCAGGTGAACCGTCTGTATTATATCTTGCCACGGCAAAATCAATCCCTGAGGAACCGGCTACAATTATTCTTCCATCGGATTGAATAGCAACTGCACTTCCATAATCATTAGGATTACCGAAATCGGTTATCGAAATCCCTCCCTGTCCAAATGTATTATCTGACTGACCGGTTGTATCGTATCTGAGAACTAAGAAATCAGAATTAGCTCCGCTATTATATGAACCGGCAACAACTATTTTACCGTTTGATTGGATAGCCGCAGAATTTCCGTTTGTTCCGGCACCCAAATTTGTATTTGCTTTCCCTCTATCTCCAAAGGTATTGTCAAGACTTCCATCTATATTATACCTTGTAACTGCCACGTCATAACTTGCGCCATTATTTGCAGAGCCTGCAACAACTATTTTACCGTTTTTTTGAATGACCAGGGAATTACCTGTATCATATGAATTACCAAGATCTGTTTTAACGATACCATTGGTTCCAAAAGAATTGTCGATAGCACCATCGGTGTTGTATCTGACAGCAGCAAAGTCAGTATATAAACCATTTGTATAACCGGCGACAACTATTTTACCATCGGATTGTATTGCAGATGAACCAGCATTATCATCAGAATTATTAAAATCAGTAACCACTTTTCCCGCTGTTCCAAAGTTATCATCTAAAGTTCCATTAGAATTATATCTAACAACAGCGAAGTCATGATTTGCACCATTATAAGTAGTACCTGAAATGATTAACTTTCCATCAGTTTGCATTAATATTGAATTTCCATTATCCTCAGAGTTATTTATATCGGTTTTCACTTTCCCAAAAGAACCGAAAGAATTATTCAACGAGCCATCGGAATTGTATTCAACCAAAGCAAAATCATTATTAATACCGTTAAATGAAGAACCCGCCACACACAATTTACCATCCGGCAGCTCAATAATTGAATTTGCCGCGTCATTGGAATTTCCGAAATCTGTTATGACTGTTCCGACTGAATTAAATGTATTGTCTAATGAGCCATCAGGATTGTATCTTGCAACTATAAAATCATTATTACCATTATTATTAAATAAACTGCCGGCAGCTATTATTTTTTGATCTGATTCAATTTTAACAGAATATATTTCGCTATAATTACCTAAATCGAGAGTTACTGATCCTATAACATTAAAAGTATTATCTAAAGTACCGTTAGTATTAAAACGAACCAAAGTTATATTAAAATGAAAATTACTATATGCATATCCACCTAAAACAATTTTTTGATCCGATTGAATTGCTACACTGCCAACACCAACTCCTGCGCTAAGGAAACTTAATGTTGCCTTACCTGCAGTTCCAAATGTACTATCAATAATCCCATTAGATTTATACCTGACAGCAGCCATAGTCTGATTATCGGTGTTTCCGGCAATGATTATCTTTCCATCATTTTGAATAGCCACAGAAGTTGCTATATCTTGAGATTTCGTAAAATCGGTTGTAACTTTCCCTCCGAAGCCGAAAGAATCGTCTAGAATTCCATCAGTATTATACCTTACCATTGCAAAATTAGCATCCGAACTAGGCCCATCATAGGAAAAGCCTGCCACAATAATTTTTCCATCTTGTTGAATAACACTCGAAGTTCCATAATCATCGGTATTAAAAATGTTAGTTATTACTTTTCCGCCAGATCCAAATGAATTATCAAGTTCACCCTGAGCAAAACAAATATATTGAATAAATATAAATGTGACAGCAATTTTTATAAAAAACATATTAGACTCCTTTAAAGCCACGCTTAAAAACTTCAATAAAAACTAATGTTAAAGAAAGAGATGATTATAATTTTCAATTACATAATTCGCTGAAAACTTACTTTAGAGATAAATAAACCTCATGTATCTTTGTAATTCAGGATCTTATTAAAAGTATCAAATTAATTACCAGTCGGTCTTGGAGGTGGCGTTCCAATCTTTGTTCTTGTTGTTTGTGACGGCGATGTCGTAGATGAGCCTTTCAATAGTAAGGCCGCAGCTCCCCCTAATAAAAGTGCTCCTCCTCCTGCATACATATACCAGGATATACCTCCAGATTTAACAGCAGAAATATCAATTTCATAATTTTGCAGTCCGGAGTTAATTCCGGTTTCATTTTTAAAAGACCAGATTATTGTTTTATTTTCACCGGGAACGACATCCTTTAAATCACCTGTTACATTCTTTAGATTCACTGCACTCTTTGAGTTTTTATCAACTAATATTAAATTAATGTTATAAGAGTCACTTGTTCCTGGTTGTAAATCGTAAATTATTTTAATTTGATCTCCCTGCATCTGTTGTCGAATGCGGGAAATCATATCGTTAGTTGTATAAATTGACGGCAGCATAGAAAGATCCTGCTCCATTTCAACACTAACAACTGTTGCTTTATCTGCTGCTACCTCTATATCCTTAACATTTTTTTTGAATCCACCAGCAATTGAAATAAGAGAATATTTGCCTGCTTTAATTTTTTGTTTTTCATCTCCCGACCATTCTTTAACTAGCAGAGTATCCTTGTAAAGTTTAAAATTTGAACCGGCAGGTTTTGAATTAACCTGCAATTCTCCTAAAGCTACATTGTATATTGGTTCAGTATTTTCAATTAGTAGTTTTTTTATATCTTGTATTGGAGTAGAATTTGCGGAAGAATAGAGTTCCTTATTGTAAATCTTTTGAAAATTCTTTGTTGAATAAATTGTTAATTTATATGTGTCGCCTGAGTCAGAAAGATTTACCCAATGCAATAAATATTCAACGCCTAATATTTCATTTAGTGATTTAAGGAAATCCTTATTGTCGGGGTCAAGATCATTCCCTAAACTTGCTTTATTTTCTATCAAAACGTCCGTTGGATAGATTAAATATTTATTTTTAATAACATTATCTTCTATTAAACCGTCATATAATTTATGTTTTGCACCTACCAATTCAAGAATACAAATTTTTATAGGTTCATTTCCATCTAAAAGTTTTGAAGGCAACTGCTTATAACTTACTTCATAAATTTGAGCATTTGCAGGCAAAACAGATATCAAGAGCACTGAGATAAACAAGAGCAGGTTTCTTTGGGAACATTTTTTAGTCATCTTGTCCATATCACTTCCCGATTATTAAATTTACTTTCGTTCCACTTTTAGTTTTTGTACCGGGAACAGGAATTTGATTTATTATTTTCCCTTTACTCTGTTCTGAAGATATGATTCCCAATACATTACCACTCTGAAGATCATTTTGAAGGAGCAGAGCATCTGCTTCCTTGAGAGTAAGACCTATCAAATTTGGAATTTTAATTTCACTTGTTTCTTGAACTTTTTGACTGCATTTTGCCAACATATCGTTTAAGTAATTATCTTCACCGAAATAATTTTTAATCCTGTTGAAATCATTAAATGCAGGTTTATATTTTCCGGCTCTAAATTCTTCTTCGGCAAGATTGATTAAATTATTTTTAATTTTGGGTAATAATGAAGCAGCAACTGAATTATTTGGATCAAGATTTTTTATTTTATCACAAATATTAAAAGCTTGAAAGGGATCCTTATTCAGTTTGTCAGCTGCTTCTATTTCCAATTTCTTAAGCTTAATCCGGTTATCCAATGTAGTTGAAAATAAAGAATTAGAAGGGAAATATTGTTTAACCGTTACCAACAAATTCTCTGCCTGATCGAGATTATTTCCGTTTATCAACTGCTTAATACTATCTGCAATATTCGAAGATATTTTATCTAATTGAGTTTCAGCATGTTTATTTCCCGGATTTATTTTTAAGGCGTCATTAAAGATTTCAACCGCATTCCTGTTCGGAGGCATAATAATTTTGCTGTTTCCCAGCAGCTGGTCTCCCTCTTCCAAAAGCAATTCTACCCTCTTTTTTTCTATATCATTAAGTAAATTCCAATTACTGTTGTTATTTATGTTCTTATTAAAAGGGAAGAAACCTTGAGAGTATAGAAAATAACCTATTATAGAAAAAAGAACAGCCGCAGATAAAGTCATAAAAGAATAATTTTTAAGATACCGCAAAGGGTGATACTTTCTATTTAATCTTTCAAAGTCTTCCTGTGAAATCTTAATGGTTTCATCATCAGGTGCTATTTGAAAATTACCGGTTTGTTCCTTTCTTGATTTTAATGCGCTGCTAAAATCATTACCGTTTTTAAACCTCAGTTTTTTATTTTTAGCTAATACTTTTTTAATTATGCTTTCAATCCATTTAGGTGCATCAACGACTATCTTATTTATGGGTTCAAGATCATTATTTATAATTTTGTAAATAGTCGAAATTGGGGTATCACCTCTGAAGGGTAAGATACCGGTAATACACTCATACAAAACAATACCTAAGCTATACAAATCACTTTGAGCATCAACCTCACCACCAATAGCCTGTTCAGGGCTCATATAATCTGGGGTTCCAATAACCATTCCGCTCTGAGTTAATTTGGTTGTACTGGCGGCATGAGCAATCCCGAAATCCGTTAGAACCGGTCTACCGTTTGCTGCAATAATGATATTGCTGCTCTTAATATCTCTGTGAATAATTCCTTTAGAATGGGCATAATTTAATGCTTCTGCTATGGGTGCGATAATATTTATTGAATCAATAATACTAAGTCTACCCTTTTCTTGAATTATATTGTGTAGGTCAACCCCATCTAAATACTCCATGGCTATATAATGAATACCATTTTCAATCCCTTCATCATATATTGTAACTATATTATGGTGACTTAAAGAAGCTGAAAGCTGGGCTTCTCTGTGAAATCTTTCTAAAAATTCTTTATAATGAATTAAATTTTTATGAATAACTTTTAATGCTATGGGACGGTTTAGATTTCGTTGTATACCTTTGTATACGGTTGCCATTCCTCCTCTTCCAATCTCTTCAATTATTTCAAACCTGCCGGTAAGGGCTAATTTAACTTCTGCTTCGGAAGTTATTTCTCCTAATGGAGCTCCAGTTCCTGTCAGTAAACTTCCGCAATGTTTACATTTAATTGCATTTGCTTTTATAACTTCATCGCAAAAAGGACAGTGCTTGGTTTCTTCCATAAAAACATTTATTTATAAATTGCTAGAACAAAATTGGCAAGAAAGATTAATTAGCTTATCAGGTAAATAACTAAGTAATTCGTATTAATTTTAATATATATATTAGACTGAAAAGGTTAGAAATCTAAAAGTACGGAAATGCTAAATCCATAAAACCAACTTAATAAAGTCGTAATATTTTTTTAACCTTAATTTGTTGAGTGAAGTTAATCTTAAAATAATTAAAGAGCAAGAAGCAGTATTATAATTAATGAAATGTATGTATTGTGCATCAAAGAAATTACTAAATTGTCAATCATAAGTCTTCAGAGGTGCCTTATTTAATAATCAGTTAACCAGGTCCTATAAGTTTCAAACCTCTATATTTTCGAAAAACAAACCAAATACTAAATTGAAAATTTTGTTCCATAAAAGGAAAATTTAACATGTATAATTTTATGTCTAAATAAAAAGTAAATATAACCGGTTGTTTTTTTGAAAAATACCAAATTGTAATGGCTTAATTCTTGTGAAGACTTCTTCTAATTCAGAGGAAAAAATGATGACTAACTTTTCGGATGGTTTGATCTGGTATATTGTCTTCCTGTTATCTACAACATTTCATGAGGCAGCTCACGCTTTCACAGCAATGAAAATGGGAGATTTAACTGCTTATGAAAGCGGGCAGGTTACTCTAAATCCTTTTCCGCATATTAAAAGAGAACCTGTGGGAACAATCATTGTTCCTATCTTGTCTTTTTTAATAGGAGGATGGATGGTCGGATGGGCAAGCGCACCTTATGATCCTGAATGGGCTTATGAAAATCCTAAAAAATCAGCGGCAATGTCTGCTGCAGGTCCAATGGCAAATTTTATTTTAATATTGATAAGTGCCTTATTAATTCATATTGGGATATATTTTAATGTTTTATATGCCCCTGAGACAATCAGCTCGATTAATATTGTTCAGGCGGTTAATACAGGTATTTTTGACAGTGTAGCTAAGATATTAAGTATTACATTTATATTGAATTCAATCCTTTTTTTATTCAATTTGATTCCCATACCACCGTTAGATGGAAGCGGTATGGTCCCTATGTACCTGAATGAAGAGAAGGGGAGAAAGTATTTGAATGCTTTAAAAAATGTAACACTAGAATTCGTAGGCATCTTAATAGCGTGGAACTTATTTGATTTAATTTATTACCGTCTGCATACTATTATAATAAATATTTTATATCCAGGAAGTAATTATCATTAGAGAAAATTAAAACAATTAAATTTATTTCGAAGGATTTCTCTCCCCTTATTACATGTTCCGGAATATATCTCCTTAGCTTAAAAAGTATGAAAACCGATTCTGAAAGGCTGTTTATCCATTAATCAGTATATATGATTACTCTTCGAGAAAAGTATGCTTAGAACTTAAAAAATAGTCAAAAACCTACGCTATTTCGTAGGGGTTTTTGGGGACTGGGGATGAAATTTTTGGAAAGTGACGTAGACGATTTTTCTATATTTTTTTTTCACCCTCCTTCCTCTCTTCTTAGAAAAGGTTAGAGAGGAGATACTGGACTAAAGTCAAGAGTTAATGTTTTTGGATGTTATCCGTTGGATAATCCAACGGCAAGTGATACAATTGCAAAGTGATATTAGGTTTTTTATTTCTGCAGTATAAATGAGACTCTGTGAAGAAATAATTCCTGTATTCCGGGAATATAGGTCAGAGGCAGAAAAGCTTTTGCCCCTATTTTGCCAAGCGGTTTTTGTGATATATTCCTTCCAGCAGCTCCCAGAGGTTTATGAATTTCTTTATATATCTTCCAGCTGCTGTTCTTAATAATCTTTTTGAATTTAGAGAATGTGGTACCATTTATTGTATTACATTTTTCCCATGGCTCTAAATTGGGAGATGAGCGTTTATACCAGTATGCAGTATCGCCGCGTTCTTCAAGTATTTCAGAATATGCTTTCACCAACGTTTCTCCGTTGAAAAACCAGTGAATACATGGAGTCATTGTAACTAAACTCAAATGGTGTCCCAAAGGGTGAAAATAACCTGGAAATGCTAAGAACAATTTACCCTCTTTTTTCAAAACCCTATAGCATTCGTCTAAAGTTTTTTTAACATCCTGAACATGTTCGAATACTTCAAAAACTAAAATAGCATCTATGGATTCATCCTCAAAAGGTATTCTCTCACCTGAATATTGTCTGAAATCAAAATCAGCTTCCCGTAAAGCCCCAAAATGATTGGATGCTTCAATATATATTTCATTTATATCGATTCCTAAGATTTTGTTCAAACCATACTGTTCATACCAGGCAATACTCCTCCCACCTGTAAAGCAGCCATAATCCAATACGGTTTTACCTTGAAGTAATGGTTTGAGACTAAAACCGAAATAATGATCCCAAGGATATTGAATTTCACTTTTGTATTTACTTTCGGAAGATTTAAGCATCATCTCCATTTGCTTGCTTTTGGAAGCATTGAGAAAGGATTTGTTGTTAAAGATCTCACTCAATTCTCCGATTTTATCTTCGGAAAACTGCGGATGTGTTTCATAAATTTTCATTAAAGATTTAACAATATGAACATTATTCATTTCCACTCCGATAAGGAATTTCGATTAAACAAAAATACTCCACATTTCGGTTCATCTAATTGTTTAACACGGAAGTTGCTGGTGTTCCTCATGAAGTGCAGAAGAAATATATACTTAATAAAGTTAATCTTCAATCAGGATCTTTTCTAAAGCCATTAATATCACACAAACCAGATTAATGTTAATATTAATCTACAGTATTAATAATGTGATAGAACTCTTTAGCATCGACGTACCCTGTTATTCTTTTAACTTCATCCCCTTTTTTGTTAAGGATTAAAACTGTAGGGACTCCAACAATATTAAATTTATCCCTTAAAGATTCTACTTCCGGAGATAATGATTTGGTCATATCTGCTTTAAATGCTAAATATTTTTTGGATGCATTTATAACATCAGGGCTTGAAAAAGTTGATGATTCAAGCTCTTTGCATGGAATGCACCAATCAGCATAAAAATCGATTATGACGGGTTTATCTGCCCTGGATAATTCGATATTGTTTGAATAATGCAGCCAGTCAATAGAATTCTTTTCAGAAGGTATTAAAGTATAAACAGCAACAAAGATTAATATAACGGAGAAGGCTATCTTAAAAATTTTGAATATTTTAATACTATTAGCAAGCTTGTCGATAAACAAAAGATATAAAGCAGCTAAAATCATATAAACAGGGAGTATATATCCTGAAAATGATTTAGGTAAAACCGGGACAAGGAAATAAATTGCCATTCCTAATAATATAAAGCCGAAGACATGCTTTACACCATCCATCCATTCGCCTGCTCTGGGGAGCTTTTTAATCTTACCGGAAAATATTGCAAGAAATAAATAAGGGAGACCTAGTCCAAGAGATAATACGAAAAACATCAAAAAGCCATATAGAGGATCTCCTTTGGCAGCAACATAGGTGACTAATCCAAGAACAAAAGGTCCTATACATGGAGCAGCAACTATACCCATGGTTAGTCCCATAAAGAAGGCACCGTACAAGCCTCCTTTTGCTCCACCGGCTTTTGCAACTAATGAATTCGGCAGCTTAAATTCATATACACCAAACATGCTTAATGAAAGCAGAACAAAAATTAATGCTATAAAAATTATTATAAAGGTGTTTTGAAGAAGTGAGCCGAACACTGCACCGGTTAATGATGTAACTACACCAATTACAGAATATGTTATTGACATCCCTATTAAGAACATTAATCCCATCATAAACAGTTTTTTAGTACTACCTTCACTTTGTCCTCCGAAGTAACCTATTGTAATAGGAATTAGGGGGTATACACAAGGAGTTAGATTTAATGCAAGCCCGCCAAGAAAAACAAAAATTAACCCGAGTAATAAACCGGAACTTTGTAAAGTGGAAGTAATTGAATCATTATTTCCCTTATTTACTGCTAATGCTGAATAACTTAAGTCAATATCTTTAAATATATTCTGGTTAATTTCACTTATTGCCGTTTTATTATCTGCAACTTCAATTTTAACTGTGTCTTTTACTGAAGTTGGTGGTAAACAGGTTGCATTATTACATGCTTGATATAGCAATGTAACAACTAACGGGTATTCACCCGGCATTAGATCTTTTTTGATTTTGATCAGGCTTGCTAATAAGATATTATCCTGCCATACGGATAACGGGTTTTCTGAAAAACCGAGCTTTAGATCATGAGCTTCAGGATATAAAGTTTTTTCAACACTAAAGTTTTGATTGTCAATAATTAATTTTGTCGGGATAAGAAAATCATCGTAAGGTTTATTTGAATTAATATGCCATGAGCTGTCTATTCTTGCTTTCACGGCTAACTTAATCTCGCCTCCAGGATATACTTTGTCAAAAGATTTAAAAGTTTTAATCTTTACCAAATTATTTTTAATCCCGAACTGCGGATAGTTTATGCCAGTAAATATTAAAACCGAAAATAATATTGTTAATAATTTAGTTTTCATAAAATTTATTCTTTTAATAATAAAATTTTTCTTTTATTAAGTGAATCATATAAGTTGGATCCAACGGCAAGTGATACTTACCCACAGATGTTATATCCGGCACTTAAATGGCCGGCTGTGGCATATTTTTTCTCCAGCCTTGCACTATTGGATACCTTCTGCCAAATCCAAAAGCTTTTTTTGAAACTCTTAAAGCAGGGGCTGCCTGTTTTCTTTTAAATTCATTTAAATCAACCAATCTTAATATATCCCTCACTACATTATCATCGCCTATAATTTCTGATATTTCTCTCAACTCCATATTATCTTCAAGGTACATTTTTAATATTCTGTCAAGTAAATGATATGGGGGAAGGGAATCCTCATCTTTTTGTTCATGTTTTAATTCTGCTGAAGGTGCTTTATCAATTATCTCTTGAGGGATTATTTCTACGTCTCTATTTATATAATTAACTATTTTATAAACATCTGTCTTATATACATCGGCAATGACAGCAAGTCCGCCGCTCATATCCCCATAGAGTGTGCAATATCCGACAGCCATTTCGGATTTATTTCCTGTAGTTAATAAGAGATAACCAAACTTATTTGTAAAAGACATCAGATATATACTTCTAATTCTTGCCTGAATATTTTCTTCGGTAATATTTTTCGGCATATTTTTGAAAGCCGGTTCGAGTAAATCTAGAGTTTTTTCAAAAACAGGCTGAATTGAAATCTTGTCATATGAGATGTCTAATTTATTAATAAGTTTCCGGGCATCTTTAATACTGCCTTCAGTTGAATACTGTGAAGGCATAAGGAGAACATGTACATTTTCTTTTCCGACAGCCTGCAGGGCTATATATGCAATAAGAGCCGAATCAATTCCTCCGCTCAAACCGAGAATAACTTCTTTAAAGCCAAGCTTTTGACAATATTCTTTTACTCCAAATATGAGAGCCGACAATACTTCTTCCTCAAAGGTTCCTTCAGATTTTTTTAATGGCATATATTTTTTATCAGTTTCAAAAATTAAATAATCTTCGTCATAGATTTTCCCCAATAATACAAGTTCACCTTGATTATTGAAACACATGCTTGCACCGTCAAAGATTAATTCGGTTTGTGCCCCCACGGTGCAGACATAAACTAAAGGAATATTTTCATTTTTTGTAAGAACCGAAAGCATTTCATTTCTCTGTTCCCTTTTTCCATATGAATACGGGCTCGCGGAAATATTAATTAATAAAGTTGCTCCTTTTTCAATAATTGTTTTTACAGGGTCTGAGCTATATCTTCTTTTATACCAGTAATCGGCATCATTCCAGATATCTTCACAGATGGATATTCCCAGTTTTTCTCCTTTGAATTCATGTACAAAAATATCTTTAGCCGGATCAAAATACCTCATTTCATCGAAAACATCATAATTAGGAATCAGCGATTTATGCTGAACGAACTGGATTTTACCATCATAACATAAAACAGCCGAATTGTGAATATTAGTTCCAATTAAATCATCATCTTCAGTTATAGTTCCAAAAATTAATCCGGTTCCAGAAGTATTTTCTGCAATTTCGCTGGCGGTTGATGCAACTGCTTCTCTGAATTCTTTTTTTTCAACCAGGTCTAAAGGAGGATACCCTACAAGTGCAAGTTCCGGAAAAATTACAAGATCAACACCATCATTTACTCCTTTATGATAACCTTCAAGAATTTTCTTCTTATTGAACTCCAGATCGCCGATTATTGTATTTATTTGACAAAGTGCTATTTTCATATTTTTATATTCTAAGTGTTTATTTTTTATACAAAAATATAAAACTAAATAAGTTCTTACAATGCAAGATAATATGAGTAAATCACAAATCAGTAAATACTAAATGAAAATGGTTCACAAAATTATAACAGATTTATAAAGCAGAGCGAAACTATCGCTTATTGAAAGCTTTTTTAGGTTTATTGGACATAATATTGTTAAAAATATTTGATTCTATAGCGTATTTATTTGGTATTCATAGCGTATTCATAGCGTTTTCAAAGCGTATTCACAGCGTTTTCAGTGCGTATTCATTATTTTGTTAAATGGTAATTAAATAGAAGATCTTGAAAAACTCCATTTATAAGTTCGGGATTCCGTAATTCAAACTTTATTACCGGTAATAATATTTTACTGTCAGATTCCTAATATTTTTACTAAAATTGAGATGCGGATTTACAGAAAAAAGGTAGAATACGAAAATGAATAAGAAATTATATCGTTCCAGAAAAGAAAAAATGATAGGCGGAGTTGCGGGGGGATTAGGCGAATATTTCGATATAGATCCGACCTTAGTCAGAATAATATTTGTTGTTTCACTCTTTTTGGGAGGAACAGGAATTTTAGCTTATATTATTCTTTGGATAGTTGTCCCAGAAGAGCCATGGACATTCAATATGGGACCTGGTGAAGAAAAGAAAGAGGATTCAAGCTCCGGAACTTCACAAACATATTCCGGTTCAGATTATCTAAAATCATTGGATGACCGGAGGCATAAAAGATCAACGATTGCGGGAATTATTCTTGTTATATTAGGGGTAATATTTTTAGCAGATAATTTCGTACCTCGAATTCACTTTTCCGATTATTTTCCACTTATTCTAGTAGCAGTGGGAATCGGATTATTAATTAATTCAAAAAGAAATTAAATATGAAAACCAGCCATATCTTTTGGGGAATATTTTTTATTGCATTAGGCGGATTAATATTATTAAATAATTTTACTTATATATATTTTGAATGGGAAACGCTTGCTAAGCTGTGGCCGCTTGTACTTATTTTATGGGGGTTGTCCTTATTTTTAAAAGAGAACAAGATTGTAAAAGGATTTATTATCGGTCTGCTAGCAGTTATAATCGCATTGACAATCTTCTCATCATTTAACTTTTTGTTCGATGTAATCCACTATAATAACGGAAGATCATTTACAGGAATTACCGTAGACAGCGACAGTAATGTTGATACAACAAATTATTTTGAACCATTTAATTTAAACATAAAAGAGTCTAACCTTCATTTTGAATCGGGTGCGGGACATTTTGAAATAAACGGAATTTCGGACGGGTTATTTTCGGCACATACAGCAGGATATAAAAACAATTATTTAATTGACATGGACAGTTACGGTGATAATGCCAATATTAGTTTTTCTATGAGAGAGAAACATTTTCCTTTTGAGCACGGGAAGCTAATAAATGATGTAGAAATGAAATTAAATACAGCTCCGATCTGGAATTTAGATTTTAATATGGGAGCTGCCGGGATAAACCTCGATTTATCCCCTTATAAAGTTGAGAAAGTAGATATCGGAATGGGAGCTGCAAAATTAAAAGTGAAATTGGGTGATAAAAATGATAATATTAAGTTACATTTAAGTGCAGGTGTTTCATCAATTGAAATTTTAGTTCCCGAATCTTCAGGATGTGAAATAGAATCGGAGACAGTTTTATCAAACAGACATTTTAATGGATTTAATAAAATATCCTCAGGGCTTTTTAGAACGGCAAATTTTGATAGTGCTTCAAAGAAAATTTATTTATCGTTTAATACGGGAGTTTCAGAAATAAGAGTTAATAGATATTCTGATTGGCAATAAATTTGACAAGGAATTTTCCAGGTAATTGTACTAAGGAAAGTTATTTTAGCTTTGATGATTTTATCTTAATGTGACGCGGCTTCCATAAATATTTTTCAAGGATGACGCAATCATCTTCATCAAACTCCACACCTTCAGATAATAAAAGTTCTTTCATTAAATCAGGGCTGCCGAAGTGCATTCTTCCGGTTAACGCACCAAACCGGTTTACGACTCTATGACAAGGAAGACCGTAATCCTTTGCTCCGTTTAATGCCCAGCCGACTGTTCTGGCAGAAGATCTTATTCCGCATGCTTCTGCAATATCTCCATATGTAGCAACTTTACCATATGGAATCTTTCCCACAATTTTATGGACCCTGCTAAAAAAATCTTCCTTATTGTTTTTCTTTCTGTAACCCTTGTCTTTTGTTTTTTTAACGGATTTGTTCATATTGAAACTAGTTTTTAACCATTCTATTTTTGGAATGTATATATTATTTAACTTGCTTCACCCGAATTATTCTTATTAATAAGTGAATCTGCACAAAATGAATAGATAGTGGAAGAGAATTTTATCAATATGGTACAAAATTAAAGCCATTAGATTCTTCACTCCACTTCGTTCCGTTCAGAATGACAATGTTTGTATAGTTCAATTAATAATTAAAATCAATATGATAGAACAATTTGACCTTGTCCGGAAATGGATTACACAATATTTCAGCACATGCCGCCCAATAAATAAAAAATATATTGAAAAGGATCAACTTTTTTTAATCACAGGTCATAGGGGTTCGCCGACAAAAGAAATAGAGAATACGATACAATCATATGAAACTGCATTAAATGACGGAGCTAATTCATTAGAACTGGATTTATGTTTAACAAAGGATAATGAAGTTGTGATCTGGCATGATTGGGACCCAAACTCGCCGAAAGCGATTCTTCGTGAATCAGGATTTGAACCATGGGTTGCTTATAAACCTCACCCTCCTGCTTTAACGAATCCCTTTAGAAAAGCAATTAGTGAACTAACTCTTCATGAGTTCATGGAAAATTATGATTATAAAAAACGATACGGTGAAAGCAGACCTGCAAGAGCAGAGAAACCAACTTTAGATGAGTTCTTAAATTGGTCACAAAACAAAAAAGGATTGAAATATGTTTTTTTTGATATTAAAACCCCTCCTGAAGAAGCTCAGCTTTCATTAACAATTCTAAAGAATCTCTGCAGTTTATTGTCCAAATATAATATAAGCTATAAACCTGTTATAGAAACATTCCACCCTGAAGTATTGAAAACAATGAAAGAGAATTTCCCGGATTTTCATTACAGCCTGGATAAAGAGCCGAACTTTGGATTAATTCTTAAACCATGGAAATATAGTGGTGTTAAAACAGCAATTGAGCATTCAAATCAATTTGCGATTGCTTTCAGACCAAGGAAGGTTACAATTGCGAATTGGACTACTTACAGAAGAATTATCCGGTTCGACGTAAAATTAAGGTACAAACACAATCAGAAAAATTCTGATTCGAAAATATTTTATTTAATTGGGGGTACCGTAAATAAAGAAAAAGAATTAAACTGTCTAGTAAAGTTAGATATTGGAGGAATTCAAACTGATTTTCCGCATCGATTAAAAAAAATCGCTTTAAAGTATAATAGGAGAGTTGAATAAATAAATAAATATTATTTGAATTTATTATATTATTTTGTATAACTTATTTTTGAACCATTGTAATAAATAAATTGAGAGTTATAAATTGGACCATTTAATCGGAGCCCATACATCAATATCAGGAGGAGTACCGAATGCAGTTGAACTTGCTGAAAAATTAAACTTCTCGGCAATGCAGATCTTCAGTAAAAATAATAATAGGTGGAAAACAAAACCTTTCACAGAACCAATTATAAATGAATTTAAATTGAAATTATCGTCTTCAGGAATTAAATCTACAGTTGTTCATGATTCCTATTTAATTAATTTATGTTCTTTAAGTGAAGAACTTCTGGAAAAGTCGAGGGAAGCTTTTCTTGATGAACTGATTAGATGTGAACAGCTTGGAATCCCTTATTTAAATTTCCATCCGGGTGCTCATGTCGGTGCAGGCGAAGAAGACGGAATAAAATTAATAGCTGAATCGTTAAATATAGTTCATGAAAAAACCAAAAACTTTAAGGTCAGCAGTATGCTGGAAGTTACTGCCGGACAGGGATCTGCAGTCGGGTATAAGTTCGAACATATAAGGAAAATAATAGATCTTATTGAACAAAAGGAAAGAATGTCTGTATGTATTGATACAGCACATATTTTCGCGGCAGGATATGATATAAGAACACCTGAAACTTATAATAAAACGATAAAGGAATTTGATGATATAATTGGTCTGGAAAGATTAAAATGTTTCCATATGAATGATAGTAAAAAGGAATTGGGAAGCAGAGTGGACAGGCATGAACATATTGGTAAAGGATTTATCGGTAATGAAGGTTTTAAGAATATCATGAATGATAGAAGACTGGAAAATGTACCTAAAATTCTTGAAACACCTAAAGGGAAGGAACAGCTTGAGGATGTAATGAATATAAAGACTTTATTAAGTCTAATTGAATAAGAATAATTTTACATCAAATTACCATTTTATAATTCAGTAATTCGTCTAAATAATCAAGTAAGATTTTTTCCACATAATTGAATTCAATTTCCTGCATTAAAGCCTGCCTGACTTTAGAAACATTTGGAAGTCCTTTTAAATATCCGGAATAAAATTTTCTATGCTCAATTACTGCTCTTCTCTCGCCTTTTATCTTTATTGCTAATCTTAAATGCTGAAGACACATATTAATTTTAGTTTCTTCATTTATAGTAGTAGAAATAGACCCGGTTGCAAGCAATTCTTTGGCTTCTTTAAATATCCAGGGATTACCGATAGCACCTCTAGCGATCATTACCCCGTCGGCACCGGTTTCTTCAAAGGCTTTTTTTACATCATAGGCAGATAAAACGTTACCATTTAATATCACAGGTATATTTACAACTTGTTTAATCTTTGGAATCCACTCCCAGTAAGCATCTCCTTTATGTCCCATTTTTCTAGTGCGGCAATGAACGGTTAGAGCCTGCACCCCAACATCTTCAAGTCTTTTTGCAACCTCTAAAATCTGAATACTATTATCATCCCATCCCAGCCGGGTTTTAACAGAAACAGGGAGAGAAACAGAATTAACAATCTCTTTTACTAATTTCTGCATATAAGGCGGATCTTTTAACAGGGCAGAGCCTGCACCATTTCCAACAACATTTTTTACCCAGCAGCCTGCATTTATATCGATCAAATCAGGATTTTCAGCTTCAGCGATTTTTGCTCCTCCAACCATAGATTCAATATTGCTGCCGTATATTTGAATTCCAACGGGCCGTTCTTCTTCTACTATTTCCAGTTTTTTATGTGTTTTTTCCGAAGCTCTGATCAGACCTTCCGAATTAACAAATTCGGTATATACAACATCAGCACCGAGTTCCCTGCAGATTAGTCTGAATGAAACATCGCTTACATCTTCCATTGGGGCTAAAAGTATCGCTTTCTCTATATTTATTTTTCCTATTTTGAACATTTTTTCTCTGTAAAGATAATAATTAGACTATGACAATTATACATAAAAATAATAAAAGAAAATGAGTTAAAAAGAGAGGAATTATTTAAATATTTTACTACTTAATATTATTAAAATTATTAAGCGTTGCTCAATCTGTAGTGTGTTATGCTATGGTGAAGGATGAAAATCTCCTCTGCATACTTGCAATATGTGAAAGGAATCTGTGAAATGCAAAAGAATGTAGAATCTTTTGAAGAGAGGTTCTGTCACCCCTTTAAGTTGATGTTGTTCAGAAAGTCAACATTCTTTGTATCTTAAAAATTTTTCTTGACAAAATATGGTATTTTTTCTAATATTATAAAACTCACACTTAAATTTTATTCATCTATAAACGGGGAGAGCTCCATAAAAAAACATCTGTTCATTTCTTCGCTTATATTTTCTTTCATTATTTCTTTGGTTCTGATTAAATGCACTGCCCATCCAATAGCTTTAGTGATTTATTTTGTGATGCAAATGAAAATGGGGTGAATAAAATGTGGTTATATTGCAATGATATTACCGATAAAAACACCACTATCGGTCAATTTTGCTCTGCGGCATGGAGTCATGGTTGGTTAAACTTGAGGCTAGAAGACATATTGTGGAAAGATGGAAATGTAATTCACCTAATCCATGTTTAAATTGCTCTTGGCCGGATGGGGGTCAGTGGACATTAGATTATTCTTATTATGATAATTATCAATGGGTGCAATATTAAAAAGGATATCTTTATGAAATTATTTTATATATCCATACCAGTTATATTTATGTTCCTTATAGGTTGTTCATCAACCTATAGAGCAACAGATAATTCTCAAGAAAAAATCAATAGCTCTATAATGGAAAGAGACGTTAAAGTTGTTACAATTGATAGTTCATTTATTTCCTTTGCTGGTTCGAGAATCAAAGATGATTCATTACAGATAGTATCTAAGATTCAAAAAACATTACCCATGAGAGATATTAAAGATATTAAGGACATTAAATATTACGGGAGTCTCTACAAAGGGCCATCGGCTTCTATACGCTTAAAAAGTGGTAAAGAATTTAGAGTAGAAAATACAATTATATTGCCAGACTCAACAATGCAATTTATAAATATTGAAAATAGATATATACCGATTGACAAGGTTAAAGAAATTAGTTATAAAACTAGATGGCCCAGTACCTTGACGGGTATACTAGTAGGCTCGGCAAGTGGTGCTCTCATAGGTAGCATATTGGGTTCTTCAGGAGTACTATTCCATATAAGTACTGGAGGAATGAAAGATACGTTTGATAAAGGGGAGTCTACTTTTGTGGGAATGGTTTCAGGTGTATTAATTGGAATTGTATCTGGTGCCATTGTAGGAGCAATAATTGGTTGGGAAAACATTTATCAATTTCACCAATGACTTTTGGAAAATAACAACAGTCACATTTAACATATTTTAAGGAAGTATTATATTTGTATTAAGAGAAGATGGTTAAGTGAAAACTTAAAAATTTTCTCAGTTCAGTGAGATTGATTGGTATTGCAGAAGACCGCAAATTCTACTGACAACAAGTTCCAATCAATCTCTTTTTTTAGTGTAAATCTGTTTTACTTTTCCGGGTATCCATTTCATAATCATTGATTTCTTCATGAATGTTAATTTTTTTAGGCAAGTAAGTTATACTTACGATAACTATTATTAATGTAAAAGCTGCGCCTGTCAGAAAAGGATAAGGATATCCTAGAAATTCAAATGCAAAACCTCCCCATAACGGTCCTAATACTCTTGCGAAAGCTGATAAAGACTGATTTATTCCCAGAGTGATTCCTTGCTCTTCATCAGATGTAACTTTTGAAACGAGGCTTAATAGAATTGGCTGTAAAACACCGATTCCTAAAGATAAAATTATTGTAATTATTGTTAGTCCTAAGAAATTGCCTCCGTAGGGGAGCATAGCGAGGCCAATCATCATTAAGATTGAGCCTATAGTAACCAATTTAACATCGGATATTGAATTTGAAATTACCCGTATTAATCCACCCTGAACAAGTGCACCCACTAACCCGACAATTCCAAACATATATCCATTCTGCAGATCGGTAAAATTATAAACTTTGTATCCAAGTAAAGCAAATGTGCCGTATATATTCGCATTTGAAAAAGTGAGTATAAAAAACAAGATTATCAGTATAGCTATATCACCTTTTTTAAATACAATTTTCATAGCACGGATGTCAAGAATTTTTTTGCTAATTTTTTTACTTATATCTCTTTTAAGATGTGATTCCGGGAGTAAAAAAAGAGTAAATGTAAAGGCCATAATTGAAAAACCGGCACTGGCAAAACCTGTTACCATATAACCGAATTTTGAAAGTAACCCACCAAATAGAGGTCCGAAGACAAAACCTAATCCAAATGCAGCTCCAATCAGTCCCATACCTTTTGAACGATTCTCTTTGGTGGTAACATCGGCGATATAAGCTTGTGCTACCCCAATGCTGCTTCCGCCAATACCTCCTACAATCCGTGAAATAATTAGTAGTAGATAGGTATTTGAGAAAGCAAAAATAATATAACCTAACGCATTCAGTATTAAACAAATTACTATTACGGGTTTTCTTCCATTTTTATCGGAGAATTTTCCTAATAGAGGATTAAATATAAATTGAACGAGGGAGTAAACAGCAATTGCGATTCCTACTGCAGTCTCGTCTACATGGAGTTTTACGATTGCGAAGGTGGGCAATATAGGAATTAGAATTCCAAATCCTAACAGGTCAATGAAAACTGTTAAAAAGATTAGTGATAGAGCAGATCTATTTTTCATAAAAAATTAACCGGAATAAATATCACTTATTATAGCTATTGAAAAGTTAAAAATAAAAGTGTTAATATATAAATATTTATAGAAACGAATAGTGCTGAATTGATATTGAAAAATATGATTTGCAAAAATAAAATAGGGATAATCTCAAGTAGTGATGCCTATATCAGGATGAAAAGTATAATTCATTGTGAAAATCTTTTCCAAACTTTATCAAATACTTCATTTCCAGGGACAGGCTTTATCCTCCCCGATTTCAACTCTTCCAAACGTTTTTTTGCAACTTTTATCCATTTAGTATCTATCTCTGATGAAATTGGGTTAAGACTTCTTAAAATTGAATCAACAATTATAGCTCTTTCCTCAATTGGAAGAGATATAACTTCTTGAATTAAATTCTTAGTTTCCATTGTTTTTCCTTTAAAATATTAGTTAATATATAAATTTATAATTGCTTTACCAAACCCAGCAATTTTAATAAAAATTGCATCTTCTACAATAAATTCCCTCAAAAACATCATTAATATTTTATTCAAAAACAAGATCAGATTAGTGAGTATTGGGAGAAAAAAGAAAAACCAATGGATAAATCCATTTGTTAATGATATTCATACAGGTTTTAAATCCAACGGCAGGTGATTCATTTTATTAAAGCTTTAATTGTATCAAGATTATCGGCATCTTTAAATGTTTTATCATGTCTCCATCGATTTATTCTAGGAAATCTTACGGCAACACCGGATTTATGACGGGATGATTTTTGAATTCCTTCGAAAGCAAGCTCAAATACAAGTTCCGGTTTTACAGTACAAACAGGGCCGAATTTTTCAATAGTATTTTTTCTAACAAAGGAATCTACTAGACGAATTTCTTCATCAGATAATCCGGAATAAGCTTTTGCAAAAGGGAGCAGTTCATTTCCGTTCCAGATACCGAAAGTATAATCGGTATATAGATTTGCTCTTCTGCCATGTCCGGGCTGTGCATAAATCAAAA
>CAVUGE010000012.1:0-93629 GCA_963740945.1 uncultured Bacteroidota bacterium | reverse complement strand
TTTTTATTAAGTAAAAAGAAAATATATTAATAATAATGACATATTTTACAATTATTTTATTTTTATCATTTGTCGAACTTCTCTTTTTATACCCATAATAAGCATAATCTCAATAATTCCCTTTTACTTTATCCTAAAAAGGAAATTTATCGTAAGTTCTTTACAAATTAGTATTCTTGTTGTTGTTGTTATTATTTCTATGTCTTATATCCTTATGACATTGAATTTAAATATGAATTTCTATGTAAATAGATACATAGGTGCATTTTCTTATTTTTTAGGAGGTAGTGATTCAAATGAACTAATGACCGATAGTGGTCATATATCAGCATCAATAACAACAACAGAATATATGCTGAATAATCTAAATATATTTTGGGGAGTTGGTCTTAATCAACAAATTAAATGGACACTCCGGGCGCAACCGGTGGTTATAGTATACATGATGTTTATACGTATGTTTGGGTTAAATATGGTCTTTATATGACTATATACTTATTAATAATAATAGGAATACTAATGAGGAAAATTTATCTCATAATGAAGCCTAGTAAACGTTATTCATCTAATTACAAGATTTTAAATACTCTTTTTTGATAATGCTGTTAATTATATTGGTTTCATGGTGGTCAACCAGCCAGGTTAAATTTATAGTAACTGATTTATTATCAATTTCACAATTCATATTATTGTTTTCAGTTTTAAAATGTCAGAAAAATCTTTTGTTAATTTTTATTCAAAGCTAATTGAAAAATGAAATGCTTAGTCCATATCCATTAGTTTCTGTAATAATGCCTGTTTACAATTCATCAGAATATTTGATAGAATCTATAGAAAGTATATTAAATCAAACATTTCGAAATTTTGAACTCATAATAATAAATGATGGTTCAACTGATGAAAGTGAAAAAATTATTAAGTCATATGCTGATAAAAGAATTGTATTCTTTATTCAGGAAAATAAAGGTTTAGCATCAACTTTGAACCGAGAATTAATGAAGCTAGGGGTAATTGGATTGCTCGTATGGATGCTGACGATATTTCTTATCCAAATAGATTGGAAGAGCAATTAAAATTTTTAATGATAAAAATAAAGCTTGTGTTGCCGTTCGATCTAATGCAGATTATGTTGATCAATGGTACATATATTTATAGTTCTAAAAAACCATTAACTTGGGAAGAAATTAAAAAATGTTTGCCAAATACTCCTTTCTTTCATAGTTCTACAATGTTTAAAACAGATATGATTAAAAAAGTTGGAGGTTATATCGAAGGTAGCCGGAATCATTTTGAAGATGTTATCTTATGAGAATCGAATGGCTAAGTACGGAGAATTATGGAATTTACAAAAGTCATTAATCAAATATAGGATTGTTCCATCATCCTTTTCCAATATGTCACCTAAAGAAAAAAAAAGGAGATTACCAGTCACGATGGAAATTCTCAAGAAAGGTTATATAGACGAGAATATTAGGGAACAATTAGAGCTGGTTGTTAAAAGAACAAATAGATTTAGATATAGTAACTATTATTTAATAATCGGTAAAAGATATTTAGAGTATAATTTAATAGGAAAAAAGCATTTAAAAAATTATTAAAATCTCTAAAATATTTCCCTTTAAATTATAAAACATGGTTTAATCTTTTCCTTTCATTCTTACCACAAAATATTGTTAATAAGTGGAAAACTTTCCGATTAAATAATGAAACCTACTGAAGTAGCATTAATTACAGATTCTTTACCGTTTGGGGGGAAAAAAACTTACATTATTCAAATTATTAAAGAAATTGATCCTAATATATTATCTATTCATCTAATAGTCCAAACCGGCACCGGTGAATTATTAGAAATTGCAAAGAAAGCAGCTCCTAAATATTATTTTTAAATAGAAACTAAAAATAGATATTTTTAGTATTTATAGATTAAGGAAATATTTATTAAAAAATAAAATTGAAATTGTGCATACACATGGGTGGTTTGAATCTTTATATACTCTTATTGCATGCTATAAAATAAAAATTATAAAAATTACTACTTATCATGCATTTGATAAATCGTGGAGAGATATTATTCATATTAAACTATTAAAAAATTTTGATAAGGTTATATGTGTTAGCAAATATTTAAAGCTAGAATTATTTAATAGGGGTATTGAATGGTCTAAAATGGAGGTTATACATAATTGCTATAATAAGTCATTTAATAAAACTTTAGTAACATTCCTATGATTAGAAAATTTAGATTGTAATGGTAGGATATTTTCGATGGCAGAAAGATCAATTAACTGTAATAAAAAGTTTTGAATCTTTGGTCCAAAAGTATCCCCAAATAGAATTACATTTAATTGGGCATCCTGTAAGTGAAAATTATAATTTGTGTATTAATTATATCCAGGGCATATAAAGTCTTAAAAATATTTATATCCATAAAAATTTAATGGTTAATCCTTCTATTCTTTCTTCTTATAATATATTTATTTTTTCATCAAAGAGTGAAACTTTTGGAATTTCTCTTGTTGAAGCCATGGCTGTTGGAATGCCTGTAATAGTCTCAAATATCCCTGCATTAATGGAATAATCAATTACGGTGATTTCGGTTTATTTTTTGAAGTTGAAAACTTTAATGAACTTTCAAATAAAATTGAAATGTTAATTAATGATAGAAACTTATATTCTAAAATGAGTAGAAAATCAATCCAACGAGCACTGGATTTTACACCAGAAAAATTGATAGAAAAACTTTATAGTGTTTATGTATAATAAAATAAATGAAAAAAAAATACTGATGGTAACAGCGTGGCCACCTTTCCCAATAGAGTCCGGTGGGCAGATAACAACTTCAAATTTTGTAAAATTTTATTTAATACATGGATATAAGATTGAACTTATTTGTTTAGTAGATAAAAAAGAATTAAAAAGAGTAAAAAAATGTAGAGAATATAATAATGAGAATATTAAAACTTACTTTATACTTATTGATTTACATTTTTATGAAAATAAAATAGCCCATTATTTATATGCAATTAAATCCATAATTTTGTTAAAACCATATTATGAGGTTAAATTTTTAAGAAAACAATTTTAAATAAATACTATTCATCTAAAATTGAATACATGTATCTATTCTGCTGTTCATGTAGAGGTTCAGGGAATTGTAAATAAACTAAAAAAATTTAATGTTAAGAAAATATTTCATCAACATAACTTAGAATATATTAGTTTCTTTCAAAAATATAGTGATGAAAAGAATTTATTATTTAAGTTATTTTATTTACTTCAGTATAAAAAATCCTATTCATCTGAAAAGAATAATTTGAAAATAGCAAATCTAATAATCAGTACTGGAAAAGAAGATACTGAAGAAATAATGAAAATGGTTTATCCAGAACATAAGGTGATTATAAATCTTATTCCTAGATATGAACTTAAGGAAAAGGAATAAAACCCAAATAACCAATGAAATTATTTCGCTTGGTAATTTATCCGCAGCTAAAAGGGCAAATGGTACTATGTGGTTTGCACATAAAGTATTCCCATTGATAAAAGTAAAGATTCCGAAAATAAAATGGCATATTGTTGGTAAATATCCATCAAAAGAAATCAAAGGGTTGAATGATGATCAAAATATTATTGTGCATAATTTTATAGAAGATATAGATAGTATCTTAATAAATATAGATTTGTGTATTATACCTTTATTAGAAGGTACAGGTAGAATGATGAAAATAGATACCATGACCGAAAGGCAAATACCTTGTGTTGTTACATCCTTAGCAAATAGAAACTCATCACTTTTGGAAAATAAGGAAATTTTGGTATAAACGATCCCAAAGCATTTGCTGGAGCGGTTATAAAATTATTAATGAATAAAGAATATCATGATCAAATTGTAATAAACACCTGAAAAAACATGTAATGAACTTTAATTTTTCTAATAATTATGAAGAAGTTATAAATTTAATCGAAAAAAATTAAAAAACTAAGTAAATAAAGCTCAATATATAAATATCTAAATATATAGTTATAAATATAAGTACATAAATAGAATTGATTAAAGAGTATTACCAACAAATTAAAAATGTGAATCAATTTTATGTCATTAATTTGATTTGAGAAAGAAATTCAAATTTATAATTCAAGTTCATCTTTCAAATCATATTCATAGTACAAAATATGGTACAATACGATTTATTGAAAAGGGTGGAGAAAATGTTTAAAAGTATTTATCAAACGCTCTACTACTCATGAAGAAATTTTCTTAACTTCAATCGATTTAAAAGCGAAAACTGTATATGATATTGGCGGCTATTATGGTTTATTGACCATTGTATTTTCTAAGCTTACAGGACCGGCAGGCAAAGTCATTGTTTTTGAACCAAATGAAGATAACAACTCTAAAATATTAGAACATATTAGATTGAATCAAGCAGAAAATGTTAAGGTTATGAAATATGGTGTTGGCGATGAAAAAAATGATATGCAAAATTTTTATTGTTAGAAAAAAACAGCAGTTCTACAGGAGGGAGTTTAGATGAAAAAATTCAATCCCAAATTATTAAAGAAGGCAATTTCAAACAATTAAAAGTAAAAGTAGACAAACTAGATAATATAATAACTACTTTTAATTTACCTAAGCCAGATTTTATTAAAATTGATATAGAAGGTATGGAATATAAAGCTCTATTGGGTATGTCACAGACAGTACAATACTATTTCCCCAAATTCTACATTGAAATTCATGGAGTGGATGAAAATAGTAAGTTTGAAAATATACATCGGATAACTGAGCTATTTCAATCATGGGAATATTGATATTTGGCATGTTGAAAAACAACAAGATATTACCTTAAATAATTTTGAAACAGCCAAAGAGGGGCATATTTACTGTACACGTTTAAGAGGGTAAGAGCAAAATGTTACAATTAATACAATATCAAAAAACCGGTTTAATATCTATTGAAGAATTACCAGCTCCCAAAATTAAGAATGGATATGTATTAGTTAAAAATGAATTTTCATTAATGTAGTGAGGTACAGAGAGATTTTCGGTTGAAACAGCTCAAGCTTCAATAATTGGAAAAGCAAAATCGAGACCTGACCTAGTCAAACAGGTAATAGATAATGTTAAGCGGGAGGGAATATTTTCTACATATAAAAAAGTTAAAAACCGTTTGGATAATTATAAAGATTTAGGTTATTCTTCTGCAGGTATTGTTTTAGAATCCAGTGCCGAGGGATTTAATGCAGGGGATAGAGTTGCTTGTGCAGGTACAGGCTATGCTTCCCATGCAGAGATTATTCTGTGTTCCTAAAAACTTAGTTGCTAAAGTACCTGACAGTGTATCTTTTGATGAAGCAGCTTTTACTACCTTAGGTGCAATAGTTTTGCAAGGTGTGCGGTGCAGGCAGAGGTTAAAATTGGAGAGTATGTTGCAGTTATCGGACTAGGACTAATTGGTTTAATAACAGTTCAATTATTAAAAGTCGCCGGTTGCACTGTTATAGGTTTGGATATAAGTTCAAATAATTTTGATTTAGCAAAAAAAATTGGGTGTGATGAGTGCTTAGTAAATAGCTATAATTCATTACAAAAAATAGAATCATTTACACATGGGAATGGAACAGATGCTGTAATAATAACTGCTTCAACAAAATCAAATGAGCCTGTGGAACTGAGTATTGAAATGGCTAGAAAGAAGTCTAAAATCGTAATAGTTGGGGCAGTAAAAATGGATTTTCCAAGGAGCGGTTTTTATGAAAAAGAATTGGAAATACGTCAGTCATGTTCGTATGGACCAGGCAGATACGATCAGAATTATGAAGAGAAAGGTATTGATTATCCTATCGGGTATGTGCGGTGGACGGAGCATAGAAATATGACAGCAATACTGGAACTTCTTTCACAAAAGAAATTGGATTTTATTTCATTAGTAAGTCATGTTTATCCAATTAAAGACGCTTTAACAGCCTATGATTTGATAACAGGCAAAATTGATGAAAAGTATCTGGGAATTTTAATTCGATATGATAATGATTATAATAGTAATGATTTAGTAAGAAAAAAGACATTCAAACATCCCGAGAATTTTTTACAACTTTCTACTATAGCAATAGGTTTTATTGGGGCGGGAAATTTTGCCCAATCATATTTAGTTCCTCCATTAAAAAAAATGAAGGTAAGAATGAAAGGAGTTGCTACTTCCAAACCAATAAACTCAAAAGCAGCAGCAAAAAAATTCGACTTTGAATATTTTACTACAGATGCACAAGAAATATTTAATGATAGTGAAATAAATACGGTTTTTATAGCTACGCATCATAGTTCACATTCAGAATATATAATTGAAGCTTTAAATAGCGGTAAAAATGTTTTTGTTGAAAAACCACTTGCTGTAAATGAAGAAGAACTTCATGCAATCATGCAAACATACAATCATGAAAATGAAAATGGTTTACACAGGCATTTAATAGTGGGTTTTAACAGAAGGTTTTCAAAGCCCTTTCTAGAAATTCATGAATTCTTTCAGAATAGAAAAGAACCACTTGTAATTAATTATAGAGTTCATGCAGGCTTTATCCCTAAGACACATTGGTATCAACATCCTTCAAATGGCGGTAGGATTATTGGCGAAGTATGTCATTTTATAGATGCTCTCCAATTTTTTACCGGCTCTGAACCGGTTAGGGTATATGCAGTATGTATTGACAGCAAAAATTCACAAATAACAAATGAAGATAATGTGAACATTACTATTACATTCAAGGATGGTTCTTTCGGCACAATAAGTTATTTGGCAAATGGTGATGCATCTATACCTAAAGAATATATTGAAATATTTGGAGAAAATTCTGTTGCAATTATGGATAATTTTAAAAAATTAAAGTTGATAAGAAATAGAAAAATGAAATTAAAAAAATTTAATGGTGATAAAGGGCATTCAAGTGAAATTAGTTGCTTTATTGACTCACTGAAAAATGATAAAGAATCTCCTATAAATTTAAGATCTATATACTTAACCACTTTAACTTCATTTATGATTTTACAAAGTATTAAAGAAAAAAGGGTTGTTGAAATTGTTGGATAGAAATAAGACCTTATAGACTAATGAATTTATCATGGTACTTTTACAGAATTAAGAGTAGTATCGTTTATTGAATTATTTTATAGAGTTAAAAAACAGATTCAACATATTATGTCAAAAAAATATATTGAACTTTTCCCTAAAATTAAAATTGATACTTACCATTAAAAATCTTCGAACAGGGATATAATAATTGATGATTCATTAGAGTATAAAATATTCAATAGGAAAATAAATATTTCGAAAGATATAAATTGGCATATGGATATTTTATCCGGTGAATTGTATGAAAAAAGCTATTCGTATGCTATTAATATCAGGGAAAAGAAATATGAAAATATAAAGTATATATGGGAGATTAAACAGGCTCCAATTTCTTTCAAAGATTGCGCTTCAGTTTAGAAAATATAATGATGAATATTACCTTGAATTATTTATTTCGATTATTCTTCGTGGATTAAGGCTAATCCATATTTAATAGGGGTAAATTGGATTTCTAACATTGAAATCAATTTAAGATTAATAACCTGGTTTTTATGCTGGGAAATTTTAGATATAAATTCACTTATAAATAAAAATGAAAAAATTAAGGATTTTGTATATGAAAAATGGTTGCCGGTTATTTATTTACATTGCAAATACAGTTTTGAAAATCCTTCCAAATATTCATCAGCAAATAATCATTTAATTACTGAATTATCAGGTTTATTTATTGCTTCGTCATACTGGAAATTTAATGAATCTAAAAAATGGAATTGCTACTCTAAAAAAGGATTGGAAAAAGAAATACTTTTACAGCATTCTGAGGAAGGGATAAATAAAGAGGAAGCATCAGGATATATTCAATTTGTAACTGATTTACTGCTATTAGCATATATTGTTGCTGAAAAAACAAATAATAAATTCTCCGAATCATTTTCATTCCGATTAGAAAAGATTCTAACTTATATAAATAATTTTATAGATATTAAAGGAAATCATCCAAGTATGGTGATGATGATAATGGGAAGGCATTCATAATGGATTATTCGGATAATTTTAATAACTATTTCTCTCTAAGTTTATCTTCTTTAATTTTATTTGGAAATAAGAATTATGTTGGCTTTCAAAACATTGATTATAAAAATTTATTTTTATTTGGTGAAAAAATTAATAGTAAAAATAAGTTTAAAAGTAAGGCACCTACAACACATTTTGGGAGTAAATTTTATATTAGAGAGGGGCATTTTATATTTAGAAATAGAGATTCTAGTAAAGAAGAAATATACCTACATTTTAATGCAGCTCCTTTAGGTTATTTATCAATTGCCGCACATGGTCACTCCGATTGTCTTTCTTTTGTGCTTCATATCGATGGGATTCCTTATTTAATTGATCCAGGTACATATGTTTATCATTCGGATAAAGAATGGAGGGAATATTTTGTAAGTTCAACAGCACATAATACCATCACCTTTGATGGAAAGAATCAAGCATTTCATGCAGGGCCTACACTATGGTTAAATCATTATAAAAATAAAATAATAATTTATTCTATTGGAAATGAAATTGAACAAGTGATGGCAACACATGATGGCTATAAAAAATATGGAATAAATCATAAAAGAAAGATTACTTTTAATAAATTCGATAATAATTTTATTGTGAATGATGAAATTCTTTTAATGAACAAAAAGAAACATATTTGTGAGATGGCATATCATTTAAGTCCAAATATTGAAATTTCCGAATTAAAGACTAATAAATATCTATTAAAACAAAAAGGTTCCGATGAGCGTGGTAATAACATTTGATAATTTGGTTAATACTCAAATCAAAAAAGGTTTAACTAAACCAATTATGGGATGGAATTCCGATAGCTTTTATAGTAAAGAAGTAACCAGCGTTATTTATTCAAAGTATGTATTTGATAAATCATTTAATTTTACTACTAATATTCAGATAGAGAGTTAAATGAATATTTCAATATTCGGTTTAGGTTATGTTGGATGCGTAAGTTTAGGTTGCCTTGCACAAAACGGGCATAATGTTATAGGAGTTGATGTTAATAAAACCAAAGTGAAGCAAATAAATTCCGGCAAAGCTACTATTATAGAAAAAGACATTGATAACATCATTAAAGAACAATTCAATGCTGGTAGAATTAGAGCTACTGTTGATTATAAAGACGCAGTTATTAAATTCAGAAATTTCTATTATTTGTGTCGGTACACCTTCTTCAACTAACGGACATTTAAATCTTGATTATATATTTGAGGTAGCAAAGCAAATTGGGGATGCAATAAAGCATAAAAAAAAATTTCACATTGTCGCAATAAGGTCAACTATTTTACCGGGTACTATTGAAAAGATTATTGCTTTAATTGAAGATATATCTTTTAAAAAATGCAATAAAGATTTTGCTGTTTTATCAAATCCGGAGTTTTTAAGAGAAGGAACTGCCGTTAGAGATTATTATCATCCTCCATTTACATTAATTGGCTCTGATAATATTGAGGCTGCAAATAAATTATTCTCACTTTATAAAGACCTCCCGGCAGAAGTAATAATTACGGATATAAAAGTTGCAGAGATAATGAAGTATATTAATAACACATTTCATGCACTTAAAATTAGTTTTGCAAATGAGATTGGTAATATATGTCAAAAATTAAATATTGACTCATATAAAGTGATGGGAATATTTACTAAGGATAAGCAGTTAAATATTTCACCATATTATTTGAAACCCGGTTTTGCATATGGCGGTTCATGTCTTCCGAAGGATTTAAAGGGTCTGCAAACTTTAGCACATGATTTATATTTAAATGTACCTGTTATAGAAAATATACATAAACTAACGACTTACAAATTACTAAGGCGATTGATTTAATTATAAGCTTAAATAAGAAAAAAATTGGATTTCTTGGTTTAAGCTTTAAAGCAGGTACAGATGATTTGAGAAATAGTCCTTCGGTTATCTTAATAGAAACCCTTCTGGGAAAAGGTTTTGATGTAAATATATATGATAAGAACATCAGCAATCAAGACTGCTTGGTAAAAATAAGGAATTTATTGATAAGCATATACCTCATTTATCACGGCTGTTCATCTAAAATGATTGAAGGAAATTATTGAAAATTCCGAAGTAATTGTTATTGCTACTAAAGAAGAAATATTTAAAGAAATTTTTATTGAATGGATGTAATAAGATTATTGTCGATCTTGTAAGATTGGATGAAACTTTTTAACAGGAAAATTATTTTGGCATCAACTGGTAAACATCAAGAAGTTTTCTTCCTTCGGACGAAATGACAATAAGACTCCATCAACTTATTATAAAGAGATATGAAGCATGTAGTATTTATAGTAGAAAATTTATCTGTACCATTTGATCGGAGGGTTTGGAGGGAAGCAAGAGCATTAAAATCAGTGGTTTTGAAGTCAGTGTTGTTTGTCCCAAAGGTGTGAATCAGGATAGAGAAAAAAAAATAATAATTGAGGGAATTCAATATTTTTAGATATGATATACCATTAACTCAAAATTCTCAATCAGGATATTTTAATGAATATCTTGAAAGCTTTTATTAAAGTATTTTTTTACGTAATTAAAATATACTTTAGGAAAAAAATAGATGCAATTCATGTTGCGAATCCCCCTGAAATATTCTTTCCTTTAGGATGGTTAGGAAAAATTTTGGGATATAAATTTATATTTGATCATCATGACTTAAGCCCGGAATCATATCTATATAAATTTAAGAAAGGTAAAAATGATAGGATTTATAAAGCATTGCTATTATTGGAAAAGCTGACATTCAAAACATCAGATTTTGTTTTTTCTACTAATGAATCGATAAAAAAAATTGCTTTGGAAAGAACAAATTATCCTGAAAATAAAACTGCTATCGTTAGGAATGGACCGGATAAAGATTTTCAACCTTCTACACTCTAATTCTAATCTAAAAAATGGTAAAAAATATTTAGCAGCTTATATAGGGGTAATGGGACAAACTGATGGAGTGGAATATATTATATATGCAGTGGAATATATTGTTAAAAAATTAAGAAAGAAATGATATTTATTTTATTTTGATAGGTTTCGGTGATGAATATAAAAATCATATTAAACTAGTTAATAGATTAAACTTGAATGAATTTATATCCATGCCTGGTCGTTTACCTGATAAAGAAGTACTGGAAATATTATCGACAGCAGATGTATGTTTAGCACCAGATCCTGCAAATGGTTTGAATGAATTCCATACTATGAATAAAATTATGGATTATATGCGCTGCGGAAAACCAATAGTTTCCTTTGATTTATTGGAATCTAAGTTCTCTGCAATGGAAGCAGCAGTTTATATTAAAAATAATGATACAATAGAATTTGGAAATGCAATAGTTAGATTGCTAGATAATTGTGAATTAAGAGAAAGAATGGGTAAATATGGTAAAGAAAGAGTAGAAAATTTTTTGAAATGGGATTATTCAGAAGAAGTTTTAATTTCTAGTTATAAAAAAATATTTTCAATATAATGCTTTGGCGTTCATCTTAAATAGAAGGGCAGCGGTCGGAAGTCAGGAAGTCGCGAAATTAGGAAGTTGTGAAGTTTAGAAAATAGGAAGGGGATTTCTTTGATCTTTGAAAATTTTTGAATCTTTATAAAATTAGTAATTTAATAAAACATCAAACAACACATGCTTTGGCGATCATCATATCATAGGCGAGTTGCACAATTAGCTGATTTTTGTGTAGCTTTTATTAGCTTTATTGCGGCTTATGTACTTGCAATAATTTTACATAAAATTATTACCTTCATTTTTCCCGCCTAAAGTTGAAATTAGGGAATCATATCTAATAATAGTATTTATTTTAAGCTTTATATATGTACTATTATTTGATATACAAAAGGCTTATAACTACCAGCGGTTTACTTCCTTGTTCAGGGAATATTCTATTGTTGTAAGGGTTTGCTTTACAGGTGCATTGATAAGTATAGCTGCGGTATTTTTAACAGGGTTAAAAGATTTTCCAAGAACTATATTAATTGTTTTGTTCTTTGTAAGTCTTATTTTATTTGTAATAGAAAAGACTCTCCTTTTTTATGCCGCAAATTTTTTAAGGAAGAAAGGTAAGAATAGAAAGAAGGTTTTATTGATAGGCACAGGGACACGGGCAAGGCAATTTATTACTACAGTAAAAAATAATTTTCATTGGGGACTTGATATAATCGGACTGGTGACGGGAGACTATGAGACTGTGGGACAGGAGATTGAGGGGATTAAAGTTATTGATCATTATGATAATATGCAGAAGATTTTCAAAACAGTTAACCCGGAAGAAGTGATAGTAACAATTTCAACAAAGCGGTTCGATAAAATAAGAGAAGTGCTGGAAATATGTGAAAGGGAAGGGGTTAATATAAGAGTGAATTCAGACTTCTTTGGGCATTTAACCAAACATGTAACTGTTGATAATGTTTTTGGATTGAATATTATCAGCTTTAATATGGTCTGGCAGTCGGAAGCAGAACTTTTTATAAAGAGAATAATAGATATGGTTGGTTCGTTAGCTGCACTAATTATATTCTCACCTTTTATGATAATTGCAGCAATAGGAATATTGATTTCGGACGGAAGACCAATATTTTATAATTGGAATGTAGTGGGGATAAATAAAAAACCATTCAAGAGCTGGAAATTCCGTACAATGGTGAAAGATGCTGATAAAATAAAAAAGACACTAATGGAAAAGAATGAAATGGATGGACCTGTTTTTAAGATAAAGAATGATCCAAGGATATTGCCTTTCGGCAGGTGGTTAAGGAAGTTCAGTATAGATGAGACTCCACAGTTTTTTAGTGTGCTGAAGGGGGATATGAGTCTTGTAGGACCGCGTCCTGCAGGTCCGCATGAACTATGATAGGTATGAGAGCTGGCAGAGGAGGAAGCTGAGTATAAAGCCAGGGATTACGTGTCTGTGGCAGGTGAAAGGGAGGAACGGGATAAATAAGTTTGATGACTGGGTGAAGCTGGATCTGGAGTATATTGATAATTGGTCGCTGATGCTGGATTTTAAGATACTGCTGAAGACGATACCGAGTGTGATATTGGGGAGGGGAGCATCGTGATGGGAGGGGTGGGAAGTTAGGAAGTTTGGAAGATGGGAAGTTTGGAGGGTAGGAAGATGGGAAGATTGGAAGGTAGGAAGATGGTGGGAAATCGAGAGTCAGAGGTCAGCATGGAAGATAAGCCGTTGGGAAGATGAGTACTAGGTGAGGCTGCTGGAGTTGAATATAATGTTGAAGATCGGTTTTGAGGAGGAAAAGGGGCATCGTGACGAAAGATAAAAGAAAAAAGGAAAAAGATAAAAGTTTCGTTTACGAATAGAAGTTAAGGATATGGGAAGATTGGAGGTTAGAGTTTAGAGGTAGGGACCTGAAATCCTCGGTGAGAGATTAGAAGTCGAAGGTAAATAGGAAAGGGTAAAGTCATAAGTCAATTGTTATTAGTCCATTTGTCATTCGTTTCGCTACCCGCCAAGCGAAGTTTCTAATGAAGCTTGGTTATTCATTGTCTATTCAGTTGCCGATGTTTTACATCTGTCCTATGCTGTAGGTTTTAGTTTTATTTAATTATATTAATGACGATTTAATTAAATATTTGAACAATTCATAAATACAATGAAATCACTAGAGGAAAGCAACAATTTATCGAAAAAAGAAAAGCTGTTACTTGAAAGATGCAAGAAGGTTATAAAAAATGTCGACCATTCAGCAGAAATAATTTTATATGGTTCAAGAGCGCGGGGAGAAGCATATAATGATTCAGATTATGATTTATTAATATTAGTAGATGGTGAAGTATCATTGGACAGAGAAGATTTTATTTGTGGACAATTATATCCTATAGAGCTGGAAACTGGAAAGGTTCTTTCAGCATTGGTATACAGCCGCCAGCAGTGGGATACACCTTTATATCACTCTATCCCATTACATAAGAATGTAAATAATGAAGGGGTAATAATATAAACAAAGAAACTAAAACCTTAATAGCTTATCGCCTGGAACGGGCACATGAATCTATTCAGGAAGCTACTGTTCTTCTTGAACATGGTTATACAAATACATATATAAATAGACTTTATTATGCATGTTTTTATTCTGTTTCTTCCTTACTGCTTATAAAAGATTTGACTTCATCTAAACATACGGGTGTACGCTCACTTTTCCATCAGAATTTTGTTAAACCCGGAATAGTTAAAATTGAATATGGACATTTTTATGATAAGTTATTCAGAAATCGTCAGAAAGGAGATTATACAGATTTTATAAGATATAAAATTGAGGAAGTTACTCCTTGGCTCGAGGAAACAAAGAAATTTGTAGACAATATTGAAAGTATTATAAAAAAAGAAATAGAAAAGGAAGAAGAATAATCAGGATTGATTTGCTGGATTTCTCTCTATCGGGAGTTAAGCCGGATGCTTGATACCGTATGATGGATATTGGGGAAAGCCCGAAGGCAGTGGTCGGAAAACAAAGTTTACAAATTGGTTATAGAATCTGAGGTCGGAAATCAGACAGGGGGAAATATTATAAAAGTGTTAAATCTCATTCAAATATAGTCGTTTTAGATCCTGAAGTATCAAAAGTTTTTCCAAATGCCGAAGCCGTAAACGAAGCACTGCACGCACTTGTTGATGTTGTACAAAAAGCATCTAAACATTCAGTAGAGCGAACTAAGAGCCGCAAAGCTGGTTAGGGGTGACTTTGAGACTATGTGACCATGAGACTAGAGGATGTTCCGGATTAATTAGACTATACCTTTGAAGTTAGGAAGGTGGGAAGGTTGGAAGATTGGAAGAGCAGATAAAATTTTGTAATTAAGAATTTAATTGATGGAGAGGAAAAAGAACCTCTAAAACTTAATCTTATAAAAAAATTGGTGATAAAATGATTGTAGTACGGGCGCCTTTTAGGCTTCCTTTGGGAGGAGGGGGAACTGATCTGCCTGCTTATTATACAAAGTACGGAGGGAATTTAATTACTGCCGCTATCAATAAGTATATGTATGTAAATATAAATGAACCGGCTATTGTTGATAAAATAAAGGTAAGTTATACACGTGTTGAAATATTGGAAGTTAAAGATATAGGCAATATTAAGCATGAGATTGTTAGGGAAGCGTTAAAGTATTTAAATTTAAAAAAGCCGATTGAAATTTTTTCAATGGCTGACCTTTCTGCAGGGACTGGAATGGGATCATCAAGTGCGTATACCGTAGCACTGCTAAGGGGTTTGAATGTGATGTTAAAGCGTTTTATTTCTTTACATGATTTGGCTGAAGAAGCTTGTAAGGTCGAAATTGAATTAATCGGCAAACCGATTGGGAAGCAGGATCAATTTGCTACTACATTCGGAGGGATTATACAGCTTGAGATTGATAGTCAGGGTAATGTTACTGTTACTCCGTTGAATCTGGATAATGAGATTGTCTATGAGCTGGAGAACAGGCTGATGATGTTCTATACAAATATTGAAAGGGATGCTAATGTGATTTTGGGAGAACAAAGCAGGAAGATTGGAATGGAAGAGAAGAAGAAGTCAGAGACCAGAAGTCAGAAGTCAGAAGCCAGAGATCAGAAAGCAGAAGTCAGAGGGCAGAAGTCAGAAATGAATGCTGTTGAGGTTATGCATAAGATTAAGGAAATCGGGTATGAATCTAAAGAGGCTTTGGTAAAAGGGGATATTTGTGCTTTTGGGAAGCTTTTGCATGAGCATTGGTTGACTAAGAAGAAGGTTTCGAATAAGATGTCTAATCCGGCTATTGACAGATGGTATAATATTGCAATGAAGAATGGAGCACTCGGAGGGAAGGTAATGGGTGCAGGGGGCGGCGGGTTTATGCTGTTCTGTGTTGAAAACGGGAAAAGGAAGGTTCTTCGAAAATCGCTTGAGGATGCAGGGATGAGGTATATGGATTTTAAGTTTGACTGGGAAGGGGTGAAGACGCTGGTGAATATTTAGGAATGATGATTGAAAATTGAACGAATGAAAGATTGAAGACTTTAGGATTGACAATTGAAAAATGAGATCGCCAATAATCAAATCATTTCTTAATAATTGGCTTTTTATAAAATTATCAAATCTGTAATATGGATTATAGGTATACAGAATATTTTGAAAAAGAAGTTTTAAGGAAAAGGCCATATATCAAAAAGGAATGGTGTATTAGAGTTTTAGAAAATCCGGTTAAAATAGAATTACAAGAAAATAACAGGTATAGATTTTGGGGTTTTATAGAAGAATTCGATAACAAGGCTTTAAGAGTGATTACATTAAGTGATAAAATAACAATACATAATGCTTTTCCAGACAGGAGATTTAAACCATGAAAATAAATTATTATCCGGATACAGATTCAATCTATATCGATTTATCTTCAAAGACAAGTACAGAAAGTACTGAAATTTCAGAGGGAGTTGTACTAGACTACGATGAAAAGGGAAAGTTAGTTGGAATTGATATAGATAATGCAAGCAATAAATTAGATCTTACAGAAATGATTTTAAATAATATTCCCGCTAAAGTTCATAAATTAATTGCATGATTATTTATAATCATTTTATTTATGCTGGCTTCATCAGAATTACTTGCCAGGCAACATCGTTATGATTAAGTATCCATATGTTTTCTGTGCATAAAAAATCTCCGCATTTTGTACGAAAAAATTTTTTTCTTTAGTTGAAATGACGGTAGAACACACTTCATTATTTGTGTTGCCAAACTTCGAAATGACAGGTAGGATTAGTTGTCATTTCGACGACCAACGGGAGGAGAAATCTCATCTCCGTAAATGTGAACAATAAAAAAGTAATGAATAAAATTTGAATGTTAAAATGAAAACTAGAGTCTTAATTACGGGTGTTGCGGGGTTTATTGGTTCGAATCTGGCGGATAGGTTGATCCGGGAGGGGAAATATGAGGTTATAGGGATTGATAATCTTTCTTATGGGAAGAAGGAGCAGATTCCGGAGGGGGTTGAGTTTTATAAGATGGATATCAGGGACAGGGATATTTATCCTTTATTTCATAAAATTGATTTTGTTTTTCATTTTGCTGCTAAGAACTCGATAATTGATTGTCAGAATGATCCGGTGGAGACTGCGGATATAAATGTAAGAGGGACTGTTAATGTTTTTGAAGCTTGTCAAGAGTTAATAATGTTAAAAAAGTTATTTATGCGGAATCTTCGGCTATGTATGAAGGGAGTGAGGTATTGCCTACTCCGGAAACAGAAGTTAAGGCTGAAAGTTTTTATGCAATAAGTAAATTGCTACTATGTATTTTGCAGAAGCATATCAGGTTCTATGGGAGACGAGGAGACGGAGAGACGGGGAGACGGGGAGATAAGGAGAGGGGGGACAGGGAGAAAAGGAGACAAGGAGACTGGGAGACCATGAGACAGGGAGACAGGGAGATGGGGAGACCAGGAGACAGGGAGAGGGGATGGAGTTTACTGCTTTACGATACTTTTGTGTTTATGGTCCGAGACAGGATTATAGGAGGACTATTCCACCTGTTTTTTCTTCTTTTATAATAAAGTTATTGAAAGGTGAGCAGCCGGTTATCTTCGGTACGGGTGAAAAGAGAAGGGATTTTGTTTATGTGGATGATATAAATGATTTTCATATTCAATGTATGGAAGATGAAAGGACTACGGGGAAGGTTTTTAATCTTGGAAGCGGGGTGAATTATTCTATAAATGATATTTATGAGATAATTGCTGATCTGTTAAAATCGGATGTAAAACCGGTATATAAACCTGACCAGCCCGGTGAGGCTTTTGCTAATCTTGCGGATATTACTGAAGCGAGGAAGCTGGGGTGGGAGCCGAAGACGGATTTGGCTGCAGGGTTGAAGAATTCATTGAGTTTATTAAGAAGAGAAATTGAGATGGGGAGGGTTTAGTTAAAGAAAAAAGATAAAAGTAAAAAGAAAAAAGTCGGGAAAAGATACAAAGGAAGGAAGATGGGAAGGTTGGAGGATAGGAAGATAGGAAGAGATCAGATGTCGGAAAGTCAGAGGTCAGAAGCTTTACAGTGGTGAGCAATAGTCAATTTTCAGCACTTCAAATATTTCATTTAAAAGATTTTTACCTTCCAAATTTTAGTTAATTACTGTATTGCAAAATAGGATTTCAATGTTTATTTTAAGAGAAAAATTCTAATGCCTGAAATATCAAGATTTTTAGGAATGGTAATTCAAATGTATTATGATGATCATTCTGAACCTCATATTCATATTAGATATGCAGAAAATAGATGTAAGCTAGACTTAGATGGTAATCTTATTGCCGGGAATATTCCTTTACCAAAATTACATATAGTAAGAAGGTGGACAGTTCTGCATCATGATGAATTATTGGATGATTGGGAAAAGATAAGAGAGGGTAAACAACCGGAAAGGATTGAACCATGGATATAATTCATTATCCTGTTAATGCGGCATATATTGGAAGATTTAGAATTTTGATTGAATTTGAAAATGGAGAATTAAGAATAGTAGATTTTAGTAACTACAAAGAGAGGAAACTTGGAGAATTCTCCGATCTAAAAAATGAAGTATACTTTAAAACCTTCTTCATAAGAAATGGAGACCTTCAATGGCCTAATGGTTGGGATATTGCTCCAGATTATCTTTATGATATAAGCTCACCTGCTAAAGTAGAGCCACTAAATAAAAAAAGGAGAAATAAAGTAACTTAATAAAATTATCAGTTACAAAAGACCACCGAAGCTAATAGAGCCCATGACTGGACAACCAAATAAAATGTATGAAAGCTGTGATACTTGCTGCGGGTAAGGGGGAGCGTCTTTCGGAAATTACTCAAAGTATTCCGAAACCGATGATTGAATTTAAGGGGAAACCTCTGCTTCAGCATAATATTGAGCTTTGTAAAAGATATGGAATTGAAGATATTTTTATTAATCTTCATCATTTGCCTGATAGAATTACGAAGTATTTTGGGGATGGGGAGAGGTTTGGGGTTAAGATTAAGTATTCGTATGAGGAGGAATTATTGGGAACTGCCGGGGCGGTGAGGAAGATAGCAGGGGGAAGATTGGAAGATTACAAGATTACAAGATTACAAGATTACAAGATTGCGGGATTCCAATATTCCAGAACTCCATAATTCCAGTCCCTTTTTTGTTTTGTATGGGGATAATTATTCTAATTATGATCTTGGGCTTTTAATTAAGAAACAGAAGGAAACTAATTCATCTTGTGTTATCGGGTTTCATTTTAGAGAGGATGTTTCTCATAGTGGTGTTGCTGAGTTTGATGATGAACAAAGGATCTTGCGTTTTATTGAAAAGCCTAAAGAAGGGGAAACTGATAGTCATTGGGTTAATGCAGGTATTTATCTAATGGATAGTTCGATTCTGAAATATATTGAAGAAGGAGTATGTGATTTTGGAAAAGATGTTTTTCCAAGAATGCTTAAAGATAATATTCCAATTTATGGAGTTTGTTCCAAAATCGAAGTAAAAGCATTTGATACAAAAGAAATGTATAATAAATCATTTAAATAAAGGGAAGCTAAATAATGAATGAAAAAATTGGCGTGATTGGTCTATGGCATCTTGGCTGCATAATATCAGTTTCCTGGTCAAAATTAGGATACCATGTAACCGGTTTTGATTATGATGAATCACGAATTATAAAACTTCAATCAGGCGTTCCGCCAATATTTGAACCTGACTTAGAAGATTTAATTAAGGATAGAAGTAAAAACAATTTACTTCATTTTTCAAACGATATTAAAGATTTAAGTGAATGTGATTTTATATTTTTATGTTATGATACACCTGTAAGAGAGGATGATTCTAGCGATACAAGTATACTAGAAAGATCGGTAGCTGATGTTAAACAAATTATGAAGGATGGAGGGATACTAATAGTAAGTTCTCAATCTCCCGTAGGATACTGCAGGGAATTAAGAAAAGAAATGAAAGATTATAATAATACTATAGATCTGGCATATTCACCTGAAAATTTAAGACTTGGTGAAGCAATTAATTGTTATTTAAATCCGGGAAGAATAATATTAGGTACTGCAGATAAAGAGACAGAAATAAAATGTACTAATTTGTTTAACAATATTACAAAAGAAATTCTGAATATGAATCTTGAAAGTGCCGAAATGGTTAAGCACGGTATTAATTCATTTCTTTCGATGAGCATTGTTTATACGAATCATTTAGCAGATATATGTGAAGAAAAAGGAGCGAGAATTGATGATGTTGTAAGAGGAATAAAATCAGATGCACGTATTGGTCAAAAGGCATACTTATCGCCAGGTATTGGTTTTTCAGGGGGTACTTTGGGAAGAGATTTGAAAGTGCTTGATTCGGTTAATTCTTCCACAAATGGATTTGCAAAAATATTTGGTATTGTACATGAACTTAATAATGAAAGAAAATATGATATTATTAAGAAAATAGAGAAACTCTTAAATGGAATAGAAGGAAAAACATTGAGCATTTTAGGCCTGACTTATAAACCAGGAACCAGTACACTAAGAAGAAGTCTGCCACTTGAATTTGTTAATCTTTTTTTGTTAAAAAAAGCTAGAGTAAAGGTATATGATCCTAAGGCTGATTATTCGGAACTAACATATGAACCAAATTTTGAAATTACACAAAGTATTGAAGAAGCTGCCAAAGATAGTGATATGCTTATTTTGTTAACTGAATGGGAAGAATTTAAAAATTATGATTGGTCTAATGTTATTAACTTGTTGAATAGCAAAAATTTTTTTGATACTAAAAATATTTTAGATGAAACAAAAATGAAAAATTCTGGCTTTAATTATTATTCTATCGGGAGGTAATTCATGCAAGATCTAAAATCAAAGACAATTATTATAACCGGCGGGAGTTTAGGGATAGGTTTAGCAGTTGCGAAAAAATGTGTTCAAGAAGGAGCTCTCGTTGTAATAGCAGCAAGAAATAAATCAGATCTTTCAAAAGCATTGTCTGAGATAAAAAGTACATCTCCAAGGGATCATCAATCGTATTCCCTTGACGTAAGCAATATAGAAGAAGTAAAACAATTTGCTGAATGGTGTGGAAATAATTTAGATGAAATAAATGGATTAGTAAATTGTGCAGGAGTGTATGGACCAATTGGAAAAACTACTAATATTGATCTTATCAAATTTAAGCAAGCGATTGAAATTAATTTTTTAGGTACTGTGTTTATGTGCAGCGTATTTGCTCCATATCTTAAATCAGATACAAGGAAAAAAATAATAAATTATTCAGGTGGAGGGGCGGCTTCTCCATTTGCTAATTTTTCAGCTTATGCTACTAGTAAGGTTGCTATTGTTAGATTTACTGAAAACCTTTCAATTGAGCTTGCGGAAGATAATTTCGATGTTAATTGTATTGCCCCTGGATTTGTAATAACCAGGTTACATCAGCAAACATTAGAAGCTGGTGCCAATGCTGCCGGTCCTTCTTTTTATGAAGGGACAAAAAAACAAATAGAAAGCGGAGGTGTACCACCTGAAAAGGCTGCAGATTTAACAGCATTTTTATTATCTTCAAAATCAGACGGAATAACTGGAAAATTTTTGTCTGCACCATGGGATCCATGGAAGGAAAAAGAATTTCAGGAAATGTTAAAAAATAATAAAGACCTTGCTTCGTTAAGAAGAATAGATAATAAATTTTATTATAAAAAATAATGAATGTTGTAATAATCGGCTGCGGCTTAATTGGTAGAAAAAGAGCTCTGGCTCTATCTTCAGAAGATAAGCTTATGGCTTGCTGTGATGTTGATATTAACATAGCTAAAAAATTCGGGGGAGAGTTTGGTGTTCCCTATTTTACCGACTATAAAATTCTTCTTGATAATACTGAATGTGAGTCTGTTATTGTTTCAGTGGTTAATAAGTATGCTAAAGATATTATTATAGAATCGATTACTAGAGGAAAAAATGTACTTGCCGAGAAACCGTTAGGGAGGAATTTGGAGGAAGCTAGGGAGATTGTGGAGGAGATCAGAGATCAGAGATCAGAGATCAGAGGTCGGAAATCAGAAGTCGGAGATCGAGAGAATCAGAGATCAGAAATCAGAAGTCGGAGATCAGAGATCAGAGATCAGAGATCAGAAATCAGAAGTCAGAAGTCAGAAGCCAAAGATTCCGATATTGAAGACGGGGTTTAATCATAGGTTTCATCCGGCTGTATGGAAGGCAAAGTTAATGGTTGATGAAGGGAAAATTGGAAAGGTTTTTAATATTAGAGCTAGGTATGGTCATGGCGGAAGAGCGGGTATGGAGAAGGAATGGAGAGCTTCTAAGGATTTATGCGGGGGAGGGGAATTACTTGATCAAGGAGTGCATGTTATAGATTTAATTAGATGGTTTGGAGGGGAAATCAATGAAGTTTATGGAAAAGTGGAGACAAAATTCTGGGATATGGAAGTCGAGGATAATGCATTTGCAATATTAAAAACTTCAAATAATGTTTCCGCATCTTTTCATGTCAGCTGGACTAACTGGAAAAATATTTTTTCTTTTGAAATTTTTGGAACGGAAGGATATTTAAGGATTGAAGGATTGGGAGGCAGCTATGGGCAGGAAACCCTGGAATTTGGAAAGAGAAAAAAAGAAGGTGGGAGACCGGATATAGAAATATTTGAATTCCCGCCGGAAGATGTTAGCTGGGTTAAAGAGTGGGAGGAATTTAAGAGAGCTTGTGCAGAGAGAAGGGAACCTATCGGGAGTGGTTATGATGGATTGAAGGCTAATGAGGTTATTGAGGCAATCTATAGATCTGATGAAGAAGGGAAAAGGGTGGTATTGTGAAGGGATTGGAAGAGCGGAAGTCAGAGGTCAGAAATCAGAAGTCAGAAATCAGAAGTCAGAGTAGAACAGAAGTCAGAAGTCAGAGAACAGAAGTCAGAAGTCAGAGAACAGAAATCAGTCGCCCTCATTAGGATGAGTTTATAAAGATAAATAAATAGAAGTTTGTAATAATAACTTGATATTGGCGGTTCTATCAAGGAATAATTTTTGAAATAATATGATGAAAAAAAGAATAGGGATATTAACAGGGGGCGGGGATGTGCCACCTTTGAATGCTGTTATACATTCAGCCATAGAACAATCGAAAGTGAAAAATATTGAACTGGTTGGGTTTTTGAATGGGTGGCAGGGAGTGCTGGATGGGAATTTTGTCAGTTTGATGGATATAGATCTGAATCCTTTAATCGGGGGTACTGTATTAAAGTCATCGAGAGTTAATTTATTCAAGATCGGAGACGCAAAAAATAAAGTTGAAAGTGTTTTATCAGAGAACGGTATAGAAGGATTGATAGTAATTGGAGGGGATGATACTTTATCGAATGCTTTTTTGCTGAATGATATCCCGCAGGCTTTAATTTCAAAAACAATTGATAATGATGTGGGGATTTTTAATGAAGATAATATTGTAAATTATTTTACGCTTGGGTATCCAACAGCGGCGGAAAGGATTTCTTCTTTTGTAAGTTTAAGTGAAGGATTAAGAACAACTGCGTATTCACATGAAAGAATAATAGTAGTCGAATCTATGGGAATGCATGCAGGGTGGCTTGCACTATCTTCTTCTTTTGGTTATCCGGATTTTATAATAATTCCCGAGTTTCCTCTTGATTATGAATTATTACTGGAGAAAACCGCAGATAAGTATAAAAAAGAAAAAAATGTTATAATTGTTATTGCTGAGGGGGCAAAATGGAAAAACGGAAAAGATATATCAGCAAGCGAAGAGGAGAAAGATAATTTCGGGCACCCAAAATTTAAAGGTGCTGCTGAAGTACTGGTAAAAAAACTAAAAGAGGATTTAAGAAGTGAGTTTGATACGAGAAATATTAATGCGGTTAATCCGTCATATCTTTATAGATCGGGGAAACCTAATGCTCTGGATATTTCGGCTGCAGGAATGTTAGGAAATGAAGCAGTTAATATGCTGGTTGATAATTTAAAGGAACCGGTTTTCCTTATTTTGGAGTATTCCGGGAATGAATTTAAACCAGAAAAATATTTTTTGAATAACTTGCATAATATTGAGGATTTTCACAGATTTGTAACGGACAGATTGTATAATAATACAGAATTTAGTATTACAGGCGAAGGAAAGAATTATCTATCTAAAATATTGAGTGAAATGCAGCATTATAAATATGGGATATAAATGCTGGAGAGAATAGTTTGAAATGAATTTTTCAGAAGAGTTTTTGATTGAATGCAGAGAAGTAATTAATAAAGTCAATACCAACGAAATAGAAAAAGCAGCGAAAATAATTTCGGAAGTAAGGGGAAATAAGGGAAGACTTTTTGTTATAGGTTCAGGAGGAGGAGCGGGACATGCCTCTCATGCAGTATGTGATTTTAGAAAATTATGTAATATAGAAGCTTATGCACCTTATGATAATGTTTCTGAGTTGACAGCAAGAGTAAATGATGATGGATGGGATACGACTATAATTAATTGGTTAAAAGTGAGCAGGTTTAATTCTAAGGATGGTATATTTGTTTTTTCGGTTGGCGGTGGGAATGAAGAAAAAAATATAAGCTCTAATTTAGTTCAAGTAATAAAATATGCAAAAGAAATTGGTGCAAAAGTTGTAGGAATTGTGGGTAAAGATGGTGGATATGCAAAAAAAGCAGGCGACGGTGTAGTTTTAATCCCGAACGTTAACCTCAGCAGAGTCACACCACTTACAGAAGGTTTCCAGGCGGTTATATGGCATTTATTGGTATCACACCCGGTTTTACAAGTTAATACTGCCAAGTGGGAATCAGTAAAATAGATATAAAAATGTTAGAGAGAGGTTGACGAAGACATATCTAGTACAAAGTTGACAATAAAGTACTTCTGTCACCTCATCGGTTAATTCAATATTATGAGTGTTTTTTTGTAGGTAATTTTGCAATAATTGAGCTTGTTGTAAAAAAGGAACCCTATCCACACCTTTCCCTTGATTAAGGGAAAGGCTTGTTTGTAGATGTGACAAGATATTATCGGTGCTGTCGAAGGATAAGATAATTTTGGTAAAATATAAAATGAAGAAGTTAAATTGAAAATAAATCCTTCTCTTTTTAAGAGAAGGATTTAGGATGAGTTTAATAATGGAGTTCGTTGATTCTAAATACTTAGGAGGTACTTATGACTAGTAGTTTTACGATGCACAGAGTGATAAAAATATTTGCAGATGGTGCGGAAAGAAACAGCATGCTTGAGATGTATAAAAGTCCAATCATTTCAGGATTAACCACCAACCCCACATTGATGAAAAAAGCGGGAGTGAAAGATTATAAGGAATTTGCTCTTGACATATTATCTGTAATAAAGGATAAGCCGATATCATTTGAAGTATTTTCAGATGAATTTGATGAAATGGAAATGCAGGCAATGGAGATAGCCTCATGGGGGGATAATGTTTACGTTAAAATTCCAATAACCAATACAAAAGGGGTTTCCAGCAAAGAATTGATAAGAAACATAACCTCTGCCGGAGTAAAAGTAAATGTAACAGCAATGATGACGGTAGAACAGGTAAAGGAAGTACTTCCCGTATTGAATAGAAATATTTCAGCGTATATATCTATATTTGCAGGAAGAATAGCAGATGCAGGAGTTGATCCACTTCCTGTAATGAGTAGGATTATGGAACTCCTTGCTGAGTATCCAAACTTTGAACTTTTATGGGCAAGTCCAAGAGAAGTGCTCAATGTATTACAGGCAGAGTCGATTGGTTGTCATATTATAACTATGACCAATGATTTGCTTAAAAAACTCCCTTTACTAGGAAAGGATTTGAGCGAATATTCATTAGATACAGTGAAAATGTTTTATAATGATGCGAAGGCTGCAGGATATTCAATAGAATATGAGAGGGAGGTGGTTTTGGAAAGAGTAAGTAGATTTTAATTTTCGAAATTATAGTTAAGATATTTTCGTGTGATCAATGAACATGTAGTGCTCTTTCAATAAAAATCGTGCTAAGTAGATGACAGTATAATTACAAATAGAAGGAGTGATTTAACGCATAGTATAAGATTCAAGTGCAAGTTCATGTTCAAGAGCAAGTGCAAGTTCAGGACCAAGTTCCTGCCTTCGCTAAAGCTTCCACCTTTAATAAGTTTCGGCGGACAGGGTGGCAGGCAGGCAAGAGCAAGTGTAAGAGCAAGAGCAAGTGTAACAATTAAACAATGTATCAATTCATGTTGATAATTCATGAAAAAAAATAGCCTTCCTTATTTCTTTTCGCTTCTTTTCCTTTCTTTTTTAACCTTTTTTTCATTTTCTTATTCCCAGACAGTTTATGAGCCTATCCATAGCGGAGTCTATGAGTTTTTGGATAGATTAGCTCAAAAAGGGATAATTGAGTTTAATGATGAGATTAAGCCGGTCAGCAGGGAGTATATTGCGGAGAAGCTGGTAGAATTAGAGAACAGAAGTCAGAGGTCAGAAGACGGAAGTCAGAAGTCGGAAGCCGGAAGTCAGAAGTCAGAAGCTGGAAGTCAGAGGTCAGAAGCCGGAAGTCAGAAGTCGGAAGTCAGAAGCCGGAAGTCAGAAAGAAGTCGGAAGTCGGAAGTCAGAAGTCAGAAGTCAGAGACCGGAAGTCAGAGGTCAGAAGTCAGAGGTCAGAATACAGGAATGACAAGTATAGAGGGGGAGGAGCTAGAGTTTTATATTAAAGAATTTGGAATGGAGATTAAAAGATTAAAAGATTACAAAATTGCAATATTACAAAATTCTAATCATCAACAACGAATAACTAGTACTAACCTAATGACCAATGATCCAATGACTAATGACTCAATGACAAATGACCAGTTGACTACTTTCTTTGGGAAGGATCCGTATGGGAGGTTCAGGGTTTTTTCTTATGAAGATTCTTTTTTTAAGGTTAATGCAAATCCAATTTTAGGGTATTCGAGAGGCACATGGGGAGGTGCAAAATATTCCCATTCATGGAGCGGGTTATCGTTTTATGGTTATTTGGGAGATAATATTGGATTTAGTTTTTCTTATAGAGATAATAGTGAAAACGGGGAATATTTAGATTCTTCAAAATCATTGACTCCCCGGACAGGAGTAATAGTTGCCAAAGCCAGCAAAAATCATATTGAATTTAGTGAAGTTAATGCAAGTTTAAATTTTAACTGGAGCTGGGGTGGAATTTCAATCGGAAAGGATTATATGGACTGGGGTTATGGTGAGAGCGGAAATATTGTTTTGTCGGATAAAGCTCCTTCATTTCCATTTCTAAGATTAGATGTTCAACCGGTAAGCTGGCTAAGATTTAATTATATACATGCAATTCTTAATTCAAAGATAATTGACTCGACCTCTATTTATCCAACGCAATCTCAATTTGATAGAAGGTTATATAGATCGAAATATTATGTATCCCATACGCTTACTTTGATACCTTCAAGGGGAACCGAGATTTCATTAGGTGAGTCAATAATATACAGTGACCGCTTTGAACCGATTTATTTAATACCGATAATATTCTTTCGTTTAGCAGATCATTATGCAAGTAATGCAGATATAACAACGGGAAGTAATTCACAGTTCTTCCTTGGAGTAAGCAGCAGGAACTTAATTAAAAATACGCATCTTTATGGGTCACTCTTTATAGATGAACTTACACTGGAAGGGTTGTTTAATACTGCAAAGCAGAAAAACCAGTTTGGGTTTATGCTTGGAGCATCCACTGCCGATCTTCCGATAGATAATTTATCATTAACTGTCGAATACACAAAGATATTTCCTTTTGTTTATTCAAATTGGCTGCCGGCACAGACTTATACTAGTTCAGGTTACAACATGGGGGACTGGATGGGGAATAATGCAGACAGGATATACGGTGCAGTTAATTATAGATTTTTAAGGGGATTGCAGGCAACCTTTTGGTCTGAGCTTATTAGGAAAGGGGATCAGGGAACAACGAAACAGGAATACACTCTTCCTGAGCCGCCATTCTTGTTCGGGAAACAGACAAATTATTTTTATTGGGGCGGGGATGTAAAGTATGAGGTTATACATGATCTGTTTGCGGAGCTTTATTATGAGAAATTATCGACAAAGGATGTGAAAACTAATCTGACTCAGGATGGTGACAGGTTTTATTTTAGTTTGTATTATGGGTTTGAGTGAGGACAGGTTTACCACTAAGTCACTAAGGACACGAAGGGACACTAAGGAAAAAAGAAAGATAAAAGACAAAAGTAAAAAGATACAAGTAAGGAAAGGAAAAAGAAACAAGTAAGGGAAAAGAGGGGTGGGGGCGTCTCATTCATTGGATCACCGCAATGAATTGCGGTGTTAACCTTTGGAGGGGAAGGGGAAGCTTTGTTGAAAATTTTATTTAACTTTAATAAATTAAAGTTTGAAATCATTAAATGAGAATAAAATGAAAAATATTAATATTAATAATTTAACAAATAATGAAAAACTTGAGTTAATTGAAAAGCTTTGGGATAGTATAGACAACCCTGATAATTTAATACCTTTTAATCCTAACCATAAGAAACTAATTGATGAACGTTTAAATAAAATTAATAATGATACGAAGTGGATAACTTTAGGAGAGCTTAAAAAAACACTTCGTTCATTACATGATTAAAAGCATGAGAATTCTTCCTGAAGCATGGGAAGATATCGTAAAAATCGCTTCATATTATAGTTCAATTTCGGAAGAATTATCATTAGAATTTGAACAACTATTATTCGAATCACTTGAAAATATTAGAATATTTCCTGAAATGTATTCTGTCAAATATAAAAATGTTAGACGTAAACTAACATAGAAATTTCCATATGCTATTTATTTCTTTATAGATTCTTCATTTATAAGGATTATAGCCGTTGTACATCAGAGAGAAAACCCTAAACAAATTAGAAATCAAATTAGATCCCGTCGTAGTTCAAAGGATTCTTAAAAGACACAAGACACAAGTAAAAAGAAACAAGGAAGGGGGGAAGTGAAGATACAAGACACAAGTAAAAAGATAAAAGTAAGGAAAGGAAAAAGATAAAAGTAAGGGGGAAGAGGGTGGGGGCGTCTCATTCATTGGATCACCGCAATGAATTGCGGTGTTAACCTTTTCTCCAACCGATAAAAAACTATACGAAATAGCGTAGGTTTTCTGCTATTTTTTTGCTTCTAAACCACTTAATTTCCCTGAGCCTATACTTATCCTTGCTTTTTAAAAACCCCTGCCTTAAAAACGAAAATCAATGAAGTGATCCATTATGAGAAAAGGCCTCTCAACCCCCCATTTTTAATAAGAAAATTTCTTAGCCATATATAAGTATGCCTCACCCTGAGTTTGATCTAAAAACCGGTAGTTGAGAGCCCATTTTTAAACAAAAATCGAAGAATAGTGGAAATAGTCATTTGCCGTCATTTCGCTTCGCTGTCATTGGTAGAAGGAAAGAAAAAGATAAAAGACGGAAGATGGGAAGATGGGAAGATGGGAAGAATGGGAAGATGGGAATCAGCAAGAAAAAATAAAAAAGCTATACCAAAACCGAAATACCGCCCTGCTATTTACAGGCTTTCTTCTTAGAATTTCCTCAAACATATGAATGAACAAAGCCGCATAGGGTGATAAACGAATCATATGAGAAAATTACTCTATGTAAAGCACCGAGCTTTCCTTTAATATGGTTTGATTATTCTCCTCTAAGCTGGCTAAAGTTTACATACTTTCACGGCTGGCTTAAATCAAATGTAATAGATTCATCTTCTATTAGAAAAACATCAGTACCCGGCCGCGATAATGTTGATGAAGTTCCTAAGTTTATAGCGGCGCATATGTTGGTCATTGATCAATAGTCATTAGTCATTTCGCTTCGCGGTCATTTGAGGGAAATAGTCATTTGTCAATGGTCATTAGTCATAGAAGGAAAGAAAAAAGTTAGAAGTTAGGGGAAAGAGGGAGGGGGGGAGTTTGATCTATCGGATTACCGCAATGAATTGCGGTGTTAACCTTTCAAATAGGAAAGAAGAAGATAAAAAGGAAATCAAGATAAAAGATAAAAGTAAAAAGATAAAAGGGAAGACTGCCTCTGAATCAATTCCCGGTTTTTTTTTACCACTAAAGAAGATAAGAAAAAAGTAAAAAGAGACAAGTTTCATTAGCACTACTTTTTCTTTTGAGTTTTATCTTGTATCATTTAAATCGGAGTCGGTCAATAGTTCCAGCAAGGGGGATGGTAGAAGGAAAGAAAAAGATAAAAGTAAAAATATACAAGTATTGTGATACAATTTTTTTCTTTTGAAGGTGATAAAATTCTAACATTGATTCCGAATAATAAAAAATTTTTGCATATTTGATAAATATTTAGTTGGATTTATGACAAATAACAGAATAAATAAAGAGAAAATGACAGAAGTTTTACAAAATTCCGGAAATATCCAATTTGCTTATTTAGTTGGTTCGATCGCAAAAAATAAAGCAAGGTTTGGAAGTGACCTTGATATTGCTGTTTATTTTGAACATAAGCCAGACCTTTTGGATATTGGAATGCTTGTAAATGGATTGGAAAAAATTACAGAATACAATGTTGATTTAATTTTATTAAATGATTTATTTAAAACCAATCCTAAATTAGCATATTCAGTTATAGGAGAAGGGATTTTACTGCTATGCAGAAACGAAGAATTATTAATAAGTTATAAAGCAAATACTTACATGGAATACTTTGATTTTAAACCGGCAGCTGATCTGTTTAGCAGGAAGTTGAGAGAAAGAATTATCAATAAGAGATTTGCGGTTGTTGAAAAATGAAGATTGATAAGCTCAACAGACTTGAAGAAAATTTAAAAACATTAACATCTATAAAAAATAATTACACAATTGATGATATAATATCGGATAAAGTTGATGAATGGGGATTAAGGTATGGACTGTTTGAATCAATACAAATTATTATTGATTTAGCCTGTCATATAGTTGCTGAAAAAAATTTGGGAACTCCAAAAAATTTTTCAGAATGCATTACTTTTCTAGTTTCAAATAGTTATATAAAACCAGGTTTAGGTGAAAAATTAATCCCTATGATTGGGCTTAGGAATTTATTAATTCACGAATACGGCATTATAGATGTTGAAAGGCTTTTTGAATATCTGGATTTACTCAATGATATAAATGATTTTATTTATTCGGTTAGAGGAATAGATTTAACTAAAGGAAGAATTTGAACTTTTATCTTGTATCTTTCCACTCAACTCTTAAAAAACTATACGAAATAGCGTAGGTTTCATTTGTCATTTCGCTTCGCGGTCATTGGTAGAAGGGCAGCCCACAGTTTTTAACTGTGGGAAAACAATTCCAGACCAGCAAACACTAACACCGCAATTTATTGCGGTGCTTTATAGAAAAAAACAGAAAAAGCTATCTAACTGTTTTAATTTATCTATTAAATAAGAGTAGTGGTTCTTAATGATTATTTAGAAATTGCGATGTTAAACCTTTCATCAGAATGATTGTCGAAGAGATAGAATGATTGAATTGTAAGTAATTGTGTAATTGTTGAAATCTTAAATGAAATACATTGAAATTTTGTTTATATTAATATGTCTATAATTAAGAGATGTAGGTTAGATTTATGTATACTCAAGATATAAATGAGAAAATTAAATCCTTGCCTTATTACCTAAAACGGGAAGTATTAGATTATATTGACTTCTTGAAGAAACGATATAAGATACAAGGTAAAAAAAAGGAGTTTTCATTTCAACTATGCCTGTCGCTGAGTTTGATCTAAAAACTGGTAGTTGAGTAAAATAGAACAAGGCCATTTTTATGATAAGCTGTTTAGAAATCGTGAGAAAATTGTTTAATTTAAATTATTACATTATTTTTAATAAAAAGATCTTAGAAGTTATTTTAACATATTCTATAAAGAAATGAAGGGTAAATTTATTATTACGGATTACATTGAGCATCTTGTTACTTTGGCTGAATATGATAAGTTGGAAGATGGCAGTTTTGTAGGAAAGATTCCCGAATGCAAAGGAGTAATTGCTTTTGGCAGTTCTTTAAGGGAATGTGCAGACGAATTACGTTCGACACTTGAAGATTGGATTTTGGTTGGTCTTAAATTTAATCATCCATTACCAGTGATTGGTAAAATTAATCTTAATAAAAAACCTGTTCATGGCTCATTGGGCCCCATGTAAAAGAAAAGATTTTATTAAGCGACTTAAAAACTTAGGTTTTGAAGGGCCTTATTCCGGTACCCGTCATCAATTTATGATTATAAAAAATCATAGATTAGCTGTCCCCTCCAAATAAAGAATATTCTATTCCACAACTAAAAATGATGATATCTGAGGTTGAAAGAATTATTGAAAGGAAGATATCTATGGATGAATGGAATTCTCTATAAGGTATTCGTCTTCCTCCTAAATAAAAACCTCCTAAGAATCAATTTCCTTTTTTTTACCACAAGGCAATAAGGGCATGAGGGGAGGTCATTTACATATAAAGAAAAATAACTCAGTCGCTCCGCTCCTTCAAATCCCGCTTACAGCCGGGACAGGCAGATTTTTCTTTTTGTGTTATCGTCTTATTTCCAGTAATGTCATTCAGTATAATTTTTTAACGAATTTCTTTTAATGTGCCGATTAGAGAACATGTCATTACATTTGATATTCTATCTTTTCTTTGACTTTTTACGGTGTCAGGGTGTCTCATTCATTGGATCACCGCAATGAATTGCGGTGTTAACCTTTGGAGGGGAAGGAAAGATACAAGACACAAGTAAAAAGAAACAAGGAAGAGGGGAAGTGAAGATACAAGACACAAGTAAAAAGATAAAAGTAAGGAAAGGAAAAAGATAAAAGTAAGGGAAAAGAGGGGTGGGGGTGTCTCATTCATTGGATCACCGCAATGAATTGCGGTGTTAACCTTTGGAGGGGAAGGAAAGATACAAGACAAAAGTAAAAAGAAACAAGTACTGAAAAGATAAAAGACACATGTGAAGATAAAAGATAAAAGTTAGGAGAATAGGAAGATTAGAAAATTGGAAGATGGGAAGGTTGGAAGATAGGAGAAGGAATCAAATTTAAAATATGGGAATATTTTACTTATTTAAGAGTGGAATTGAATTATTATTTTTGATATTTTTATTAAAAAGATAAATTGAAATGGAAGATTTAATTAAAAGAATTACATTTGATCCAAATATATGTAATGGTAAACCTACCATAAGAGGTATGAGAATTACTGTTACAACTATTCTTGAATATCTTGCGGCAGGTGAAACAGTAGAAAACATTTTAAAAGCTTATCCGATTCTTGAGTTTGATGATATTAGAGCTTCTTTAGAATATGCTAAAAGAATATCTGATAAAAGCATAATTACTTATGATCTTAAAGCTTCCTGAAGAATATTCTTTTCTCATTTATTTTCAATTAGGCAATATGACAATAGCAGAATTACATAAATATTTTGAATCGAACTGGAGTGCACTAATCGTCTATCTTAAAGAAGGAAGGAAAGGAAAAAGATAAAAGGATGGATAAATTCGAAAATGAAACTTTTGTGAAGTCGAGGTTATTGGGGGCTTAGTTTGAAATCTGCGGAGTTGTAGCCTTGTCCTTTTAGTAATTGAAAGATACTGTTCATTGTATGGAGATCAAGTTCTTTAGTGCGGCTTAAGATCCAGCCGTATTTTCTTGAAGGGGTTCCAATAACTGCCCATTTATAATTTTCATCAAGCCCAATAATCCAGTAATCTCCCCAAACGGGACGCCAGCCGAGAATGCTGAAAAAGCTCACTTCCAGTTTAGCATTTGAATTCTTATCTATTACTCTAGCTACTCCCTCCGCTTTATCAACTTCCCCGTCTTCATTAATGCATGAATTTACAACCGATATTTCACCGTTATCTTTAAGTGTGTATTCGGCGGTTGTGCCTTTTACGCATTGGTCCTGAAAGCTGTTCGGAATTCTTGCTATCTCATACCAGAGTCCGGTATACTTTTTTAAATCAACACTGTCTACGGTTTTGGGAGGATTTGATTGGGGGAAAATGGTAAGAGAGAATAAAATAGTTAATATGGTTGAGAATGAAGTAATAGTCATATTCAAAGATACAAGACACAAGTCAGAAGTCAAAGGTCAGAAGTCAGAAGTCAGAAGGTCAGAAGTCAAAAGTCAGAAGTCAAAGGTCAGAAGTCAGAAGTCAAAAATTTCGAAATGTAGCTGGCATTGGTTTTTTTGTTTTGGGGTAATAGTTTTTTTAACCTCACCCCCTAACCCCCTCTCCTTAGCAAGTAGAGGGGGGAGTTCCAGCCTCCACACAATGTTGCGGTACAAAGAATTTTTTTTGCACTTCGAAAGGAAGGAGGGGGCTGCCTGCTAAGTTTAGTTTGGCGAGGTGTTGTTTCATATTTGGATATAAATAGCCGAACCTCACTTTGGGATTCTTAGAAAAAACTACAGTGACAAAAAAATTTTAAAAGCTTATTGTTGTATCTAGAATTAGCGATCATTTGTTAATAATTAAAATATTTACAATATATAAGGAGTTAAATCATGACACATCTTAATGGTTCGGTATTAGGCAATCACTTGACCTTTCAATTATAAGGGGGAAATATGTATATTTTATATAGTTCATTAAATGAATCTTTCACGGTATAAAAGGGTTGAAGAATGTACCGGTTAATAAAGTTTCTTAATTGCTTTGTAATATTCGTATTTATCTTTTCTTGTGATCTGTTTCCTCAGGTAATTTTTCAAAAGCCTTTGAGTCCTCGAAATGCAAGTTATGATATGGATGTGAGGCTTAATGATACCACGAAAATTATTGACGGAACTGAAACGCTGCACTGGAGAAATCTTTCCAATGATTTGATTAGTGAATTGCAATTTCATTTATATCTTAATGCATTTAAGAATACAAAGTCTACTTTTGTTAAAGAATCAGGGGGGCAGCTTAGAGGGGTTAGTCTTAATGAAAATTCAAGAAGAGGATGGGGATGGGTTGATGTATTATCAATGAAAATTGAAAACGGTGAAGATTTAACGGGTAAAATAAAATTTATTCATCCGGATGATGATAATGCTGATGATATGACGGTAATAAGTGTTCCGTTATCCCGTGCAGTTAAACCGGGAGAGACTATAAATATCGATATTAAGTTTAAATCTAAGCTTCCAAAGGTTTTTGCGAGAACAGGATTCGCCGATGATTATTATCTGGTTGGTCAGTGGTTTCCTAAGATTGGTGTATATGAATTTCCGGGTATTAGGTATGCTAAAAAGGGGGAATGGAACTGTCACCAGTTCCATGCTAATTCGGAGTTTTATGCCGATTTCGGGGTTTATAATGTGAATATAACACTTCCTCAGAAGTATATTACGGGTGCAGTAGGTATTCAAGTTGATGAAAAGAAAAACAGTGATGGGACAAAAACTGTTAAATATCATGCTGAAGATGTTATTGATTTTGCATGGACAGCATCACCTAGATTCAAATTAGCAGAAAAAACATGGAGGAATGTAAAGATAAAAGTAATGCTTCAGCCAGAACATTTTTCTCAGGCAGAAAGGCATTTTATATCTGTTATTGCTGCGCTGGAGTATTTTGATAAACATGTTGGAAAGTATCCCTATCCGAACCTCACTATTGTTGATCCGCCGATCAAAGCTATAAGTTCCGGCGGTATGGAATATCCGACATTTATAACTGCAGGCACTTTATGGAAGATACCGGAAGGGATAAAAGTAACAGAACAGGCAGTAATACATGAATTCGGGCACAACTATTTTATGGGGATGCTTGCATCGAATGAATTTGAAGAAGCATGGATGGATGAAGGTATCAATACGTATATGGAAACAAGGATAATGAACGATACATACGGGAAGAAAACATCACTTATTGATTTATTTGGATATCATGAAGGAGATTTAGAGTATGCGCGAGATGGGTACACAGGAATGGATAATCCGAAAATTGCAGAAGACGCCAGGCCTGCATGGGGCTATCAAGATGGGGGATACGGAAATATTACTTACTTCAAAACTGCTACATGGATGACTACACTTGACAGGCTAGTAGGAAGAGAGGTAATGGACGAGATAATGAGAACTTATTTTGAGAGGTGGAGCTTTAAGCATCCATGCGGAAAGGATTTTATAGATATTGTTAATGAAGTGGTAAAGAAAAGATTAGGAAATAAGTTTGGTGAAAATATGGATTGGTTCTTTGATGAAGTCCTATACGGAACTGAAATATGCGATTACAAGCTTGAAAGGATTGCAGTTAGAGAAATTGAAAATCCTTCAGGGGTATATGACAGCAGCGGTGTTAAGCTATATTATAAAAACAGGGAAGGGAAGGGGAAGAAGTTATTCCATTCAAAGGTTACAGTATTCCGTCTTGGTGAAATAATTATGCCTGTTGAAATATTAGTTCACTTTGATAACGGGAAAGATACGCTGGTTAGCTGGTCGGGGAAAGAAAGAACTTATGACTTGAGGTTTGACAGAGCGGAAAAGGTTGAGTGGGCAAAGGTAGACCCTGAGCAAAAAATCTATATGGATGTTAATCTGAATAATAACAGTTATACTACTGCTAAGCCGGATACTACTCCTTTCAGAAAGTATATGACAAAATTTATTTTCTGGGTAGAAAATTTAATTACTTCAATGGGGATGGTGTTTTGAAGATAAAAGATAAAAGTAAAAAGATAAAAGGAAGATAAAAGATAAAAGTAAAAAGATACAAGTTAGGAAAAGACATAAGACACAAGTTAAAAAGATGAAAGTGAAGAAAAAAGACACAAGTAAAAAGGGAAAAGGAAGGGGAAAGAGGGGTGGAGGGGAGTTTCATCTGTATCACCGCAATGAATTGCGGTGTTAACCTTTGGAGCGGAATAGGAAGATAAAAGATAAAAGTAAAAAGATACAAGGAAGACTGAAGGAAGATAAAAGAAACAAGTAAAAAGATAAAAGTAAAAAGAAAAAAGAATAATTATGAAAATTATTTCAGCTTATGTTGCGGGTTTTCTATCAGCCTTAGACGCTAAAAAGCTAACTTTAATTATTTATGTAATAACGCTGCTTCTCGCATTGGTTTTAGCAATCCCTTTCGAAAAGACAATAGAAAATGAAGCAGGGAACTCAATGGCTTTCAGTTCATTAATTAAAGATTTTGATTATACGGTATATAGGGACTTCATAAATCAATATGGTAAAGTAATCGATCCATATATATCAACGGCAGTATGGATGGGGATATTGTATCTTCTTTTTACAATCTTCTTTGAGGGAGGGATATTAACTGTTCTGAGAAGGGAGGAGGGTAAGTATTCACTAAGGCTATTCTGGGAAGGGAGTGGAGTATATTTTTCAAAATTTTTGAGACTGGCGATTTATTCGATTATAATACAGGTTATAGTTGCCGCTTCGATTTATATATCTCTGGGGAAGGTGTTGGACTCGGCATTCGATAGAGTTGAGAGTGAGGTTTCATTGTTTTATATTGGAGCAGCAGGGGTTTTAATCCACCTTATCTTATTTATATTTATTCTGACGGTTACCGATTATGCGAAGGTAATGTTGGTTGAGAATGTAGGATATAAGCCTTTTAAGACTTTATTTAGAGCGATGGGTTTTGTATTCAGGCATTTCTTGAGCACTTATTTTCTTTATTTAAGTCTGCTTATTGTGCCGATTCTACTTTTTATAGTTTATTTCAGTATTGAGGGTGCTGTTGGAATGACTTCGGGATTAAAGATTTTTATAATATTTATTATTCAGCAGGTCCTTATATGGAGCAGGGTATTCATTAAGGTATGGATACTTGGGAGTGAATTGGTGCTTTACCGTAAAGTTAGTATTTAGTAGTTAGTAGTGAGTAGTTAGTATTGAGTAGTGAGACTGGAATGGAATGTGCAGGATACTCGCCATACATCTTACCGGACTGAAGTCGGGAGAAGGTTTTTTTTGTAGAAGGTGTGTTCACCGGGCTGAAGAGGCTGTGTGAAAAGTCTAAATGAGTAATAATAATGTCTCACAATATTTGAGTTTAACCTCACCCTCGCCGGACTTAAAGCCCGGAGTTAACCTTTGTGTGAGAGAACCCCCAAACAAAGGAAAAAGATATCATCTCTGGTTATTAAGTTGTTCTTTCAATAGGGTATCGGATGCATACCCATTATTAATAAATTTTACATTTTTATCACTGCTTAAAATTACGGTAGAAGGGACGGTTTTAATTTTCAGAAGCTTTGTCATTTCGAGGTCTTCTATGGCATTTAAGGAGATTAAATTAAACTTTTTACCTTCATCCTTTAATTTAAGGATAGCAGGTTTCTGAACACTATTGCATTGAGCACATTGTTCTGTCCAGAAATATAATATTGTAGGTAAGGCAGGGTTCAGACTACTAAGCTCCAATGGCAGATATTCGTTAGAAATTGTTTTTGTTGTAAAAAGTTTTCTTACCAGTAAATAAGTAAGAAAAAGAAATAAAGTCAGAATAATTATTCTCTCAAGCATTTTTATTCCCTGTTATTGAAGAAGTTGAAGAAAGTTTCAACTTCTGCAGCTGGAAATAAATAAAGCAGCCGGCGCAGAAATCGAGTGTTAGATTTATGAACGCAAGCGCTATTACTATAAAAGAGAGAGCCCATCCGATGAATATGAGTCCGGTGTATTGCACGAGGATAAAAGATAAAAGAAGAAAGGAGCCTCCTAATCCCTGTGCAAACCGGTGGGGGGAGCTGCTTTCTTCAATTATATCCGGCTTTAAGAGTTTTAAGGGCTTTATTATATTTTTATAGAGTAGTTTAAATAACCCGGTTCCGGGGATCAGGGTATCAAGCAGCAGGACTATTCCTACTAAAGCAGCAATCCAGGCGGTATTTAATAAAAATGCCAGGCTTGTAAACAGCACAATGCATGCCTGGTTAAATTTTAAGGAAGTTTTATCGATTTTTTCAATAATTTGGTTCATAATATTACCTTTTAATAAGAATTATAAATCAAGGATTATGTCACCCCTAACGGGGTTTTTTGAAAATGTATTGAAATATTTTTCTAATAATATGTCACCCCTAACGGGGTTTTTTGAAAATGTATTGAAATATTTTTCTAATAATATGTCACCCCTAACGGGGTTTTTTGAAAATGTATTGAAATATTTTTCTAATAATATGTCACCCCTAACGGGGTTTTTGAAAATGTATTGAAATATTTTTCTAATAATATGTCACCCCTAACGGGGTTTTTTGAAAATGTATTGAAATATTTTTCTAATAATATGTCACCCCTAACGGGGTTTTTTGAAAATGTATTGAAATATTTTTCTAATAATATATCACCCCTAACGGGGTTTTTGAAAATGTATTGAAATATTTTTCTAATAATATGTCACCCCTAACGGGGTTTTTGAAAATGTATTGAAATATTTTTCTAATAATATGTCACCCCTAACGGGGTTTTTGAAAATGTATTGAAATATTTTTCTAATAATATGTCACCCCTAACGGGGTTTTTGAAAATGTATTGAAATATTTTTCTAATAATATATCACCCCTAACGGGGTTTTTGAAAATGTATTGAAATATTTTTCTAATAATATGTCACCCCTAACGGGGTTTTTGAAAATGTATTGAAATATTTTTCTAATAATATGTCACCCCTAACGGGGTTTTTGAAAATGTATTGAAATATTTTTCTAATAATATGTCACCCCTAACGGGGTTTTTGAAAATGTATTGAAATATTTTTCTAATAATATGTCACCCCTAACGGGGTTTTTTGAAAATGTATTGAAATATTTTTCTAATAATATGTCACCCCTAACGGGGTTTTTTGGTTCTGGTTTTTTAATGATATTCATACACCGGGATTAATCCCGGTGTTAACCTTTTAAAACAAAAAACCCGCTGACGATTATAGCGGCAGCGGGTTTTTAATTTAAATTATTACTTAAAGCTTAAGTACGGATAAATTTCCTCCTGCCGTTAAAAGCAGTACAACAACAGATGCAGTTACAGATACAACAGCAATTATTTGTTGAGAAATTGTCCGGTAAAAACATTAAAATATATTTCATTTATTAAAAATTTATTTATTCAAAAGTATTTAATCCTTACAATAAAGTCAAGATTAAATAATTGTTTTATGTTTTTAATCAAACGTTTTTTAGATCTTAATTAGATAAGCATCTAAAAAATAAAATAGTGCAATAATGGAAAAGAAATAACCTAAGAGAGAGAACCATATTTTTATTATCTTTTCATTACTACCCTCAACAAAATAACCGGCAGCAATAATAAAAATAACCAGTAGTACAATCATGTTTATCCAGAGGCTGGCATCGTAACTACCGCCGCTGCTTAGATTTTGTATAGCGAGTAGAGTGATTAATCCTAACAGGGATATTATCATCGGCATATATTTTTCATACCAGGGATATATATGCGGGGTAAAATTAAATAGAGCCGAAGCAAATCTTACTATTATCAGCCCAACACAGGTTATTACAGCAATTAGTAAACCAATTGAAGAATGAAGGAAAGGATCCCATGCGGGATGATTATTTTTAGATATAAAATTTCCTAAAAAATAAGCAGCAACTAAAAGGAGCCCTACCAGGAACTGATTGCGGTTTTGTCTCCCCCACAATTCATATGGGGTAAAGAAATCTTTTATTGGTTTTAATATAAAATGTTCTTCCCGATCCTTAAAAGATAATTCGCGTACTTTCATATCGGCCTTCTTCTGTAATGTTTCTTTATAATAATAATTAATTCAACAAAAATCTATATAATATTTTACATGCTATGAGAGATTTTGTTCCAGATTATTTTCAACGAAAAAATATATAAAGCAATGAATGAAAATAAATTAAATATATTAAGAATAAGAATCAAGATTCATAATTTTATACTGGATATTAAAAACAAAGGCTAAAACCTTAATTTATATATTTATATAAATTATCGCTTAAACAAAAACTTTGGATATGTAGCATATGTCATTGAATTAAATAAACCCTATCCAACCTTTCCCTTTCAAAGGGAAAGGCTTATTTGCAATGATAACTATGCATTTGTCATGTTGTCTGGTTTGAACCTTATTGTTTTAATGCCTTTTTTGCGAAACGGAGTTTCGCGTTACATGAAAAGAGTTCTTTGTCCCATGTGTGGGTAAAGCTCAGGCTTAGTAGGGAGAGGGGGGAGTTATAGTTAATTTATTTCCACTGATGCTGATATCATATGTCTTACCATTTAAATGGAAATTCTGTAGTGTTAGTTCCTCAATGTTCTTAGGCAGGATAGGTTTATATTTTTCAATGACTCCGTTATCAGTTATTCTTAATCCGGTATATCCGTAAATGATTTGCTGCAGATATCCTCCCGCACCCGTTATAAAATTGATCGAATGATTGTGCGGCGTTTCGGTTAATACATTAAATGGAGGGTGCAGATATCCTTTATATGATATAATGGAAAGCTTATCAAGAATATTTTCATTTTTTACTTCTGCTGCGATAATTGGTAATAAAGTTACAGTCATCATTGCTCCTGGTCCTTCTTTATAAACAAGCCCGGCGGCATTTTCAAGATTGTTCATCTTTGCATTATCACTCATATTTACTTCAATAGGATAGCTTAAAAGAGTAACAACCGAACCCAAAATCGAATCCGGAGCATTTTCATATGTCGGATATATTTGATTTACAGAATCATAAGGAATATAAATTTTATTTTTAACTTCTTCCCACTTCGGATTTACTTCTTTGTTTAATATACGGCTTGCTATAATAGCAATTTCCAGGTTCTTCTTTGCTATAGAATTAGTATAGGTATCATTTTTTATACCGACACTTCCTTCATCAACAGAAACAATATTTTTTATTTCATATCTGTCTTTCTCCTTATTATAGGAAACTCTGCTTGTCCAGAAATCCGCAGTGGCTTTTATTACATTATAGCCGGTATCAGCTAACCATTTCTTATCTCCTGTCGCTGAGTAGTATTGCCATTGCGCTAAAGCAACATCACCGGTGATATGATTTTCGGATAAAGCATTTTGATAAGCAAAAGCCGGTGTTGCCTCATTTCCCAATTCATCTGATTCCCAGGGATACATGGCTCCTTTATATCCGTTTAACTTTGCATTTTCTTCAGCGGCCTTAATAGATTTAAATCTGAAATCCACCATTGATTTTGCCATTCCGGGATGCATTAAAAGCAGTGATGGGAACATAAAAATATCCGCATCCCAGAAAATATGCCCATAGTAACCATCATTCGCTAAACCCATTGGGGGAATACTAAAACCGGTACCTTCTCTGATACTGCAGAATAAATAAAACATCATTGAATGAACAACTCTTTGCAATTCCGGATCCCCTTTAATCAAGATATCCGTTTTCCATAATTTTTCCCATTCTTTATTGTTATCTTCTAAAAGGTTCTCATACCCCCTTGCACCGGCATTGCTGGAATTCTCTTTTGCAGTCTCAAAATAATCTTGAGTATCATTGGATGAAATAGCGGATATATATTTATAAAATGTATACGTTTGATTTGCATCAGCAATAAAATCTATTTCTATTCCAGATTCATTCTTATTATTAATCAGCTTTATAGTTTTATTTTTTAATCCTTGAGTCCAATTAATATTGACTGCTTCTGAGACTACATAAGGTCTTCCATCAGCCTTAGAATTCATCCAGATCTCTGTTTTATTGGAAGATGTATCAACGCCTTTGCTTTCCAATTTCATATAACCTGGATACCACTCTGCCGGATAAGAACCGGGAGGATTTGGCGCAATCTTTTTTAATTCTGCATATCTTTTTCTGTTAGGAGGATCCCAATCTTTTAAGGGTAGATATACTTTTACATTCCCGGTAAAGTGGGGCATGATTTCAAATTTAATAGCGGCGAGGTTTTCATCCTTCCTGGAAATAAAGGTTTCTGTTTCAATTTTAGTAATCTTCCCCTCGTTATTCCACATATATTTTGTACTAAGCAGTCCGTTAAACATATCCAGCTTTTGCTCATATGAAGAAAAATTTGAAGAATTTAATTGTGCATCATTCAACCAGCTTTTACCGTTATAGAAATTGATTTCATTCCATGCAGGTAACCTTGCCATTCTCGGTATATCCCCATCGCCTTTATCATATATCCATGCCATATATGAACCGGTTGGTTTGGTTCCTGTTTGAGATGTTTCGATACTAAAATATCCGTTCCCTAAGCTTGCGGGTGTATAATTATTGAAGCTTGTGGTTTTTAATATAAAAGAGGAATCCTGTGGAAATATTGTCGCAAATAATATAGAAAATATTAAAATGATTTTTTTAAGTTTTAGGTGAATCCTCATATAAAATATTTTAATAAATAAAAAAGCAGGCGCTCAATTAATTGAACGCCTGCAAAAAAGATTAGAAAGTATAGCTAAGATCCAGGGAGAATCTTGTTGGTAATATAGGTCTGGCAAGATACATTGAAGTTTGCCCGGCTGCTGATAAAACCTGTCTTGGATTTCCTTCTTCCAATCCTTTAGACATTGTTGCATTTAGCAGATTTGCATTAATCATTACTCCGGAATTCGGTATGCTGTAAGAAAGACCAATATTGATATAACCATACGGCGGAAGATTAGTGCCGGCAGAAACATCTGAATATCTAATCCCGACAAAATGATAATCAGCAAGAAGTGTCCAATTGTTAACAGAGTAAGTTCCTGAAATATTTCCAATAAATGCCGGTACACCATTAAGTAAGCTGCCGATATCGGCTCCGGCTCCGGAACCCTGTTCAGCTCTTATTAATGTTCCATTACCCAGAATTCTTAATCCTTCGAATGGTGCGGCTGAAATTTCAAGTTCCAATCCATATGATCTGTTTTGGGGAGATGTGGTAACGAGCCAGATTGTCTGCTTTGTAACCGGATCTACAACTGCTCCCTGGCTTGTGATGTTCTTTAAAACAGTATAAAATGCATCCAGTGTATATCCCAATACAGGAGAAGTATACTTAATTCCAGCCTCGCCACCCAGAACTTGCCGGTCTTCAAATACATCGGTTTGAGCTTGTGAAGTTGCATTTAAGAATTCATCTAACGCCGGCATTTTGTATGCACGGCTTCCCTGTACATAAAATGCATAATTATCGTTAACAGAATAATTTAATCCTATGGAAGCAGCATAATCCTGCAGCCATTTATTGAAATGACGGTATGAATTATTTCCCCATAAAAATTGATTATCATATAATGTTTTGCTGTTTCCATCTAAATCTCGAGCTGCAGTATTTTCTGAACTTTGATTAAATTGATCCCACTCATAACGAATACCTAAATCAGCTCTTAGCTGATCAGTAAGCTGTAAACTTCCACCTAAAACACCTGAAAAGATAGTAGTTCTACCTGTTCCATTAACATAATTCGACATATAGTTGCTGAATCCGTTTTTTGAGTAATAAAGAGTATCAGCCCCATTTACAGCAATAATATCTAAAAATTTAGGGATATCTCTAACATCGGTAGTAATATTAGTAAAGTACCAATTATTTATTTGGGAGTAATTTGCAAAATAAATACCCAATGAGAAATTGTGCGGACCAAAACTTTTCTTTAACTGAAATTGATCCTGGAAAGCAGAGAGGGGTTTGCTTACATGCCATTCTCCACCCGGAGCAATTAAACCGTTTGGAGTATTAAATCTTTCGCTAGGGAGACCATTATCAGGGTTAGTATAAAAAAGTTCGGCATTGTATCCGGCGGGGAGATTTAAGTCTGATACAAAACCGGCTACTGTCTTAAGATCAAAAGGCAAAATTGCATTCCATTCCTGCTGATTGCTCATTATTTGAGCCGCGTTTTCTATCCCCCATCCGTTTTCAAAATTAAATCCAACGTCTGCAGTTAACCAGTATGCCTGTGTATATAAACCGTGATCCAAAGGAAGATTTAACCTTCCGTCCGGAGTGGGTACACTGATATCATTTCCCTCATCAGTATTCATAGATACATAATCACTTAATCCTGAAACATAATCAGGGCTCGTAGTTCCCTGGAACGGTAAATCAAGAATAAATTGATTTCGGTCATTTATATATTTTAAGGAAAGACGAATAAACCCATTATCCATTAGCCTGGAAACATTTGCTTTTAACTGTCCACCGCTGATTCCAGGGAAACCGGGATCCCTTACTCCATGATCATATCTATAAAAGCCACCCACATTATAACGCCAGTTATCGGTTATAGGTCCGTTAACATTAAAATCATAACGGGCATATCCCTGAGTTGCTGCCGTCCATTTCATAACACCTTTTGTTTCGGTTCCACCGGTTTTATCAATAAAGTTTATTATAGCACCTGGAGTGTTTGACCCAAACAATGCGGAATTTCCACCTCTGACAACTTCCACTTTTTGAATATTTAAATCCGGTCTGAATAAATTATCGGCATTCATGAAAAATGTATGCATTGTAGGAAATACAGGCAGTCCGTCTTCCATAAACATTACATACTCAACACCAAGGATTCCTCTCATGCTTATATTTTCATTTACTTCTCCACCCGAACTCTCGATTCGTGTAAATCCCGGTACATATCTTAAAATTTCAGTTGTACTTCTAGGCTGCATCTGTTCTAAATCCCTTGGAGTTAAGGTGCTGATTGCCACAGTCGATTTCATTTTAGACAAAGGTGCCACTACACCTGTAACTACCACTTCATTTAAGTTCAACAGATCACTGCCTAAAGTAAAATTTTGCTCGGTAGTTCTTCCAGCTTCTACTGTTACACTGGCGGTATCAGTTTTGTATCCAACTGAGCTCGCTTTCAATGTATATGTTCCTGCATTTAAGTTAGAAATTGTATATTCTCCTTGCGAGTTAGCTGCTGCTCCAGTCATGGTACCTTCAACAACAATATTGGCAAATGATACAGGATTATTGTTTTTATCAACTACTTTCCCCTTTATATTTCCTTTTCCTTGTGCAATCAGAAAAGAATTAAAGCAAAAAACCAGGAGAAGGATTGAGAATACTCCTCCAAGAACTTTTGTAGTTTTTGCGAACATAGCTCCTCCAACATTTTATGAATATATTATTTGATTTATTTAGGGGTTGGAAATGTTCTATTTTGAGATTGGGCTTTTTATTATATGTACTTTTGTTTTGTAAAGTTATTTTTGAAAGCGTTTGCATTCAGCAATCTTTCTCTCAAATTTTTCTGCGCAAGTATTTATAATACTGATATTTATGATGTTTATATTATTTGAATCTCAAATAAATCTCTGTGCTCTCAAGCACAAATTTGAACGAATTTTTATTAATATTTACAAGTTTTATTAAATATGACTTACAAACACTAATTAAGGAGTAATTATTATGAAATCAATCCCGGTTCAGGAAGAATATTTACGAGATATAAAAATTACTTTTGAGAAATATAAAACTATATCTGATAAAACATTTGAGCAATTATCTGATGATGATTTTCATTTTATGATAGATGAAAATTCAAATTCAATAGCTGTTATTATTCAGCATATCAGCGGGAATTTAATTTCCCGTTTTACTGATTTTTTAACCTCCGACGGTGAAAAGCCGAATCGAAACAGGGATACTGAATTTGAAGAACAACAATTATCTAAAGTTGAATTAATTGAAAAGTGGAATCATGCATGGAATATTTTAATCAATTCAATTACAAATCTTAAAGATGAAGATTTATTAAAAACAATTTATATAAGGAAAGAAGCCCTTTCTTTAATTGAAGCTTTAAATAGGAGTCTTTCTCATACAGCTTATCATGTAGGACAAATTGTTTTACTTGCTAAACATATTAAGAAAAGTGAATGGAGAACTTTAAGCATTCCTAAGAAAAAGTAATAGTTCTCTAATATTGCTTTATTCTCTCCACATCCCTTGAACCAAAGGTTAACACCATAGTTCATTAATGGGTTGTCTAAAAAGTACTTTTTTCTGTCATTCGGAAGGATCCAGATAAAATATAAAATGGGAATGAAGAATTTTCATGATTTATTTCACCCCTTCGGGGTTTTGAATATTCCTTCTACTTTTATTTTCTACAATAATATCACACCTTCGGTGTTCAAAATTCTGTTAATGGCAACTCTTCTAAAGGAATTTCACTTTTTGGACAACCCCGCTTAAGGAGAAAGATAAATACACCTTCGGTGTTCAAAATTCCCTGTACAAATTGTTCTAGTATGCTTGATTATTAATTTAAGCATACTTAAATTAAATAATAAAAAATGCTTTAATTATGAATAATATTTCAAAAGAAGATTATTTAAGCGCCATTTACAAATATCGTGATAAAAACGGGAAGATTAAGGCTAATATTATTGCTGAGAAGTTACAGATTTCAAATGCAGCTGTTTCGGATATGCTGAAAAAACTTTCCAGTGACGGTCATATAAAGTATGAGCCTTACAAAGGAATAAAACTTACAGGTGTTGGTGAAGAATATGCAAGGAAAATGGTAAGGCGCCATAGAATATGGGAAGTATTTCTGCATCAAATTGTTGGGATGCCCTGGGATAAGGTGCATGATGAATCTAATAATCTTGAACATTCGGGTTCGGATGAATTGATCAATAGAATGGAAGAAATGCTGGACTTTCCTGAGTTTGATCCTCATGGTGATCCGATTCCGGGCAAAGACGGTACTCTCCCTATACAAAAAAAGACTGTTTCTCTATCCAAATTGAAAAAGGATGAAACCGGGATTGTGATTCGTGTAAATGATTTCGATAACGATTTCCTGGGTTATATTTCACGGATAGGAATTATACTGAATAAAGAGATTTATGTTAAAGATATTTTAAGTTTTGACCATTCGCTGCTTGTTAATATCGATAGAAAAGAAATAAACTTAAGTAATACGATTGCTGCAAACATTTTTGTTGAAATTAAAAAGTAGAAGCAGAATAGCTTTATATATACATTAATTACAGAACTAAAGAATGAAAAATTTTTTTGACTCTTCAAGAATGCAGACTGATGTAAAAACCAGAAATTATGCAGATGATGCATTATCCGGAAAGTCAAACAAAAGCCTCTTCAAAAGACTGATTCCTTTTCTTGGTCCGGCATTTATTGCAAGTGTTGCCTACGTAGATCCGGGAAACTTTGCTACAAACATACAGGGTGGTTCCGAATTTGGTTATACTTTGCTTTGGGTAATAGTAGCCAGTAACCTTATGGCAATGCTTATCCAGACATTATCTGCAAAACTTGGAATAGCAACCGGACATAATTTAGCCGAACATTGCAGAAACCAGTTTAATAAGCGCACTGTTTATTCTATGTGGTTTTTGATGGAACTGGTAGCAATGGCTACCGATCTTGCAGAATTTCTGGGAGCAGCAATTGGTTTCAATCTGCTTTTCGGATTTCCTTTAATTATCGGCGGAATTTTAACAGGTATATGTACATTTCTTATATTAGGATTAGAACGGTATGGATTTCGCCCCCTCGAGATTGCTATTACTGTAATGGTAAGTGTAATTGCATTATGCTATCTTCTGGAAACTATCCTTGACAAACCCGATATTAAAACTCTTTTGTATCATTCATTTGTACCGCAATTTTCAGGAACCGAAAGTATACTTCTTGCTACCGGAATTCTTGGCGCAACAGTAATGCCTCATGCTATTTTTCTTCACTCTGCCTTAACACAAAATAGAATAATCGTTAAGGATCCAAAAAAATTACGCAAACTTTTCCGTTTTGAAATTCTTGATGTTACAATTGCAATGGGAATCGCGAGCCTGGTGAATATGGCTATGTTGATTATGGCGGCAGCAACATTCCATCAACATGGTCTAAATAATGTTGCTACTATCGAAGAAGCACATTTAACATTAAAACCTCTGCTCGGTAATGCTGCGAGCTGGATATTTGCAATCTCTTTATTAGCTTCCGGATTGTCATCTTCTACAGTTGGTACAAGTGCCGGTCAGGTAATTATGCAGGGTTTTTTGCACAAACATATTCCTATATGGATTAGGCGCTTAGTTACCATGGTTCCTTCTATGGTGGTTATTGCTATCGGATTAGACCCTACACGTACACTCGTATTAAGTCAAGTTGTTTTAAGTTTCGGGCTTCCGTTTGCCATTGTCCCATTAATTATTTTTACCCATAAAAAAGAATTAATGGGTATCCTTGCCAATAAAAAAATTACTACATTTATAACTTCAATTATTGCTGCTTTAATTATATTTTTGAATATCTATTTAATTTATCAGGCGCTATTAGTTGATTAAACCGATTATAAAACGTTTACTGGTTCCGCTTGACGGATCATTACTCGCAGAATCTGTTCTGCCTTTAGCGGCTCAGCTTGCTAAAAAGATGGATATCTCAATTACTTTAATACATATAATTGAAAAAGATGCGCCTAATGAAATTCATGGTCAAAGACACCTGACATATGCAGGTCAGGCAAAGGATTATCTTGATTCTATTGCAGGACAGAATATTTTCAAGGAAATTCCTGTTAATGTACATGTTCATGAAGATAAAGAAAAAAATATTCCTCTAAGTATAGCTAATCACTCAAAAGAATTGAACCAGGATCTTGTACTTATGTGTACACATGGAAGCAGCGGTATACATGGAGTATTATTCGGCTCTATTGCCCAGCAGGTAATCTCATTAGGTAATACTCCTGTATTATTAATTCATCCCACTGCAGAAAATTTTATTAAAGGCTGCAAATTTGAAAATTTTCTTATACCTTTAGACGGCAATCCTGAGCATGAACATATATTAGAATATGATGTTGAATTAGCAAAAATATGTAATGCACGCATTCATCTTTTCGTAGCTATTCCCAATTTTGGAAATATGTCGGGTGAGTTAACTACTGCCGACCGTTTATTACCGGGTACTTCAACGAGGATGATGGATATGATTGCTTCAGATGTGGAAGAATACCTGGAACAGCTTCAGTCAAGACTTACAAAAGATGGATTAAAGGTTTCGTCAAGTGCTTCGAGGAATGATCCTGTGAATGCAATTGTACAAACCGCTAAAGATATTAATGCAGACTTGATTATTCTGGCTACACATGGGAAAAAGGGAGCGGAGGCATTTTGGGAAGGGAGCATTACTCCTAAAATTAGCAGAGCAAGTGAAATTCCGCTTTTGCTTGTTCCAATCAGCAAGTTATCTTAAGAACCTTATGTGCGGGGGTGACCAAAAAGTAATTATTTTCATAAAAATAGAACACTGATGACGCAGATTTAACAGATTTTCACTGATTTTTAAATTGAAAATTACTTTTGGGACACCCCCACATTCATAATATGACTTCATATTTTGGGTAAATGATGATAGAAATTAAAAATAAAAATAGTATAGATAAAAAGTCCATTTCAATATGGAGGTCCCATCTTCGTGATGAAGTTGATGCTGCATTCTTATATAGAACACTTGCCGGAATAATAAAAAATTCCAAGCAACGGGATATTTATTTACAGCTTGCGGAAATAGAAGATAAGCATACCGAAGTCTGGGAAAAATTATTAAATGATTATAATATAACATTTGAAAAAAGAATTCCCTCATTTAAAGCAAATGTACTTGCCTGGTACTCAAAGAAATTCGGCCCGGGTCTCCTTTCTAAATTTATGTTAAAAGAGGAAGCATCAGAGGTTAAATCTTATTTAGGGCTTTATAGAGAAAGTAATTTTAAACAAACTAAAGATATTGCTTTAAGACTTGCAAAAGATTCTGTTCAGCATGCAAACCGCTTAATGGAATCAGGAAATAGTTCGGAAGAACCATGGCATCAATCTGAATCCGGGGGAATGTTAAGGAGTGTAGTCTATGGATTTAATGATGGTTTAACAGCTAATTTTGGTTTAATAGCCGGTATAATCGGTGCTAGTACCGCTCCGCATATAATATTAATTTCAGGAATTGCAGGAATGATAGCCGATTCACTTTCAATGGGTTCGTCCGGTTATCTTGCTGCTGTGAGTGAAAAAGAAGTGTATGAGCATGAAAGGCAAATGGAAGCAGATGAAATTAGGCTGATGCCGGAACTGGAAACAGAAGAGCTTGCACTTATTTATGAATCCAAAGGTATGGAAAAAGAAGAAGCTAAGAGATTGGCTATTGATGCAATGAAAAACCCGGAACAAGCTTTGGAGGACAAGGTCAGGGAAGAATTAGGAATTATGGAAAGCTTCCAAAGTCCATTCAAAGAGGGATGGGTTACCGGGTCTGCTACGGCTATTGGTGCATTGATCCCGGTATTTCCTTTCTTCTTTTTATCCGGAAGTGCAGCCGTATTGACTTCATTTATTATTTCAATGCTGTCCCATTTTGGTGTAGGTGCTGCCAGAAGCTTCTTCACCGGAAGGGGTATTTTCCGAAGCGGCTTTGACATGTTTGTTGTAGGTTTTGGCGTTGCCGCAATTGGATATTTAATCGGGGAGATGATATTAAAATTCCTCTGATTTATAATCAATGAGTTATATCATTAAGGGGCTGTCTAAAAAGTAACATTCTTTAATAATACCCCCTCCCGACCACCGAATTTTCATCAAAATCCCATATTATCAAATTTTTATTAAACAATTATCTTTTTTATTCGAAAATAGTGGTGGAAAGCTTTTTAAAATTCACGTATATAAATTGGTAGGAATGCTTCCCCGTAGAAAATAATAGAGATTTCAATATTGAAGAGATGTTTAGACTAAAGAAAATAAGCAAAAAAATAGGATTTTTTAAGTTAAAATATAAATTAATTTATATTTTATCTCTTGTTATCCTAGCTATATCTGCATTTTTTTATCTCTTTTTTACCAGACAATTTGAAGCACAGGCAGTTAAATCTTTACATGAGAAGGGGGATTTCGTTTCTCAATATATTATCGATAAACTTCAAAATAATCTCTCGAACGGAGAAAAAACTTTTGATAATGAGCTTGTTCAGGTTTTTGATAAATATGGTATTGATTATTGTATTCTGACTAATAATCAAGGTCTTGTTAATAAAGCTTATAAACTAAAGCTTGCCGAACAAAATTTATATCTATTTACACAGAAAGGGGAGCAATTAACAGAGGACAAAAACATTTTTAGAACCAAGGTATCCATAGCAGCCGGTGATTCCGAAGTTGTAGCATACATTGGTTTCTCTGCTAAAAACTACCGGGAATATATCTTTTCTGTTAGAAAAAATGCCGCAATAATTAGCTTAGCTGTATTTTTTGCAGGTGCCCTGTTATTATTTATTATAAGCAGCTTAGTAACAAAACCGATTAATAAACTTTTTGAAGGCTCGGAACACTATAATAAAGGAAATTTAAGATATAAAATCAGTTATTTTAAGGAAAATCAGATCGGAGCAATTGCCAAAGCACTTAATTATTTATCATTTAACCTCGATGGTGCCAATGAAAAAGTAGAGAATTTGAATAAGCAGTTGAAGGTTTTATTCAGGGATAGGATTGGAGAATTAAATTTAGAGATAAATCAAAGAAGGATAGCTGAGTATTCTCTAAAACAAAGTGAAAAACAGTTCAGGTTATTATTTGAAAGAGCTCCGATTGGAATGGTTATCAGTACACCGGATGATAAAATACTTCAGGTCAACAATGCATTCTGCCAGAGTCTTGGTTATACAGAAAATGAATTGTCAAATCGAAAAACGTCGGATCTTACTTATTTAGATGATCAGCCTCATTATATAAAATTATTAAATCAGCTTTTAGATGAAGATCTTTCTCATATTTATTTTGAAAACAGGTTTGTGAGAAGAGACAGGGAGATTATTTATACAATAGTTGAATCTGTTTTGATAAGAGGTGAAAATGAGAAACCCCATCATTTTGTTTCTCAGGTAATTGATATTACCGAAAGGAAGAAAGTTGAAAAAGAACTTGTTAAATCAAAAGAGAAGGCGGAAGAATCGGATAGATTAAAAACAGCATTTTTAGCCCAGATGTCGCATGAAATTAGAACACCGCTCAATGTTATTATGGCTGCTGCTCCAATATTAGCCGATGAATTACCGGAAGGAAATGAAGACAATGATATTCTCCTCGATTCTATAACTAATGCCGGTAAAAGACTTCAAAGAACAATTGATATGATATTAAATATGTCTTCAGTGCAGAGCGGAAATTATGTTCCAGATATAGAAGAAGTCGATTTGAATATAGAATTGAAAAAACTTCTGGAAGAATTCCGTTCGCTGACCGGTAATAAAAATTTAAGCCTGAATTTTTATAATAAATCATCTGATTCTATAATAATTGCTGATAAATATACACTGAATCAAATTTTTCAGAATTTAATCGGAAACGCTGTAAAATATACTCTAAAAGGGGAAATCGCTGTTAGTTTATATGAAAAGGATAAATATAATATTTGTGCCGAAATTAAAGACAGCGGTATAGGTATGTCTCAGGAATATATGAAAAAGTTATTTGCTCCTTTTTCACAGGAAGATTCAGGACATACAAGGAAATTTGAAGGGAATGGCTTAGGGTTGGCTCTCGTTAAAAAATATGTAGAGCTTAACAATGCAGAGATAACAGTTGAGAGTGAGAAGAATATAGGCTCCGTTTTTAGCTTAACTTTCAAAAACCTTTTATGGCATGAAATTAACAAAAATAATGTAATATCTAAAACAGCCTTCTAATTTGTAACGCGAAACTCCGTTTCGCAAAATGCAATCACCAATAACCTCTATTCTAAAACTATTCCAGAAGGGGGATTTTTTAGTTGGGATAAAAGATATCCACAAGATTATTTGCCCGGTATCATACTAGATTTCCATTGAATAGTGAACCAGTGTAAAAAAGGACAATAGAATAAATTTTTATTATTTTTAATATAATAGAAAAAAGAAGCAAAGGAACTGTGCAATTAGAACCGTACTTGAAAAGATTAGGTATTGATCAAATAAAGAATCCTTTTCTTGAATTTTTAACCGAACTGCAGATTCGGCATTTGCTTTCAATTCCTTTTGAAGATCTGGATATTCCTAACAAAAGAATTGAACTGGACCTTAATAAAATCTACAATAAAATAATTCCAACGAAACGGGGCGGATTCTGCTACGAATTAAACGGACTTTTTCACTGGCTACTAACCTCGCTTGGATTTAAAGCTGATATGTTATCTGCACGTGTCTTTAATTCCGGGAAAAAGGATTTCGGCAAGGAATTCGACCATATGACATTGCTTGTTCATCTTCCAAACGGACAAACAGTTAAGGATTATCTTGTAGATGTCGGCTTCGGCGATTCATTTCGTATTCCGATAGAAATTCCCGATGGAGAAATTCATGATGTAAGCGGTCATTACCGGATTCTGCAGGCTCAAAGAGATGTCTTTGAACTGCATAGGAAAGATGGTGATAACGAGGAGCCTCAATATTGCTTTTCAATTTTGCCAAGGCAATTAATTGATTACAAGGATATGTGCGATTTTCAGCAGGACAGTCCAACCTCACATTTCAGAACAAGAATGCTCTGCACTATTGCCACAGAAACGGGAAGGATTACTTTGAGTAACGATTCATTAACAATTACGGAAGGTGTTTCAAAAGTCAAAACTTCCATTGAAAGCAAAGAAGAATTTAATTTTATGTTAAAGAAATATTTTAATATTGTAATGTAAATATGTATAAAAAAGAAGAGGAATAAATGCAAAATGATAATCCGACAATAGGGAACGGGAAGATTTGTTATTTAGAAATGCCAGCACTCGATATAACTATATCTTCTTCATTTTATCAAAAAGTTTTTGGATGGAATATCCGGAAAAGAGGAGATGGTGCAATTGCATTTGACGATGGTGTAAATGAGGTAAGCGGGACATGGGTGACTAAAAGAAAACCGGCAGCTGAAATTGGCATATTGATTTATATTATGGTGGATAATGTTGAAGATACAATAAAAAAAATTGAATCTAACGGAGGTAAAATTATTCAGCCTGTTGGAGCTGACTTCCCGGAAATTACTGCAAGGTTTAGTGATCCCGCCGGAAATATTTTAGGACTTTACCAGGAACCCAAATAAAACTATGGATACAAAAAAAGCCTATGATCTCTGGTCGAAACAATATGATAATATTGATAACAAAACCCGTGACATGGAGGCCGAATGCATTACGAAAAACTTTAGCAAATATTTCAATTTAATACATGCCTGGAAGTAGGCTGCGGCACGGGAAAAAACACTGAATGGTTAATAACAATTGCGAAACGAGTTACTGCCGTTGATTTCTCAGAAGAAATGCTTGCAAGAGCAAAGGAAAAAGTAAAGTCTGGTAAAGTTAAATTTCTTCATGCGGACATTACAAAAAGCTGGGATTTTATAAATGTCAATATGATCTTATGATATTCAGTCTTGTACTTGAGCATATTGAAAATCTTGATAATATATTTAAAGAAGTTTCAAAAGTAATAGCTCCGGAAGGCTATGTATATATAGGTGAACTGCATCCTTTCAAACAGTACCTAGGCTCAAAAGCAAGGTTTGAAACAGAAAAAGGAATTGAAATCTTAACATGTTTCATTCATAACCTTTCGGATTTTTTCCGGTCAGCAAAAAAACATGGTTTTGAAATTACAGTTATCAATGAATTTTTCGACAATGATGAAATAACAACAATCCCCAGAATATTGAGTTTACTCTTTAAAAAATCGTAATTTTCCAGTTTATTTACATTCCACCATTTCACTATTCAACTATTCCATCATTCACTCTTTCCTTGAATGTATGGGTAAATCGTATGTGGAGCGTATGTGGAGCGTATGTAGAGCGTATCTGAGATATATTTGAAGCTTTAATGAATAGTAGGAGAAAGTTCACAGAATCCATTTTAAGAGATTTTTTCTTAGATTTAAGGCTGAAGTCCATCATTTGCAATTTAGAATTTTAATTACCTTCTTCTTGCTACTGATAATTAAAATTATTTAATTAGTATAAACATCCATTTATTGCGATTAAAAGAACTTATTTTTAATGAGACTATTTCTTTTTTCCCGGATTTGTCTTTTTGTATTTATTTTTCAAGCTGTATGCTTTGCTCAACAAAGTATTATAAAAAGCGATGGTACAACTGATTCTTCTTCTATTCAATGGAAAGAAAACGGCTTACCTTATATTCAGAATTTCAGTCCTACAGATTACAATGCTGAGATACAGAATTTTTCTATTATTCAGGATAAGCGGGGGCTGATCTATTCCGGGAATAATAAAGGTGTCCTTGTTTATGACGGAGTTTCCTGGCGTTTAATTCCTACATTTAACAAAACACTTGCAAGATCACTCTGTTTGATTAATGATACTGTTTACGTTGGTGCAGAAGGTGATTTCGGTTTCCTTAAACCTGATAGTACAGGTGAATTAAAATTTGTTTCTCTTCTTAATTATATACCTGAACAAAACCGGGATTTCCACGATGTTTATGAGATACTTTCTAATAAGGATTCAATTTATTTAAGAACCCGGAACTATTTTTTCAGGCTTCATAATGGTAAAGTAAAAGTCTGGAGTTCTAAGCACCAATTTGATGCTTCCTTTATTTTTAATAATACCTTATACATTGAACAGCGTGATATCGGTTTATTAGAAATGAAAAATGATTCTTTACACCTATTGCCAGGTGGAAGCCTGTTCGCCGGCAAAAGAATAAGTCATATGTTCTCTTTGGACAACTCACGGTTTGTTATTTGTACATTTGCTTATGGTTTATTTATTTATGACGGGAGAAGAATAGAAAGATTTAAAACAGAAACTGATAATTTTTTATTGGAACATAAAATATTTCATGCAGTAAATCTGCAGGATGGATTTTTAGCTTTTGCAACCAACCAGGGTGTTGTTATTTTAAATAAAGAGGGGAGGCTTTGTCAAATAGTAAATAAAGCTTCAGGATTACGGAATGAATTAGTTCTCCATCTTTTTGCCGATAAGCAGGGTGGACTCTGGTTAGGCTTAAATAACGGTATAGCAAGAGTTGAAACACCATCCCCTGTTTCCCGCTTTAAAGATATATCGGGAATGGACAGCTTTGTCGAATCAATAATTAGATACAATGGAAAGCTCTATTCTACTGCAGATCGGGGTGTATATTATCTGGATCAGAAGGAGTTTCCTTTCCCGAAATTCAAGCATGTTAACGGTATAGCTACCTTATCATTTTCTCTAATAACAGCTAACGACAGGCTGCTTGCCGGAACTCAGGATGCTGTTTATGAAATTAATAGTAATAATGCGATTAAAATAAGTAATTTCCCGTCAAAACGGCTTTACCATTCTAATATTGATACCAACAGAGTATACGTTACCTTGATTGAGGGGTTTGCAGGATTAGAGTTTATTGATAATAAATGGATTGAAATACCGCCGGTGCCGGGTATAAATCTGCGGATAATTGCAATTACTGAAAATCCAGATGGTTCACTCTGGTGCGGAACTGAATACGAAGGGATATTTAAAGTAAATATCAAGATGCAGATTTTAAATAAGCATACACCACAAATGGAGGTTCACTTTACGCATTATGGAAAAGAATACGGCCTTCCATCAGGATTAACAGCTCCTGCAATAATTGATGGAAAAACTTTCTTTGGGACAATGAAAGGTTTGCGCTATTTCGATACAGAAAAAAAATATTTTTTACCTGACACAACCTTTGGATATATTTTTGCAGATACATCAAGTGAGATTGATTATATATGCGAGGACAATGATAATAATGTATGGATAATAGCAAAGCAAAATGGGAAAACAATACAGGGAAAGGCAGTTTTACAATCTGACGGGAAATATCATTGGGAAGATACTCCTCTTTCACGAATTAATGACCTTGGCAATTCGTATGTCATTTACCCTGAAAAAAATGGCGTTGTGTGGATTGGCGGCTCCGAAGGAATAGCAAGGTATTCTCCTTACATAAAAAAGAAATATGATTCGGATTATTCTGCAATAGTCCGCCGTGTAACAGGAATTTCTACAGATTCTGTTTTTTACAAAGGCAACATCTCTTCTGTTTTCTATAAACCGGAAATCGAATATAAAAATAATTCACTCCGGTTTGAATTTGCTGCATCCAGTTATGATGACGCATCAGACAATATTTTTCAAGTCAAGCTTGATGGATATGATAAAAATTGGTCAGGCTGGTTTTCGAAAAACGATAAAGATTATACCGGCATTCCGGCAGGGAGATATACATTTCATGTGCGCGCTAAAAATATTTATGACCATTTAAGCAGGGAAGATACTTTTGCTTTTGAAATTTTACCTCCCTGGTTTCAAAGCTGGTGGGCATATTTGCTCTATCTACTATTCATAGGAACAGTTGTCTTTGCTATTGTTAAAATTCGTGTTCGTCAATTAGAAAAAAGAACCCATCAGCTTGAAAATATTATCCTGGAACGAACTGCTACAATAAGGGAACAAACAGAAAAGCTGAAAGAACTTGACCATCTGAAGTCCCGTTTCTTTGCAAATATCTCACATGAATTCCGTACCCCGTTGACTTTAATTCTGGGAATTCTTGAAAGGTATTTAAAGAAGCCAGGAAGTGAAACTTCTGATTTTAATATAATGAAAAAGAATGCAAGGAGACTTCTGCATTTGATAAACCAGATGCTTGAGCTGTCAAAGCTCGAAGCAGGCAACGTGAATGTGCAGGTACAAAAAACCGGTCTTGTAAAATTTATAAGAAGAACCGCTTCCTCATTTTTATCTCTTGCAGAGCAGCGCAATATTAAATTCAGGTTTAATAACCTTCCACTTACAACTTCAACGGGAATGGAAGAATTGTTTGTATATATTGACAGGGATAAAATGGAGACAGTTATATATAATTTACTTTCAAATGCATTTAAATTTACTCCGGGAGGAGAAAATATTTTTATTGATTTGAGTCCGGATATTAATTACACTCAAATAAAAATTAGAAATACCGGAATCGGGATACCGGCAGAACATTTGCCCCATATCTTCGATCGTTTTTACCAGGTTGACAGCAGTACAACCAGGAATTATGAGGGAACGGGTATTGGATTAGCTCTAGTGAAAGATTTCATCGAACTGCATCATGGTGAGGTGAATGTTGAAAGTGCCGGTCTTGAAACAATTTTCAAAATAAAAATTCCCTTAGGGAGAGACCATTTTTCTAAAGACCAAATAATTGAATTACCTGAAAGCAATACTGAAGAAATCATTGAAGACATGAAGCTCATAAATGCAGATGACCTTGAAATAAAAGAGGAACATTCAAGGAAATCATCCTCCGGAGAGTCAAGCATTATATTAATAGTTGAGGATCATTTTGATTTAAGAAACTTTATTTGCGAGCAGCTTGAAAATGATTATTCCATAGTTGAAGCCGAAGACGGGAAAAAAGGATTGGAACTTGCGGAGGAGATTATTCCGGATATGGTGATAAGCGATATAATGATGCCCAATATGGATGGTTACCGGTTGTGCAGAGAATTAAAAAACAACATTAAGACCAGTCATATTCCTGTAATACTCTTAACTGCAAAGGCATCACTTGAAAACAAGATTGAGGGATTGGAAACGGGTGCCGATGATTATTTAATAAAACCATTTAATACAATAGAATTAAGAACAAGAGTAAAAAATCTTATACAGGTTAGAAAGCAGATCAGGGAGAAGTTCCAATCTGAAATGATATTAAAGCCTATGGAGGTAATTGTTCCTTCAAGCCAGAAAATCTTTATCGAAAAATTAACTAAAATTATTGAGGAAAAAATTGAAGACGAAAATTTTAGTATAGAAAATCTTTGCAAAGAAATAGGAATGAGCAGAACGCAGGTCCACAGAAAAATTAAAGCCGTTACAAATAAATCTACAAGTGAGTTCATACGTTCCTACCGGCTGCAAAAGGCGGCTGAAATGATTAAGCAGGATGCCGGAAATATGGCTGAGATAGCATATAAGGTAGGTTTTAATTCTCAATCTTATTTTACAAAATCTTTTCAAGAAATATATGGGTGTACACCTATGGAGTATAAGAAGAAGTAGGGAGGAAGTGTAAGTTCAAGTTCAAGTGTAAGTGCAAAGAACAAGTTCCTGGCAGGTAAACAAGTTTAAGTTCAAGTTCAAGTTTAAGTGTAAGTTTAAGTTTAAGTTTAATAAAGGAGAAAATATGCGTAGAGTAATTTTCGTTTTTGTTTTTATTGTCTTTGGAATGATTTCATCATTTGCACAACAGCAATTTGAAAAAGATACGATATCTAGTTCCGGAGGTAATTTGATAATTACTTTTATCGGGCATGCATCATTAATCTTTACTTTTAACGATATGGTCATTCAAGTTGATCCTTTCAGCAAATTAGCAGATTATTCAACCCTACCCAAAGCTGATATAATTCTTATAACACATGAACATGGAGACCATTGCGACCCGGCTGCTGTTGAAAAAATCAGAACTAAAAATACAACTGTAATTCTAACTCAAGCCTGTACGGAAAAAATACCGGACGGTATTGTCATGAACAATGGTGATGTTCAAACTATCAAAGGAATTAAAATAGAAGCAGTACCGGCTTATAATATTGTTCATAAAAGAGATAACGGCGAACCTTTTCATAAAAAAGGAGACGGTAATGGTTATGTTATCCATTTTGGTGATAAGAAGGTATATATAGCAGGCGATACTGAGAATACTCCGGAAATGAAATCATTAGAAGGGATTGATATTGCTTTTCTGCCGATGAACCTACCTTATACTATGACTCCTGAAATGGTTGCAGATGCTGCAAAATCATTTAAACCTAAAATCCTCTATCCATACCATTATGGTGATACAGATGTATCAAAAATCGTTGATTTAATGAAAGATACAAAAGATGTTGAAGTACGAATAAGGAAAATGAAGTAAAACTACGCATATGTAAAGATGACATCTTTTAAAAGAAAAATTATCTTCAATTTTTTATTAAAATGTAAGTTCAAGTAGAACTTTAATTTTAAAAAGTAAAGATGTCATCTTTCAAATACCTATTCTTGTTTAATGTGAGTTGTTAAATTGCTTTATTGTTATAGTCTACTAAACTTTTTTAGGATATTACAAAATTTTGAGGGGTCTTGTCCTTTCATGTAACATATCTTATAAAATTTGAAACAATATTGAAATAAAATGACCTTCCATTAATCTAAATTATTTCCCACTTCATTTCCCGAATTGTTATAAAAATACTTAATTAGGAGAAATTGCTATGTATAAATATAGATACATAATGGTTTTAATAATTATTGTGCCTTTTTTGTCAGTATCCGGTCAAAATGGCTGGACGTGGCAAAATCCTCTCCCGCAGGGGAGCAGTATGGAGAGTGTAAAAATGCTCGATACCAATAGTATTATAGCTGCAGGGGAGGTATCTACAATTATCAAGAGCACAGATGGGGGAATGAATTGGGATTTACGTAATCATTTTAATAATTCCGAACTGAGATTTAGTTCACTATATTTTCTTAATTCAATCGTAGGTTGGGCATCTGCGGCTAATTTAGTATATAAAACTACAGATGCAGGGACAACCTGGATACCTGATTCTGTAGATTTTACATTAGCTTTTAATGATCTGTTTTTCCTTGATGAAAATACCGGATGGGCTGTAGGAAGTTCGGGAAATGTATATAAAACAACTGACGGAGGTACTATATGGGATCCCCGGAAGGTTCCGGCTACCAATAATTTATTTTCTGTCTTTTTTACAGATCAAAATAACGGGTGTGTGGTGGGCTCAATAAATACAATATTTACCACAACAGATGGAGGGGATCATTGGGATGCAAGAACAACAGGAACCAATAACACTTTAGAATCAGTCTTTTTTATCGATCAGCTAAATGGGTGGTGCGGGGGCGGTTTATCAGATAAAGGGGCAATCTTTAAAACAACTGATGGAGGTGTTTCATGGAATCCGGCAGCCAGGTTATTATCTAATATTATTCTGGATATGGACTTTATTGACGCTAATACCGGCATAGCTGTTGGATACAATGGTACAATTGCCAGGACAACCGATGGAGGGATGAACTGGGATACAGTTTCATCGCATACCATTCTAAATATTAATGCAGTTGATTTTTATGATAATAACCATGGATTTGCTGTAGGTGATCACGGACTATTACTATCCACATCAGATGGCGGCGAAACATGGTCTTTAATATAGTAAAGGAGCTACATTTAATTCCCTTTTTGATCTTTATTTTATTAATCAAAATTTAGGGTGGACAGTCAGTAACAATTCAACGATAGGAAAGACCACAGATGGAGGAGAACATTGGTCATTTCAAGATCTCAATCCTATCACTGCTTTTTATTATTTAGAATTTATTGATGAAAACCATGGATGGGCCTGCGGTTTTCCAGGGAAGATTTTTTCAACAACTGACGGGGGTAATAATTGGATTTCGGATACAGCCGGAACAATTTGGGGAATAAACGGTCTGGATTTTATTGATACTGTTAATGGTCTTGCAGTAGGAGATCAGGGGACATTATTGAAGAGTACAAATGGCGGGTTAAAATGGGAAGCTGCAACTTCACCTACAAATGCAGCTCTTTATGCAATCAAGTTTATTGATAGTGTTACAGGCATTATGACCAGCACAGCTGGCTCAATTTATAAAACAACAGATTATGGGATGAGCTGGAACCTGGTTAACAGCGGTGTTACCAAAAATCTTTATCATATATTCTTTATTAACAAAAGTATAGGGTGGATTTGCGGAGCCGGAGGATTAATATTAAAAACAACCGACGGCGGGGATTCATGGAATACACAGAGCAGTGATACACATATTTCTTATTTGAAATTTATTGACGAGAACAACGGCGTAGGTGTTGGTGCCGGTGTTTTTTACACAACAGACGGAGGAGATAATTGGACTCCTTTTCCAGGCATACTCCCTGTTGAAGGTGTGTCGGCAGTATCCTTCACAGATTTTGATAATGTATGGGTTGCAGGAGCATCAGGTGCTATTATTAAGGGGGGCGGAATTGCAGGAACTGTCGGTGTAAAAGAAATAAATCATGATGCAATTCCGGATTCATACGTGCTTTCACAGAATTACCCGAATCCATTTAATCCGGCAACTAAAATTAGATATACTATTCCTTCTTTAGGTAATAAAAATATGTCTTCACAGCGAACAACGCTGAAAATATATGATATACTTGGTAATGAAGTTGCAGCACTTGTAGATAAGGAGCAGCAGCCCGGAAGTTATGAAGTTGAGTTTAATCCGGTTTATCTTTCAAGCGGAATATACTTTTACCAGTTGAGGAGCGGAAATTTCATCGGAACAAAGAAAATGGTGTTTCTCAAATGAGACATACTTAAAATTGCTTAAATGAAAAATTGATTCTGAGGGATTAGTAATCAATTAGCCAGTATATATGTATGGTTAATGAAAAAAGAGTGCTTAGAAATAAAAAAATGGTCGAAAACCTACGCTATTCCGTGTGATTTTTTTAGTACTGAATGGAACAATAAAGCAATAAAACATTTCATTATTACGAAACTCAGTAACTCCAGAGTCTGTGTGAAAAGTCAGAAAAAACGTCTACCTTCAGTAGATAAATTGAAACGGTTATTAAATGTTTTGTTTTTGTTTCGTATTAACCATATTCATACAGCCTCTCCAATATTCCGGTCAAATATATTTAAAATTATTCCTTAACATTTGATTGCACGTTTCCCAATCATCATTAGATCAATCAATCATCCATTCAGTCATTTAATTATTCAATAATCGTTTTTATAATCTTTGGATATTTTTGTATTTTTCAAATACCGTTTGTAGTATAATTGGAGGGAAAAATGCTTAAAAGATCATATCTCCTAGTGCCATTAGTTATTTGTATATTTCTATTCTGTTTCAAATCTTTCGGACAATCTCAAATGGAAAATAAAGACGAATTCAAACCGCTTTCTTATGAACAAGCTGATAAAATGGCTGATTCTGTAATGGCTTTAATGAGCCTGGAAGAGAAGATTGCATATATAGGAGGGGACAGGAATTTTCTAATCAGGCCAATTCCAAGATTAAACCTTGGAGAAGTATATATGTCGGATGCTACGGAAGGCGTTCATATAAGAGAAAATTATAGAGATGCTGATCTGTCGATGTATCAATTGGAAAAATCTACAGCTTTTCCCTGTCCAATCTCATTGGCTGCAACATGGAACCCTTCTTTAGCATATAGTTATGCAAAATCTGTCGGTGAAGAATGCAGGGCTGGAGGAATTGGTATTTTATTGGGACCAGGAATGAATAACTACCGTCAGTCTCAATGCGGAAGAAACTTCGAATATTTTGGTGAAGACCCTTTTCTTGCAGCAAGAATGATTGAAAAATATGTAGGGGGAGTTCAAAGCACGGGTACGGTTGCAACTTTAAAACATTTCGTTGCAAATAATACGGATTTTTATAGGAGGCGAAGTAATTCCGTTATTAGTGAAAGGGAATTGCATGAAATAAATTTACCGGCATTTAAAGCAGGAATAGATGCAGGAGCCAAAGCTGTGATGACATCATATAATTTATTGAACGGTGAATGGTGCGGGCAGAGTGATTTTGTTATCAATAACCTCTTAAAAAAACAGCTGGGATATAAGTGGCTGGTGATGACCGATTGGTGGTCCGTATATGATGGGGAAAAAGTTATTAAATCAGGTCAGGATCTTGAAATGCCTTCAGCGCTTGCTCTTAAGAATGTTGATTCGCTGTTAAAAGCCGGTGCAGTGCAGATTACCGATATTGATAGAATGGTAAAAGGAATTCTTAGAACATATTTTGCTATGAAACTTAACGGCAGGAAAAAAGATATTTCATATCTTGATAAGTTTGATGAACATGAAATGACTGCTTTGCAGACCGCAAGAGAAGGAATTGTATTATTAAGAAATGAAGACAATATTCTTCCGCTTAAAAAAGAGTTAAAAAATATATTAGTTACAGGGGATTTTGTTAAAAAATTAGCAAGGGGGGGCGGTTCAGCAGCTGTCGAAGGGTATGATATTCATTTACTGTTTGATGAATTGAAGAAAGAATTTGGAGATAAGCTCAATTATATTGAAAGCCCATCCGCCGAACAAATTAAATCTGCTGAAGTAGTTTTATGCAATGTAGGTACCGAAGATAGTGAAGGATGGGACAGGCCTTTCCCGTTACCTGAGGATCAGGAGCAAAAAGTAATGCAATGTGTAAATAATAATCCCAATACTGTGGTAATTGTAACTTCAGGCAGCGGAGTAAGAATGACTGATTGGAACAACAAGGCTAAAGCAATAATTTATGCCTGGTATGGAGGTCAGATTGGCAATGAAGCTCTGGCTGAAATAATCGCAGGGAAAACAAATCCCTCAGGTAAATTACCTATAACAATCGAAAAAGAATTTAAAGATTCTCCCGGTTACGGATATATACCTGAAGGTGAAGAACTTTATAAAGGATGGAACGGTGATGCGGAAAAATCACATAAGGTTTATAATTTATATTATACCGAAGGAATCTTTGTAGGGTATAGATGGTATGAAAGCAGAAATATTGAACCGTTATATCCTTTCGGATATGGATTATCCTATACAACATTCGAGTATAGTGATCTTAATGTATCTAAGGAAAAATTTAATGAAAATGATTCTCTTACTGTCAGCTTTACAGTTAAAAATACAGGGACTGTAGGAGGGAATGAAATTGCACAATTATATATTCATGATGTTAAATCATCTGTTCCCCGTCCTGTTAAAGAATTGAAGGGATTTAGAAAAATTGAACTTAAACCGGGAGAAAGAAAAGTAATTCAGTTGAAATTAGATAAAAAAGATTTTTCATTCTGGAATCCTGCAACAAAAGGCTGGTATGCTGAAAAAGGGAAGTTTATCTTAGATGTTGGTTCTTCTTCTAAAGACATCAGACTTAAAAGAGAAGTTGAATTGCTATAATTGTAAATCTTTTGTATATCATTTATGGAGACAAAGTAATGCTCAAGAAAAATATAAACTTCATAATTTTAATATTAACTCTATTCGCAGTTTCCCTATATGCTCAAACTGTAGTTACAAATAATTTCACAAATGAATTTAAAATAAGAACCGGTGTAAATATCAGTCATTGGTTATCGCAAAGTATGAATCGTGGTGAGGAAAGGGCTAAATATATTACAGAAGCTGATTTCGATTCTATTGCAGCTGGCGGATTCGATCATGTTAGGATTCCTTTAGATGAAGTTCAACTTTGGGATTCACTCAGAAATAAACATCAAGATGCTTTCGATATACTTCACAACGCAATAAAATGGGCTCTGGCAAAAGATTTACGTGTTATTGTAGATTTACATATTATTCGTTCATTTTATTTTGATGCAGCTTCAAATCCTTTATGGAAGAATGAAGCCGACCAGGAAAAATTAATTCATATGTGGCAACAGCTATCCGATGAATTAAATCAATATCCGGATAGTATGGTAGCATATGAAATATTAAATGAACCTACCGCAAAAGATCCTGATGACTGGAATAACGTACTTAATAAGGTTTTGAAAGCAATCCGGATTAAAGAACCAAACAGAGTTATTGTAATAGGTTCAAATATGTGGCAAAACCCTAGAACCTTTCCTCAATTAAAAATTCCAGCGAATGATAAAAATATTATTTTAAGTTTTCATTTTTATACTCCTATGGCTCTTACCCATCATATGGCCCATTGGACTAAAACCGGAGAATATACTGGTCCGGTTAACTATCCGGGATTAATTATTGATACCTCTAATTATACAGGACTTTCCGAAAAAGCTGTAAAAGCGATGCGGGATGGAGCAAACGGTTATTTTACAAAGGATACTCTGGAAATGCTTATGGAACCTGCAATTAAAGTGGCAAAAGAAAATAACCTGCCGTTATATTGCGGCGAATTTGGAGTATATCCAACTATTCCGCTGGATTTACAATTGAAATGGTATAAAGATGTTTGTGCAATTTTTAATGAGAATAATATTGCATATTGTCACTGGGGTTATAAAGGAGATTTTCCGGTAGTTAATAAAGATGGTTCGTTAAATCGTGAACTTACTTCTGTTTTAACTGCTAAATAAAGAAGTAGGCCGCAAAACCTTCGGGATTTCAAAAATCCCGGAGGTTTGAAATAGAATGGAGATTTCTCATTAAATCTTTTAATTCTTTGAAAATAAATTTATGTTTGTTTAAACATTTCCAGGGTTAAAAATGGTCTATCTAATATTAAAGCTTATTCATATTTTCGGCGCAATTATCTTTCTAGGGAATATTACCGTAGGGCCATTTTGGAAAATGCATGCAGAACGTTCCAAAGATCCTAAAAAGATTGCAGATACATTTGATGGAATCATAAAAGCCGACAGGTATTTTACTATGCCCGGCGTTGCGATAATAATAATTTTTGGATTAGGTGCCGCTTTACACGGCGGATATAATTTAATTACCACGGCCTGGATTTTTTGGCCGATCATATTAGTTATTATTTCAGGAGCTGCCTTCATGGCAAAAGTTGTTCCTATTCAAAAGAAAATTTTAGCCCTTGCACAAAATGAAGAGCAGTTCAATTGGGATGAATATAGAAGATTAGCTAAACAGTGGGATATATGGGGCTCTGTAGCAACTCTTGCTCCATATATTGCTGTAATCCTTATGGTTATTAAACCTGGATAAATGTGGTTATTTTATTATAGAAGAAATTTTCTTGAATTCTTCCGTACCGCTATCCTCCAGCAATTCAAAAAGAACAGACTCAACCGTTGTGATCTCAGCATTATTATTTCTCATTCTCTCTAAAGCAGTATTTAAATCTTTCTCTTTCCTTGATGAGACAGCATCGGCACAAACATCAATTTGAAAATCATTTGATAAAAGATCGAGGACTGTTTGTTGAATACATACATGAGATTCTATTCCGGCTATAACAACTTGAGTTACATTATTATCTTTCAATCTTTGAAATAAACTACCAGCCCCTAAACAGCTAAAGGTTGTTTTTTGAATAGCACTTAAACCTTCTAATTCTTTCAATAACAAATGGGAGGTTGGTCCTAATCCTTTGGGATATTGTTCGGTATAAAAAATTGGGACATTAAGAGTTCTAAAACCCTTAATTAACTTTATACAGTTTTCAATTAAACTCTCTTTATTAACCATAACATCCAGTATCTTTTCCTGGACATCAATTAATAATAAAGCAGTCGATTCTCTTGATAAAAGTTTAGTGTTTCTGTTCATAATTATATCCTAATAAATTGGATCCATCCCATACTTACCGCATGAATACATCATTAAAATTGAGGAGAGATCAACGAGTACTTTCTTCTGATCTACTGTATGAATAACAAGGTTATAAACTTCGGCCACAAACTGCATATTTTTTAGAATTTTATGAAGCTCCTTGTATGGCGGACTTCCATGCCAATCAGCCACCCCTTTTACTAAGAGTTTTTCATACCTCCTTAAAAATTCACTGAATGAGATGGTACTTTTTGAATGAGCTGTCCTTGGTCTGCATATATTAATTAAATCGTTAAAATATGCATCCCATTTTTTTGCCAGCTGCTTATTCCTATCTCTCATAACATACCTTGCATTTTCAAGTGAAAAGTGAGCTTTTGTATTATGCTTATCTTTTGAAGTTAACGCATAACCATCATAACTTGTAAATCCGCTCTCATCTATATATTTCCATCTTTTTAAAAGTTGTTTCGGAGTATAAATTACAATAACTTTTTCGAGTGCACTGTCAACCACGATAAACTTATTTTTCTGTTCTGTAACCACTGTAATCCAGTGTTCCCAATCATCAACACTTAAAATGCACGGAAGTCCCTGCCTTAAATGAAATAAAAGTGCTTTAATAGCTTCATCCGGAGTTTCCCTTCTAAAATATTTCATTTTACAGTTAAAACTTTTAGCAGCCTTAGCCAAACCGATTTCATCAGTGCCATACCACCAGGTACTTCCTGCTTTTTTTCCTATTTCTCTTTCATTTTCAAATTTACCCAGCATTACAAGCCCATATTTTAGAGCAAATGGTCCGCATTGGTATTTATAAGGTTGGGGATAAAAGCTCATAAGTATAAAATTTTACTTTTTAATTTAATTAATGTAAAGGATTAAATCATTATACAAATTTTGTGTATGGTACAAAATTGCGTATTTTTTCAATATGAAAGAATTGAAAGTTGCGGTCGTATGTAACGAACCTCATCCTGATTTCTATATAAAATCAATAGAACATGAGATAAAAGAGCTTGATTTTGTGCCTTATTTTGAGGTTGAAGACCTCACTCCCATTGAAGAATATGAAATTTTAACGGAAAAATTAAAAAAATCGGGAATTAGTGCGTATTTTCTGAATATTTTTGATGATATAAATATTCTCATACAGGACATCAAAAAAAACAAACCTGATGTAATCTTTAATTTTATTGAAATCTTTAAAGATATTCCCGCCCTTGAAATGAACGTAGTTGGACTACTGGAATTGCTGAATATCCCTTATACCGGTGCCCCGCCTATGGCTCTGGCAAATTGTCAAAGCAAAGTTTTAGCAAAAAGACTTTTAAATAGTGTAAATATTAAAACTCCACGGTTTGCCGTATTCAAGCAGCCAGCCGCAAAATTTAAACATAACCTAAGATTCCCTCTTCTGGTTAAGCCGGCATTTGAAGATGCCAGCGTCGGTATTGAAAATGATTCTATTGTGGAAAATGATAAGAAATTGAATGAAAGAGTTGAGTATGTTTTTAGAAACTTTATACAGCCTGCATTGGTTGAAGAATTTATTAGTGGCAGAGAGCTGAATGTTGCTGTTCTGGGAGATAAAAATCCCAGGGCTTTACCTATAAGTGAAATTACATTTGATGAAATGCCAGATCATTTATATAATATAGTGAGTTACCAGGCTAAATGGGATCCTCACCATGAAGCATATCATAAAACTATTCCCTCCTGTCCAGCTAAACTTCCTCCTCAAGTAGAACTAAAAGCAAAAGAATTAGCACTCAGAGCTTTTAAGTGTATGGGCTGCAGAGATTATGCCCGCGTAGATATGCGCCTTTCAAAAAATAACGAATTGTATGTTTTGGAAGTAAATCCTAATCCTGATCTTACTGAAGGGGCAGGATTTATGAGATCAATGGAAGCTGAGGGTTACTCTTACGTAAGGACTCTAAAAAAAATAATTGAATTAGCATGGAAAAGGCGATCACGACAGAACTAAACAATTCACACAATAATAAAGATTATGACCATCCAGGTTTTATTAATATCACAATCCTTTTTATTAAAAAAAACTTATTTTATTTTTAAAATAAAGAAAGAAAATATAATAATAGTTAACGAAACCTCCGACGTTTTGAAAACGTCGGAGGTTTTATTTCTTTTTTAACTTAATTATTTCAAAATCTCTTTAATTATCGGAATTATTTTTTCTAAGGTTTCTGCTTCATAGTCTGGTTTTAACTTTATTGCAGAATCCAGTGGATATTTAGTTTTCCCGGTATAAACTAAAATCCCTATACCACCAAGTTTTTTAGCACCCTCAATATCTGTTTCAATGTCATCCCCGATCATTATGAACATAGAGTTTCGTTGAAAACCCAATAATTCCATTGCAGAATAGAAATATATCGGGGAGGGTTTTCCTATTAAAACTGCCTTCTTGTTAGTAGCATATTCGATTGCGGAAATAAAAGCACCAGCATCCAGCGATAAATTAATTCCATCAGGTTTCCAGAACTTATTTTTCTGCATAGCTATTATATCAGCCCCATTATATACTTTTCTAAATATATCGTTCAAAATTTCATAATTCCATTTATCTCCCAGATCACCGACAATAACAGCTTCAGGATTTTCATCATCAATAAATTCATTAAAATTCTCTCTTATTTTTTCTTCGCAATAAACTGATATCTTTTTATAATTATTCTTAACGTAATTTAATACCGCATCAACTGATGTCATTGCAGAAATTTCAAAATCTATTCTATTTTCTTTAAGAAAATCTCTTAAATCCTTACCCGTTTTAAGTGTTGAATTGCTGATTATATATGAAGGGATTTTTTGATTAGAAAGATATTGTAAAAATTGTTTCGCCTCAGGGGCAGGTTTTGTACCTATTCTAATTATGCCGTCGAAATCAATTAATACAGGAATGCTTGTGTTCATTATATCTCACTTGCAATTGGATTTATCCAACGGATAATGTCTGAAACAAAGGTTAACACCGGACTTTAGAGGCTGTGTGAAAATTCCTATGAATTACCACGAGCTTTAGCTCATGGGTAAAATTGTAAGGAAAAGAAGGGCTTTAGCCACATTTATTTTGGCTAAAGCCGTGTTTTTTTTTATTTCTTATGTCTCGAGAGTGACCAAAAAGTAATTATTTTCTTAAAAATAGAACACTGATGACGCAGATTTTAACAGATTTTAACAGATTTTCAATTTGAAAATTACTTTTTGGTCACCCTCCAATTCACTTTTCACTTATCTACTTAAACATATCTACCGGCTTTTACAAGCTGCGGAAACTTTGCTTTTGCGATTTCAAATGCTCCGAACATTATCCCTACATAAAATAAATCACCAAGTAATGTATAGCTGAAGAAAGGTATTGCTGCTGTATAACTCTCCACTATTCCGGTAAAGTTTTGCGGATAAAGGGAAGAACCGTACCACATAGCAAAATTAGTGATTATGAAAAAACTGACTGAAGCAGAAACGGAAGCTAAAATAACTTTACCCGGTTTTTTAATTCCCTGCAAAGTCCATCCAATCAGCACTATAAAAACAAAACTTAGATAAACAATCCACATTTGACTGTAAAGTCCAATGATTAAATCTGTCAAAAACAAAGCCGTTAACGGCACAAGGAAAGAAAGCCACTTTTTTGAATAGTAAGCTCCTCCGAATAATGCAACTGCACCGATTGCCGTAAAGTTCGGATAATGAGGGATTAACCGTGTGAATGCAGCTCCAAGAATTATTAAAGTCAAAACCATAAATCTTGAATTCATAATATTACCTTTCATTTCTTGCTCCTTTCATTTTTACTATAATAAGATATAAATAATTAATTATCTTTCAAAAAATAAATTTTATTCCTGCATATGCAGATATACCCGGAGTGGCATAACCATATACTTCTTCATAATATGTATTAAAAAGATTTTCTATCCTTCCGTTCAAGCTTACGTAATCAAATAACTTATAAGTAGCTGATAAATTAAAAACTGTATAAGGATCTAATTTTATTCTTTCAGAAGAAAAATCTGTAAAAATTTTGTCATCTCTTTTCCCGGCATAAATTATATCAATATTCGTATTAATTTTGTTTGAAAAATTATAATCAATATTTAAACCTATCTTATTTTTAGGTCTTCGTAATAAAGCTTCATTCTTATCTGGAGAATTATCACTTTTGTCTATAGCGTTTGTATATGTATAATTAGCTTTTATTCTCAAATTTTCCTGGGGAGTAATATCTATAAAAAATTCCAAACCATCCGTTAATGCTTTGTTTATATTTATTTCCCTATAATTCTCATCAAACCCGAAAAGGTCTTTGTACGAATTGTTGAAATAAGTAATCCCGAAACTTAAATAATTATTTATGAACTGCTCAAAACCTGCATCCCAGCCGGTACTTTTTTCAGGTTTTAAGACGGGATTGCCATAAGCAGGATCAAATAAATATATTAATGAAGGTGCTTTGAATCCTGTACCCAGTGTTGCTTTAAGCTTTGTTCCTGTCTTCCAGATAATATAAACAGGTGCTATCCTATATGTTATTTTTGAACCAAACTTTTCATGGTGGTCATATCTTATTCCTATTGTACTGAAAAATGAATTTAATAATTTTAATTGACTTTCCATATACACAGCGGAAGTTCTTAAACTGCTGAACGGTAAAATATTTTCATAAAAATATGTACTGGTAAATGAGGAATATTCGGTATATGCTTTTTCTTCTTCCGTTTCGAGACCAAAAACAAATCTGAAATATTTTGAGATATTCAGATTGTTCTGTAAGTCAAATTTAATTTTTCTCCCGTCATAGAAGCTTGTAGATGCATAAGGATTATTCAGGGTAGAATCAAAGCTGTATTTCCTTACATTTCTGAAATACGAAAATCCGAATTTAGAATTAATCAATTTGTCGAACAATGATAGATTTCCTTCTGATCTGAATGCTGATTCTTCAAGATTATATATATAAGTAGGATCATCACCAAACATACCCCCATGTTGATCGTAATCTGTGCTTGCATTATTGTAGCGGTAAAAAAGATTAATATTGAAATCTTTAGATAAGTTAAATCCTAATCTTGAAGAAACATTATCATTATCGGTTCCGTCTTTTTCGGTATTCCCGTATCTTTTTGAAGCTGCCGAAAATCCCGTGGTTTTATATTTACCGAAAGTTAATGAGTAGTTTAAAAGATCCAGGCTCCCGTTCAAACCGCCTAAACCTTTCAGAGTTCCAAATGATCCCCCTTCAAATGAAAGTAAAGCCTTGGGTTTTCCATAACCTCTTCTTGTTATAATATTGATTACTCCGGCCAAAGCGTCTGATCCGTAAAGTATACTTTGAGGCCCGCGAAGTATTTCAATTCTTTCAATGTTATCTGTCGGGAGATCAGAAAAATCAAATGTATTGCTCGGATCATTGGGCATGTTCATTTCTACGCCATCAATTAATACTAATGTATGGTTTGAATTTCCGCCGCGAAGAAATATACTTTCTAATGCACCCGGACTCCCCTGCTGGGCTATATAAACTCCATATTGATCTTTCAGAAGATCCGCTGCATTTAAAGTATTTCTATTTATAATTTCTGCAGAATCAATTACAGATATAGAACTGGCTACTTCTAAACTTGGCGTTGCAGTTTTGGTAGCAGAAACAACAATTTCAGAAAGTTTATATAGACCTGCTGTATCTGATTTTTCAACTGTAAAGTCCTGAGCTTTTAATACTGAAAAAAATGAAAGAAAAACTATTGCAATAAATAGTCTGTTCATAGAATCCATTGAAGTTACTCCTTTAAGCCGGCGGCTTATATAAATTTATAAGTAAGGTTGTAACTTCGTGGGGAGTTTTATTAGAGTGAAAAACGAAAAAATCTGAATTTCGTTAATACTACCTCACCCGCGAAGGCAGATTATAATTTTCTACGGCAGGTCTCCTGGCTTAAGTAGTCATTTGTCATTGGCGATTGGTCATTCGTTAGGAAATTTTTAATAATGACTAATGACCAATGACTACTGACCAACTTCACAGTTGCGCGTCAGCTCCGGAATTTTCAATTACCTATATTCAGACAGGTAATAGAATCACCGGATTCCCTATAATTCCCATTATTCCTGTAATATGGATTGGGACACCGCAAAGATTTAAAAGAACTAAATTAAAATAAAAGTTTTTCCACTTATATCAAAACCTCTTCTTACCCTTACTCATGCTCTTGCTCGTATGGTAAAGATGTAATGCCGGGAAACTGTTAATAGTTCAATAGTCCTTCATTTTTCTTTGTTTTTATAAATTTTATTTTATAAGTTTACAAAAATTGATTGAAGCGACTTGATTACTGTGGCGATTATTCTTTGTGATATTTCTTTAATAAGTAATTTGTTAAAGGGGAAAAAACTACTGTTTAATCACTCAACTGATTTTCATTATAATTTTAATTTGTACTTCCAAGGAGAAGTTAATGAGTTGGTTTATCAGATACCTTGATTCATCAATCGGAAAGAAGCTGGTTATGGCTGTAACCGGTCTCTTCTTATATATTTATTTAATCATTCATTTAGCTGCCAACCTATTTCTTTTAAGGAATGACGGCGGAATGGCTTTTAATGATTATGCTGAGTTTATGGGTAGCGGGATTAATATTCCTATTAGAATTATTGAAATTGTACTATTCCTCGCTTTTGCCTATCACATTTTAAACGGAATTAGATTATGGTTTATAAATAAAAGTGCCAGGAAAATTCCCTATAAAGCGTATACTCCATCTGCAAACAGCACATTTTATTCAAGATTTATGATTCAAAGCGGAATTGTTGTTTTTATTTTTTTAATATTCCATTTGATTGATTTTTTCCTTCCTTATAGATTCAGTAATCCTGATCTTACAATGTATCAATCCGTTGTAATGAAATTTAACAATACATGGTGGTCGATTATGTATATTGTTGCAATGGTCTTGCTTGCATTCCACCTGGTTCATGCTTTTCAGAGTGGTTTCCAGACCTTGGGATTGAGACATACTAAATATACTGCTTTTATTAAAGGTTTCGGCGTTGTTTTTTCAATCCTCATTTGCGTAGGATTTGCAATTATTCCGCTGTATTTTATTTTGGGAGGAGGAAAATAAAATGGCAAATGACATAAAATTAAATGCTAATGTCCCTGAAGGAAAGCTCGAAGAGAAATGGACCAACCATCGTTTCCAGTTAAAGCTTGTAAATCCGGCAAATAAAAGAAAGTACGAAATAATTGTTGTAGGAACCGGATTAGCCGGTGCTTCAGCAGCAGCATCATTAGCTGAATTAGGTTATAACATCAAAGCGTTTTGTTTCCAGGACAGCCCCAGAAGAGCTCATAGTATTGCTGCTCAGGGAGGTATAAATGCTGCAAAAAATTATCAAAATGATGGTGATAGTATCTATAGGTTATTTTATGATACTGTTAAAGGAGGAGATTATAGGTCACGGGAGGCTAATGTATATAGGCTGGCAGAGTTAAGTGTGAATATTATTGATCAGTGTGTTGCTCAAGGAGTACCCTTTGCTAGAGAATATGGAGGTCTTTTAGATAACCGTTCCTTCGGAGGTGCTCAGGTTTCAAGAACCTTTTATGCCAGGGGACAAACCGGCCAGCAGCTGCTATTGGGTGCCTACAGCGCATTGGAGAGGCAGGTGAATTCCGGAAAAGTTAAGATGTACCCCCGCCATGAAATGCTTGATTTAGTTGTTATTGATGGGAAGGCCAGAGGAATAGTCACTAGAAATATGATTACTGGTGCCACCGAATCATTTTCAGCAGATGCTGTTATTTTAGCAACCGGAGGATACGGGAATGCTTATTATCTTTCTACAAATGCTAAAGGTTCTAATGTAACCGCTGCCTGGCGTGCTTATAAACGCGGAGCATTTTTCGCAAACCCTTGCTTTACGCAAATTCATCCTACTTGTATTCCTGTAACCGGTCATTATCAATCAAAGCTTACTTTGATGAGTGAAAGCCTCCGGAATGACGGGAGAGTATGGGTACCCAAAAAACCCGGAGATAAACGGTCTCCTAATCAAATTCCTGAAGAGGAAAGAGATTATTATCTTGAAAGAAAATATCCTTCCTTCGGGAATCTGGTCCCAAGAGATGTTGCATCTCGAAATGCTAAAGAAATGGTTGATGAAGGAAAAGGTGTCGGACAAACCGGAGTTGCAGTTTACCTTGATTTTGCAGACGCTATAAAACGTTTGGGTAAAAAAGCTATTAGCGATAAGTATGGAAACCTTTTTGACATGTATAAATTAATTACTGCCGAAGATCCATATGAAGTTCCCATGAGAATTTACCCAGCTGTACATTATACAATGGGAGGTCTCTGGGTTGATTATAATTTAATGACTACTGTTCCGGGTTTGTTCGCTTTGGGTGAATGTAATTTTTCAGATCATGGTGCAAATAGACTTGGAGCAAGTGCTTTGATGCAGGGATTGGCTGACGGTTACTTTGTTATCCCCTATACAATCGGCGGTTATTTGGCGCAATTAAAGAGAGATAAAGTAGATTCAAATCATGATGAATTCAAAAAGGTTGAAGGAGAAGTGAAGGAAAGAATAAGTAAACTTCTCTCTGTAAACGGCAGCAAACCTGTTGATGAAATTCATAGGGATCTAGGACATGTTTTATGGGATTATGTTGGTATGTCCCGTAACGCCGAAGGTCTTAAAAAGGCAATCGAAAAAATAAAAGAAATTAGAGAAGATTTCTGGAAGAATGTTAAAGTTACCGGGCAGAACGAAGAGTTAAATCAAGCCCTGGAAAAAGCTGGAAGAGTTGCCGATTTCTTGGAGCTAAGTGAACTGATTGCTCTTGATGCCCTTGATAGAAATGAATCATGTGGTGGCCACTTTAGAGAAGAATATCAGACTGAAGAAAATGAAGCTAAAAGGGATGATGAGAATTTTGCTTATGTGGCTGCATGGGAATTTAAAGGCAAGGGAACACCACCTGAGCTTCATAAAGAAAATTTAGAATTTGAATATGTTCACCTTACTCAGAGGAGTTATAAATAATGGCTAAATTGAATTTGCATTTGAAGATATGGCGTCAAAAAAATAAAGATGATAAAGGAAGATTTATTGATTATGATGCCAATGATATTTCAACAGATATGTCTTTTCTTGAAATGCTCGACTTTATAAATGAAGGTTTAGTAAAAAAAGGTGAAGAACCAATTGCATTTGATAGCGATTGTCGTGAAGGTATCTGCGGCAGTTGTGGCTTATATATAAACGGCAGACCTCATGGACCTCTTGGAGGCGTTGCAACCTGTCAGCTTCACATGAGAAGTTTCAAAGATGGTGATACTATTACAATTGAACCCTGGCGGGCTGCTGCATTTCCGGTTATTAAAGATTTAATTGTAGATCGTTCTGCATTTGATAGGATAATTGCAGCTGGCGGATATGTTTCTGTTAATACCGGCGGGGCACCCGATGGAAATGCTATTCCAATTCCAAAGAATGAGGCCGAATGGGCATTTGAAGCTGCTGAATGTATAGGATGCGGTGCTTGTGTCGCTGCCTGTAAGAATGCTTCTGCAATGCTTTTTGTCGGTGCTAAAGTATCACACCTTGCAAGACTGCCCCAGGGTAAACCTGAAAGGGAACTCAGAGTGGTGGCAATGATCGAACAAATGGAAAAAGAAGGATTTGGCGCTTGTACCAATACCGAAGCATGTTCTGCCGAATGCCCCAAAGAAATCTCAATGGATGTTATTGCACAGTTGAGAAGAGAATATTATAGGGCAATGATTAAAGCCGAAAAATAAAGGAATTTCCAATATCGTACCACAGTTATCATTAAGGGATTGTCCAAAAAGTTAATATTGTCATTCCGAGACTCATAAAAAAGATTTCATCTATTATCATTAAACCAAGTACTTTTTGGTCAGCCCCTTTAATAGAAGAAAATAATAATATCTAAAAACAGTTTTAACCGTTTTTTTGCAATCTTGCAATTTTTTGTAATCTTGCAATTATATAATTTTATTTTATTAAATTATCATCTCAATTTTTAAAAATGAATAATTTCTGTTCTAAAATCGTTAATTTTTAGAGTATTTTTTTATAGATGTAATGAAAAAAGCAATTGTTGCAGTAAGTGGCGGTATGGATAGCTGTGTTACTTCTGCAATAGCTAAACAGGATTATGAACTCTCATTTGTTCATATAAATTATGGACAAAGAACTGAAAAAAGAGAATTAAAATCTTTTTACGATATTGCACATTATTTTAGTGTTAAAAACACACTTGTTGTCGATTTTACTCATTTAAGTGAAATTGGTGGCTCATCTTTAACCGATAAAAATATTGAGGTTAGTGAGGCGAATTTGAATTCTAAGGAAATTCCTACTTCATATGTCCCCTTTAGAAATGCCAATATATTATCTGTTTGTGTCAGCTGGGCAGAAGTAATCGGAGCAGAAGCTATTTTTGTGGGTGCTGTTTATGAAGATTCTTCCGGTTACCCGGATTGCAGACCGGAATTCTTCAAGGCATATGAAAAAATGCTTGACCTTGGAACAAAACCGGACACTAAAATAGTAATAATTACTCCTATTATTCATTTTTCAAAAGAAGAAATTGTGAAAAAAGGAGTTGAATTAAATGCACCTTTACATTTAACATGGTCATGTTATCAGAATGAAGATGAAGCATGCGGTGTTTGTGATAGTTGTGCTTTAAGATTAAGAGGTTTTCAGCTGGCAGGATTTGAAGACCCTATAAAATATAAGGTTAAGCTAAATTATTTTTAAGAAAGACTATAATATGAACGAGAAAACTAAAATTTTAGAAGTTTTTGAGAATCAATATACCGACCGGGATTATACTGTATTTCATGAAGCACCCGAGTTTACTTCGCTCTGCCCTAAAACCGGTCAGCCCGATTTCGGTACAATTATAATAGAGTACATCCCTGATAAATTATGCATCGAATTAAAATCACTGAAGTTTTATCTGAATTCCTTTAGAAATGACGGAATTTATTTTGAAAGCGCAACAAATAAAATTTTGGATGATTTAGTTGAAATTTGTCAACCCCGTTATATGCGGGTTACCGCTGAGTTTAATGTTCGGGGCGGCATATCTTCCACTGTTGAAGCTGAATACTCCAAAGAAGACTATTTTCCGGAAAATTATAATTAATTTCAACAGATTTTTATGACAAATACTTTGACTCAAAAAGATATATTTATAAATAACCGTAAAAAGCTTTTTCAGCAGAATCCAATTCAAAAAGATGCATTGAAATTCAGCCTCGAATATAGTCTCCTTGTTGAGGATTTCGTGCGCTCCCTTCTGATTGGAAAGAAATATAACTTCGCAATTGTTTCCTATGGCAGTTTTGGCAGAAGAGAACTATCACCTTACTCCGATATTGACTTAATGTTTATCGCCGAATCAATTGAAGAAAATAAGGCGAATATTTCGCAGTTGATAACACAGTTTTGGGATAACGGAATTGAAGTCTCTCATACTTTAAGGGAATTTTCAGATATTAAAAAATATCTGAACGAAGATCTGCATACATTTACCCAATTTTTTGAAACCCGCTTTATTTACGGTTCTGATAAAATATATAATAAATGGAGTGAAGAAATATTTGCTTATATAAATGATAAGACTACTTTGAAGCTCTTAGATGAATTTTTTGCTGATAATGAAGATAGATATAATAAATACGGTGCCTCTCCTAAAACTCTTGAACCGAATGTAAAATTTTCTGCAGGTGGTCTCAGGGATTTCCAGGTTATAGAATGGATGTACATTCTCAAAAACAAGACATTGCTTAATAAACAAATTGAGGCAACCCAAACCGAAATTTTCATTGATATTCTTAATAAAAATAATTATACCACTCACATTGAATGTAATCGTCTTTTGCAAAGCTATAAATTAATCATAGCTGTCCGAAATCTTCTCCATCTTTTTCAGAATCAAAAGAATGACCGCTTTGAGTTTAATTCCCAAATTAAAATATCGGAAATGTTTTACAGCCAGAATGGCGCTCTTGAACTTTTTATGAAGGAATATTTCAAAGCTGCAAACATTATCAACCGCTTTTCCAGATCTATGCTTAAAAGATTTCAGGATGAAATATCAAATCCTCTGCCTGATTCCTTATCAATTTATCTTGACGATGATTATATATTAAAAGGCAAAACCATTTCATTAACTAATCCTAAAGTTAAACTATCTCTTTCAGATATTTTAAGAGGATTTTACTATCGTGGTTTACATGGTGCCCATTTCGATGAAAACTTAAGATCTGCAATAATAGAAGAAGTTGAAAATTTTTCAGAATCAGATTTAATAGCATCGGAATCATCCGTTTTTTTTAGAGAAATTCTAAAGCTTCCCAAAAATGTCGGCCAAACTCTTACTGCCATGAATGAGCTTGGGGTCTTAAGCGCCTTTTTACCCGAATTCAAAGACCTTGTCGGGTTTATGCAGCATGGCGTCTATCATTGTTATACTGCAGATGAACATACTCTTATTACAATTCAAAATATTGAAAAACTTGAAAAAGATACTTCCACTTTAGGGAAATTATTCAATAGTTTGAAAGAGAGAGAGCTTCTCTACCTTGGTCTGCTCCTGCATGATATTGCTAAACCAATTGATATTGCCGGACATGAAATTATCGGAACAGAAATGGCTTCGTCTATAATGCATAGACTTGGCTACAGCGAAGAAGAAATTGATATGGTTACTTTCCTGGTTCATAATCACCTTGTTATGGAGCAGGTTGCCTTTAGAAGAAATTTAAACGATCCTGAAACCTTAAACACGTTTACTTCCAGGTTCCCTTCTACTAAATATCTGGATCTGCTTTATCTCGTTACATATGCAGATCTTTCTGCTGTGAATCCCGCAGTATGGACTTCATGGAAAAGTGAACTCCTCTCTGAACTTTATAGAAAAGCTAAATTAATGCTTGAAGATCAGATTACCGGTGAGGAACTCCTGGTTTCAAGCACTTATGTAATTCCTCAGGAGATCAGTAAATATTCTCCTAATATTTCAGATGACCATGTTCAGGAACATATTGATTCCATTAATGATATTGCTTATGCACATCAGTTTTCCGATAAAGAAATAGCTCAGCATGTTGAAGAAATTCTAAAAGGGACGAAACTTTCTACTTTGTTTAATGAACTTAATGATTTTACCAACATAACTGTTATAACAACCGATTTCCCTGCTCTCCTTTCAAAAATATGCGGGGTACTTTCAATTAATGATGCAAATATTCATGATGCCAAAATCTTTACACGTAAAGATTATATTGTAATAGATACATTTAATGTCACCGATTTCAGGACAGGTAAAAAGATTGATCCTGCTCGTTTTGATAAGATTACCAAGGACTTGAATAAAGTATTAAGCGGAATGCTGCAGTTAAATAAAGAAGTTGCTAAGATGAAATCCAAATGGTGGAGAATTGAAAGTAAGTTTTTCAAAAGATCCGGGAAAATAAAAATAGAATTTGAGAAGCATGAAAAGTATACAATTTTGGATGTTTTCTCCCCCGACAGGTTAGGATTTTTATATAGAGTTACTTCTAAAATGAATGAACTCGGTTTAATGATTTATTTTGCTAAGATTTCCACCAAAGGTGACGATATTGTTGACTCCTTCTATGTTCTTGATAGGGATGGTAAGAAAATTTCAACCAATGGATATGAACTTATAAGATCGGAATTAACTGAAACAATCGCACAAATGCTTTAAACCATCATTGTTAAAATATAAAGATTAAAAATTGAACTTCATGGAAAAAGAAAAGCCAATCGGAGTCTTTGATTCAGGTATTGGCGGTTTAACTGTGGTAAAAAGATTAGCCTCAACTCTTCCTGCTGAGGATATCGTATATTTCGGCGATACTGCCCGTGTACCTTATGGTTCCAAATCAAATTCTACTGTTATCGAATATTCAATTCAGGATACAAAATTTTTACTAAATAAAAATGTTAAGGCAGTAGTCGTTGCATGCAATACTGCATCTTCAATTGCAATTGATGAGTTAAAGAAACAGTTTCATCTGCCTATTATCGGGATGATTAATCCGGGAGCTAAACTCGCAGTCAGCAGCACTAAAAATGGGAAAATTGGTGTAATTGGTACCATGGCTACCATTAATAACAAAGCATATTCAATTGAAATAAAAAAAATTGAAGCTTCAATAACTGTATTTGAAAAAGCATGCCCGCTCTTTGTACCGCTGGCTGAAGAAGGATGGATAAATCATAAAGCAACTTATGATATTGCCGAGGAATACTTAAAAGAATTAAGAGATCTGGAAATTGACACCCTGGTTCTAGGCTGCACTCACTATCCAATTTTATCTTATGTAATTCAAAAGGTAATCGGAGAAAATGTTGTGCTTATTGATTCGGGGGTGGCCTCTGCTGCAGTAATAAAAGAAGAACTCGATAGAACAAATCTGCATACAAATAAATTTTCAAATGGTAACCATGATTTTTATGTGAGTGATATTCCTGTAAAATTTAAAGAAGTTGCCGAACTTTTTTTAGGAAATCCGGTAAATGAAGTTATTAAAGTCGATCTGGAAACTCTCACAGTCTAAAAAAGTAACGGAGGATTGAAAAAAAATAATTTTTGCCCCTCTTTGATTCCCAATTTCATTGTCAAGGTTTTTTCCATAAAAAATTTTCCTTTTAATAAATATTTATTAGATTTTACAAATTAAAAAATTTTGAGAAGAATATTTATATGAAGTTTTCCTTAATTTGCATAATCTGTTTTCAAATTTCAACTATTTTTTTCAATATTATGGGACAGGAAATAAGACCTATTCGTGATAATGTAGGTTTCTGCTGGAATGCAGAAGAAATGGATAGTATTATAAATTATTTATCTGTCAATTGTGAAGAAAAAAATTATCCTTCCGGCAATTTAGTTGCTGCTATTTCACCTCATGATGATTATTTATATGCCGGTAAAATTTATTTCCCTTTATATAAAATATTAAGAACTAAAGAAGTTGTAATATTCGGGGTTACCCATGGAACTGTTCGTAAAGCTATGAATGATCCGAAAAATATTTTGATATTTGATGATTATAAATACTGGCACGGTCCTTATAAAAATGTTGAAGTTTCTCCTTTGAGAGATTCCATAAAGGAAAATTTAAATAAAGATTATTTTATTACAAGCGATAAAGCACAGGATATTGAACATTCCATTGAAGCATTAATCCCGTTCCTTCAGTATTATAATAGAAATATTAAGATCACTCCTATTATGGTTACGGCTATGCCTTATGAAAGGATGTTGAAGATTTCTGAGGAACTATCTGACATTATTAAAAGATATATTCTTCAAAATAATTTAAAACCTGGCAGGGATATCTTCTTTTTAATATCAACCGATGCAAATCATTACGGGGAAGATTTTGATAATTCACCGTACGGCATGAATGAAGAAGCACATAAAAAGGCAACTGAAATTGATAAAAACATAGCCGATTCATGTTTAACCGGGAAAATTGATGAATCCAAAATAAAAGAATTGATCGGAAAACTCTGGCCTGATTCCGGTGCTGGTACGGTTAAGCCGCTCTGGTGCGGCAGATATCCGATTCCGTTTGGATTATTAACTACAATTAATGTCCTTCAAAAAATAAACAATGAACAAATTTCCGGTAAAATCTTTAAATATTCAGATACATGGACAGGGAAAGTACTTTCTATTAAAAATACTCACCTTGGTTTAACAGCACCTTTTTCATTAAAACATTGGGTCGGATTTTTATCTGCCGGATTTTATCTAAATTAATACTTATCCTTCAATTTTATTAAAATTATTTATGACCAATCCCTGGCGAGGCTTAAGTACTCTTCCACGCAATATGTGGATCTTATTTTTTACTACCCTTATAAATAGATCCGGGACTATGGTACTGCCATTCCTTACCCTCTACCTGACAACCAGAGAAGGATTAAGTGCCGGTAATGCAGGGCTTGTTATCGCATTTTATGGCGCCGGTGCTTTAGTAACAGCTCCATTGTCGGGTAAGTTAAGTGATAAAATTGGTCCTCTGTCATTGATGAAATTATCTTTAATATGTACCGGGATAACTCTTTTTATTTATCCTTTAATAAATCATTATTATTTGATTCTAATTCTAACATTTATATTAGCTGTTATAAATGAATCATTCCGTCCTGCAAATCTTTCAATTATATCACAAATTGTAACACAAAAGCAGAGACGCAGCGCCTTCGCTTTAAACCGGCTTGCTATAAATATTGGAATGAGTATTGGTCCGGTAGTGGGGGGAATACTGACACTCATTAACTTTTCACTTATATTTTATATCGATGGTATCACTTCAATACTTGCCGGAATATTCCTCATCTTTTCAAAGTGGCAGTCCGCCAGACTCGAAAAAAGTGAGCTTGATTCTGAAAAAAATATGATCGACGAAATTGTACATTCACATGTTTTTAAAGACAAACGTTATATCTATTTCTTATTATCAATATTGCCTATTCCTCTTGTCTATTTCCAGCATTTAGGTGCTTTCCCTTTATTTCTCGTACATGATCTTGGTTTTGCACCATCCTTATACGGAGTAGTTTTCGCAATTAATACCGTCATGATAATTATGATTGAAGTACCTTTAAATAATTCAATGAATAGTTGGAATGAGAAGAAGTCGCTTGCACTCGGAGCATTATTAACCGGAGTTGGATTCGGGGCTATGGCTCTTGCAGATAATCTAACTTTGATAATAATTACTATTATTATATGGACTTTCGGTGAAATGATATTTTTCCCGGTAAGTGCATCCTATGTCTCAAGTCTAGCACCTGAGAAAAAAAGAGGTGAATATATGGGCTATTTTCAAATGATGTTCAGTGTTGCTTTCCTTTTAGGCCCCTGGCTTGGTACCCTAATATTTGAATATTATGGTTCGACTATTTTATGGACAATAACTTTTATGTTAGGTATCGCTTCTGCCCTGATATTAATAAAATCTGAAAAAAGCAGATTATATGTTGAAAATATTTAATATATTTTATCATGCTTATAAATGAATTTCTTCCGGAATATAATTTCTCTAAAAAACATACCATAACAATTTTTGCCAGTTCGGAAAAAATTTTCAATGTTTTAAAAAATTCCAGCTTTAATTCTTTCATGGTTAAAATATTGTTAATGCTTCGTGGAATAAAACTAGAAGAAATATCATTAACTCTTTCTGAAAAAAGTTATTTTACATTATTAGGAGAGAATAAGGAGAAAGAAATTTTATTCGGTATCATTGGTAAATTCTGGAAATGGAGAGGGGGTTTATTCCAGATAAAAAAAGAAGAATTCAAAGATTTTAGTTTAACAGGTTTTGCCAAAGCAGTATGGGGTTTTTCATCATCATCTGATGACCCGGAAATAACAACTTTTTCAACTGAGACAAGGATATTGTGTATAGGGGATTCGGCTAAAAGGTGGTTCTCCATCTACTGGTTCTTAATAGAACCGTTTAGCGGCTTAATACGTAAATTGATTCTTTATAGAATTAAATATAGAGCGGAAAAATAAACCTAAATAATTTCGAATTGCGGATTTTGGGTTTAATCCGCAATCCGCAATCCCAAATTGCTATTTCAGCTTATCTTTAAATACTTTCTCAAACTTTTCAACTTTTGGAGCAATTACAAATGAGCAGTATCCCTGCGTAGGATTTTTTGCAAAATAATCCTGGTGGTATTCTTCTGCTTTATAAAACTTTTTAAAAGGAACTATTTGCGTTACAATAGGATTATTATAAGCTCCGGATTTATCCAGCTCTTCTTTATAATGTTCTGCTTTTTCCTTTTGTTCATTATTATGGTAGAAAATAACAGAGCGGTACTGGGTTCCTGCGTCATTCCCCTGCCTGTTGAGTGTTGTGGGATCATGGGTTTTCCAAAATATCTTAAGAAGGTCATCGTAAGATACCTCTTTCGGATCATAGGCAATTTGAACTACTTCGGCATATCCTGTATTGCCTGTACAAACTTCCTCATAATTGGGATCATCTGTTGTCCCGCCTGAATAGCCTGCATATACTGACTTCACACCCTTAACCTTTTCAAATATTGCCTGAGAACACCAAAAACAACCTTCTCCGAATGTTGCTTTAACTAAATTATCATTCTGTTCCATTTTATTATTTCCATCATTTTGAGTTTCAGATTTAATTTCCCTGCATCCTATAAAGAATGCTAAAGAAATTATTATTAAAGCTATACTAACAAATGCTGTTTTCATAATTAATATCCTATAATTTTTTACTATACAAATATTCAAAAGGTTCAGTTCCCAAGTGTAACAAAACTTTAACATTTGTATAAAAAATAAATAGAATTTTATTTCTTATTTCAGTTTTTCAAATAAAAAAATTTCGAATGCTCGTTAAGTGAATGATTCAGAAGTAGATAATATCAGAGTTAATAAAACTTTTTATCATGTCTTCTTTTCATACCTTCATGAAGAGGAAGGATTAATTCTTCATCAAAATCATCAGAATTTTCATTGACAAAGTCAATAAATATATCGTCGGCAATCGATTCTGATGAATTTTCAGATTTTATATTGTTATTCTTATATGTATCAACAGCGGAATGGATAGCATTTTTTACACTATTGAATTCATTTTCAATTTTTCCCAGAGAATCACCAAAATTACCTTCGACCCATTTATTTGTTAAGGCTAATACCTGATTTGCCTTATCAATCATCTCATCCGCAATTTTTTTAGCATCTTCAACGATATTATTTCTGGCAGTCTTTACTTTATTCAAGTATGAATTAAGATCCTCCTGTAAATCGTTTCGAAACTGCCTTCCATTTTTAGGAGAAAACAAAAGAGTTATTACGCTGCCAGCAGCAGCTCCTAATAAAAAGTTAAACAAAAATCCGGAACTGCTATTTTTATTTTCAGACATAAAAACCTCGCTGTAATGCTAAAATAATACTTATAAAATTTTTCCTTCGGATTTCCGAAGCTATTCAAATTATTTTTTATTTTTGAGTAAAGTAGTTATTTAACTTGATAAGAAATTTTCAATTAGTCAATGTTAATAATTTATTTAAAATCACAAATCAGGGCATCACATTAAGTCCCGCCTAAAAATTTATTAAAAGAAGATTTCCCCGCCATTATTGTAACAATGATAGCTAAAATAGCGGAAGAGATTATTATTGTAGTGAAACCTATTATAACTATTTCTATTGCAATATCAATTTCGGCTAATGCCATTGCTGAGAAAAATAGCAGGATTATGAACCGTGTAAACCTTGAAATTAATGAGAAATGGGCAACATTCTCTTTTGCAAGTGCATTATAAACTGAAGTTGATACTCTTCCGGCGATAATCCATCCAATACTGAAAATTATTGCCGCCACAATTAATTTAGGTATAAATATGACTCCCCGTTGAATGAGGTTGGAAAGGATAGTCAATTTCATTGCATCCAGTGCGGAATTAATAAATATGAGAAAAACTATAAAGAAAAATATATTTCCAATAAAGCCGAATAAAGCAAATCTGATATCGGCTTTGGATAACGCCTGCCGCCATTGCATTCGAATAAATAATCTTTCAAATTTTAACGCGGTCATTAGCTGTACTATTATTCGTTTTACTAGCCAGCCTGCCAGCCATCCGATGCCAAGTAATAAAATACCGGCTAATAAGTTGGGTAGATAATCAATTATTTGTTTTCCAAAATCGAAAAACGGTCCCTGAATTGCATTATCCATTTTCTTCTCCAATTTGTTTTGTTGGTTTCAATAAAAGTTTCCAGAATGATTCTCGTTCTTCAAATTCTTTAACCCAAATAACCGGGCAAGCTGCTTGCTCGGTTATCTCAACTGCCAATGACCTCCCAAATAAAAGCTCAAGAAAGTCGCCTGTTCTGCCTCCCATCAATATTAAATCTGCTTTTCGCGACTGTTCAACAATTCCTGTTAAAATATCCGTATTATGTAAAATCAATACTTCGGCCGGGATATTATTTTCCGCAATTATCTCTTTTACCTTATGTTCACGTCTTTCTTTTTCCAGACGTGGTGTATCCGGTTCATAAACCAGTAATAACCTGATTTTGCTGTTAAAATAATCTATAAATGCAGGTGCAATTTCAGTAGCTAATATCGCATGAATATCAGCTCTGAAAGGGACTAATATTGTTTTAATTTCATCTTTATTAAAACCCCCGTGAAGAACTGCTATCTCTCCCGCAAATCTCTGCATAACACTGTCGATTATTGAGGAAAAGAATCTTTCAATAAATGCCGGATTTTTTTCTCTTCCCACTATTATAAAATTACAGTCCTCTTCTTCAGCTGTGTGAACTATTCCTTCCGATATTCTATGAGATACTGTTACAACAGATCTAACATTAATTTCAGGTTCTTCAAATAAATTCTCCGCAACTTCAAATAATTTCTTGGCATTTTTTATATCCCCCGTTCCTACCGCCAAAGGATCATTCTCTCTAACTTCATTTACATGAAGAAAAATTATTTCGGCTTTGTTCTTTATTGCAAGAGCTTTTGCTATGTGAGTTAAACTTGGAACAGATCTTAAATTGGCCAGGGGAACTAAAATTTTGTATTCTTTTCGCTCCAATCTTTCGAGAGATTTTACTTTTCTAACATGTCTAACTTCACGTTTTGAAGCATAAGTCTTGTAAACAAATAAACCAATTGAAACCCAAATTCCAGTAACTATCCATGCAGTAGGACTGTATTCGAACATAAATACAGCTAGAAACAGAAGTAGAAGAATTCCGACAATAGTCAAGTAAGGAAATAATGGTGTGAAAAATCCACGGTCAAGGTCGGGTCTCATCTTCCTTAATCTTATTAAAGTGATATTTACCTGCAGGAATAAAAGCAAAAACATTATATCTGCAGCACTGGCTACATCTTCAATAGGCAATGAAACTGCTATTATTACCACAATAAATAAAGAAAATAAAATAGAAAGATGAGGCGAAAAATTCTTTTTATGGACTTTACTGAAAAATGTTGGAAAGTTTCTGTCACGTCCCATTGCAAATGCAACACGGGATGAAGAAAAGATTGTCGCATTGAGTGCAGACATTGTTGAAATAATACCTCCCACTAAAAGCATTATCCCGCCCCCTACAAAAAAAGATTTTGCAACTTCCACAAGGGCTGTTTCTTTATTTGAAGCTAAAAATGCCCACGGAGTCATACCTTCAGGTTTTACCGAACCAAGTGCAGTAAAGGCGACTAAAACATAAATGGGAACAACTATTACCAGAGATAGAAAAACTGCTCTAGGAATATTTTTCTTTGGATTTTTAATTTCTTCGGAACACTGTGAAATAACTTCAAAACCCTGGAAAGCGATAAATGTTAAACCCATTGCTTTAAAAACTCCGCTCCAGCCATTTGGTAAAAATGGTGTGAAAGCTTCTTTCCAATCCGGTCTATGAAAAATTAAATTAATTCCAAAGCCGATAAAAATTGCTAAAATAACAATTTTAGCTATCGTTATTATATTCCCAATTTTACCGGTTTCCGAAGCCCCTCTAAAATTAATATATGCAAATCCTATAGCAGTAATTACCGCAAGTATTTTTTGCGGTTCTAAAAATCCCCAGTGCGGCATAACAATATTAAACTCATGTAACACCAGTTCAAAATAGGCTCCGAAACCTAAGGCATAAAGGCTGCATGCTACTGCATGTGCAAACCAGCTCATCCAGCCTGAAATAAATCCATTCCATTTAGGTAACCCCTCTTTTACCCAAAGGTATCCTCCGCCTGCATCATGAAAACAAGAACCAAGTTCTGCGTAAGAGAATGCAGTTAACAGAGCAACAATTCCATTTAGTGAAAATGTAATTATAAGTCCGGGACCGGCAACACCTGCAGCAATACCGGTAAGTACAAAAATACCTGCTCCTATCATAGCACCAACACCAATTAGCGTTGCATCCATTAGGCGCATTTCCCGGCTTAAATGAATTTCAGTTTCAAATTTTTTCACTTATCCCTCAACAGACTGAAGTGATTTGATAATGATTAGTTTTAGTTTTGATTAATATAACTAAGATTTAATAAAATATAAATTTTATTTCCCAAATCTTTGAAAATAGCTGGATATAACATATCTATCCAAAATAAAAAGTTAAAAGAAAGGGGCTTCCCCCTCTCCTTCTCTAACTGAACAATAAAAACTTTATATTGTTCACCTTGTCTACATATTATGAAGAACCAGACAACATGACAAATGCATATATTGCTTAAACGAGGCAAATCAAGGAAGTATGCCATCTAATTAAATAAACCCTATCCAGCCTTTCCCTTGCAAAGGGAAAGGCTTATTGACAATGGTAACTTTCATTAATAACCTAAAGCATTAACTTTTTCGAAGGAGAAAATGCGGGGTCATAATGGTTTTAATACGGTTTCAAATCGATTTCAAAACGGTTTCAAAACGGTTTCAAGTTTATTTAAGATGGAAGATATACGTATTGTTCCTTTAGAATAGGTTGGTTTTTTTAAAGTTTATATACCTAATAGCTGTCCAAAATAAATTTAAGCTAGATAAAAATATGTAAGAACCGGTATTTGAAAGATGACATCTTTATTTTTTAATGAGAAGATTTTATATAAATTACGTTTTAATAAAAAATTGAAAATAACTTTTCTTTTTAAAGATGTCATCTTTATATCTGAATAACTCCAATAAATTGATTTAAGAAAGAAAAATGAAGATCTATAAGTTTCGCTTCCTTTTAATAGCTTTAACGTATTTTTTGCAGCTTGATTCTCTTTCTGCACAAAATAAAGATTCATTATATATAGCCGGGAATTATAATAAAACAGAATTCAAAATTCCTATGCGGGATGGGGTTAAGCTTTTCACAATAGTCTATTCTCCAAAAGATACTATTCATGATTATCCGGTTCTTTTTAATAGAACTCCGTATAGTATTGCTCCATACGGTATTAATGATTATCCTAAAAGCTTAGGTCCTTCTAAATATTTTGCAAAAGAAAAGTACATTTTTGTTTACCAGGATGTAAGAGGAAGGTTTATGTCTGAAGGTAAATATGAGGATGTCCGTCCATTTATACCTGATAAAAAATCTGCAAAGGATATCGATGAAAGCAGTGATGTCTATGATACAATCGACTGGCTTGTAAAAAACTTAAAACATTCTAACGGTAAAGTAGGAATGTACGGGATTTCATACCCTGGCTTTTATGCGGCAATGGGAACAATAAATGCGCACCCCGCATTAAAAGCGGTTTCCCCACAGGCACCTATAGCAGATTGGTTTATTGACGATGATTTTCACCATCATGGTGCATTCTGGCTCCCTCACGCATTTAGATTTTATGCTGTTTTTGGAATACAAAGAGATAGTCTTCATAAAGAATGGCCTGAATCCTTGGTTAATCCTGGTACTGAAGATGGATACAATTTTTTCCTAGATTTGGGACCCTTTAAGAATACCAATGAAAAATATTTCAAACACAGAATCCCTTTTTGGGATACTCTTATAGCACACCCTGATTATGATTCTTTTTGGCAGAAAAGAAATACTCTTCCTTACTATGATAATATTAAACCGGCTGTCTTAACAGTAGGAGGTTGGTTTGATGCCGAAGATCTGTATGGCGCATTAAATACTTATAAGGCTATTGAACAAAAGAACGAAGATAACAGGAATACCATTGTAATGGGTCCATGGTTTCATGGTGGATGGGAAAGATCTCAAGGTGACCATTTAGGCAATATAAATTTCGGTAGTGAGACAAGTGAATATTATCAGAAGAATATTGAAATACCTTTTTTTGATTACTATCTCAAAGATAAAGGAGAGCTGAACATTCCTGAGGCATATATGTTTGAGACAGGGACAAACGTCTGGAAAAAATATAATCAATGGCCTCCTTCTAATATTAAGAAGGAATCAATTTATCTTCATGACAACCATGAGTTTATCTTTTAATCCTCCGGAAAAAAATGAGAATAGTTCGGATTCCTTTATAAGCGATCCCCATAAACCGGTTCCATACACACAAAAAATAACTTATGGAATGATCCGCGAATATATGGTAGAAGATCAAAGGTTTGCTGCTTCCCGTCCTGATGTACTTGTTTATTCGTCAAATACCCTTACAAATAATACTACTATTACAGGGCCTATTATAGCCGATTTATTTGTCTCTACCTCAGGTACAGATGCTGATTGGGTTGTAAAGATAATAGATGTTTTCCCTGATACTGCAAAAAATAATAATCCTAATCCTTGCGATATACAAATGGGAGGTTTCCAGATGATGGTTCGAGGCGATGTTATGCGGGGAAAATACAGAAAGAGTTATGAAAAACCGGAAGCTTTTCAACCCGGAGAAATATCAGAAGTTAAATTCACAATCCCTGATATTAACCACACATTTTTAAGGGGGCACAAAATTATGGTGCAAATCCAAAGCACCTGGTTTCCTTTGGTTGACTTAAATCCCCAAAAGTTTGTAGATATTTATAAAGCAGATAAAACTGATTTTCAAAAGGCAACAAATAGCATATACCATTCGAAAGAATATCCATCCAAGTTAGAGGTGAATGTATTAAAATAAATATCTAAAAGAAGCTAAAATCAAAATAAATTCGCTCTTCAAAAATAAGTAATTAATACTTACATCAAGTAAAATTTTCTTTTATGATATTCAAAGTTAAAGATGCATTTTTATCATAAATAATCAAGATTTACTTTTTTACATATTCAATTGTAAAAAATACATTAAAGCTTCATTCATCACTAAAGTTTGCAAATTGAAATCTATCATAGATATTGGTTTGCCGGAAATCCGAAATTCGCCATCCGAAATTCGCAATAGAAATACTTACCTGTAGAATTTACAACTCAAAAACATAAAAATTAAGTATCCTGTTGAAAAACAAGCAAAATTATCAATGGCATAGTTTGCGATCAGTAAGGAATCAAAGGGTTATTTGAAATAATAAAAAATACTAAATGGGACAACAACAGTTACTATTAATCGTTTTAGGTATAATCGTCGTAGGGATTGCAATATTAT
>CAVUGE010000011.1:0-100806 GCA_963740945.1 uncultured Bacteroidota bacterium | reverse complement strand
TATTCATTCCTATTTATTTTTTATTTTTTTCTTCAGACGGTATCTCTTCAACTACTTTGGCTTCTTCAACTTCTTCTTCTTTTTCAGCTTTTACTTTACGTTTTTTTTCTCGCTTTTCTTTCTTCTCTTCTGCTTTCTTATTAATTACATCATTGTAATCGACTAACTCAAGAATTGACATACTTGCGGCGTCACCCATACGGTTTCCGAGTTTTATTACTCTTGTATATCCGCCCGGTCTGTCCCCAATTTTAGGTACTATTTCACTGAATAGTTCTTTCACTACTTCTTTATCATGAATTACTCTCATGACTTGCCGTTTGGAATGCAAATCATCTTTTTTTGCTTTGGTAATTAAAGGTTCAATAAAGCTTCTTGCTTCTTTTGCCTTAGCTGTAGTAGTTCTAATTCTTTTATGCTTCAAAAGTGAAGTAGCAAGAGCTCCCATCAATGCTTTTCGATGACTTGATGTTCTATTTAATTTTCTTCCTTTTACTCTATGTCTCATTGAAAATCCTTATTACAATTTTTATAACACCGGTTTTTATTCCTGCCGAACTAAGGTGCTTCTACCTCATCCTTTAAATATTTATCTACATCCATTCCGAACTCGAGACCGAGATTTTCAACTATCTCCATAAGTTCGGCTAAAGACTTTCTTCCAAAATTCCGAAATCTTAACATTTCAGATTCATCTTTCCTGACAAGATCAGCAAGGTTTTTAATATTTGCAGCTTTTAAACAATTGTGAGATCTAACACTTAATTCAAGATCATCAACATTCGTAAGTAGAATTCTTTTAATCCGTTCCTTTTCACTATCTTTTTGACTTACAGCTTGTTCCTCTTCCTGTTCAATATCAAAATTGATAAATAGTTGTATATGATCTCTTAAAATTTTTGCTGCTTGAGTAAGTGCATCTTCCGGTGTTAATGAACCATCGGTCAATATCTCTAGAGTTAATTTCTCATAGTCGTTTTTATCTCCTATTCGAACATTTTCAACATCATACTTCACATTTTTTATAGGAGTAAAAATAGAATCTATTGGTATAACACCTATTGTATAATCTTCAGAAACATTTTCTGAAGATGGAACATAGCCTTTTCCTTTACCTACTCTAACTTCGACATCAAATTTGGCAGTTTTATTTAATGAAGCAATGTGGAGCTCAGGATTTAATATCTCAATTTCAGAGCTTGATTTTTGAATGTCTGCCGCAGTAAATTCACCTTCACCATTGAATGAAATGTCTATTTTATTCGGCTTTTTGGCGAGCAATTTCATTCTAACTTGCTTAAGGTTTAGAATGATCTCTGAAACATCTTCAACTGCTCCTTCAATTGTCGTAAATTCATGGAGAACACCGCTAAATTTAACTGAAGTAATAGCTGCACCGGTTAAAGAAGACAATAATACTCTCCTTAATGAATTGCCAAGCGTAACACCATAACCTCTTTCCAGTGGCTGTAAAAAAAACTTGCCGAAGGAATTAGTATAACTTGTCTCATCCAAAACTACTGCTTCTGGCATCTTTAAATATGGAACACTCATTATTAATCCTCTAAATTATTATCTTAAAAAAATTATTTATTTGGAATAAAGCTCAACAACCAATTGCTCATTAGCATTTAGAGGAACGTCAACTCTTTCGGGAACCTGTAAAAACGTTCCTGAGAGCGAGGCTTTATCGATTGATAACCAGGAATACGTACTATCTTTAACTCTCCTAAGCGAACTATGGATTGCATCCAGTTTCTTACTCTTTTCTTTTATTTTAATAATATCACCCGGACTAAGAATATAAGAGGGTATATCTACTAAACGATCATTTACAATCACATGTCTATGACGAATCAATTGTCTTGCTTGTTTACGTGAAGAAGCAAATCCTATTCTAAACACTACATTATCTAGTCTGCTTTCAAGTATCTTAACCAGGTTTTCACCTGTAATACCTTTTGCTTTATTTGCTTTTTCAAAGTAATTTCTGAATTGAGTTTCTAATAAGCCATACAATCTTTTTATCTTTTGTTTTTCTCTAAGCTGAAGCCCGTATTCAGAAACTTTTGTTCTTCTTGAAAGGCCATGCTGTCCGGGAGGATAATTTCTTATCTCTACCGGGCATTTTTCAGTATAGCATTTCTGACCTTTAAGAAAAAGTTTTTGTCTTTCTCTTCTACACAATTTACATACTGAATCAGTATATCTTGCCATTTACTTTATTCTCCGATATAAATTAAACTCTTCTTCTCTTTGGAGGCCTGCATCCGTTATGAGGAATTGGAGTAACATCTTTTATAGTATTAACTAATAAACCAGCAGTATTTAAAGCTCTGATAGCTGCTTCCCTGCCGGAACCCGGACCTTTTACGAATACATCAACTCTGCGCAATCCTAAATCATAAGCTTCTTTTGCTGCAGCTTCAGCAGAAACTTGGGCGGCAAAAGGTGTATTTTTCCTCGAGCCTTTAAAACCATTTTTTCCTGCTGATGACCATGCAATTGTATTTCCGTAAATATCCGTTATAGTTACAAGCACATTGTTAAATGTTGCTTTAATATGAGCAACTCCATTTGCATCAACATGTGTCTTCTTTTTCGCTTTTTTTGCAACTTTAGCCAAATCTTATACCTCCAAATTGTCAATTATTTTTTAGAAGGAGTTTTTTTCTTACCTGCAACGGTTTTCCGCTTACCTTTTCTGGTTCTTGAATTGGTTCTGGTTCTCTGACCTCTAGCAGGTAAACTCTTCCTGTGTCTTAATCCACGATATGAACCTATATCCATTAATCTTTTAATATTTTGTTGTACCTCACTTCTAAGAGCACCTTCAACTTTATAATCAGATGTCATTACTGCTCTTATTTGCGCCACCTCTTCATCAGTTAAATCAGATACCTTTTTCTCCGGATTAACTTTTGATTTCTCCAGAATTTCAGAAGAAACAGTCTTGCCAACTCCAAATATATATTGCAGACCATACAAAACTTTTTTACTTTTAGGTAAATCTACTCCTGCTATACGAGCCAATTGAATTCTCCTTACTTTTAAATATTAACCTTGACGTTGTTTATGTTTTTTATTTTTACAAATAACTCTAACAACCCCTTTTCTTTTTATTATTTTACAATTGTCACATATTTTTTTTACCGATGCCCGAACTTTCATTTTAAACTCCGTTATTTATATCTATAGGTAATTCTACCTTTTGTTAAATCATATGGAGATAATTCAATAGAAACTTTATCACCTACTAATATCTTAATAAAATGCATTCTCATCTTTCCTGAAATATGTGCTAAAATTTCGTGTCCATTATCCAGTTTTACTTTAAAATGAGCATTTGGTAAAGTTTCAGTTACAACTCCATCAACTTTTATTGGTCCTTGTTTTGCCATCAACACACTGTTAGAATTTCCGGTTTACCATTCGAAATTAAAATGGTATGCTCAAAATGAGCTGAGGGTAGTCCATCAATTGCAAGAACTGTCCAACCGTCCGAATTAGTTCTAACTTCATATCTACCCATATTTACCATTGGTTCTATTGCGATGGTCATTCCTTTTTTTAATTTAGCTCCTGTACCTTTTTTACCGAAATTTGGTACTGATGGATCTTCATGCAGATATTTGCCGACTCCATGGCCGCATAAATCTCTTACAATAGAAAATCCGTTTTCTTCAACATATTTTTGAACGGCAGCTGAAATATCATGCACATGATTGTTTAATTTAGCTTCTTCTATCCCAATATATAATGACTTTTCAGTTACTTCCATTAACCTTTTTTTCTCTGCTGATATTTCGCCCACTGCAACCGATAATGCTGCATCACCAAAATAACCATTCTTAAGAACTCCTAGCATCAAGAGATATTATTTCACCTTCTTTCAAAATACGGTCGGAAGAAGGTATTCCATGTACAATTTCTTCATCAATTGATGCGCAAATTGATCCCGGAAAATCAAATGAACCTGCCTGTGAATATCCTTTAAATGCGGCTATTGAATTATTACTTAAAATATAATCTTCAGCTATTTTATCAAGTTCTAAAGTACTAATTCCAGGTTTTACATTTGCTTTTAATAATTGAAGAGTTTCAGCAACTATTCTACAACTCTCTCTAATTAAATCAATTTCTTTTTTCGTTTTTATATATATCACAAATTTAACTTCTTCGACTTCTAATTTTTCCGGTTTTCATAAAACCGTCATAATGTCGCATTAACAGATGCGACTCAACTTGCTGCAATGTATCCAAGGCAACACCAACAATAATCAGTAAACTCGTTCCTCCAAAGAACTGAGCAAACTGTCCGGAAACACCCCATGCAGAAACAAAAGCCGGTAATATTGCAACTATGGCCAAAAAGAAAGAACCCGGTAAAGTTATTTTTGTCAAAATATTATCAATAAATTCTGAAGTCTGCTTTCCTGGTCTTATACCCGGAATAAACCCGCCTTGTTTCTTCATTGTATCCGCAACATCCTTCGGATTGAAAGCTATTGCAGTATAAAAATATGTGAAGAATATTATCATTAATGCATATACAAATGAATATACCGGAGAAGTATACTGAAAATAACCGGCTAATCCTTGTAAAAATTCGTTGTTTGGAAAGAAAGATAATACGGTATTAGGAATAAACATAATTGATTGTGCAAATATTATAGGCATAACACCGGCTGTATTTACACGTAATGGAATATATTGCGTAACACCACCATATACTTTTCTTCCGACAACTCTCTTAGCATATTGAACAGGAATTCTTCTTGTCCCTTGTGTTACAAGAACAACACCTGCAATTATTAAAATCATAAACGTTATTATAACAATTTCAATCACGAAATTTCTTGTTCCTGATGTAATTAATCTATATTCATCCAGAATGGCAAAGGGAAACCGGTCTATAATTCCAATAAAAATAATTAATGAAATACCATTTCCAATTCCTTTGTCAGTAATTTGCTCACCAAGCCACATCATAAATACAGTTCCCGAAGTAAGAATTATTACTGTTGATAATGTCCATCCAAATCCTTGAACGGCAGCAGGAACAATAGATAGTCCCTGTACATTTGTATTTACCAATTTAACCGTGACACCCCAGGCCTGCAGCGCTGAAATTAACACCGTTCCATAACGAGTAAGCTGGGTTATTTTCTTCCTTCCTTCTTCACCTTCCTGCTGCAGCTTTTGGAAATATGGTACAACTGCTCCCATTAACTGAAGTATAATAGAAGCTGATATATAAGGCATTATACCTAATGCAAAAATTGCAGCATTTCTGAAAGCACCTCCGACGAATAAATCGTATAATCCAAATAAATTATCAGAGGTGGCATTCTTCATACTCTCCGCAACAAGTGCTGAATCAACACCCGGAAGAGTTATGTGAGCACCAATTCGAACTATTGTTAGCAGCGCCAAAGTATAAATAATTCTTTGACGAAGTTCATGAATTTTAAAAATATTTCTAAATGTATCTGTAAATTTAGCCATAAATTGTCAGGATTAAACTTTTCTTATTGATCCGCCGGCTGCTTCTATTTTCTCCTTAGCTGATTGACTAAATGCATTTACTTCAACATTTATTTTAGATTTAATTTCCCCTTTGCCCAGTACTTTAATTAATTCTTTACTGCTGGAAACCAAACCATGCTGCATTAACAATCCTGCGTTTATTACAGCATCCTTTTCTTTTTCAGCTAATTTTTCAAGCGCTTCGACGTTAACAATTTGATAGTATGTTTTAAAAATATGTGTAAAACCAAATTTTGGAATTCTTCTTTGCAGCGGCATTTGCCCGCCTTCAAACCATTTTCTCTTTTTTGCACCTGAACGGGATAATTGACCGTTCATTCCTTTTGTTGCTGTTCCGCCATGCCCAGATCCTTCTCCTCGCCCAATCCTTTTTCTTTGTTTCCTGGAACCTTTTGCATATTTTAAATTACTTAGTACATCCATTATGAGACCTTGATTATAAACTATTATTTAATAAACTATTTTTCTTCAGATTTTACTTCTTCAGTTTTTTCTTCTACTAATTTTTCTTCTTTCAGTTTAGCAGTTCTTTTTTTTGCTTTTGGCTTTTCTTCCTTGAGTTCTTCAACAATAACAAGATGTGAAACTTTATTTATCATTCCTCTTATTTGCGGCGTATCATTGTGTATTCTTTCCCAATTAGGTCTGCCAAGACCTAGAGCTTCAATTGTCAATTTTTGTCTTTTGGGTCTATCAATTATACTTTTTACCTGCTTTATTTTAATTTTACTCATTACTTTCTCCAGCTGTTTGGACAGTAAAAAGCTCACTCATTGCCATACCCCTTTTAATAGACATTTTTCTTGCATCAATAATACTTAATAATCCATTTAAGGTAGCCTTAACCTGATTATGAGGGTTACTTGAACCTAACGATTTTGTGAGAATATCCTGAACACCTGCTGCTTCCAGAACTGCCCGGACACCGCCGCCTGCTATGAGTCCAGTACCGGGTGAAGCTGGTTTTAACAAAACTCTTCCGGCACCATACTTACCAATAATTTGATGAGCGATAGTTCCCTTTGTTACCGGAACCTTAACAAGGGTTTTCTTAGCATCATCAATTCCTTTGGAAATCGCATCTGAAACTTCATTGGCTTTTCCCAACCCAATTCCAACTACTCCATTTCCGTTACCTACAACTACGATAGCATTAAAACTAAACCTTCGCCCCCCCTTAACTACTTTTGCAACACGGTTTATATGTACAACTTTTTCTTTTAATCCTTCGGATTCATTAGACTTTACTGTTTTCAATTAACTCTCCAAAATTCCTTATTTTTTTACAAATACTTAAACACTTAAAACTATAAAATTAATTGGATTTAGCTGCCGGAAGAGGATTCGAACCTCTACAGACGCCTCCAAAGGGCGTAGTCCTACCATTAGACGATCCGGCAGTTCCGGTTTCAAAAAATTCCAACATCAAAATTTCAATCCCCCTTCACGGGCTCCTTCGGCAATTGCCTGGACTCTTCCATGGTATCTATAACCATTTCTATCAAATACTACCGAAGAAATATTCTGTTCCAGTGCTCTTTGGGCAACAAGCTTACCAACTGCTTTGCTTTTAGAGATCTTACCTTTTGCCGATTTTACGTCTTCCTCAAGCTCTTTGGATAATGTCGAAGCTGAAGTTATAGTCTTTCCGTTTATATCATCAACAAGCTGTACATAAATATTATTTAGACTTCTATAGACGGTTAAACGCGGTCTTTCCGGAACACCAAAAAGTTTCTTTCTAATCTTTATTTTAGATCTGGTTCTTTTATTTTTCTTTTTAATCATTTGAAAATAAATCTCCGCTAAAAATTATTTACCTGCTGTTTTACCGGCTTTTCTTTGAATCTGTTCGTCAGAATATTTTATACCTTTTCCTTTATAGGGTTCCGGTTTTCTTATTGATCTGATTTTAGATGCAACTAAACCTACTAGCTGTTTATCTATCCCGGTTATTATAATTTGGGTCTGTGTAGGTGTCTCCAAACTAATTCCATCAGGCGGCATAAAATATATCGGATGTGAATATCCAATATTGAATAAAAGGTTTTTCCCTTTTAATTCAGCTCTATAACCAACTCCGACAATATCTAATGTTTTTTTATACTGTTTAGTTACACCTATTATCATATTTTGAATTAAAGCCCTGGTCAAACCATGTAAAGCTTTATTCTCTTTTGAGTCATCAGGTCGTTTAACCAGCACTTCTCCATCCTTTATTTCGATTCCGATTTTAGGATGAAAACTGGAAGTAAGTTCACCTTTCGGTCCTTTTACTTTTATTTCATTACCGTTTTTTGTAACGGTAACTTCTTTATTTATTTCTATAGGTTTTTTACCAATTCTAGACACTTAAAACTCCATCAATTAAATCAAACCAGTTAGGTCATTGATTTATTTAAAATTACCAGATATAACAAACAACTTCTCCGCCCATTGATTGTTGGCGGGCTTCTCTATCTGTTAATAAGCCTTTTGAAGTTGAAATTACAGCAACACCTAATCCATTTAAAACTCTTGGTAAGTCTTTTGCATTTTTATACAATCTCAAACCAGGAGTGCTAACTCTTTTTAACCCGCCAATAGCCGGTTCGCCATCAGTATATCTTAAGATTATACTGATCAAATTTTGTTTATTATCTTCAAATATTTTATAATCGCGAATAAAATTCTGCTTCTTTAAAATCTCAGTAAGACTAATTTTCATTTTAGAAGCAGGTATATCTACCCGAATTTTTTTAGCATTCGAAGCATTTCTAATTCTTGTTAAATAATCTGAAATCGGATCTGTAACCGGCATATTTTCTCCTTACCAGCTTGATTTTTTTAATCCGGGAATTTCACCTTTTAAGGCCATTTCCCTTAATACTAAACGTGATACACCAAATTTTCTATAATATGATCTTGCTCTTCCGGTCATCATACATCTATTATTCAGCCTTACCGGGGAAGAATTTTTCGGAAGTTTTTGTAAACCTTCATAATCGCCTTTTTCTTTCAGTTCTTTCCTTAGTTTGGCGTATTTTTTTACAAGCCTTTCTCTCTTTTCTTCTCTGGCTATCAAACATTTTCTTGCCATTAAAATTCCTTTTTTATTAAGCTGTTTTAATTTCTTTTTTTCTAAATGGAAATCCAAATGATTGAAGCAATTCAAATGCTTCATTATCGTTTGGAGCAGTTGTTACAAAAGTAACATCCATTCCTAAAATTTTGGTAATCCTATCAACATTTATTTCCGGAAAAATAATCTGTTCCCGTATTCCCATCGTATAATTCCCTCTTCCGTCAAAAGATTTATCCGATAAACCTCTAAAATCTCTCACTCTTGGAAGTGCAACATTAACCAATCTATCCAAAAATTCATACATTCTCTCCCGGCGCAATGTAACCATCGCTCCGATATTCACACCTTCTCTTAATTTAAAATTAGAGATAGCTTTTTTAGCTTTTCTGATACTAGCTTTTTGCCCGGTTATTGTTTCAAGCTCTTTTACTGCTTCTTCCAATAGTTTTTGATCTGCAACAGCAGCACCAACACCCATGTTTACAACAATTTTATCAAGCTTTGGCACCTGCATAATACTCTTATAACTAAATTTCTTCATTAAATTGGGTACTATTTCTTTTTTATAAGTATCTGCAAGTCTTGCTTTTATCTTTATCTCTTTTGCAGTTTCAACTTTTTTAGATTCTTTCTTAGAACCTTTTGTGCTTTTAGCTTCTTTAACCGGCTTGTCCGATTTCTCGGCGGTTTCTTTTTTTGATTTCTTCTCTGCCATATTAAAACTTTTAACTAATTGTACTTATTAAACCATTTCTCCGGATGCTTTACTAATCCTGGTTCTTTTTTTCTTTCCGGTTTTTTCATCTAAAATAATTTGAGATCCTATTCTTGTTGGTTCATTAGTTTTAGGATCCAACAACATAATATTAGAGGCATTAATAGGAGATTCTTTTTCAAGTATTCCTCCTTGCGGGTTTGTTTGACTAGGTTTTGTATGTCTTTTTCTAATATTAATACCTTCAACAATAACCCTGTTTTTCTTCGGATTTACTTTTAATACCTTACCGGTTTTTCCTCTATCATTACCGGCAATAACCATTATATTATCATTTTTTCTTATTTTCATTTAATACCAAATATTTATAAAACTTCTGGGGCTAAAGATACTATTTTCATAAATTGTTTTTCTCTTAGTTCTCTTGCAACCGGTCCAAAGATACGGGTTCCTCGCGGTTCGTTCTGAGCATTCAAAAGAACTGCAGCATTTTCATCAAATCTTATATAAGAACCATCTTTTCTTCTTACCTCTTTTCGTGTTCTAACAATAACTGCTCTGGAAACTTCACCCTTTTTAATAGAACCATTTGGAATAGCAGATTTAACTGAAACAACAATTAAATCTCCCAAACTGGCATATTTCCGTCCACTGCCGCCAAGTACTCTGATACATCTGACTTTCTTAGCTCCGGAATTATCAGCAACTACTAAGTTCGTTTCTTCTTGAATCATTTTATAAAAACTCCTTAATTCTACTTGGCTTTTTCAACTATTTCTACCAACCGCCATCTTTTCTTAAGACTTAAAGGACGGGTTTCCATAATTCTAACTTTATCGCCGATTTGACACTCACGTTTTTCATCATGAGCCATAAGTTTTGTAGTCTTCTTAAAATATTTTTTATAAATTGGATGTGGAACTCTTCTTTCAATAGCCACGGAAATTGTTTTTTCCATTTTATTACTAACTACAACACCAATTCTGGTTTTTCTAAGCGGACGTTGTGCCATCTTTAAGCTTTGTCTCCTTCTTTGTTTTCTACATCAATTGGTTTTTTCTCGGCCAATTCTCTTTCCCGAAGAATAGTTTTCATCCGGGCCACTTCTTTCTTAGTTATTTTCAATTTTGCTGTATTAGTCAACTGTTTAAGCTGATGTGCAAATCTTAAATCAACCAGGTTCCGTCCCTCTTCATCAATCAGCTTTCTTAATTCTTCAGTTTTATTTTCTCTTATTTCATGAATTTTCATAACGATACCTTAAAGATTATTCAAAATCAGGTCTTGAAACCACTTTGCATTTTATCGGGAGCTTATATGAACAGGACATTAAGGCTTCATGTGCAAGATCTTTTGATACACCTGAAACTTCAAACATTATTCTTCCTGGTTTCACTACAGCCACCCAAAATTCAGGAGCACCCTTACCTTTACCCATCCTTGTCTCCAGAGGTTTTTTCGAAACAGGTTTATCAGGAAATATTCTAATCCAAACTTTCCCATCTCTTTTCATCTTTCTTGAAAGAGAAACACGGCAAGCCTCAATCTGTCTGCTCGTAATCCAATGCGGTTCCAGAGCTTTTAATCCGAAATCACCAAAAGCCACGCTGCTTCCTCGCTTTGCTTTCCCAGCCATCCTCCCACGCTGTGATTTTCTATATTTAACTCTTTTGGGCATTAACATAATAAAAACTCCTTGAACACTTCTTATTGAAATAATACAAGATTAACAAACCAATTTGTAACAATCTTGTAATTTTGAAATCATGTAATCTTGTAATTCTTATTCAGTAACTCTTTTTCCTAATATTTCACCACGGCATATCCAAACTTTTATTCCTATCGAACCATAAATTGTCTCGGCCCGGCCGGAAGCATAATCAATATCTGCTCTTAACGTATGCAGAGGTATTCTGCCATCTTTATACTGTTCGGTTCTTGCCATTTCTGCGCCCCCCAATCTTCCTGAACACATAATCCTGATACCTTCAGCTCCCATTCTCATTGCTGCGGTAATAGCCATTTTCATTGCTCTTCTAAAAGAGATTCTGCCTTGCAGCTGAACTGCAATATTTTCCGCAACCAGGTAAGCGTCCAGTTCAGGTCTTTTAATTTCCGAAATTTGAACTTTAACATCTTTATCGGTAAACCTTTTTAATTCTTCTTCAAGCTGCGTAATTTCTTTGCCGCTTTTACCAATAACAACTCCTGGTCTTGAAGTATGAATTGTTAGTATTATATTTTTTGAAGTTCTATCAATTACAATCCTTGAAATACCCGCTTTTTTTAATCTATTTCTTATATAAGTCCTAAGCTTATGATCTTCTTTTAATTTTGGTGCATAACTTTTATTTTCATACCAATTAGAGTCCCATCCTCTAATAATCCCTACTCTTAATCCAACCGGGTGTGCTTTTTGTCCCAAAAAAATCCTCCTAATTATTCTTTAGTTGCAACCACAACTGTTAAATGACAAGACCTTTTTCTAATTTTGTAAGCCCTTCCCATTGGAGCGGGCGAAATTCTCTTTAGAGTCGGTCCTTGATTTACAAAAGCTTCTTTGATAAATAAATCAGCAGCATCGACTCGAGTTGATTCATCTTGATTCATTAAATTAGCAACGGCAGATCTTACAACTTTCTCTGCATCTTTCGAAGCATGCTTTGGTGAAAAGTGTAATACCTCTATTGCTTTTTCAACAGACATTCCTCTGATTAAATCAATTAACAAACGCATCTTCCTTGGTGAAGAACCTATATATCTATGTATTGCTCTTGCTTCCATTTTAACTAAAATTCCTTTTCTATTTAACCTTGGATGCCTTTTCAGCTTTTGTACCCGGATGTCCTCGGAAAATTCTTGTAGGAGCAAATTCACCTAATTTATGCCCAACCATGTTTTCCGTAATATATACAGGTATCATTTTGTTGCCATTATGAACAGCGATTGTATGTCCAACAAAATCCGGTGTAATTGTAGAAGCTCTTGACCAGGTTTTAATGATTCTTTTCTGATTAGTCTGATTCAGCTGGTCTATTTTCATAGCAAGATTTATATCTACAAAGGGACCTTTTTTAACCGATCTTGGCATAATATCTTTCTATTTATTTCGTCTTTTTATAATGAATTTATTAGATTCCTTTTTATGCTTTCTAGTTTTCAAACCTTTGGCTTTTTGCCCCCATGGTGAAACCGGATGACCACCACCCGAAGTTTTTCCTTCACCGCCTCCCATAGGATGATCAACAGGATTCATAGCAACACCTCTGACATGCGGCCTCTTACCTAGCCACCTGTTTCTTCCGGCTTTTCCGAGACTGATATTTTCCTGATCTGAATTTCCCACAACTCCATATGTAGCCATACAGTTCAATTTAACCAAACGAACTTCACCCGATGGCATTTTAAGCTGTGCAAATTCTCCTTCTTTAGCCATTAATTGCAATGAAGAACCAGCACTTCTTCCAAGTTGACCTCCTTTTCCAGGTTTTAATTCAACATTATGAACAAAACTTCCGAGAGGCATTTCCCTTAATGGAAGTGCATTGCCAATAATAATATCACTTCCGGGGCCGGAGTTAATTGTATCTCCTACCTTCAAACCTTCAGGCGCGATTATATATCTTTTTTCTCCATCATGATAATGAAGCAGTGCTATCCTTGAAGATCGGTTCGGATCATATTCAATCGAAAAAACTTTTGCCGGAACACCATGTTTATTTCTTTTAAAATCAATGATTCTATATCTTCTTTTATGTCCACCACCAATAAATCTGGATGTAACCCTTCCTAAATTATTTCTCCCTCCGGATTTCTTTAATGCCACTGTCAAAGATTTTTCTGGAGTGTCTCTAGTTATTTCTTCAAAAGTAGAATTTGACCTAAATCTAGTACCTGGAGTTACCGGTTTTAATTTTTTTATACCCATTTAAATTCCTGCCTACACTAAACTTGTTCTATTAATTCTATTGTTTCACCCTCTTTCAGAGTGACTATTGCTTTTTTATATTTAGGAGTCCTTCCAACAAATCTACCGCTTTTTCTAAACTGAGTTTTTGTCTTTCCATGGTGTTTAATAGTTTTTATTTCTAAAACATGAACATTGAATTTCTTCTCTATGGCTTTGGCAATCTCAATTTTATTTGATTTTGGGTTTACCAAAAAACCGTACTGACCATGCTCAGCCGTAAGGTTTGTCATCTTTTCGGTTATCAGGGGCCTAATTAATACTTCATGCATATCAGCTTACTACCTTCTCTTTTTTAGCAAAAAAATTTTGAACTATATCTAAAGCACTTTTTTGCATTAGTAAAATCTGATTATTTAATATATCATATGTGGAAGCTTTATTTGCTTCTAATATTTTAACTTTTTCAATATTACGGCCTGACTTATACACTGATTCCTGAGTTCCATTTGTAAGCAGCAGAACTTTTTTACCGTTTAATTTTAAAGCATCAAGTATACTTGCAAACTCTTTTGTTTTTGGCTGTTCAAAATTAAAATCTTCAACAATATATAATTGTTCGTCCTTAACTTTATAACTTAATGCAGATTTTCGCGCTAAATTTTTCACTTTCTTTGGTAAATTTTGACGATAATCCCTAGGACGTGGACCAAAAATTGTTCCCCCTCCAACCCATAAAGGAGATCTTATAGTACCAGCACGAGCTCCACCTCTCCCTTTTTGCTTCCATGGTTTCTTACCACCTCCACGAACTTCGGAACGCTCTTTTGCTTTATGAGTACCCTGCCTCTGATTTGCTAAATATGCTTTTACGGCAAGATAAATTGCATGATCATTCGGTTCAATTCCAAATATATCATCATCAAGCTCAACTTTTTCAGTTGAAGACGTACCATCTATTTTATATAATTCAAGCTTCATAAACTTTATTTCTTTAACAATTCTACAATTGAATTTATAGACCCTGGAACAGCTCCTTTAACAAATATTAAATTCTCTCCAGGAAAAATTTTTTCTACAGTGAGATTAGAAACAGTAACGTTTTCATAACCTTTCCGTCCCGCCATTCTTTGTCCCTTAAAAACTCTGGACGGATAAGAGCTAGCTCCGATAGAACCGGGTGCCCTTAATCTATCGCTTTGACCGTGAGTAGTTCCGCCAACTCCGCCAAAGCCATGTCTCTTCATTACGCCTTGAAATCCTTTTCCTTTACTTTTCCCTCTTACCTTTATCTTTTCTCCTTCTTTAAATAAATCTACCTTAACTTCATCACCAATTTTAAATTCGTCAACCGAAGAGAAATTAAACTCCTTCAAATGTGCAACCGGAGTAAGATTATTCTTCTTAAACTGACCGCTTACAGGTTTAGTTACATTCTTTTCTTTTTTTTCTTCAAATCCAAGTTGAAGAGCATTATAGCCATCTTTACCTGGATGTTCTTATTGAAACTATTTTACAGGGACCGGCTTTTATTATAGTAACAGGTATTAAATCACCTGTTGCATTAAAAACATTTGACATCCCAATTTTTCTACCAATTATACCAGACATCTTAAAATCCTTTAAAGCTTGATCTCTATATCAACACCCGCCGGAATATCCAATTTGCTAAGTGAATCGACGGTTTTATTATTTGAATTATGTATATCAATTATTCTTTTATGAGCCCTGGTTTCAAACTGCTCTCTAGATTTTTTATCTACATGAGGAGATCTTAAAACAGTATAAAGCGTTCTCCTTGTTGGTAAAGGAATTGGACCAGATACAACCGCTCCGGTACTTCTCACCGTTTTAATAATTTTCTCGGTCGATTTATCAATCAATATATGATCATATGATTTCAATTTAATTCTTATCTTTTGACCTGGCACCTAAGTACTCCTTAATAAAATTAGAAAGAAAAAGGGAGTTTCAGAACTCCCTTTTCGGTTAATATCTCTTTTATCATTCAATAATTTTAGTTACTACTCCAGCACCGACAGTTCTACCACCTTCGCGGATAGCAAAACGTAAACCTTCTTCCATCGCGATTTCAGAAATTAAATCGATGGAAAGCATTACTCTATCTCCAGGCATAACCATTTCAGTACCTTCGGGTAAATGTGCAATACCTGTAACATCTGTAGTTCTGAAATAAAATTGTGGTCTATATCCATTAAAGAAAGGTGTATGACGACCGCCTTCATCTTTGGAAAGAATATACACATTACCTTCGAATTTCTTGTGAGGTGTAATGGAACCGGTTTTCGCAAGCACCATTCCTCTCTCAATTTCTTTTTTGTCAACACCTCTTAAAAGAATACCAGCATTATCACCTGCAATTGCCGAATCAAGTTCCTTTCTAAACATTTCAATCCCGGTAACAACAGTTTTTTTATGAACACCAAGCCCGATTAATTCAACTTCCTCATATAACTTTACCTGTCCTCTTTCGACTCTTCCTGTTGCAACTGTACCACGGCCGGTAATTGAAAATACATCTTCAACCGGCATCAAAAACGGTTTATTTGTATCTCTTTCAGGTAAAGGGATATATTCATCAACAGCTTTCATTAACTCCCAGATACATTTTAATCTTGGATCATCAACTGTAGTTTCCGTATTCGATGCAGCTTCTAATGCCTGCAATGCGGATCCCTGAATAATCGGGATTTCATCTCCGGGGAATTCATATTCATTTAAAAGATCCCTCAACTCTACTTCAACTAATTCGAGTAATTCCGGATCATCAACCATATCAATTTTATTCATAAATACTACTATTCGCGGAACACCTACCTGACGTGCAAGGAGAATGTGTTCTCTCGTTTGAGGCATTGGTCCATCGGTTGCGGCTACAACCAAGATTGCTCCATCCATTTGTGCAGCACCGGTAATCATATTCTTGACATAATCAGCATGACCAGGACAATCAACATGAGCATAGTGTCTTGCTTCGGTAGAATATTCTACATGGGCAGTTGCAATGGTAATACCTCTTTCTCTTTCTTCGGGTGCATTATCAATGCTATCAAATGTTCTTATTTGCGATAAGCCTTTTTTAGCGAGAGCCATAGTGATGGCAGCAGTTAATGTAGTTTTACCATGGTCTACGTGACCGATTGTGCCTACGTTAACATGAGGCTTATTCCTATTAAATTTTTCTTTTGCCATCTATTTCTCCTTTTTTATAATTCTATTAATTTTTATGCGTTTGTTAATGATTTTTTACCTAACGATTTCTCAGCTATTTCATCCGCCAAAGATTTTGGGACTTCCGAATAATGTGAAAACTGCATTGTATAAATCGCACGCCCTTGAGTCATTGATCTTAATATTGTTGCATAACCAAACATTTCAGACAAAGGGACTGTTGCCGTTATCACTTGGGCATCTTTTCTTGCAGAGAAACCCTCAATCTTTCCTCTCCGGGAATTTAAGTCCCCCATAACATCGCCTAAATATTCTTCAGGAGTCACTACTTCTACATCCATTACAGGCTCTAATAGAACGGGTTTCGCCTTCCTAGCTCCTTCTTTAAAGGCAAGTGATCCGGCTACTTTAAAGGATATTTCATCTGAATCTACATCGTGATAAGAACCATCATAAATTTTCGCTTTTATATCAACAACAGGAAAACCGGCAATTACTCCATTTCTCATAGCTTCTTGAATTCCAGCAGATACTGCGGGAATATACTCTCTTGGAACTGTACCGCCAACAATTCCATTAGTAAATTCATATCCTTTCCCAGGTTCATTTGGACTTAATTCAATCCACACATGTCCATACTTACCGCGTCCTCCCGATTGTTTAATAAATTTACCTTCGGCATTAACTGTCTGTGTTATCGATTCCCTATATGCTACTTGAGGTTTACCAACATTTGCTTCAACTTTAAACTCTCTTTTCATTCTATCGACAAGTATCTCAAGATGCAGTTCACCCATACCGCTGATTAAAGTTTGTCCGGTTTCAGCATCAACCTTAATCTGAAAAGTAGGATCTTCATCTGCCAGTTTAACCAGGGATTCAGACAATTTATCCTGATCAGCTTTTGTTTTCGGTTCAATGGCAATTTGTATAACCGGCTCCGGGAAAACAATTTTTTCAAGCAAAACAGGGTCTTCTTCCGAACATAATGTATCACCTGTTTTAGTATGTTTCAACCCGACAGCAGCAGCTATATCACCAGCTCTTACCTCTTCAATCTCTTCTCTATGATTAGCATGCATTTGAAGAAGTCGGCTTATTCTCTCTTTTTTCTCACTTACTGCATTATATATATATGAACCTGCCTTCAATGTTCCGGAATAAACTCTAAAAAAGGTTAATTTTCCTACATATGGATCGTTCATTATTTTAAAAGCTAAAGCAGTAAATTTTTCTTTTTCATCTATCTTTCTTTTGACACTGTCATTAATACCAATATGATGAGCTTCTATTTCTTTATAATCAAGAGGTGATGGTAAGAAATCAATAACAGAATCGAGTAATTTTTGTATACCTTTATTTTTAAAAGCCGAACCGCATAGAACAGGAATTATTTTCAATTCAATAGTCGCTCTTCTTAATACATCTTTAACCTCAGATTCACTTATGTCTTTTCCATCCAGATATTTTTCAAGTAATGTATCATCAACATCGGAAACCGCTTCGAGCATTTCCGTCCTATATTTATTTGCTAACTCAATTAGATCATGGGGTATTTCAAGTTCATTAAAAGTAGCTCCGAAAGTTTCTTCATGATACATTCGTGCTTTAAAAGAAATTAAATCAATTACACCTGAAAATATATCACCTTCCCCGATTGGAAGATTTATCGGGATAGCATTAGCGCTTAATCTATCTTTCATCATTTGTAAAACGTTATAAAAATCTGCTCCCGTTCTATCCATTTTATTTACAAATGCAATTCTCGGAACTTTATATTTATCTGCTTGTCTCCATACCGTTTCCGATTGCGGTTCAACTCCGCCGACTGCACAAAATAATGCGACTGCTCCATCTAATACTCTTAATGATCTTTCAACTTCAACAGTAAAATCTACATGACCGGGTGTATCAATAATATTAATTTGGTGATTATTCCAAAAACAAGTAGTTGCAGCACTTGTAATTGTAATCCCTCTTTCTTTTTCCTGCTCCATCCAATCCATAGTTGCAGCACCGTCATGTACTTCGCCTAAACGATGTAATTTACCTGTATAAAAAAGAATTCTTTCTGTAGTTGTCGTTTTACCGGCATCAATATGCGCCATAATACCGATATTTCGAACTTTTTCTATAGTTAGCCTAACTGCCATTTTTATTCAATCTACTTTCTATTTCTTCAAAACATATAAAATATATTACCACCTAAAATGAGCGAATGCCTTATTCGCTTCAGCCATTTTATGAGTATCTTCTTTTTTCTTAACGGCAGAGCCCTCTCCGTTAGATGCTGAAATCAATTCCGAAGCTAATTTTAAAGACATTGATTTATCGTTACGATCTCTGGCATATTTCTTTATCCATCTTAAAGCAAGTGCAAGCCTTCTTTCAGGTCTTACTTCGGTAGGTACCTGATATGTTGCGCCGCCAACTCTTCGACTTCTAACTTCAATAATAGGCTGAACATTACCCAATGCCTTTTTGAATATTTCCAATCCTGGTTTTTGAGTTCTATTTTCAATAAGATCAAAAGCTTCATATACAACATGACGTGCTTTTGATTTTTTACCATCGTACATTATACAATTGATAAACTTAGAAACCATAACATCATTAAATTTCGGATCAGGTTTCAGATATTTTTTTTCTGCTCTTTTCTTTCTCATAGATTATTTAACTTTTGGTTTTTTAGCTCCGTATTTAGATCTTCCTTGCTTGCGATCTTCTACACCGCTGGTATCCAATGTACCTCTTACAATATGATACCTAACACCAGGTAGATCTTTTATTCTTCCGCCCCTAATTAAAACGATAGAGTGTTCCTGTAAATTGTGCCCTTCACCCGGAATATAAGCCGTAACTTCCATACTGTTAGTTAATCTTACTCTGGCTACTTTTCTTAAAGCTGAATTCGGCTTTTTAGGCGTTGTTGTATACACTCTAGTACAAACACCTCTCTTCTGCGGACAAGCATCAAGAGCAGGGGCTTTTTTCTTTGCTAATATCTGCGTTCTTCCTTTTCTAACCAACTGATTTATTGTGGGCACAAAATCTCCTTAGATCAATAAATTCAAAAAAATTTCAGACTTTAAATATAGGATTAAGTATAAAATTTGTCAAGAAAACTAAATATTATTTTAACTCTTCCCGCTTTTACAATATATATAAGAGCTAAAATAAGCATACCATACTGCCTGTTAGCGGTAACAGAAATTATAATCTATGTTTAATATTAAAAATAATTCCAAAAAATTATAGAATATCTATTATTTTTAATATAAAAAATCCGGTTTTCTGTAAAAAACCGGATTTATAAATATAATATAATTAATTTATTGTGCCTGGACTTCTTCCTTCGACTCTACTTCAGCAGGAACTTCTTCAGCCTTCAAAATAATATTTCTATATTTCTTCAATCCTGTTCCGGCTGGAATTAAATGACCCATTACAACATTTTCTTTTAATCCAAGCAGGTGATCAACCTTTGCTTCTGTTGCAGCATTTGCTAGAACTTTTGTAGTTTCCTGGAATGATGCTGCAGAGATAAAGCTTTCAGTAGAAAGAGCAGCTTGAGTTATACCTAAAAGTACATGTTCAAATGTGGCTGCAAAAGCATCCCTGGTAATAAGCTGCTTTTTGTCTTTCCTTGATAGATCCGAATTAATCTCTCTAACTTTGTTCTTTAGAATAAGCTGACCATCTTTATATCGTGAGTCACCCTTATCATCAATATATACCATTGAAGAAGTTTTTTCGTTTTCCTCGATAAATTCATTCCTACCAACGATATCTTCTTCAAGAAATCTCGTATCACCGGGAGAAACAATTTTAATTTTCTGAAGCATTTGTCGAACGATTACTTCTATGTGTTTATCATTAATTTTTACACCCTGTAATCTATAAACGTCCTGAATTTCATTTACAAGATATTCCTGTACGGCACTTGTTCCTTTAATTTTCAGAATATCATGCGGATTAATAGGTCCATCTGTTATTTTTTCACCCGCTGGAATTTCATCATTTTCCTGAACAAGCACATGTTTTCCTAATGGAACATTATATTTTTTCTCGTCAGAACCATCCGGAGCCGATACTAATATTTCTCTTGAACCTTTCTTCCTTGCACCAAATCTAACCGTACCTTCAATTTCAGAAACAATAGCAGGTTCCTGGGGGCTTCTGGCTTCAAAAAGTTCTGTTACCCTTGGTAATCCGCCGGTAATATCACGGCTTTTTGTTGCCTGCTTGGAAATTTTTGCAAGGATAGTTCCGGGAACAATTGTCTCTCCTTCTTCAACTGAAAGATATGCTCTCGTCGGGATATTAAAAGATTTCTTCGTCCCGTCATCAGCTTCAATTGAAATACTTGGAGTTAAAGTTTTATCCTTCGATTCAATAACAACTTTCTGAACGTGACCTGTTTGTTCATCTGTTACCTGTTGAAGTGTGGCAGTATCAATTAAATCAACAAACTTTACACGACCGGCAATATCAGATAGGATTACTGAATTATAAGGATCATGATTATATAACGGTTGACGTTTTTTAACTTTCTGACCATCGTTTACCACTAATTCGGCACCATAAGGTACATCGTACTTCTTCATTTGACGGTTATTATCATCATAAATTCCGATAGATCCCCTTCTTCCGGTAACAACTTTAACAGTCCCAAGGAAATCAGATTTTTCGACATATCTTATTCTTTCAAATTTTACGATACCTTCGGTTGTAGCTTCAACCTGAGACTGGCTGGCGATCCTTGAAGAAGTACCACCAAGGTGGAAAGTTCTTAAAGTCAACTGTGTACCGGGTTCGCCGATTGACTGTGCTGCAATAATTCCTACAGATTCACCGATTTCAACAAGCTTGCCGTTTGTAAGATTTCTGCCGTAACATTTTGCACAAACTCCTCTCTTCGATTCGCAAGTCAGAACTGTTCTAATATAAACTGAATCTATGCTCGAATCTTCAATCTTATTCGCGATTTCTTCGGTGATCATTTCACCTGCTGAAATAATTAATTCATCTGTTCTCGGATCATAAACATCTTCTTGAGCGACACGGCCTGTGATTCGTTCTCCCAAAGGTTCTCTTTCCTGTTCAACATCTTTAAGAGCAGTTATTTCAATTCCCAGAATAGTTCCGCAGTCAATTTCAGATATTATAACATCCTGAGCTACGTCAACTAATCTTCTGGTTAAATAGCCTGCATCTGCAGTTTTCAGTGCAGTATCTGCAAGTCCTTTTCTTGCACCATGAGTAGAAATGAAATACTCTAGTACAGAGAGGCCTTCTTTGAAGTTAGCGACTATCGGATTTTCAATAATTTCACCAGCTTGCCCTGATAAAGTTTTTTGAGGTTTCATCATCAGTCCTCTCATACCGGCAAGCTGTCTTACCTGCTCCTGAGAACCTCTTGCACCTGAATCAACCATCATATGCAGTGAATTAAATCCTTGATTATGTCCTCGGATTTTATCCATTAAAGCACGGGCAACATCATTAGTTGTATGAGTCCAAACATCGATAATCTTATTATATCTTTCAGCATCTGTGATTACGCCTTGTTCATGTTCATTAAGTATCGACTCTACTTTTTTATCAGCCTTAGAAATTAAATTCACTTTTTCTTCAGGAATAATCATATCACCATAGCTCACCGATAAACCTCCTGCCGTGGAATATCTAAAACCTATATCTTTTAAGTCATCTAAAAATTTCGCTGTGACCTTATTACCCATCCTTAAAAACATTTGACCAATAAAACCACCGAATGTTTTCTTAATGAGAAGCTGATTAAAAAAGCCCATTTCCTTTGGAACAATCTGATTGAATATAACACGCCCGACTGTAGTTTCAATCATTTCACCATCTACTTTTACCTTAATCTTTGCATGCAAACCAATTACTCTGGAATTATAGGCTATAATGACTTCGTCACTTGTGCCAAACTGCATACCTTCCCCTTTTTCTCCTTCTCTAAGTTTTGTAAGATAATAGCATCCTAAAACTATATCCTGAGTCGGGACAACAATTGGACTTCCATTTTGAGGTGAAAGTATATTATGACTGCTTAACATTAATAATGCTGCTTCAAGCTGTGCTTCATATGAAAGCGGTACATGAACAGCCATCTGGTCGCCGTCAAAGTCTGCATTAAAAGCTGTACAAACCATTGGATGAAGCTGTATAGCACGCCCATCTATCAATATTGGTTGAAAAGCTTGAATCCCAAGACGATGAAGTGTTGGAGCTCGGTTTAATAGAATCGGATGACCTTCAATAATTTTAGCAAGAATATCCCAAATTATAGGATCTTTTCTATCAACAACCTTTCTTGCACTTTTAACAGTTTTATTATGTCCTCTATCAATAAGTTTTCTGATAATAAAGGGTTTAAATAATTCAACTGCCATATCTTTGGGCAGACCGCATTGATGCAACTTTAATTCAGGGCCTACTACAATTACAGAACGGCCGGAATAATCAACTCTTTTACCAAGTAAATTCTGACGGAACCGCCCTTGTTTCCCCTTAAGCATATCACTTAAAGATTTTAAAGGTCTGTTATTATCACTCCTGACCGCGCTGCCCCGTCTTGAATTATCAAATAATGCATCAACAGATTCCTGAAGCATTCTTTTTTCATTACGAAGAATAACTTCAGGTGCTTTAATATCGATTAACCTTTTAAGACGGTTATTTCTAATAATAACTCTTCTATATAAATCATTAAGATCACTTGTTGCAAACCTTCCTCCTTCAAGTGGAACTAATGGTCTTAATTCAGGAGGAATAACAGGAATATAATTTAATACCATCCACTCCGGTTTATTGGGAATTTTATTTTCTTCTTCTTTAAAAGCTTCAAGTACTCTTAATCTTTTTAGCAACTCAGCTTTTTTCTGCTGGGATGTTTCCTCTTTTAATTGACTTCTCAAATCTTTAGAAAGCTTTTCAACATCCGTATGTTTAAGAATATCCTTTACAGCATCACCGCCGATTTTAGCAACAAATTTATTGGGATCATCTTCGTCTAGTTTTTCATTTCCTTCGGGTATTGAATTTATTACTTCAAAATACTGGTCTTCTGAGATCAAATCCAGTCTATGCAAACCTGTAGGTCCGGGATTAAGAACAACATAAGATTCATAATAAATAATTTTTTCAAGTTCTTTCAAACTAAGTCCTATAATATTCCCGATTTTCGAAGGTTGAGCTCTAAAGAACCATATATGAGCGACGGGAACGGCAAGACCAATATGCCCCATTCTTTCACGGCGTACACTTTTTTGAGTTACTTCAACTCCGCACCTGTCGCAAATAATACCTTTATATCTTATTCTTTTATATTTTCCGCAAAAACATTCCCAATCACGGGTTGGACCGAATATTTTTTCACAGAAAAGTCCGTCTTTTTCAGGTCGGAAAGATCTATAGTTAATTGTTTCAGGTTTTGTAACTTCTCCATAAGATCTGGACAAAATATCATCGGGGCTAGCAAGACCAATAGTTATACTACTAATGTCACGCATCGCATTTTCTTGAACTCTGTAAGGCATAATTTTTATCTCCTAATTTCTAAGTGAAATAATACTGCCCGCTAAAAGGCAGACATGCCTGCCTTGCCGCAGGCAGGTTCAAAATGATTAATTAATTTTAATATCAAGGCCTAACCCTTGAAGTTCTTTAATTAACACATTGAACGATTCAGGAATATTAGGTTCCTGTAAGTTTTCACCCTTAACAATTGCTTCATAAACTTTAGCTCTACCGGCTACATCGTCACTTTTAACCGTTAGAATTTCTTGAAGAATATGTGAAGCTCCATAACCTTCAAGAGCCCAAACTTCCATTTCACCGAATCTTTGTCCGCCGAATTGAGCTTTACCTCCAAGAGGCTGCTGTGTAATTAGTGAATATGGCCCTATGGACCTTGCATGTATTTTATCATCAACAAGATGGCTTAGTTTAAGCATATAAATATAACCGCATGTAACTTTCTGATGGAACTTTTCACCAGAGCGTCCATCATAGAGTTCAGTTTTACTTCCTCTTTCCAGCCCTGCTTTCTCGAGCCAGTTATCAACATCTTCCATTTTGGCTCCGTCAAAAATAGGAGTAGCAAATTTAACACCTAATTTTTTACCCGCCCATCCAAGTGCAGTCTCATACAGCTGACCAAGATTCATTCGGGAAGGTACTCCAAGCGGATTTAATACTATATCAACAGGTGTTCCATCTACCAGGTGAGGCATATCTTCCATTGGAACTATTTTTGCAACTACACCTTTGTTGCCGTGCCTTCCCGCCATTTTATCTCCAACGGAAAGTTTACGTTTTTTGGCAACATACACTTTAGCCAGTTTAACAATTCCCGGAGGAAGTTCATCACCGCTTGTAATTTTTATTTTCTCTCTCTTATACTCTTCTTCGAGATCAGAGAGTGTATCAAAATAATTTTTATATAAGGTTGTTATATGATTATTTAATTTCTTTGATTCAAACCAATCAAGTGTATAATCCAGTTTAGTTACATCGTCCATTGAAGAGAAAGTCGAATCTTTAATATTTGTATTATTCCTTAAAACAATACTTCCGTCAAGATCTCTTATTCCTGTGGTGGTTTGACCATCTGCTAATTTTGATAACTTTCCAACAAGTTTATCATAATTCTCACTTAAAGATTGTTTATGATGGTTTTCAAGATCATCCATTATTCTTTTTTCAACTTTTTTCGAATCCGTATCTCTTCTTTTTCTGCTAAACAATCTTGTTTTTATTACGGTTCCTTTTAATCCGGGAGGTGCTTTTAAAGATGCATCTTTAACATCACCCGCTTTATCACCAAAAATTGCACGCAATAATTTTTCTTCGGGAGTCGGATCGGTTTCACCTTTTGGTGTTATCTTACCAATAAGAATATCACCTTCTTTTACTTCCGCTCCTTCTCTAACAATTCCATTTTCATCAAGGTTCTTTACGGCTTCTTCACTAACGTTAGGAATTTCTCTAGTGAGTTCTTCTTCACCTCTTTTAGTTTCTCTAACTTGAAGTTCAAATTCTTCAATATGAATCGACGTATATATGTCTTCGCTAACCACTCTTTCGCTTAAAACAATAGCATCTTCGAAGTTATATCCCCGCCAGGGCATAAACGCAACTAACACATTTCTTCCAAGTGCCAGCTCACCTCCATCTGTTGAAGTACCATCAGCAAGTACATCCCCCTTGGAAACTTTTTGACCATCTTTTACAATTGGGCGCTGATTAACACATGTTTCCTGGTTGGTTCCGTTAAACTTGGTCAGTTTATAAGTGACTCTTTTAACGTCGTCAAATGAAGTTAAAGCATCAATACTGTTTGGATTGATATCATACTTAACAATAATATGATTTGCATCCACACTTTCCACAGTACCATTATCTTCAGCTACAATGATAGCTCTTGAATCAGTGGCTAATTTCTTTTCCATACCTGTTCCAACAAGAGGAGCCTCAGGCCTTAATAAAGGAACAGCCTGTCTTTGCATGTTTGAACCCATTAATGCTCTATTGGCATCATCATGCTCGAGAAATGGGATTAATGCCGCAGCTGCACTTACTAATTGTGCAGGAGCAACATCCATATACTGAACATTTTCCGGAAGGGCAATTGGAAATTCACCTTTATATCTCGATTTAACTCTTTCATTAACAAATTTAGATTGTTCTGTTAATGGGGCGTTTGCCTGTGCAATAGTAAAATGATCTTCCTGTTCAGCCGTTAAATAGTCAATATTATCCTGAACTTTACCTTTCTCCACTTTTCTATATGGAGTTTCTAAAAATCCATACCTATTCACCCTTGCAAATATTGTAAGTGATGAAATAAGTCCGATATTTGGACCTTCAGGTGTTTCAATCGGGCATAAGCGACCGTAATGGGTATAGTGTACATCACGCACCTCAAATCCGGCTCTTTCTCTTGTTAAACCACCCGGTCCCAAAGCCGACATTCTTCTTTTATGAGTCATTTCTGCTAAAGGATTAGTTTGATCCATGAATTGGGATAGCTGATTGGTACCGAAAAAAGCATTTATTACACTGCTTAATGTCCTTGCATTAACCAAATCCTGCGGTGTAAAGCTCTCCGTATCGCGCATGTTCATTCTTTCTTTAATAGTTCTAGCCATGCGTGCCATACCTATATTAAACTGTTGACCTAATTGCTCACCGACAGTTCTAATTCTTCTGTTTCCTAGATGATCAATATCATCAACAGGTTCATTCCCTGCTCTAAGTTTAATGATATATTTCATAATAGAAATTATATCTTCGATAGTAAGAATAGTAGTTGTTTCAGGGATATTCAATTTGAGTTTATCGTTCATTCTATGGCGGCCGACGTCACCAAGATCATAACGCTTATCATTAAAGAACAGCTTATCAATTAATCCCTGTGCAGTATCAACATCCGGAGCTTCACCTGAACGAAGTTGACGGTAAATTGCATATAGAGCTTCTTCCCTTGTATGCGATGAATCTTTTCTTAAAGTATTTACTATTAGATCCTGATCTGGTGAAGTATTAGAACTAATAAATTTTAAAGTTGTTACTTCAGCCTCTTTTAACCGCTCAATATCATCTTCAACCATTACACTATCTTTTGTGAGGAAGATTTCACCGGTAGACATATCGAAGACATCGCTGGCAATTGTTCTGCCAACATATTCTTCAATTTTTACTTTACTTATTTCGACTTCTTCAACTAGATTGAACAAGTTTAATATTTCTTCATCGGATTCATAACCTAAAGCACGCAATAAAGTTGTTGAAGGAAATTTTTTCCTTCTATCTATATATACGTACATCACATAATTAATATCCGTTGCAAATTCAACCCATGATCCTCTTAAAGGGATTATCCTGGCAGAATAAATTGGAGTACCGTTAGGATGTACAGTTTGAGAAAATGCAACACCTGGAGATCTGTGTAATTGAGAAACGACAACTCTTTCTGCACCATTAATTATGAACGTTCCTTTTACAGTCATAAAAGGAAGATTTCCCAAATAAACTTCCTGTTCAACACTATTAACAAATTCCTGTGTTTCCGGGTCTTTAGTAGATAAACGAAGTTTACCTTTCAAAGGTGCGGAAAAAGTTAAACCTCTTTCGAGGCATTCATCAACAGAATACCTTGGTTTCTCAATATTATATTCAATAAAATCAAGTCTGTAGTTTTCCTTATTATCAAAAATAGGAAAATTAGAAGTGAATACATTCTGCAGACCTTTATTATCCCTCCTGCCCGGTAAAATTTTTAATTGGGCAAAATCTTCAAAGGAATCCGTCTGGATACTTAAAAGATCGGGTGGAGCTATAATCGAGGAAATCTTACCGAAAGAAATTCTACCATTACTATTATTCAATTTAAACCTCCAATTATTATTCATTTACTTAATCAATCTCAACCATTCAATGATTCAATCATTCATCCATTCATTTAAAAAGCGATAGGGCAGTTTTCACCGCCTATCACTTTTTATAAAAAGCACATTATTTCCAAAGTTTTTATTTATATTAATTATTTTAATTCTACTGTAGCGCCGGCTTCTTCAAATTCTTTTTTGAGTTTTTCTGCTTCTTCTTTAGAGACAGCTTCTTTAACAGGTTTGGGTGCAGAATCAACTAAGTCTTTAGCTTCTTTTAAACCAAGGCCGGTATGAGCTCTAACAACTTTAATAACATTAATTTTCTTATCACCAACACTTTGTAAGATTACATCAAATTCGGTTTTTTCTTCAACTTGAGCAGCAGCTCCTCCGGCTTGATTACCACCGCCAGCAACTATAACTGGAGCTGCGGCAGTAACACCAAATTCATCTTCCAATGCTTTTTTCAAATCTGACGCTTCCATTAAGGAGAGGCCTTTTATTTTCTCAACAATTTCAGCTATTTTTTCTGACATTGATTTTACTCCTAATAAATTAATTTACAAAAAAATTATCAATTTTAAGCTGCTTCTTTCTTTGAGATCTCGTCAATCACGCTAACCAGATCTCTTATAACAGCGTTTATAGTACCAACAATACCGGAAGCTGGTGAATTCAAGCTAGCCAATATGCCTGCAATTATTTCCTTTTTAGACGGAAGAGATGCCAATTCATTTAATTTACTTCCATCATAATACTGATTTTCAATATAACAGGCTTTTAGTACTAATTTTTGTTTATCATCAAAATATTTCTTAATGATTTTTGCCGGAGCAACAGGGCTATTTTCAGAAGCAAAAACATAACCGGTCATTCCGAATAGGTGATCTGCCAATTTCTCATATTTGCCGGATTCATCAAGAGCTCTCTTAAACAAAGTATTTTTGAATACTTTGTATTTTACTCCTTCATTACGGAATTGGTTTCGTATTCCATTAATATCTTCAACTGGAATTCCGCTATAATCGGCAAGATAAACTGCAGTCGATTGATTGATCATCTCTTTTATTACAGAAATGATCTCAGGTTTTTCATTTTTTATCATTTTTCTCCCATACCAAATAATACATTATTGGTGCTGGCCTTTCCCGTTTTTCCTCGGGATTTGAAGCATTTATTTTTTTTGAGTGCGTAAACTTATTTATTGATTAATGAACAGCAGGAAGTTCGTCTTTAGAAATTCTTAATCCGGGACCCATCGTTGACGAAAGATAAATACTCTTCACATATTGTCCTTTAGCCGAAGATGGTTTCATTTTAACAATTGTATTTAAAAAAACTTTAGCATTTTCTTCTAACTTTTCAGCCTCAAAATTAAGCTTTCCTAATGGTGTATGAACGATACCTGCTTTTTCTACTCTAAATTCTATTTTACCTGCCTTCACTTCCTTAACAGCTTGAGCGACATCCTGTGTAACAGTACCGCTTTTAGGATTCGGCATTAAACCTTTAGGCCCTAATATTTTACCTAATTTACCTAATTCAGACATTGTATCAGGTGAAGCAACTATAACATCTATATCAGTCCACCCACCTTTAATCTTTTCAATATATTCTTCAAAACCGGCATAATCAGCTCCGGCATCCATGGCTTCCTGAGCTTTTGTTTTTGTAATGACCAAAACTCTAACCTTTTTACCGGTTCCATGAGGCAATGAAACAGTTCCTCTTATCATCTGATCTGCATGTCTCGGATCAACACCAAGTTTAATTGAACAATCGAGGGTTTCGACAAATTTAACTTTAGAATTATCTTTTAATGCTTTTACCGCATCAATTATTGAATATTCTTTGGTTCTATCGGTATTTTTCAAAACTTCTTTATATCTTTTAGATTTTTTCATTGATTCACCATTAAAAATCGTATAATAAAAAAATTAATCTTCAACTGAAATTCCCATACTACGTGCAGTACCTGCAACCATACTCATAGCATGATCAACATCGAATGCATTAAGATCGGGCATTTTTAATTCAGCAATTTCTTTTACCTGATCTTTAGTAACTTTGCCGATTTTATTTCGATTTGATTCGGGAGATCCTTTATCAACCTTTGCAGCTCTTTTCAACAAAATAGCTGCAGGAGGAGTTTTAGTTATAAAAGTAAAAGATTTATCGGCAAAAACGGTTATTACAACCGGAATAATTAGTCCTTCTTTATCTGAAGTCTTAGCGTTAAACTGTTTACAAAATTCCATTATGTTAACACCTTTTTGTCCGAGTGCCGGACCAACAGGCGGAGAAGGATTTGCTTTGCCGGCAGGAATTTGTAATTTAATGTATCCTGTTATTTTTTTAGCCATATAGTTACTACCTTATAAAATTATTTTTCTAACTCAGCTTGTACAAAATCGATTTCAACAGGAGTTTTTCTTCCAAAAATTGAAACCATCACTTTTATTTTCATTTTCTCTTCGTTTACTTCCTGAACTGTGCCGGTAAAATTATTGAAAGGCCCGTCTATAATTTTAACAAGATCACCCGATCTGAAAATAGTTTCCATCCTTTCGCCGCTTTCATCCTGTGTTATGCGCCCCACTATTCTTTTCACTTCTTCAGGCTGTAAAGGATTTGGATTATTTTTAGTACCAAGGAAACCCATAACAGATTGAGTATTCAAAATGAATTCTTTAACCTGGTTATCTAAATCAGCATGAATTAAAATATACCCCGGAAAAAAGTTTTTTGTTTTACTTTTCTTTTTCCCATCCTTGACTTCAAAGACTTTTTCCATAGGAACTAAAATCTCTTCAATTTTAGCCCGTAATGATTCGTTGTCATCCAGTTCAGATTCAAGTAAACTTTTTACTTTGTTTTCATGTCCGGAGAAAGTTCTAACTACATACCATTTTTTATCTAAATCCTGCACTAAAAAATTCCTCTAAATATTTGATTAATTGCCATATCAATTATATATGTGAAAGCAGCAATAATTAAACAAACAACAATAACGACAGTAGTTGATTCTTTCAATTCATCTTTTGTTGGCCATGTGACTTTTTTCATTTCTTTCATTACGTCATCAAAAAAACCAATAATTTTTTCTTTCATGAATTTCTCTTAAATAACTTATTAATTACTGCACGTCAGGAGGGACTCGAACCCCCAACCTGCGGTTTTGGAGACCGCTGCTCTAGCCAATTGAGCTACTGACGTAACAATCTCTATTTCGTTTCCTTATGAATAGTATGTTTTTTATCCCAGCGGCAGTATTTTTTAAATTCAACTCTGCCTGGATGATTACGTTTATTCTTTGTAGTAGTGTAATTTCTTCTCTTACACTCCGTACATTCCAATGTTATTATATCTCTCATAATTTTGATTTAAACTAATTTTATATTTTTTAACTTAATTTTAATCTTATTACTATATTTCTCTTACTCGTGCTCATAATCGTACTCTCATTTACCTACCGAAACTTTTTACCCGCCGAAGTTTCAGTGTAGGCGGGCTTTTAGAGCTGACGACCGGGATTGAACCGGTGACCTCATCCTTACCAAGGATGTGCTCTACCAACTGAGCTACGTCAGCAGTTCTTACTTAATCCCTTCAACAGTTTCTACGTTTTATAACTCACTTGAGCGGGAGACGGGACTCGAACCCGCGACCAACAGCTTGGAAGGCTGTGACTCTAGCCAACTGAGTTACTCCCGCATTTAGGAAACTTTTTTAGTCTAGCAATATTTTTTAAGAGCTTTTTCCTTCTTCTCTAAACTGCACTCCTACGGAGTGCAGAAGATTTGGTTAATTCTAATTCTATAAATATATCGCTCCTCTGGAGCGAATGCAAAACGCTTAATCAAGTTGCGTTGCTACCGATTCCGGATGGGATGTTGCGTAAGATTAAGAATTCTTAAAATCATCAATAAAAAAAGAACAAAAAAATAAGGGAATGAAGCTTATCGCTAAATATTTATTCCCTTTATTTACACATCATAAATTGCAAAGCGTGGGCGGCGAGGGATTCGAACCCCCAAAGGCGTCAGCCAACGGATTTACAGTCCGCCCCGGCTCTCCAACTCCGGCGTCCGCCCGAATTAAAAAATACAGACAACAAATATATTTTGATTCCGGCAAAAATGCAAACTATTAAGAAGGTATAAAAATGTAAAATTTGAGAAATAAACATTCTAAATTACAAAAAAAACAATCAATAATTAACAATCTCGATATTCCGACCAAAAGTATTTATAATTCCGTAGCTCAGAATTCCTCCAAAGGAGTCCTTCGGACAAATTTGCGCAAATATTAGGAAGTCATTGAGGTTTCTGCTTTCGAATTTAAAATTTCCTCATTGGAATTTATGTGGGATATGTATTTTGTTATTTCTACTTGCTGTTTCCACAACTTCCTATCCAATCTTATACTCTTATACTGGTATTGTAGGTTTTCAGATATCTTGTCTGGAGTAAATTTTGCTAATCAGTACAATTTAACTTAAATTTTACTTGAGGTTCCCAATCAATTTCACTTCCTCACAACAAATCTTTTCAATAAATTTATGGAGGGTTTTATGTACCGTTCGTTTAAACTTCTATCTTTTATCTTTGTTTTAGTACTTATTCCTCTAATTCAATCAACTGCTCAGGAAAAAAGTCTTTATAATGAGGGGAATGTTTGGTCACTGACTTTTGTTAGAACCGCTGCTAATAAGAATATTGAGTATATAAACCAATTAGCAAAAACATGGGTAGCTTCAATGGATGAGGCTAAAAATGAAGGACTAATAATGGATTACAAAATCCTTTCGGGAAATGCTTCAAATAAGGATGATTACGACTTGATATTAATGATAGAGAATAAATCTCTAGCTGATTTCGACCCTGATCCGGCTAAAGAAGCAAAGTTCGATGCAATTGAGAAAAAAATACGAGATGATATGAAAGGAGATTTCCAAAAAGTTGTTGATAACTATGGTATGATTAGAGAAATAATGGGAACTAAAGTAATGCGGGAACTGCATCTGAAATAATTAACTTTAGGGGGTAGTAAGGCAATTTACTATCCCTTAATAATGTTTCAGCTTTCGGATTTGGAATTTCCTCATTGGAATTTATTTGGGATTTGTTATTTGTTATTTTGAAATCTAGTGTTTCCACAACTCCCTATCCAGACTCCTATACTGTATCGCTTCACTTATGTGCTGCGGTAAAATATTATGCGATTCATCCAGGTCTGCAATAGTTCTGCTAACTTTTAATATTCTATCATAAGCTCTTGCTGATAGACCAAGTTTTGTCATAGCCATTTTCAACAATTCGGCTCCTGCCGAATCAAGTCTGCAGAACTCTCTTACTTCTTTAGAACCCATATCACCGTTATTAAAAATATAGTTTGTACTTTCAAATCTTTTATACTGAATATTTCTCGCCTTAATAACTCTATTCCTTATTTCAAAAGAAGTTTCGCTTTTAGTATTTGCAGAGAGCTCTTTATACTTTACTGCAGGGACTTCAATATGGATGTCGATTCTATCTAAAAGCGGTCCGGAAATTTTTGCCATATATCTTTGTATTTGAGGAGGAGCGCATGTGCATTCTTTAGCAGGGTCTGTAAAATATCCGCATGGACACGGATTCATTGCAGACGCAAGCATAAAATTCGCCGGGAACTCTAAAGACAGTTTCGATCTGCTGACAGTAACCTTTGCATCTTCCAAAGGCTGTCTTAAAACCTCCAGAACATTTTTCTTAAATTCTGGCAGCTCATCCAAAAATAAAACTCCATGGTGAGCATAAGAAACTTCGCCCGGTCTTGGGAAAGAACCCCCTCCCACAAGTGCCGCATCCGAAATAGTATGATGCGGACTTCTATACGGTCTTTCAGTTATAAGTGCTTGTTCTTTCGGAAGAATCCCCGCTATTGAATGTATCTTTGTTGTTTCTAAGGCTTCTTCAAAAGTCATTGGTGGAAGGATAGTCGGTATTCTTTTCGCAAGCATTGTTTTGCCGCTTCCGGGAGGTCCTATCATTAAAATGTTATGAGAACCTGCCGCTGCAACTTCAAGAGCACGTTTGACATTCTCCTGCCCCTTAACATCCGAAAAATCATCATGATAAATATTTACTCGAGAAAATATCTCATCAATATTTGTATATACTTTTTCCTTTTGAACTTCACCATTTAAAAAATTTATTACTTCCGAAAGGTTTTCCATTCCGTAGATATCAACTCCATCAACTATAGAAGCTTCCTTGGATGAATCTACCGGCAGAATAATTCTTTTTATTCCTTTCTTTCTAGCTTCAACAGAAATTGGTAGAGCACCTTTTACCGGACGAAGCTGCCCATCTAATGAAAGTTCTCCAAGAAAAACCGTATCTTTTAGAGATTCCTCTACAACGTTTCCGTTAGCAGCTAATAAGCCGACTGCAATTGGAAGATCAAAAGAGCTACCTTCTTTTTTTATATCAGCAGGTGCAAGGTTTATGGTTATTTTTTTTATCCGGTAATCAAATCCGCTGTTTTTAATTGCTGCAATGACTCTTTCACGGCTTTCTTTGATAGCATTATCGGGCAAACCGACAATGGTAAACGAGGGCATATTTTTTTCTACATTGGTTTCAACTTCAATTAGGTAAGCATCAATCCCGTAAGTGGCACTGGTAAGAATTTTGGAAAGCATTATTATTCCCGTTTTCCTTGTTTTTTACAGATGAACCCCTGAAAATGAAGGGCAATATTTAATTTACAACTTACTAAAAAATGAATTAAAAATGCAAGATCATATTATGATTTCTAAACTTATTTTATCTAGTGCATTTTCCATTTGCTTCATTATTTGATTCATTTGATTCATTAATCTGATTATCTGAATCAGCTATGATTTTAAAAGAACAATCAGAACTAGAACAATTCCCCGGAACTTTAAATAATAAATCAACCGAACTATTTGCAGGAATCGGCGGAGTATCTAATGTAAAACTTGAATTGCTGAATATAACCTTTGTTTTTGAAGGACCGGCATCGGCAACGCCTTGATTTTTAATAGTCACTCTTAAGAGTTTTCTATTATCTTCCATTCTGCAGAAAGATGATTCATCATTACCAAGAGGGCTAAAAGGAATAAGATCAGGACGTTTTTGAATCCTTACGCTGTGTATTCCTTTCAATCCCAAAATAGTAAGTTTATGACTGCTAAAGAAGTCAGGAAAATTATCGTCGTCCGCAAGAACCGAAGATATTTTATAGTTTAAGATTCCCTTTTGAGCGTTAGGATCAAAATTATAATGAACATCATGAATCCAGATCCCGATATCCTTGACATGTTGATCATCTGTTAAATAATTTAAGTTCCAGCCGGTCAGCATAGGTATTACATATTTATAAGGGAGATCCTTTACAGCAAAATCCAGGGTTAAAATGCCATTAGAACTAGTGGTTCCAGCACTTTCTCCATCTTTGGGGAGAATTGAATAAGGGGGCTGAACTATTTCCAGATCATTTCCTCCCAGCCCTGAAATAATTTCTCCGAATGAATAGTTCCTCCTAGTATCATTATCTTTAAATATCGTATAAGTGTTCCAACTTACGTAACCAGAGTCAAACAGACTAGCTGAATTTGCAGCATGTACCTTTATAGTCTCATATTTTTTTTGATACCTTTTCCCTTTTTCAATAAATTTCTCGCTATGATCCAGATTGTAAGCGACTTGAAGCAGATGGTGATCCTCACCGCACTCGTTCCATGCAAGTCCAAATCCGCGCGGCAGGATGGCGACAGTATTTTCCGGGATAAAATCGGCATTGCGAATGAAACTAAAATAAGAGGATAATGCAGTAAAAGTTCCAGAGTTATCAGTATAATAAAAATTTGCATCCCGGTGGTCTTTGTAATCGCAGTTCCCATCCTTTTGATCGATTGACAAAGCAAGATTTGAATCATTCCAGGCGACAACAGTATAAAAATAACACCAGCTATAAGGATTATCAAAATTGTCATCTGAAATTATACCTGCAGCCTGCCAGTTTAGAACTTTTGCCGAGCCATCTGGTTTATTGCTAATCTTAATATCTCCAATCATAGTAGCTAAACCTGCAACGTGCTGATCGCTATCAAGATATTTCAGATGCCATCCATTTAAAAAAACAGCTGCATTTGTTGCATATGAAGGAAGGTTTATACTTCCTTTTACCCTAAGAATGGTCTGATTTCCGGAATTTTTTGATTCTGAGCATCCGGATCCGTTAAAAACCGCTATTGTACCGGGGTCTTCAAGGACTAAAGTTTGAGAGCTATCTGTTAATTTTTTGGTTTGTGTTGTATCAAGAAAATCGCACATTTCATTTATAGATCTTGGGCAAAAGCTGCATGATTCGTATAAAATTGTTAAGGGAATTGCTAAAGAAAAACCAATCAAAAGCTTAATAAGGTTAGTTTTTGTCCACATCTTCGAACCTTTAATTTGTTAAGCATTAAATAATATCTTAGCCAAAAAAAATTATCGATGTACCATCCTAAAAAATAATAGCCATTAGTGAATTGTGTAAAAGAAGAAAATTGACGTGAAATCTAAAAAGCGGTTTAATTATTGTCAAGAAAAATTCATGAATACAGGGGTGGTAAGTTCAATTTTGAAATTGTGTGATTTAACGCAATAAATAAAAGTACTTTTATAAATTTTTATATGCTATAAAAGTAACTAATTCTCAAGGATATAGTCTAAATAAAAAATAAATGGTTTATTAATGAATAAAATGTTACCGGCAATATTTCTCGTGGTAAGTATTTGTGTTTTTGCAAAATCAAATCATCCGGGTAAAAAGTTAATTCTAAAAGAGACAAGTTCGCAGATTAAAATTGATGGTATTATAGATTCAGTATGGAGTATGGCGGATTCTGCAACAGACTTTTTTCAGCTTAATCCTTATTATGATAAAACTCCAAGCTGGCCAACTGTGGCTAAAGTTCTTACCGGTGATGATGCATTATACTGCATGATCATATGTTATGAGGACAAAAACTATATACAGCCATTTAGCGGCATGCTTGATAATACCGCCGGTGAAAATGTTTCCATAATGGTGGACACGTTTGGTGACTTTAAAACAGCATACAAATTTACTGTGAGTGTCTCCGGAGTTAGAAGTGATGCCCGAATGCTGGATGATGCCAGATACAATGATTACAGCTGGGATGGTATCTGGTTCGCAAAAACAAAAATATATAACTGGGGCTGGGTGGCGGAGATGAAAATTCCTTACAAATCAATTCAATATAATGATAATTTAAATTCATGGGGATTGGATTTTGCGAGATGGATCCCGGCAAAAGCAGAAGATCTCTATTGGAATAAATATGAAAAAAACGAAGGTCAGAGAATTTCCAAATTTGGTGAATTAATATTTAAAGATTTTAAACCGTCTGATAAGGGATTGAACCTTGAAATTTATCCTGTCGGGATTGTTAAAACCACTTACGGGGAAAATAACAAGTACAAAACCGAACCAAATGCAGGATTAGATATTATGTATAATCCATCACCGAAATTAAAATTCCTATTAACGGCAAATCCTGATTTTGCCCAGATTGAGGCTGATCCTTATTCTTTTAATATTTCACAATATGAAACCTATTTTAATGAGCGCAGACCTTTCTTTACGGAGGGAAGTGAAGTTTTTACAGCAGCGGGAAGGGAAAATAATACCGGATTTTATAGTCCACTGGAACTGTTTTATTCAAGAAGGATAGGTAAAAAATTACCGGACGGCAGTGATGTGCCACTTATAGTTGGCACAAAGGCTTTTGGAAGAATTAATGATTGGGAGTACGCCGGATTTTTTGCAGCTACAGGAACAAAAGATTATATGGATGATTCTGTTAGAAAAACAGAACAGCGTGCGCTCTTTGGTTCGGCAAGAATAAAGAAACAATTTGGTGAAAATTCTTCCATAGGAACACTTATGGTATTAAAACAATCTGAAGATACTGCTTATGGTGTTGTAGATATTGACGGTGCTTTCAGAGATCCGGGCTGGCAGCTTTCCTACCAATTTGCCGGTTCAATCAAAAATACTTTGCAGGATTATGCTTCTTCGATAGGTTTTGTTTCAACAGGGAGCAAATGGTGGGTTCTGGGAAGAAGCAGGTATATCGGAAATAACTTTAATGTTGAACAGACAGGTTATGTACCATGGATAGGTACATGGCAGGTTACAGGACTAACGGGGCCAAACTGGTTTTTTGATGAAGGATATATAAAAAATATTCTTATACTTTGCGGCTTTTATTCGAATTTTAAGCATGTTGAAGATTATACCGATCGTTCCGCCGTTCTTGATTTTAATATGAATTTTAGGACTAATTGGGGTTATGAATTAACTTTGATTCTGGGGAAAAACAAGGATCATGGTATAAAATATAATTCTAGTGAGTTTGATTATAGCTTTTGGTTTAACACTAGTTCAAAATGGGATTTTTATTTTTCGGGTGGATATTCGAGGACATATAATTTTAATCAAGATTACGTTGCTCCATATTCATGGTTTGGAGCCCAAACTGATTGGAATGCAGCCGACATTTTAACACTTGGTTTTTCATACAATATGTGGGCTGAATGGAATCCTTCGGGAAGTCTTGTTGATATAATATATGATGCGCGTCCTTATATCTCTTTGACACCGGTTAATGATCTTAATGTGAGGTTCTATGTTGATAATCTTTATAGTTCTTCCACGGAGCATCTGGAACAATTAATCAGCGGTCTGCTTTTTTCGTACAATTTCAGTCCGAAGAGCTGGATTTATTTAGCTTACAATGAAGTGGATAATAGGAATGATCAATATGATATGATGGGGAATCTGCTTCCTCAAAAAATGCATGTGGCTGCAAGAGCTGGGGTATTTAAAGTGAAGTATCTATATTATTTTTAGATTAAGATAATTGATGAGAATTCTTGATAGGTGTTGGAAATAAAAATTTAATATTTTAATTATAGATTATATAAAAATCCTAAGCCTGCCAGGATATATGCAAAGTTGAGACCACTCCGAAAAGTGACTGGTGAAAGTTAAAAGAAATAAGATATAATTCAGAATAAAATTGGTATGCTGAGAAAAAATTAATAAATTTTCCAATAGAAAAATCAGAGAAAATAAGATGTTCAAACAACACAAAGAACCCACCGTACCAACATTATTCACAGGATTTGGTCAGATACTAGGCAAAAAGAAGATGCAAAGATTAGAAGACAAGAAGAACTGGGATAGTATATTCAGAGATGATGTTACCTTCAGGATAGAAGAGAAAGTATTTTCAGAAATATACAATCATGATACCGGTCGACCAAATGCCCCAATAAGAATCATAGTATCAATGCTGATATTAAAAGAAGGATTTGGCTGGAGTGATTCAGAGCTATATGAAGCAAGCAGGTTTAATATGTTAGTGATGAATGCATTGGGATTAAGTAACGCAAGTGATGAAGTACCGGTAGAATCAACATATTATGATTTCAAGAAGAAATTATATGAATATCAGCTAAAGACCAACTTGAATTTAATGTGCCTGCGAGCCACCAAATGACTGCGAAGAAACTCATGATTATACTAGCTACTCTCATAGATAAAATTCCTTTTTAACGAATCATAAGTTAATGAAGATTTCAATATATTTATTTGCAACTTACTAGTTCTATTTTATCATAAGGCCGTTTTTATTTTTAAAATACTTAACAAATGCTTCTGATTACTTAGATAAATATCAATTCCTAATCCAAGACCTAATCCTATTAATATTCCATTCCTTGCAAGTGAATAAATGAAATTTAATGATGGGAATTCAGCTCTTGTATATATTAAAAATAAAACAATTATAAATGTTGTATTTAGCAGACCATAAAATAATGCTAATGCTAAACTTCTTATATAATATTTTATCTTTGGATTTCTTTTTATGAACTGATAATAAATTTTGATTGATAAGAATAACCCAACCAAGTAGAAAATATCTCTTGTTATCATTATTATTGAAAGGGATCTTCCTGTAAATATTATTAGATGAAGAATCAGCAGTAATATCATTCCATAGATTTGGTCTCTTATGTTTCCGTATTCTAAAAGACCAAAAAATAGTGCTCCAATAAATCCGGCAATAAGAAATTGAATATTTGGACTGGAATAAATAAAAATAGACGTATTAAAAAAAATGAATCCGATTATTAAACTTCCCAACATACCGAAGAAAGTTAATAATATAATTTGAAGTGTTCTTTTCGAATTCATATTGCTACCCTTTTGTTTTGTTATAGAACAGTAATTTCAAATTTATCTTAAACCTTTTTTTTACATAAACTTTTATTTATATAAAAAATTAATTATTGTTTTACAAAGCGTTGATGATAAAGGTAAATCCGGATTGGAATAACTTTGTAAATTAGTAAGTTTATCTTTTGTTGGGACCCCATTTTTTTCACCCTTCATTAAATGCCAAATAAATTTTTTTACATTTATTAATAAACTCTTCTTCTGTTATCCCTTTACAATATGCTTCTGCAATAACCGGTTTAATTGTTTTTGAAATTTCTTTCATAAAACCGGGGTATGCATTTGCGAAAACTTATTTACCATAACCCCCTTTCTTTTATGTATGATAACAAAGCCGTCTCTTTTTAATATTGAATATGCTTTATTGACTGTATGCATATTTATACCCATATCTACTGCAAATTGCCGGACAGAAGGTAATGATTCACCTTCCGGCAAAATCCCTGAGGCGATTCCTTCAACAATTTGATTTTTGATTTGCGCATAAATCGGTATTTCCGATTCGAAATCTATTTTAATAAGCATTTTTGTTATCTGCCTTAATTGTTATATTAACCTTATAACAGATATAGCAGAATGTCAAGATTCTTCAAAATAATTTTAATTAGTATTTTGACTTACGATTCTGCATTAAATGGATTTGCATTTTATTTTATAAATTAAAGCCTCTGCCGAGAGTAAAGCAAAATAAAATAAATATAATGGTTACGATAAAATTAAATATCCTAAGGTTTGATTTAATATTGTAGGCCTCAATTCTTAATTTATCTTTAGATCCAATAAAGATTATCGGCATTGAAGCTATCATTTCAAGGAGTCCCTCACGTGCAGCCATTATTCTATCCGGGGTAAAAAATAGCCCGGCTATAACTGCCGCCAATGTCGCTGCTATATATGAACCGTAAATAAATTGTTTTAATGGAAATTCCGAAAAGGTAAATCTGATCTCATTAAATTGCCTGTAATTCAGCCTGATAGAAAAATAGTAAGCAGCCATGCCGGTAATTATTAAAATTATTTTTCCCAACCCTCTTAAGTCCAATTGTTTAATCAAATAAGTCCAATCACCTGACCCGCTAAAACTCGATTCTATTATTGTACCTGAAAACCAATAAAAACTGTACAGCATTGTAAGAAATAATAAGAGTCTGAGAAGAATAGGAAAATTTCTCTTCATTTTTAGGAAATAAAATATCAATAAGCCAAAAGACAAATTGGCCAATGGTCCTCCCAGATCTGTTATTATACTTCCGGGTTGACTTCTAAAATAAACTGAGGTCAATAATTTGATTTTTTGTCCGATTATTAAACAAGTACCGGCATGTCCGAATACTTCGTGCACTATATCTGTTGCCATATATGCAGCAACGCCAATTAAAGAATAGGAAATTATTTCTTTGATTTTCTCAATCATTTCGCTCAAAAGCATTCCCTCTATTTTATTATCGTTCCCTGGTGAAATATCATTAAATACTTTTCATTTTTTTTCATCCATATTGAACTCCTCAATGAATACACTTTTTCTTCATTTTCTTCTTTCATAGCTTTATAGGTTGCCAGAAAATAATCTCTGCCTAATTCTTTTATCTTAAAATTCGAAAGCGATAATTTTATTTTTGGTTCTTCCTGCAGTGATTTTATTATTTCTTTCTTTGTGAATATCTCTCCGGAACTTCCAAACTCAATAAAATCCTCTGCTAAGATTTCGGAAAAGTCTGAAACTGATTTTCTTATATCCGGAGTTAAAAGCAGCTCTTCTAAATTTTCTATTTCTTTCTCAATCGATTTAATATTTTTCATATTTAACTTGTATTTTCGAAGTTTTCTTTTGCACCCCCAATTTATAGTTATTCAATGATTTATAAAATATTATTTAACAATCAAAAATTTTCTTGCAAAAGATTTCATACCTTTATAATATAAGAAGTAGATTCCCGATGGCAGATTACTTGCATTAAATTTTATTGTATGAAGTCCAGGCTCTTCCGGTTTATCTTCAATTACAGCTATTCTTTCACCTAATATATTATAAACAGAAACACTTACTTTAACAGGTATTGTTAAAAAGTAATTTAATGAAACATTTGTTGAAATAGGATTCGGATAAACAGAAGAAATAGTTTCATAATTTGCATCATCTGAAATAGGGAAATGGTAAAAAGAAGAATCTATCATCTGGATATTTCCGTAAATATCATAACCTTTATCTACATTTTTTATACTTTCAAAGCATAGAAGTAATCTATTGTTATATATGTCTAGGTCAAAATTATTATTGTAAATACCCCAATCAGTATAAAAAAATGTTTCATAATTATAAAGGTTAATTGGTATTACGATTCCTTTATTATCATCAATCATAATAGCGTTAATTTTATTATTATCACTCCATGCAGCAAAAATATTTTTGTTAAATATTTTTATTATTCTTAGATTAGAAAGACTGCTATTAGCTGTAAATGAATCAAAACAATTCTTACCGCCGGAATAAATTCTTTTCAAATTTATTTTATTATCGTAACCATAAGAATTGCAGTCTGTCCAGATAAACGCCAGATTTTTATATATATCTAATTTACAGGCAGCATTCAGAAATATTCTGTCTCCGGAATAAACTACTATAGAATCAGATATAGATGAACCTTCGGGATTAAAGAGCATTCCTTTAAGATCTTTACCATAAACACCTGTCTCTATAAAATAATCTGTCCACATTATAAGTATTTCAAAATTTTTGTTAATGGAAATATCCTGAATAACTGCAGAAGGAGTATAGAATAGTTTGCTGTAATTATTGTAGGGTGTAAAATCGGGATGAAACTTTTGAAAATAAATTGCGGAATTACTATAGCTCGCCTGCCATGATATTAATAAATCATCGTTGTCGTTTATCTGACTATGTGTCCAAAGATTATCCGCATAATTGATATCGGTTAATTTATTATTACTACCGATCTTATTTCCATCTTTTGAAATTTTTTGGACTATAACATTAAAATAGTATTCACCTCCTGAAAAAATTACATAAAAATTTCCTGATTTATCCGATAATACTTCAGGATTAATACCCTTTTCAAAAATTGAAGTATCGTTTACAAGTATGTTTTCCGATAAAGCATTTCCATTTTCATCGAGAACCTGTGCATAAATCTGGGTAATTCCATTCCTTCTATCTTCCCAAGCAGATATTGATCTGCCGCTTTCATTGTATTTAACTACGGGATTTTTTTGTTCCGAACTGCAGTAATCATCTGAAGCTTTTATTGGTTTTCCCGCAGGATTGAATTCTAAATCAAATTTCTGAACCATCGCATCGGCATCATCTTTATTAAATTTTGTGAAGGCTGAATAAAAATTCTTATTTTTTACTCTAGTAAGTGTCGCCAGACTAAATGATGATTCTTTTTTTTCTCCGAAGCTATTTCCATCCTTAGAAATAATCTGGCTGAATCTTTTTTCCCCTGAAAAAGCCACATAAAAATTATTATCATCTGAAGTAACAGCATAATATGCGCTATAGGATTGTTCTTCTTCAATAGTGAATTGCGGTGTAACAAATCCGGAATTTATTTTATAAATTCTAGCGTATGCACCTTTCTCAGCCCACACAATAAAAAAATAACCGTCTCTAGTTGATGCAATTGTTGGAAAGGTAAAATCAATCGCAGAAGAAGAGTCGCTTACTTCCAAATTGTGATCAATTAAGTCTCCGTTGCTATCTACTTTTTGAAGAAATATTCTTGAATGATTATTTTTATAGCTGCTCCATACAATAATAAAATTTCCGGAGCTGTCTGAAGAAACAGTATTTTGAAATCCAAGGCTGCTGGTATTTTCATTTGCTGGATCAAGTATTTCTTTTTGATCGATTACAGGAGTAAGGTCACTGTTAAAAATTCTATAAAAAAGGATAGATTGACCGCCAATATAGTCTTTATCAGAATACCAACATACAAGTATTTTCCCGTTTTCAGCACAACAAATAGAAGGATAATTAGAATTAGTTCTGGCAAATTGATTAATTAAAAAATTACCTCCGATTTTTTCCCCGCTTTTTGAGATTCTTTGTGCATGGATATTGCCGTCACTTTCTGCCCATGTTACTATATATTCATTGGAAACTTTATTGAATGAAATAAATGGTGCCGGATTCCAATAAAAATAATTCCCGGAAACTCGAATAATTTTTCCTTCTCTTAAATCATTTTTATTAAATAATTGAGCGTTAATTTCCTGGAGTCCCGATTTATCATCAACCCATACACATAAATAACCACCGTCTTCATCCCTGGCAATATTAGCATAATATTGATTCGAGCCGTAATCCCCGCACCCATTATTTAAAAGAAAATCTTCCTTTATAATTTTAAAAGTTTTATAATCTAAAGTATCATTATTGGTTTTATTTAATTTACGAGGATTATTTGTTGTTAGAGTTTTAAAATCGGCAGGAACATATATGCCTTTTTCATTTTTTATTTGAGCACTGGTAATATTTGATATAAAGAAAAGAATAGCTAAAAAATTTATTAGAAAGTTTTTTATTGCTTGCATATTTTACCCCATTTTAATTTTTATTTAACCCTTATAAAAATGCCCGAATCTTTATAAAGAGCACAAAAAGAAAATCATAAATTATACCAGGTTATTTACCTTATTTCCTGATTAAAAAAGAAGAAATGGAAACAAATAAAGATTATGTGAATTTAATTTTATTCACTAGTTGTATATTTTTTTATGCATGTTTAAAGTCATAACATTTTCATCAAAAATTCCTATCTGTGAAAATCTGCGTCTGCGGAAATCTGTGAAAATCAGTGTCTTTATTTGGTGAGCACCATTTTTTTAGTTTGAGAGAAGTCTGGAGTCTCTATCTTATATAGATAAACGCCCGAAGGTAAATCTGTAGCATCAAAAGTAAATTTATGAACCCCCTTATTTAATAACCCGTCATGAAGCCTGGCAACTTCCTTCCCTTCAAGATTGTATACAATTACTTTAACCTCACTATCCTCCAATAACTCGACTACAATACTCGTCTTGGGATTAAAAGGATTAGGATAATTCTGTTCTACAACGAAAGGTTCAAATGAGCCCTGTCCAATTTTTACCTGAGATGAATAAACAATAGAACCGTCTTTATCGACTTGCTTAACTCTATAGTAAATTACATCCGATGATTCGTCATTCTGATCAAGGTATGAATAATTTTTCTCATTTAAATTATCCGCATCGATTCTAAATAAAGGTGTATAGCCCCCGCTTTTTGAAGATTTTTCCAGGACATAAAAATCAGCCTGCTTATAATCCCCTCCGTTCCAATCGAGTTCATAAGAATTGGAAAGCATTTTGATATTTAATTCCGGTGCTTTTGCGAATATTGGAGCATCCGAATTCACTAACTGTATCCCTGAAGTATTTAAATCTATTTTGTTCTTCAGATTCGATAGTGCATCCAGCTCATCTACTTTAAACCTTGCTATAACTGTTGAACTATCCGCAGAAAAATTCTGGAAGTTACAATTTGAGAAAGAATAATCTATTGTGTTATTCAAATCAATTACTCTTAAAAGGTCGATCTGGAATGATTCTTTCTCTTCAAAGTTATAAAACTCAAAGCCGAGATCTTTTGCTTCTACAGAATTATTTAATTTGTATTTCGCAATAAGCTTACCGTCACTATAAAATGAAACTGTATTGTTTTTAAGCGAAAATAGTATAGAAATATGATACCAGCACTTTAAGGATAAAAATGAGGGTTCGGAATAGATCTGTGAACCTGATTTGGAATCAGCTGATAAAATCTGAAAAGAATTTGTCGATAAGGTATACTGAAATTCCGGAATTAATTTATCCCTTATTTTTAGCACTTGTTCTTCCGGATTATTTAGCTTAAGCCAGAACTCGGTTAATAAATTATCTGATTTAATATCATTAAAAGTAAAATCCATGTATGCATTCTTTGAAAAGAATAATGCTTTCCCCGCTACTCTCTGAACATTGTAAAATTTAACCGGAACCATTAAAAATTCCGATTCTTTTATGGGCTTGCTTTTTATTTTGGAATTTACATAACCTAAAACTTTCCCTTTACCCTTAAATACTCCGAAAAATTTAACAAAGCTCTTTGAAACATTTTCTCCTTGAAATCTAAATAAGAATTGGAAAAATGAGCCCGGGGTTAAAGCCGAATCGGAAAGGTTTACAATGCATTTATAAGCAGGACCCGCATACCTGTCAACCTGCGCTGATTTATAATCTAAAACGGATTTCCAGAGTAAGGTGTTTAGCTCAACATCAAGTAAGGAAAGTTTCTCGTCGGGTAATATATATAATTCAAGTGTATCTGCTTTGGCAAATCTATTGGTAGTTACCAAAGAAATATCAAAGGTTGAATTTACAGGTATATAAGAAGGGCAGCTGACTCTATAGCTATCCTCCCCATTTTGTGCAAAAACAGATAAGACAAAAATAAATATAAATAAAACAGTAAAAGTTTTTTGCATAGCACCCCAATTACTGGTACAAAAACCAGATAATAATACTATTTATAACTTCTTAAAAAATTAATTCTATCCTGCAGCTGGTGAACAGGAACTAATAATTTATCTTTGCCATAAATAGCATCTTCCCTCTTTGAAAATGCTAACTCATAATCTTTGCTCATAACGATTGCTTCTTCGGGACATACCTCTTCGCAGAATCCGCAAAAGATGCATCGAATCATATTGATTTCAAACTTTTCGGGATAACGTTCTTTTTCACTTTCCGTTTCACCAGCCTGAACCTCAATTGCTAACGAAGGACAAACACGGCTGCAAAGCCCGCAAGCTACACATCTCTCGACACCATTTTCTTCCTGTACTAAAACAGGCCTGCCTCTGTATGATGCCGGCGGAATAAATTTCTCTTCCGGGTATTTAAGTGTAAACTTGGGCTTAAACATATTCTTTAACGTTAGCGATAAACCCTTAACAATTTCCGGTATATATATCTTCTCTAAAAATGTTAAATCTTTTTCTCTTCTCTTAACTGCCATTAAAATCCTTAATCAATTTTCAAATCCTAAAAACCGTATTTGAAAGATGACATCTTTATTTTTAAATAATAAAATTTAATCCGAACTCACGTTTTAATTAAAAATCGAAAATAATCTTTCTGTTAAAGATATCATCTTTATATCTAGGCATTATAGTTTAAAGATCATTACTAAAGCTGCAACCCAAATAATATTAACTAATGAAAGTGGAAACATAACTTTCCAACCGAGGCTCATTAGCTGATCATATCTGAATCTCGGGAGACTCCATCTAACCCATAGGAAAAAGAACAAAATCGCTCCCATCTTCACACAGAAGGTAGCTATTTGTATTATAACATTCAACCATTCGGGTAAACCAAGGGAATTAATATCTATAAAAGGTAAATTATACCCGCCCAGGTAAAGCGTTATTATTAAAGCACTTGCAATGATCATATTTGCATATTCGGCAAGGAAAAATCCCGCAAATTTCATACTGCTGTATTCGGTGTGGAAGCCTCCAACAAGCTCCGGCTCCGCCTCCGGAAGATCAAAAGGTAATCGGTTTGTTTCGGCAAATGCCGATACGACAAAAGTGATAAATCCTATTGGCTGTATCCACGCATTCCAGAGCCAGGCACCCTGTGAACTTACTATTGCCAAAGGTCTAAGGGATTCGGATAAAAGTAATACTCCTCCGACTGAAAATCCCATAGAAATTTCATAAGAGATCATCTGGGCTGAAGATCGAATTCCCCCCAATAATGAATACTTACTCCCTGAAGACCATCCGGCAAATGTTATAGCATATACCCCTAATGATGATAGAGCTAAAACATATAGTATTCCGATATTTATATCCGCAACTACCAGGGGGATAGTTAATCCGAATATATTTACACTTGGTCCAACCGGAATAACTGCATACGTCGTAAATGCTACGAATAAAGCAAGCATTGGGGCTAATGCATGTATTGTCCGGTTTGCATTCGTAGGAACAATATCTTCTTTTAACAATAATTTAAAAACATCCGCAAAAGGCTGCAATATTCCTTCCCACCCCACCCGGTTTGGTCCGAGACGGTTTTGAGCCCATGCGCTTACCCGTCTCTCAAAATAAACTAAATATGAAACCGTCAACAGCATGAGCGAAAGAATTAATACAATCTTTACTAATGTAATTCCGATTAATTCAAGGATAGTCATTTATATAAATCCCGGTTATACTTTTTCTGAAATTTCAACTTTTACTTTTACGCCTGATTCTCCAATATCATCATAATCAATTCCTTTGAAAGCCTCATTCGATTTAGCCAATTCTTCAAATACATCTTCAACAATATTATATTTCATTTTATATCCCATCGAATTCGAAATAGCGGAAATAATCTTCCAGGCTGATTTCGCATCCCGCTTATTTCCCTGAGCCCATTTATCGAATTTTGTCCCAAATTTATCTAGTCTGCTTTGGGACATACCATCCATTGATCGGTCAAGGTCTGCAGTTGCAACAGCAGGTTTTAATCTCTGGATCATCCCCTGGAAATTTACCATAGTACCGTTCTTCTCTGCATATGTTGCCGAAGGGAAAACTATATCCGCCAGTGTGGTTGTTTTGTCAAAGTTGGTGGAACATACGATTAAGATTTCCAGTTTTGCCAGTACATTTTCCAGTTCGGAATTTAATGAAATAATATCATCATCAATTAAGAATAAAGCTTTTATTTTCCCTTCATTAATAACTTTGATAATCCCATTTAAATCTGCTGCCGGATTAACTCCTGCCAGTTCGGCTCCCAGGGAATTAGGAGTAACATCATTTTGTCTTAAAATATCGTCACCGAATTCGGGATTTATATGCCGCATAAATAGAATATTTTTTACACCGGCCAATTTTGCGAGTTTTGCCAGTAAGAAATTATCTTCATTAGTAGCATAGGGAGAACCGATAAAAGCAATTTCATTCTTTTGATAAGATTTTAATTCATTTGCCGCAACATTCAGCGCTTCATTCCAGGTTACCTTACTTAGCGTTCCCTCTCTTCTTAAATGAGGACCGTCCACTCTATCATCCGCATTAATAAATTTAAATGTGTTTATTCTTCCGTGGTCGCACATCCAGTAGCTGTTGACTTCTTCATTATACCTTGGGGTAAGTCTTAACACCTCATTATTTCTAACCCAAATTTCAGAATTACAGCCGCGCGAACAACCGGTACATATTGATTTTGTTGAAGACATATCCCAGACCCTTGCACGGAATCTGAAATCCCTGTTTGTAAGAGCTCCTACCGGACAAATATCGGTTGTATTTAATGAATAGGGATTATCCATTTGTTCGCCTGGATAAGTTACAATTGTAACTCTATCCCCTCTCTTTACAAAAGTAAGCTCAGGGTCTTTAGCTATTTCATCACAAAAACGGATGCAGCGTGAACAGGAAATGCATCTTTCTGCATCAAACATTACATAAGGACCTAAAGGTACTCTTTTGTCCTTATGATTTTTTACTTCTGTAAATCTGCTTTCTCCAACGCTATGCTCATAAGCATAATCCTGGAGCTTGCATTCTCCGGCTTCGTCGCAAATAGGGCAATCAAGCGGATGGTTGATTAATAAAAATTCCATTACAGCATTTCTGGCTGAAAGAGTTTTCTCAGATGCAGAGTGAACTACCATACCTTCGGCAGCCAATGTTGAACATGCTATTACAAGTTTCGGTATTTTTTCCACCTCAACTAAACAAACCCTGCAATTACCTGAAATTGTTAAACTCGGATGCCAGCAGAAATGAGGGATATCAATTCCATATTTACTTGCAGCCTGAATAATGGTCTGACCATGTTCAAATTCTATTTCTTTTCCATCGAGAACAAACTTCGACATTATAAAACCTTTTATATTTTCAATAAACGAAAGACGATAAACGGATAGATGTCTCTTTATCTTCCGTCTCTACGTCTAAACTTTAATTTATCACCGAATCAACAGATTGATATTCAAAATTAAAAGCTTCCGCTACACCTTTATAAGTTATCTTACCGTCAATAACATTTAATCCCAGACTTATTTCAGGATTAGTTTTAATTGCTTTTTCAAAACCTTTATTTGCTATTTCAACAGCATAGGGTAATGTAGCATTTGTTAAAGCAAGTGTAGATGTATTCGGCACAGCTCCGGGCATATTTGCTACACAATAATGGACAACTCCGTCGACCACATAGGTAGGATTTTCATGTGTTGTCGGGTGACATGTTTCAATACATCCTCCCTGATCAACAGATACATCAACGATGACCGAACCCTCTTTCATCAGCTTCAGCATATCTTTAGTAACCAGTTTTGGAGCCTTTGCTCCCGGAATTAAAACCGCTCCTATTACCAGGTCTGCCTTTGGTAAATTTTCCCTGATATAATACTCATTAGACATCATCGTAGTAACATTCTTCGGCATAACATCATCAAGATATCTCAGTCTGTAAAGATTACTGTCTAAGATCATAACTCTTGCGCCGAACCCTGCGGCGATTTTTGCAGCGTTTGTACCTACAATTCCTCCACCCAAAACCATAACTTCAGCAGGTCCCGTTCCCGGAACACCACCTAAAAGTATTCCTCTGCCTCCCATGACTTTTTCAAGATATTTTGCACCTTCCTGAGGAGCCATTCTTCCGGCAACTTCACTCATCGGAATTAAAAGCGGTAAAGATTTATCCGTTTTCTGAACGGTTTCATATGCAATAGCAACACATTTATTTTTCATCATCCCTTCGGTAAGCTCTTTGTTTGCGGCAAAATGAAAATATGTAAATACTATCTGCCCCTCTCTAATCATATCATACTCATGATCAATCGGTTCTTTTACTTTCATAATCATTTCGGCATTTGCAAATATCTCTTCCGGTGAAGAAGCTATTTCTGCTCCCACAGCTTTATAGTCATTATCTGAAAATCCGCTCCCAACACCGGCATTTGATTCGACTACAACCTTATGGCCGTTCTGAATTAAAGTGGATGCACCTACCGGTAATAGTGCGACTCTATTTTCGTTTGTTTTTATCTCTTTTGGAACCCCAATTAACATTTTACACCTCGTTATTTTGCTACGCTGCCCATTTTAACAGTGTATTTTTTGATTTGATTATTACTTTTATAAATGAATCTTCTTGTAGAAGTTCATTCGATATTTCAAGAATATCTTCAGCGGTGACTGAATCTATTTCTTTTAAAATTTCATCAAGATTTTTAATTCTATTATAATATAATTCCGATTGAGCCATGCGTATCATCCGGTTAGAAGTACTCTCAAGACTCAATATTAAACTCCCTTTTATTGATTCTTTGGCTTTCTTCAATTCCCTTTCGGAAATTTTTGATTCTCTTAGTTTCCTGAACTCCCTTATTACAATAGACAATGCTCTGTCAATCATCTTTTCGTTAGTCGACAAATAAACGCCAAAAGATGATACATCATAAAAAGAATTAAGGAATGAATTGATTTGATATGCTATTCCGTTTCTTTCGCGTACTGTCTGGAATAACCTTGAACTGCTCCCTTCTCCGAGTACCTGAGTTAACAGCGCCACTTTGGTTCTCCTATCATCATTATACCCATAAGTAGATTTTCCAATAATTGCATGTACCTGTTGAATTTCTTTATCGATGAATTCGATTTTTGCAGGTAGTACAATGAGAGGATAATGTTTTCTTTTTATCGCAGCTCTTCCAAGGTTTACATTGAAATATTTATCGGTTAATTTTATTAACTTATTATGATCTACCGCTCCGGAGGCAGAAATTATTAAACGGTTAAATCCGTATTTCTCTTTAACAAAATTGAAAAGATCGAACTGTGAGAATTTTTTAATATTTTTTTCTGTTCCGATTATGGGTAGACTTAGCGCATTACCGGCAAAAACAATTTCCTCAAATTTATCGAATATCAATTCTTCCGGATTATCCTCAATATCAAAGAGTTCATCAATTACGACACTCGATTCTTTTTTAATTTCGGCTGGTTTAAATGCCGGCTTCTGGATCATATCGGAAATAACATCAAAAGTCTTTTCTAAATGTTCCGCCAGTCCTCTTCCATAATAACATGTATGCTCTTTTGACGTGAAAGCATTTAAATAACCGCCAGCAGCTTCAATCTCAACAGCTATTTTTCTGGCAGATCTTTTTTGTGTCCCCTTGAAAAGCATATGCTCAATAAAATGCGTAATACCGTTATTTTGAAAGCTTTCATCACGCGAGCCTACATTGAACCAAAATCCTAATGAAAATGATTTTATACCCGGTATTGATTCTGACAAAATCTTAACGCCATTTGGAAGAACTGTCTTATTAAATTGGTTCAAAATACTTGATTTTATTCCGTAATTGATAAAAAATTCGACATCAAATATAGAGAAACAGGTATATGTAGTCAAGGAAATGAACAGGGAAGTTCATCTTCAAAGTAAGCTTCTCTTGCTCTCATATAGCCCCGACCTTCTTTATCAATTACCGGGATCTGAGCATGGAATAAGCTTGAAATACAGGAAATCCATCGGTGCTGCAGACTGAATGGATATTAGGAAATAATACGATTTCAAAACGATTTCAAAACGGTTTCAAAACGGTTTCAAAACGGTTTCAAAGTTGATTTACTAAGGTAGAATCTTAGAGTTATAGAGCTGGGACGCAACAATGCATTCTCAAAGATTGGGGGTGCCAAAAAGTAGAGATTGTCATGCTGAACTTGATTCAGCATCTGTTTTCAGAGCAAAATTACAAGGTTAGATTCCGGGTCAAGCCCGGAATGACACTTTTTAGTCGGCCCCAAAATGGTTTACAGAGTTAGGATTAGAGTTCTTAACCAGAAGAAATAAAAGTTTAATGTTATTGGAATCCGCTTAAGTATGTGAACATGCCGAGTGGTTTGTGCGGCGTGTGAAATAAACAATATACTCATTCAATAAAACTTAACCTTAATAAACACCTGAGAATCCCTTCCCTTATCATCCAAGCATGTAATTTTTATCTTCTCTTTATCCGGCTTAAAGAAAATATTTCTCCCTGGTACTGATTTCTTATAATATTTATCATCCAGGTACCAGTAAATTTCCTTTACTCCCGACCCGCACGCTGCCTGAAGAAGAATCTCCTGCTTTGAATTTTCTTCCACAAAATACTCATAATTCTCCGATGGTGAAGTTATTATTGGTCCTTTGCCCCCAAATTTTATCTGGCAATCAGGATTATGAGGAGGTATTTTCTTAAAGGCTTGATTATTTTGAATGTACCATAATTTCAATTGAGGATTATAAAACGGGTAAAGTTCCTTTTTGTAACCGCTTCCCGGCAAACATCCGGGACAATATTCAACTGTTTCCGATAGGTTAACATAAACTTCTTTGTAAAGATCACAATATTTATTGAGGGAACAATTTGAAATATAATAGTCCTTAATTGTAGTAGAACAATTTTTTACCGGCAGCAGCCCTGTTTCCGCACATACTTCCCTTGTTAGCACTGTTCCAGGTTTTTTAAACCAGCTTTTATCCGGACCTGTATCAATTGAGTTAAAAAGATCAAATAATAACGGAACCGCCATTTCACTTCCCGATAAATATGGTGATCCTTTCCCGCTGAAGTTTCCTATCCATACCCCGATTGTATAACGCGGATTAAAACCTACTCCCCATGCATCTCTTTTCCCATAAGAAGTTCCTGTCTTCCAAGCTATTTTCGGCAGCCTGCTCAAATCAAGCAGATCATTTGGAAAATCAGGACGGTAATTGTTTGAAAGGATATCCGCAATTAAATATGCCGAACCTTCGGATAATAAATTTATCCCTTCCCCCTTTCCTTCTTTGTGCAAATAATTTAAGGGATAAAGTTTTCCACAATTTGCAAAACATGAATAAAACCTTGTTAATTCCTCCAATGTAACACCGCAGCCACCTAATATTGTTGAAAGTCCAAGTATATTTTTTTGTACTTCTATTTCCTTAAATCCTCCTCTGATTAAAAAATTTATAAAATCGTGAAAACCTGTTTCTTGAAGTAATCTGACTGCAGGTACATTTAATGAGTTCATCAAAGCAAACTCTGCTGTTATATCACCCCTAAACTTTAAATCATAATTCTCAGGATTATAGCCTCCAAAATCTGTAGGAATGTCAAGAAGTTTCATTTTAGGCGTAAGTATACCTTTATTAAATGCGTATGCATAAAGCGCCGGTTTTAAAGTCGATCCGGGAGAACGGATTGAGGTTACCCCGTTTACCTGGCCGGAAGAATTGTAATCATCATAATCTGCAGAACCGCAGTAACCAACGACAGATGAATTCTTATTATCGATTATTAAAACTGCACCGTTTGTAATCGCCTTTGCCTTGATCCTGTTAATATAATTGTATAATAAAACTTCTGCTTTTTGCTGAATGGTGGGATCAAGTGTAGTTTTGATTTCCGTATCTTTATCTATGGAATTGATATAATCACAAAAATGAGGGGCGGAAAATTTTCTCCCGTATCGTTTGGAAACTAAAGATTCATTAAGGGCATCATTTAAACTTAAAACCGGGAATATTTTTCCTTGCTTAAATCTTCGAATCCAATAGTTCCTTTTTTTGAGAGTATTTTCAACATTATAATCTATTCTTAAATCATTCGGATCATTTGGAATAACCATTAATGTTATAGTCTGAGCCAGACTTAATTTTAAAGGCGGTCTGTTGAAATAAAAATAAGATGCTGCTTTTATTCCTTCAACATTTCCTCCGAAAGGAAGAAGACTCAAATACATTTCCAAAATCTCTTTTTTGCTGTAATGAATTTCAAGCTGTACTGCCCTCAGCATTTCAACAAATTTATTGGAATATGTCCTTTGTTTTGGATTTAATAGTCGTACAACTTGCATGGTGATTGTCGATGCGCCCGATACTCTTTCTCCCTTTGTTATATTCGAAATGAATGCACGTATAACAGCAACAGGATTAACTCCCGGATGCCAGTAAAACCACTTATCTTCTTTGTTGATAATAGCTTTTACAAGTTCCGGAGAAACCTCTTCCGGTTTTGTCTCCATTCTCCACTTATCATCTTTAGAAAGATATACTGTCAGCAAAAAATCGTCTTTAGCTGTTATTTCCTTTGAAAATGGTACGTCAATTTTAGGCGGGAATAACAAATCCAATGAAAATAGTAAAACAAAAATACTAAATAGAATCAATAGATATTTCTTAATATGCTTCTTCATGATTTTACAAATCACCTACCCCATTCGGTATATCAGATTCCGGCTTTATTCTCCAAAAGCTAACACCAGTCACTATGTTGAAGATATGTGTCTGGCATCCGGTATCCCGTATCTAGTATTCCTTCTTCCAATAATCTTGTAATCTTGCTAATCTTGTAATCCTTTCAGACCTTCTCAAACCTTGCCGTAAAATGCCTTAACATCGGTGCCTGATATGTAATTTTATAACCTCTTAGAGTATTCCGTTTTTCAAATACTTCAAGAATAATTTCCAGAACATAATCAATATGACTTTGGGTATAAACCCTCCTTGGAATAGCTAGTCTTACAAGTTCCATCGGAGGCGGGATTAATTTCCCATTTGAATCGTATTTACCAAACATAATACTGCCGATTTCTACGCCCCTAATACCTCCTTCAATATATAATTCACAAACAATCGATTGTCCGGGAAATTGTTCCAGCGGAATATCCGGTAAAAATCTTTTAGCATCAATATAAATTGCATGTCCGCCGGGTGGTTCTATAATAGGGACACCGGCATCGACCAGTTTCTCACCTAAGTATTCTACACTCCTAATTCTATAATGAAGATAATGTTCGTCAAGAACTTCGTCAAGGCCTTGAGCAACTGCTTCTAAGTCTCTTCCTGCTAATCCCCCGTATGTGGGAAATCCCTCCGTAACAATTAAAAGATTTCTGCATTTCATCGCAAGATCATCATCATTTAATGCAAGAAAACCTCCTATATTGGCAAGCCCGTCTTTCTTAGCACTCATAGTTGCACCATCAGCATAAGAAAACATTTCCTGCGCTATTTCAAGAACTGATTTTTCAGCATAACCAGCTTCTCTTTTTTTTATAAAATAAGCATTTTCCGCAAATCTGCATGCGTCAAGGAATAAAGGAATATTATAATTTTTACATACCTTCTTTACTTCCTTAATATTTTGCATTGAAACAGGCTGCCCCCCGCCTGAATTATTTGTTACTGTTATCATCACTAACGGGATATTTTCAGCTCCTTTTTCTTTAATAAACTTTTCAAGTTTCTCTACATCCATGTTACCCTTAAAATCTGCTCTTATTTCCGGATGTTTTCCAACTTCTGTTAGAAAATCATTCGCTTCGGCTCCTGTAAATTCAATATTAGCTCTCGTTGTATCGAAATGAGTATTATTCGGGAAATATTTTCCGGTACCGCCGACAATAAAGAAAAGAATTTTCTCGGACGCTCTTCCCTGGTGTGTAGGGATAATATGTTCCATTCCGGTTATTTTTTTCACAACCGATTCAAACCGGTAAAAACTTTTTGAACCTGCATACGATTCATCCCCTTCCATTATCCCCGCCCACTGTTTTGAACTCATTGCAGATGTTCCGCTGTCGGTTAATAAATCAATTAAAACATCATCGGCATGTATTAAAAAAGGATTGTACCCTGCTTCACTTAGGATTTTCTTTCTTTCCTCTTTGGTAGTGAATCTTATTGGTTCGACTGATTTTATTTTGAATGGCTCAATTATAGTTTTCATATTCTTCTAACTTTTATTTTGGACATATATGTATTTTGCAAATATTTTTATTGCCTTTGAAAAAAACTATGAATAATTTACTTCTGTTCAAAATATTATTTGGAGGGTAAATGGATAATTTTACAAATGATTTAAACTCACCAAATTCCTCGCCAGATTCCGGGGAAATAGAATTAAGTCATTCGGATAAAATTGCAGGGGTTTTTTCAGAACCGGCTAAAACTTTTGAAACTACTTCAAAATTCCCACTTCGAACTATTGATTGGATTTTACCGGTAATTTTACTCCTTATACTTTCGATTATTTCTCAATTCATCTTATTTAATAATCCCGAGATAAGCTATCAAATGCAGCAGAAACAGAGAGAAACTGTTCAAAAAATGGTAGATGAAGGCAAGATAACTCAGGAACAGGCAGACAAACAATCACAGTTTATGACCGGCTCAGCTATGGTGATAATCCGTTCAGTTTCAACTCTAATATTTGGTTTTATATTTTTTCTCATAATTACCGGTGTATATTTCCTCTTTTGCAGATTTGCATTAAAAGGAGATGGAAACTATGTATCTGCACTGGTTGCAAACGGACTCACCGGATATATAGCCATGCTTCAAATTATTCTGGCAACAGTTGCAAGTATAATCTTAGGAAGAATGGTTCAGGATGTTAGTCTTACATCTTTAATCGGAATGGATAAATCATCTCTCGGAGGATGGCTTCTCTCTTTTATTGATGTAATAACCATCTGGAGTTTTGCCATTCTAAGTATTGGACTGGCAAAGATGTTCAAATCCAGGTCAATGGGCAAATATTTTGCCTTAGTATTCGGTCTATGGATTTTATGGAAAATACTCATATTCAGCTTAAGTAACACTATACCTTTTTTAAAGAGCTTCTAAAACAGAACTTTAGTTTTAGGTTTTATTTTGTGCTCATGTTACGCACAACTGTCATTCTGACGAAGTGAACTGTCCTGCTTCCTGATAAAGAAGGGTTATCATAATATTAGGCTCTCTTTACTATATCAGAAGCTTGTGATTAATGATTGCTCGAATTACATAAAAGTAAATTTCTCTTGACAATAGATCACCCAATTAATAATATTCCACTGTAAACATATCTCTTCTATTATACGGATGACTTCATCCAACACTGTTCTTACGAATTATTTTTCTTGTCAATAATTCCTTATCTGATTTTTTATGGCCGCCGGCGGCATAGGTTAAGTATTGATACTTATGTAATTATTTATCCACTATAATAAAAAGGAGTTATAATGAAAACAAATAAACCTACCTTCGGTGCATTTAACCAGGGGATAATTCCGACAATTGCATGTTTTAATAAAGCTACTGTTGATATGGGAGTAGATTTACATGATCTAATTTCTGCAATGCAGGCATATGTGGATAATTATGTAGCTCCTGTATGGGGTACTCCTGCAAAATTGGTAAAATCTAAGAGTTTTATTAAAAATGCCTGGGCAATAGTTTTTTTAGATGATGCCGATCAGCCGGGTGCTCTTGCTTACCATGATCTTACACCATCCGGATTGCCGCTTTCCAAAGTATTCGTTAAAACAACATTGCAAAACCATGATCTTGTTAGTGTATCGGCATCACATGAACTCGTTGAAATGCTTGTTGATCCTGCTATTAATTTGATGACAACAGGCCCTGATCCCAAAACAATTTACGCATACGAAAGTGCCGATCCTGTTGAGGCTTTGACGTTTGATGTTAATAGAATTCCTATGAGTGATTTTGTTTATCCTGCCTATTTTGAAGTCTTTCATAAAGCCGGTTCTGTAAAATTCGATGAGATGAACAAAGTCAGAAAACCTTTCGAGATTCTGTCGGGAGGTTATCAAATAATTTTTAAAAACGGTAAATGGAGCCAGGTTTTTGGATCAATAGAAAAAAAGAAAAGCTTCGCTAAAGAAGACCGACGTGGCCACAGAAGCGAGACCCGTAAGACGGGAATATTAAAGCATACTTCTGAAGAAGTACTTACTAAAGTATCTATATAATCGCCGGACGTAAAGGTTAACACTTTACTTTTGAGCCTGTAAATATCATATATAAGCTTAATATCACTTGTTGTTGGAATTAAAGACTGGTATTGACCTTTGTTTAAGACGATATCCGTTGGATAAAGAGGTTGTGTGAAAATATAGAAAAAGCGTTGGGAGGGGCTTAATTTTCCCGTTTAACCAAGGGATAAATCCATTGGTTAATGATATTCACACAAAGGCTCTAAATCCAACGGCAAGTATGGGGAAATAAAACAATAGTATTAACTCATTGTGACGATTCCAGCTGCTTAAGTTTCCTGTCAAACATCATGTTACCGGGTGAAAGTTCAATAGCCTTTTTAATATTTTCTACTGCCTTCGTTTTATCGCCGCTTGCTTCATAAGACTCTCCTAAAGCAAAATAAGCCAACCCTGAATTCGGATACATCTCAATATTAAGATTGCTTATTTTTACGGCCGCATCATAATTTTTATCCTCAATAAGCATATGTATTAATTCCGAAAGAGAGTTATCTTTGAAATTATATGAAAACCCGCCGTAGTATTGTTTATATAGATCATGATATGTATTTACTGCTTCATCTACACCTTTTCTTTTAATTACCCCCATTAAATCTTGCGCTAATGTTTTAGGCTGTTTTACTCCGTGATGGCACGTTACACATTTTACTTCAATTATATTTTCGCCAAAATCTTTGAGCTGGGCAATATAATCATCATTAATATTGTTCGTCATCTTCAGCATAACCCTTGCTATTCTTTTATTATCCTTATCATCGGAAGCAAAATCATATGTACTTATTGGTTTTCCCTCCTCACCTACATGACAAAAGTTGCACCTGACTCCCAAACCCTCAGTAAAATTTCTCATCACACCTATTAAATCATCTTTTGAAATTGTTTTTGATAAAACTGTTAAATTAGTAAAATGATCCGGGATCTGAGCAAAGAGAAACACCGGAATAACTAGGAACATCATAAATTTGATTAGAGCTTTTTTAAACATTAGAGTACCTCCAATAAATTTTTATAAGAAAATTACTTCCCCGAAACACCCTTGAGAAATGGAATAGACAAAGCAGAAATTTTTATTAATCTAAAAATTGAAAATAGAAATAATTTAGTAATCAAAATAGTAAAAAAATGACTTTTAATTAATAAAAATATCGTAATATCCAAGATAAGTATGATTTAGAAAAATTTATATTAATTATTTCAAGGTTTTGAAAGTTTCTTCTTGACTTAATATATACTGCTTTGTAAGTTAAACTAAATAAATAAATTAAAATACCTTTTATTAGTTCTTTTTCCTTTTCTTAAGTTAGAGTTTTTAGTATTAAAAGATTTATAGTTCCTGATTAGTACTTTTTAAATCAAAACTTTAATTATATATCCTATCCCGTTTTTTTTAGCTCATTACATATTTCAAAAATTATTTCATACTGGTTTTAGTAATCCCTGAAGCTTGTAGCATTTAAAATTGTTTTCTTTTTATTTTTATGAATAAAGAAAGGATCAAAACATGCCTTCAAAAATTTATACTTATGAAACTTTAGCCAAATGCTCAAAAGAAGAACTGGAAAATATTTTGCTAACCGGTACTCCTCCTGATTTAGAATTGCTTAACGGTTATATTTATTGCGGCTGGAACCATGAATGGATTGGTAATCTTTCAGGGAAAAAATTTAAAAAAGGTTTCATGAAAAAAGACGGCAAAAATATGGGTTATAATGAAATTGTAATTCAGGACGGCAAAGAATATCGCGGTGAGTGGAAACAGGAATTGAATAGTGACGGGAAACCAACACAACTGGGATATTTTCGCACTTCTTATGTTAAAGATGAACCGCCTACAAAGCTTTACGAGCCTTATATTCATCTTGCTCATTTTAATTACGATATCCCTCATATGCACAAATGGTATTTAAGTTTTTTCAAAGTTATAAGAGATTTTGTTGTTCTTCCAAATGAAGGTGATCATTCATTACTTTTATGCAAAGCTTATTTACGAATATTCCCCTGGCTTAATATTTTTTATTGTTATTTCCAGCTAGGGCATAAGGAAGAAATAAAATATCTGCCATGGTAAAATTTCTATTTTATAAAATTTAATAAATTTTTTGTATTAAGTTTTAAGAGGAGTTGATATGCTTACAAAGAAAGAAATAACTCTTAGAATATTCTTAAAAATTCTACTTGTTATATATTCTTTAAGTTTTATTTATTTTATAATAAGTTTTTTTGCAGCTAAATCCTTAAACACCGCATTTCTTATAAATATCACCTTACTAAATTTTATAAATTTTTTATTCTGCTGGCTAGCAGTTTCTGATTTAAGAAGATTTATATTGTTAATAAAAATAATTGTATGGGAATCAGTATTAGATGTAATTATTTTAGCTAGTATACTAATATGGGGTAATACAAGCAAAGTTATTTCAATGTGGATATTTACCGTTTCCTTTAATACTCTAATTATTAGTTCTATTATTTTTTATTTCCTCACTACTATTTTAGTTTCATTTTTTCTTTATGCAGCCGAATGTGCCCGGTATAATTTAAAATACTTTTTACCTCATCAATTTAAGACTTTAAGAGCCCTTGCCGAGGTAGTTATCTATGGTGACAAGGAAGCAATATCAAGTGAAGAAGTAGCACAAAATGTTGATACTTATTTCAAATCTTTTGAAGCAAAAACAAAATGGACAATGGCTCTGGTAGCATCGGGCTTATATTTTTATCCTTTATTATCCTTAAAGCCTCCCTTGCCATATATCTCTCCAGAAGATAGACTTGCCTTCCTGAAAAAAAGATTTTACAGTGATATAGAGGCTAGACTAATGCCTGAATTCTGGCGTGAAATTGCACAGGGTATGATAAGAATTGCAAAACAGCTTTGTTATATAGGTTACTATAATGATAAGAGAACATTTGCTTCCGTCGGGTATGTTCCTTTTTCTGAAAGAAAAGATACTAAGGACAGATTAAATAAATCTCCTTATAAAAAAGAAGCTGAGTTATTTGTAAAAAATGAGAATGATATTCAACAGCAGACTATTGAAGGAGACGTTGTTATAATTGGATCGGGTGCTGCAGCATCCGTTCTGGCAAAAGGGCTTGTTGAAAATGGCAGAAAAGTTTTAATGGTAGAGAGAGGAAACCATGAAAAGCCTGAGACATTTAATGAAAATGAAATGGAGATGGTTTCCAGGTTATTTAAAGACGGTGCAATTCAGGCAGCGCGAGATTTTAGATTTACTGTATTCCAGGGAAGCTGTGTTGGAGGTTCAACGGTTGTTAATAATGCAGTATGTTTCAAAATGCCGGAAGATGTACTGGACAAATGGGTTCATCCGGCTGGTCTTAATACAGGCTTAGATAAAGCTCGTGTATTACAATCTGTGAACAAGGTATGGGACACAATACATACCAATCGTATGGAAGAAGCTTCAGTAATATTAAATCCCGGAGGTTATTTATTTAAAGAAGGTTGTAAAAAGCTTGGTTATGATATTGCACCAAACGTAACAAGTTCCGTATATGCAAATATATCAGGATGCGTTGGATGTGGCTATTGCAACATCGGATGCCACTACAATAAAAAACTTTCAATGCTTACAACTATTCTGCCAGAAATTCAACAAAAGTTTGGGAAAGAAAGTCTTGAAATAATTGCAGGCTGTGAAGCAGTTAAACTGCAGAAAAGCGGGAATAAAATTTCTTATGTTGAGTGTGAATTTAACAGCGGGGAAAAAATTAAAATCAAGGGAAGAACATTTGTTGTTTCCGGAGGAGCTATATCTTCAAGTATTTTGCTTCTTAACTCAAATCTCGGATTAAAAAATGCCGGGAAATATTTATCATTTAATGTTGGTTCTCAAATTACGGCCGCATTTCCTACAAAAATAGATTCATATAATGGTCTTCAAATTTCCCATTACATGAAAATTTTACCTGATACAGGATTCATTATGGAATCGTGGTTCAATCCACCGATGTTTCAATCAACTGCAATGCCCGGGTGGTTTGAAGATCACTATAATAATATGAGACGTTACGACAAACTTGCATGTGTTGGAGTTTTAGCAGGTTCGGAATCCAATGCAACGGTGAAGGTTGCAGGTTTAACTCATAGGGAAATTGATTACACTCCAACGCCTAAGGATTTTCAAACTGTACTTGCCGGTTTGGAACTTGCCGGGGAAATTATGCTGGAAGCAGGAGCCGAATCAGTAATGCCCAATACATTTAAGTATTATGAATTCAAGAATAAAGATGAACTGAGAAAACTTCATAATTATATAAAAGATCCAAGTGAAATCACCTTAGGAACAGGCCATCCACAGGGTGGAAACATTATTGCAAATAGTCCCGAAAAAGGTGTTGTGAATTCGGAATTTAAAGCATTCGGTTATGATAATTTATTTGTATGCGATGCAAGTGTTTTTCCAACAAGCCTAGGAGTAAATCCTCAATTGACTGTTATGGGACTCGCAGATTATGCAGTTCAATTTGTTAAGGAAAATTAACTGCCATAAAAAACAGTATGGATTCTTCGTATTTATAAACGAATAAGAATTAAAATGAACGAGAGAAATAGCTACACGGAATTATTAGTTAATTGTGAAGAGAGCGGACTGGCACCTAAATATAGAGTAGATAAAGATACGTACAAGGAACAAAAAAGCTCCTTTTTCAAACAATCTCTTCCGGTTAGAACCAAACCGGTTAAATATGAATTAAACGGTGAAGAAATTTTTGTAGTAAGCGATTTACATATTGCCTCCGGGAGAAATTACGCAGGTGTTTATCAGGGAACTGAAAATTTCTTCGCAGATGATTCATTTTACAGATTTCTTAAATATGCAAATGAAATTAAAAAAACCGATAATGCATTGCTGGTCATCAACGGTGATATCTTTGATTTTCTCAGGATTACTAATTATCCCGGAGAAGTAAAAGAAATCCCTTTTTCAAAAAGGTTTAAACAGGCTTTAAAGTTAAATTTTGTGTCTAAAAAGAAAAAACGTTTCCACCGGGATGCTGAAAAAGAATATGAAGAATGGAACTATGAACTAAAGAAAGTCGGGATAAAAAAAACAATAACAGAATTAAAGCAAAGCATTTCAAAAAAAGAAATGGAATATGGACTTCAAACAGATCCATTCAAAACGATATATAAACTAATTAAGATAAAAACCGGACATCCGGCTTTTATTTCGGCCTTAAGTGATTGGATGAAGCAGGGGAACAAATTGTTAATTCTTAAAGGGAATCATGATCTTGAACTTTACTTTCCCGACGTTAGGAATTATATCAGATTAATGATTGCTGAAGCAATCTATGATATACAAAGCAATCAAAATATAGCAGAAATCCTGAAAAATATTGTTCTTCCCGGTATAACATTCATAGATGATTCTGTTGAAATTGATAACGAATTATATATAGAACATGGTCACAGATACGATAAATTTTGTATGGTTCTTGATAATGCTATTCTTAAAGATGATCCTTCCGAATTAAATCTTCCTTTTGGGTCTTTTTTTAATCGTTACCTTTTAAATAGGATTGAACTGTTTTATCCCTTTTTAGATAATGTAAGACCTTCAATAAACGTTCTTTCAATATTATTAAGAGAAAATTTTGCTTTAGGCTTAAAAATAATGTTCCAGTATATTCCGGCCTTCTTTAAGATATTATCAAAGAAATTGCGATATGGCTGGTTTATGTTTAATAGGGTTTTTTGGTTTGTTCTAGCAGTTTTACTCCCGTTTATAATTGTTTATTTTTTTTATCCTGAAATCGTTAAAATCATAAAAGATCAGCTCGCAGCGATTCAAAATCCTTCGGATGCAGTAGCTTTTATTCTAAACCAGATAAAAAACATCGGTCCGTTTATAGTATCCTATCTTCTGGCAAGATTAGTGGCCTGGTTTCAATTGAGCGAACCTTCGAGTCTTAATGAATTTGCAAAACTCCGGTTTGAAGGATCCAATTATAAATTTATAACTATGGGTCATACTCATAATCCCGGAGAATATATTTTCGAAATCGATAATGTTTACAGAAGATTTTATAATACCGGTACATGGATTCCTGTTGTCGAGTCTTCAACAGCAGAAATTCGTGAAGATAAGACATATACTTTTTTACACTTTGTAAGAGATGAAGCCGGCAATCTGCAGCCTTCAAATGATGGGCTTCTTCAACGATGGAATGATGATGCCGGGAGACCGGAATTACAGGTTCTTATAGAAAGGAAATAACTACTATCTAAGGAGGCGGAATGAAAAAGTTCTGGATAATTATAATAGTTATAGTTGTAGTGTGTGGAATTTTATTTGCACTCACATATTCGGTTCCTCAAATAAAAGAAGTTGCCGGTGAATTAGCCGGAAATAAAGTTCCCTTCTGGTTAATAGGTCTGCTCGCCCCAATTCTGTACTTATTCAGAAATATTGGAAAAGGATTAACGAATATTTTACCGGTGAGCGGAGAAGAGGAGAATATAAAAAAGGAGAATGAAAGAATCAGTAAGGAACTTGAAAGAATCAATGCCGAAGTTGAAAGGCTCGATATCTGGAGAAAACGTGAAATCGATATTCAAATGAAAGAAATTGATAGACTAAAGACTTCTATCCAGATGTTGACTGAAGCTTCCAAAGCTCTAGATTCAAATATCGAAAAAATTAAAGAAACTGACCCATCAAGTTTCACAGAAGGAAAAAGTGCAAAAGATATATTTGACGGCTTAAGCCGTTATTTAGGAACTCAATAAGCAAGGAGAGTATATGAAACTTTATTTGATCTGGTTTATTGTAATAATTGCTTTTCTTTCATCCCTGAAAACTTACGCTCAAAAAAGTTTCCAAAAGGATTGCGATGAAAATGAAATGATACTGCTTAAAGACGGGGAAACATTCAATAACAATTGCGATTCAACTTTTGTGTTAAAAAAAATTACTGCTGCCAGATTGTTAGGGGTTGTAATGAAACAGGATTCATTAACAGCTTCATTAGAAAAGCAAAACGGTATTCTTAAAGATATTATTAATAAGCAGAATAGTATCTCGGAAAAATATCAAAAAATTCTTGCTGTCCAGGATTCATCCTATAATTCATTAAAAGGATTGCAGGGTGGAACTTCTAATCTGGTAATACAATCTGTAGACAATACCGAAAAAGCTTTAACTTATGCAAAAAAGCTTAAGCTCACTTCCTATCTAACCAGCGGGGTTATTGGTTTTACAGCCGGCGGACTAATCGATAATAAATCTAAACCTTTTGGATTGGGCGGTGCATTCTTAGGCCTGGCTCTAGGTGTAGCTCTTAACTACTTAATTCAGGAAATTCTATAAGGTGATAAAATGAAAAGTAGAATATTTTATTTTTTTATAACAATTATTTCCTTTGTCAGTTCTCAGGCTTTAGCACAGGATAGTACTGCAAATATTTACAAAGCCAATCAATTTGTTTTAATTATTGCCGGCGCACTTTTATTAATTTGGATTGCGATGGTTATTGTGTATCTGGCCTGGGCAATTCACAGATATAATAGTAATTACGGGTTAAGTAATCACGAATGGAAAATTCTTTATCCGCGTTTATATGCCGATGATGATGAAAGAGAAAAATATATCGATTTAAAAAATCAAATAGTAGCGGAAAAGCAAAGTATGGTTGGAAATGAGGAGTTAGTTACTGCTCCTTTTGAAGAACCTGACGAGAACCCCTATAAGTTTGATTCATTCGGTTTACCTCCAAATACGATCAGGGGGATTATTGCTCTTACTGCTTTATTTCTTTTTGTACTTATGGAAGGCATAAATTACTTCAGTACTATACCCGTTGAGGATGATTTTAAGCAATTAATACTAGCTTTACAAATGGTTATCGCATTCTACTTTGGTTCCAGGGCGATTGAAGTTTTTAAAGCAAGAAGTGAAAGACAGGAAAAAAGTGAGAGCAGCAGTGAAAAACAAGAAATTCCCAAACAATCTGCAGCAGTTATTACACCTCAAAAACAGACTCAGGTTAGCGATCTAATTGAAGAAAGAGTAACTCCTCCTGTTAATGAAGCCCCCCCACTTCCCGAAGAAAAAACAACAGAAAGGGTCATTAGCGCTATTGAAAATACTAAAAATGCACAGGTACCTGCGGAAACAATCAATAAATTCAAAGATGATAAATCTATTCAGAATAGGCCGCTCCCCGAAAGAATTTTAGCCCTTACTGGTTCTTTTGAAACCAGTGAAGGTTTCCCCAAATGCTTCACCGGGCTAAGTAATAATTTTGACGGGCAAGGTATAAGTTTTGGAGTTCTTCAATGGAACTTCGGACAGGGTTCACTGCAGCCTTTGCTTCAAAAAATGAATGATAACCATACGGATATATGTAAAGATATTTTCGGTCCCCTTTATTATGATTTCGATAAAATGCTTAAGCTGACAAAACCGGAACAAGCGGCATGGGCTAAAAATATTCAGTATTCACAGGTTAAAAACGGAAAAGTTCATTGGTATTTAGACCCCAAATGGATACAAGCTTTTATTAATTTAGGGTTGACCGACGAAATGATATCAATCCAAACTGATGCTGCAAGTTTAATTTATCAAAAAGCTCTAAAGCTTTCCGAAGATTATGAATTGACTACTGAACGGGGTGCCGCACTTATGTTTGATATTACTACCCAAAACGGCAGTGTCGACAGGAAAGATTCCGGGAAAAAGATCAGAGAAGATTATCTTAAAATAGCTCCCGGATTAAGTGATGATGAAATTCAAATAGAAAAAATGACAATAATCGCTAACAGAAGAGCAGAAGTTTCAAATCCGAGTTATGTAGAAGATGTGCGTTCAAGAAAATTAACTATTGCAAAAGGTGAAGGAAAGGTTCATTCAAAACAATATAATCTTAAGGATGAATTTAACATTACACTTTCACATTTTAAAGCATAAACTAATAAGTGAGGTTCACCTTTTCCAGTGAGCCCCACTTACGGAGTATATGAGCGATTTTTTATATCGCTCAATAATATTCGATTGTCTTCTTTTAAAGTAAAAGTTATTTAAGAAGCATAAGTTTTTTTGTCGAAGTAAACTTGTTTGTTTTTAATTGGTAGAAATATATTCCGCTTGATAGATTCGATCCGTTAAATTTAACCTCATAACTACCCGCAGCCTTTGTTTCATTTACTAAACTTTCTACTTCGTTGCCTAAAATATCATATACCTTTAGTGAAACAAAACTACTATTAGGGATTTGATATTTGATTGCCGTAGAAGGATTAAACGGATTGGGATAATTCTGCAATAAAGAATATTTCTTTGGGGCACTTAAATAATCATTCTTTACAGCTGTGATAGTTTTTAAATTCAAACTGGCAGTTGTATCGCCGGAATGAACTACTATACTATCATTAATATACCCATAAGGAATGTAACTGGGGCATATAGTATAGTTCTTAATTTTATCACTAATTCTAAATTCAAAATAACCGCTGTCATTTGTAGTTGTTCTTATAAATCCTATATCAGCACATGAAGCAAAAATATCCATCGTACCGGGACCTTTTCCATTAAAGGTTAATCTTCCCTTTATTGTAGAATTAATCTTAAGCAAGTAAATATTATGGATTAAATTATCACCCATATTTATGGAAGGAAGATTGTAATTAAATTGCATATAGCTGCTATCAATCCATGAACCTATATTGAGATTGGTCATTGGCAAATCCATCGATGATAATCCGATATAATATTTCCCTTCAAAATCGGAATTCGCATTACTCTCAAAACCTCCGTTATTGTTGTTTATATATATATTAGCATTTACAACGGGATTGCCATCTTCATCTTTTACTACTCCACTTATTGATGCAGAGGAATTAGTTATGGTAAAATCATTGTTTGCGTACTGGATGGCTCTATCAGGATCAATATTAAACCGGATATTTTCTGGAGAAATAGTTGCTGATTTAAAAATAAAACCATTACTTATGCTGAGCTTCCTGGGGTTCCCGGAAGTATCGGAATCCATACTAATCGTAAAATCACCATTAGCATCAGTTAAGGCACTCCAGAATGTCCCTCCTCCAGAATTAGATTGAAGTTCTAACATAATATTTTCCTTACTTATGTCAGTTGGTACATTAACATGCCCTGAAATTGTATATGCAACCGATGCAAGAGGAGTTACAGTTCCCGGTATTGAAATAATTGTTCCGTTGTTCTCAAAAGTAAGTATATAATGCCCTGGTGCTAAACCAACTTTTTGCTGGAAAGAAACATGACCATTTGCTAAACCATCTATATCAGGCGGCCCATTTTGTCCCCTGGAATCACCATCAGTTTGAGTAAAGTATGTCCAATCAACATCTTTAGAATCCAGAATTTTATTATTATTGGCATCTATCCAGAAGTTAAGGAATGTTGTGTCTCCGGGATTTGGAACATCATAGCTCCAGCTTATTACATCTCCCGAAGCTATTGTAAAATCAGCTGAAGCACCTGTTACCTGCAGATTTGTTATCTGACCAAATGTATTTATAGTAAATCCAAAAAATAAAGAAAGAAAAAGTACAAATAACTTTTTCATTAATACTCCTATTAATATATTATTTTAAAATATTTTATCAATTAAACCATTAGCTTTAACATCAAAATAAGTGCCATGGAAATAGAACAATAATTCCCTTAAATCATTGTTTTTATAATCATTTACGTATAAATAAAGGGATTGTAATAAATGAGTTGCTGATAATAATCAGTAAAAAATACAGATAGGCTCAGTGGAATTTTTGATTAATAAATTAAGAAGTTAGCTTCACCTTAAAGGTGAGCCTTACTTTTCGCCCCCAAGACAAGATTTATTATTCCTTTTTGCTCTTAATTTAATTACATATTTTCTCATTTCACTTCTGAACTGTTTATTTGAAAAATAATCTTCTACAAATTCTTTATAGCATTTACCTGTAGGAAAATATTTATCTCTTAATTCTAAGTCTATTAAGGTTCCATTTCTTTTACCGATCCATTCCAAATAATTAGAATATTCCCAATCCTCAATATTCTTTACAAGTTTATCATCAATTGGATTTCTATGAATATAACGGCACAATCCAAGGAGATATTTTTCATCTTCAGCTTCTAAAACTTTAAAGTTTCCTTGGAATAAAGTTCCCGATCTCTTATACATTTTATTAATTGCTTTAGTGTATGTATTAAACAAATACCCAATCGAAATATTTAATTCTGATTCAGAATCCTGTCTTAATAAAAAATGATAATGATTCGGCATAAGACAATAAGAAATTACAGAAAAGGAATAATTAACCGAATATTTTTTAAGATTTCTTAAAAGATAGATATAATTATCTTCTTCAAAGAATATTTTATTTTTATTTGCACCACGGTTATATATATGATAATACCCTTCTTTTCTAAAAAGGATTTTTCTTTTTGCCATAAATAATACCCCTCTATATTTAATTAAAAGAAAAAGTGAGGCTCACCTTCAAGGTGAGCCTCACTTTATAACATATCACATCACGCTCTGCGGGTCCATATCGAAATATAATTTCACATCCCGGAATCTTGACTTCCTATTAAATTCAATGAAAGAGTCTACAACTGCTTTCCTTAAAATCTTTCCTCCCGGATCAGTCTCTTTTGAGCTTTTAATAATTAAATGAAATCTATAAAAACTTTTCAGTCTTGCAATTATTGCTGCGGAGGGTTTTGAAATCGTTAACAATTTATTATATGCAAATATTTCTTTATAAAAATCCGTAAGAGCATCTTTGGCTTTTCCCTGATCAAGATCTTTTGTTTCCACAAGACAAATATGAGTAAATGGAGGATAGCCGGTTTTCTCCCTTACTTCTATCTCTCTTTGATAAAAACCGGTATAATCATTTTGCAGAACCCGCTGCAAAATAAAGTTATGTTCATTCTGGGTCTGGATGACCACTTCTCCTTCCACTTTACTTCTCCCTGCTCTTCCTGCAACCTGTGTTAATAGCTGAAATGTTCTTTCATCGGCACGGAAATCAGGAAGCCATAAAGTTGTTTCCGCTGAAATAACTCCTACTAAGGTTAAGCGGGGGAAGTCCAGGCCTTTTGATACCATCTGTGTTCCTACAAGTATATCGATATCTCCATTTCCGAATTCATTAAGGATTTTACTTAAAGAAGCCTTTTTTGAAATTGAGTCTGAATCTATCCTTCTTACCCTGGTGTTGGGGAAATAATATTCAATTTCATCCTCTACCCTTTCAGTGCCGGTTCCGAAATATTTTAGTTTTAATGAACCGCAATTTGAACAAACTTTAGGGACTTCTTTTATAAATCCGCAGTAATGACATTGTAAGATATTTTTATTTATATGATAAACAAGAGGTACGGAACAATTAATACATGTTTCAATATTACTGCAGTCTTCACAATAGACCTGAGTTGAAAAGCCTCTTCTGTTTTGCAGAATTATCGTCCCCTCCTTTTTCTTTAGTCTATCCTCTATTTTATCAAGCAGCTTTTTTGAAAAAATATTCTCCATTCTTTTATTCTTTTTTTCAATCGAAACATTAACAAGCTCTATCTTTGGAAGCTTTGCATTATCTATCCTTTCAGTAAGGTTCAATAATTTATACTTTCCGTTCAGTGCATTGTACATACTTTCAATAGAAGGAGTTGCCGAACCAAGGACTACTGGGATTTTATTTAAATTTCCCAGTACAATAGCCGAATCTCTTGCATTATATTTTGGTATCATGTCAAACTGTTTGAAGCTTGCATCATGTTCCTCATCCACCACTATTAATCCTAAATTCTTCAGCGGTGAAAACAATGCAGATCTTGCACCGACTACTACCTTGCATTTCCCTTTGAGGATCCTTCGCCATGAATCATATCTTTCCCCGAGTGACATGCGGCTGTGGATTACACTTACAAGTTCCCCGAAGTTATTTCTTAATCTAGATGTAATTTGAGGAGTTAATGATATTTCAGGTACAAGTATTAATGCTGTTTTATTTATACTTAAAGATTTTTTTATCAATTCGATGTAAACTTGCGTTTTCCCGCTTCCGGTAACTCCATATAAGAGGAAAGTTTTGAATTCTCCGTTTAATATTTCCGGAGAAATTTCATCTACGACCTTTTTTTGTTGTTCCGTTAAATCAAATTCCATCAGTTTTTCTGTATAATCTTCAGAATATCTTCTATCTATCTCCTTTTCAAAAATTTTTAGAAAACCTTTCTGCTTTAGTGAATCAACGGAAGCTTTCGAGGCTTTAGTTTTACTTAGCAGCTTGGATAATGGAATTGATTTATCTTTTTGTGAAATTAGTTCAAGAAGAATACTTACCTGTTTTGGTGAACGATGTTCTATTTCCGGTATCGATTCATATACCTCAATTGCCGGTTTTGTAAGTCTTACAAAATTTATTTTTTTAGGCTTTACTTTTGCATCAGAAATATCATTTAAAATTGTAAGTGTTTCTTTGTTCTCTAATGTTTTAATGATTGAATAAATATTTTTCTTTCTGGTAAGTTTCTGGAGGTACGATAAATTTATCTCTTCTCTTTCAGATAATATTTGTAAGATTTTCCCTTTTACGGTATTCTTATTTTTTTCTTCTTTTAATAATCTAATAATTGCATTTTGATCTATGATAATTTTTCTTTTGCTTTCGATTTCAGTACCATACGGAACTCCTAACCTTAATGCTTCTCCAAGGGAACATAAATAATAATCAGAAATCCATTGATAGAACTTAAAATCTAAGGCGGAAAAGATTGGTTTATCATCAAGTATATCTGAAACAGGCTTCAGCTTTTCATTTACTTCTGTACTTTCACGAATTTTTATAACAAATCCGGTTAAAATCCTCTTGCCGAATGGAGCGACTGCCCTAACTCCAGGCTTCGCAAATTCCTTAAATTCTTTCGGAATTATGTATGTGAATGGTTTTCGAAAAGGGAGAGGAAAAACTATTTCAGCAAACATATATATTTTTGTTTCTTCAATTTGCTATTTTGTCCATAGTCAAAATTGCCTTGAATAGCAGATAATAAAAATACACTTATTTCCAAGCTTGAATTATATCTTTATTGTTTCTTAACATTTTATTTACAATAGTTTGCGAATCAATTTTCTTTTTTTTAGCAACTTGTTCAATAAATTCAGCAACGTCTTTATCGAGGTAAATTGGAACGTTTAATCGAGTATTTTCTCGATAGAACTTTCCTCTATAACCTTTTGAAAAATCATATTCCTTTTTCATTTCTCACCTTAAATTATATTGTTTACTTTCATTCTTTGTGGCCCGTCTTGCGGAAATTATTCTGATTACCGAAGTTTCAGAATTTATTTCATGGAATGTATGAACAACAACAATAGTAACATTATTACGATCTTTTCCAATAGTTGTCCATCCATCTTCAATCTCACTATGAGTTTTATCATAAATTGATAACATAAAAGGATCTATAAATATTTCACTAGCACGTTTAAAACTGACTCTATGTTTTTGAAAATTAGATTTTGCCTTAACAGGATCCCATTCAAAATCATACTGCAATATGTTAAATCCTTTTAATTAAAAATTAAAAAATCACAATTTTTCTACTCAATTTCAATTTTACACAGTATTAATCACACAGTAGTGTTAGAATGTAATTATCATAAAAAATTTGTATTAATTAATTAGTTAATTCATTTATAAGATTCATAAAAAGGCGCCAGCTTTCTATATGGATTATTATCAAAAGAAAAACTAAACATTTCAAACTTTAAAGGGTTGATTTTACTATCCCATAATATCCTTTTATAATCTTTAGACTTTATAATTTCACCGTTAGTTGAAACGACACTATCATCAAGACCGAGAGTCAGAAAATAGAATCCACCTTCATAGGCTATTCCCTCAATACCTTTAACATTATCAAATTTATAAACAGCCTTCCCCATTAAAGTGTCATTTTGCATAAATAAATCTCTATTTACAATATCTTTGCGACTCTTCTTCATCGACGTTATAAAGTCATCGCTTTTCAGCATATAATTGAAAAGATTATTTTTATCTTCTTCAAAGTCCTGGTCAGTTTTTGCATCGGAACGAATATCGGTTACCAGGACAGTCGTTGTACCGCTGTTATCCGGATTAAGTTTTATTACATACGAAACTTTATGAAAAATTATACAGCCGCCTGCAGAGAATATTAATAATATTATCATATTTGAAAATATTATTTTCTTTAGGTTAAATGGTTTGATTTTCAATTTTGCTCCTTTTTATATAACTGCATTTTCCAGTAAAGTTATAGTTTGATTAATTGAATTAAATTCAGCTTTAATTCCAACAGGTAAAGTTAATTTATTTTTTATATGTCCGAAAGACATACCGTAAACAACAGGAATATTTAATTCATATAAACGGCTGTATAAAACTTCCTTAAGTGAAAAAGAATTTGAATCATCCTTCTTCGGTTCACAGCCGCTGAAGTTTCCTAAAATAATACCTGAAGCTTTCTTAAATTTACCTGCTTCAATCATTTGTGTTAACATCCGGTCTATTCTATATGGTTCTTCATCAACTTCTTCAAGGAAAATTAATTTTCCTGAAGTATCAACATCATAAGGAGTCCCTATAAGCGATACCGCGAGAGATAAATTACCTCCAATCAATTCACCTGATGATTTACCGCTTCTGATAGTATAGATCTCTGCATTATCATCTTCATTGTCTCCGGCATTATACATGGTTAAATTTTGTGAAGGATAAATCAAGACATTTTTCATATTACAGATACTGTAATCGTTAAAGGTTGAAATACCAACCGGTCCGTGAAAACATACCAACCCGGTCTTACAATAAATTGCATAAAGCAAAGCTGTAATATCACTATAGCCTATTAAAATTTTAGGATTTTTTTTAATCAGGTCATAATCAATAAAGGGAAGAATTCTTGTACAGCCGTATCCGCCTCTTGCAGCGACTATTCCATCAATGTCTTTGCGCGTGAACATTTCATGCAGATCAGAAGTTCTCTGTTCATCTGTCCCTGCTAAATATCCGTCTCTTGCCAGTATATTTTCTGTATAAGCGGTTTTAAATCCTAGCGATTCAATATTATTTATTGATTCTTTAAGTTCATCTTCCGTTATAAAGCTGCCCGGAGCAATTAAACCTAACGTGTCTCCAATATTCAATCTTTTAGGTTTTATTATGTTTAATTGTTCGCTTGTCTTAGAAAAAATACTTTCGATTGGAAATACACCTACAGTAATAGATGCTAATGATAAGCTTTTCAAAAAATTTCTTCTATGCATTAAAATTAATTATTTATTAAAGTTACGCAGATGTAAAGATAACTTGGAGATTCTTCACTCCACTTCGTTTCGTTCAGAATGACATTTTTGCGTAAATTGAGTTATTAAATTAATAATTAAAATTTACCAGGATATAGAGATGACATTCTTATAATCATATTCTTACTCGAGTTCATTCTGGTAATCTTATTCTATAATGCAGCATTCTCATCAAACATCAGATGTTCAAAAGTCTCCCTGCTTCTGATAATCTTAAAATCATTGCCATCAACTAAAACCTCCGGAGGTCTTCTCCTTCCGTTATAATTTGATGACATAACCATTCCATACGCTCCTGCGGACATTATAGCCAGATATTCGTTTCTATTACTTTCCGTAATTTCTCTCTCTTTGGCAAAATAATCTCCCGATTCACAGATAGGTCCGGCAATATCGGCTGTTAAATCCTCTCTATTGCCAAACAACTCCACAGGCTGGATATGGTGGTAAGCTTTATATATACTCGGGCGTAATAAATCATTCATAGCGGCATCAACAATAATAAATTTCTTGAGATTATTACTTTTTGTATATATAACCTTTGCTGCCAGAATACCTCCATTTGCGACTAAAAATCTTCCGGGTTCAAAAAAAATATCGCAGTTTAACTTTTTCAATACCGGGACTATTTTATCTGCTATTTCTGTTACTGAAAATGTCCTCTCATTCAAATATTTTACACCTATACCTCCTCCGACATCAAAGTGCTCTAAATTAATACCTTCTGATTTTACCTTAAAATATAATTCAGATAACTTTTCAACTGCCTCAATAAATGGTTCCATTTTGGTTATCTGGGAACCAAGGTGCATGTCGATACCGGTAAACTTAATATTTTTTAAGCTTTTCTCTTCTTTAAATAATTCGAAAGCTCTAGCAGAATTAATCCCGAATTTGTTTTCTGCTAATGCTGTTGAAATATACGGGTGTGTTTGGGCATCTACGTCCGGATTTACTCTGATTGCTACCTTCGCCTTAATATTTAACCGGGAAGCTATCTCATTAATCAAATATATTTCCTGGTCGGATTCAGCTTTTATCATTAATATATTGCTTTTTAATGCAAGTTCAATTTCATGTGCTGTTTTACCGACACCCGACAGAATAATCTTTTCCGGTTTTGCACCTGCTTTTAAAGCCCTGAACAGTTCCCCTTCCGAATTAACATCTACTCCGCCTCCTAAATCACTAAATATTTTTATAACACTTATATTAAAATTAGATTTTGATGCATAGAATATTGTATGAGGGATCTCTTTAAATGCTCCGGTAAATTCATTGTACCTGTCTGTAAAATATTTTTTACTATAGATATAGACCGGAGTACCGCACTCCTCAGCTATTTTTTTTACGGGGACTTCTTCACAAAATAGTTCATTGTTTTTATAAGTGAAATAATCTGAATCGAAATACTGCATAAGCTTAAAATTATTGGTTAATTAAACATTAAAGATAGTAAAAATCAATTTTAATTATTGAAAATAAAGAGAAAGGGCCGAAGTCATAAAATAGGGATATCTTTAGCTGCATAAAAGTTTGCTAAATTTAACAACATTCTTTGACGTAGCAGCACTAAAGAAGGTTTTGGTTAGTGAAATTCGAGTTTTAATTTATCTTAAAAATTGACATTGTGATTTTTTGAGATTATTAAAAGGGAACCTATATGGTGTTTTGTAACCGGACTAAAGTCCGGGGGAGAGGAATAGTGGCTTAGAATGATCACCGGACTGGAAGTCCGGCGTTAATCTTCGGTTTACGAATAAAAAAATCCATTTGAATTCCCTTCCTTTTTGGGTAAATTTGTAGTTATTTTTTAAAAAATCAATAAATTTTATGAGATATCCTTTCGCTGAAATAGAAAATAAGTGGCAAAAATTCTGGGAAGAAAAGAGAATTTATGAGACCGATTTATCTAAAACAGATAATAAGCTCTACTGCCTTGTAATGTTTATCTATCCTTCCGGCGCCAAGCTTCATATCGGTCATTGGTATAACTATGGTCCTACTGATTCATGGGCCAGATACAAAAGATTAAAAGGTTTTAATGTTTTTGAACCAATTGGCTACGATGCTTTCGGTCTTCCTGCTGAAAATTATGCTATTAAAACGGGAATCCATCCTCAGGACAGTACATTAAAAAATGTTGAAGATATCCGCATACAGTTGAAGAAAATAGGCTGTATGTACGATTGGAACGCCGAATTATTAACTTGCGATCCCAAATATTATAAATGGAATCAATGGCTTTTTTTACAGCTTTATAAAAAGGGACTTGCCTACCGGAAAAAAGCTCCGGTTAATTGGTGCCCTAATGATCAGACTGTTCTAGCAAATGAACAGGTTTTATCCGACGGAACTTGTGAAAGATGCGGTGCTGTTGTTATTCAAAAAAACCTTACTCAATGGTTCTTTAAGATAACTGATTATGCCGAAGAACTTTTAGAAGATTTAAATGAAATTAACTGGCCCGAGAAAACAAAGTTGATGCAGAGAAACTGGATCGGAAAAAGTGAGGGTGCGGAAGTTAAATTTAAATTAGCGGACAGAAATGAAGAAATTAATATTTTTACTACCCGCCCAGATACATTATTCGGTGCAACATATATGGTTCTCGCTCCAGAACATGAATTGGTGGATTTAATTACAACAGATGAGTTTAGAGCAGAAGTTGAACAATATAAAGATTCGATAAAATCTTTATCTGAAATTGACCGTACCTCAACGGTAAAAGAAAAGACGGGTGTATTTACCGGCGCTTATGCTATTAATCCGGTTAACAATAAGAAAATTCCGATATGGATAGCCGATTACGTTTTGATGACCTACGGAACAGGTGCAATTATGGCAGTTCCTGGTCAGGACGAAAGGGATTGGGAGTTTGCTGAGAAATTTAATTTGCTCATTATTAGAACTGTAAAAACTCCCGATGATTTTGAAGGTAAAGCATACACAGGTGATGGACCTGCAATTAATAGCGATTTTCTTGATGGTCTTTATGTTGATGACGCAAAGAAAAAAATTATTGATTGGCTTGAAGAAAAAGGAATCGGAACTAAGGAAAATAAATTTCAGGCTGAGAGATTGGCTGATTTCGAGACAGCGTTACTGGGGTACACCTATACCAATTATTTATTGTCCAAAATGTGGGGAGGTTCCTGTAGATGAAAAGGATCTCCCGGTTAAGCTTCCATATGAAGTGGAGTTTAATCCTTCGGGTGAATCCCCTTTAGCTACTAATAAAGATTTTATTAATGTTAAATGTCCTAAATGTAATGAAGATGCTAAAAGAGATGCCGATACTATGGATACTTTTGTCGATTCATCGTGGTATTATTTCCGGTATTTAAATCCTTCTTTAGATTCGAAAATATTTGATACTGAAAAAACAGACAAATGGGTTCCGGTTAATCAATATGTGGGTGGAGCGGAACATGCTGTTATGCATCTTCTTTATGCTAGGTTTATTCATAAATTTTTAAGAGATATCGGTTATACAGACTCTGATGAACCTTTTACAAACCTGCTGCACCAGGGTACTATTACTAATCAAGGTGCTAAAATGTCTAAATCAAAGGGTAATTTTGTGAACCCCGACTTTTTTACTCATGATCTGGGCACGGATGTTTTCAGACTTTATTTAATGTTTATGGGACCCTATGAATTAGGGGGTGATTGGAGTGATAAGGGTATTGCCGGTACGGAAAGGTTTGTGCTTAGAGCATATGAACTTTTCAAGAGTCATAAAGACATTTTCATAAATACTAAGGCGGGAGAAAAATATGATATCGATAAACTTTCTGAAGAAGAAAAAATTGTTTATAAAAAAGTAAACCAGACTATTAAGAAATATGATGAAGAAATAAGTAATTTCCGTTTTAATACCGCAATTGCTTCATTAATGGAATTATTGAATGAATTCAAAAACCTTGGAAAATGTTCAAAAGAAATTCAGGCTTATTCTCTTGAAAGATTCGCTCTGCTTCTTGGACCCGTTGCTCCCCATCTGGCTGAAGAATGCTGGGAGATCTTAGGGAAAGAGAAATCCATATTCGAAAACCCTCTCTGGTTTGAGGCGGATAGAGATGCTCTGATTGAGGAAAATGTTAATATTGCTGTTCAGGTTAATGGCAAATTAAGGACTGCTGTGGAAATGCCTTTAAATAGTGAACAGAAGGAAGTGAAAAGTGTAATTATGAAAGATGAAAAAATTACGAAACATCTGGATGGGAAGAAGATAGTAAAAGAAATTTTTGTGAAAAATAAAATCTATAATATTGTTGCTAAATAAGAGATTTAATAGAACGCGGATTTTTATGATTTTTATGATTTGTTATGATCATGACGGATCATAGTAATCATAATAATCTGCGCCCTATTAAAATATAGTATGATTGATAATTTTAAATTTTCGAAAATTACTAATCTAATTATTCGCGCTTTCTATAATGTTTATAATACTTTGGGATATGGATTTTTAGAGAAGGTTTATGAAAATGCTTTAATGATTGAATTGAGGAAATTAAATTTGAAATGTACAAAACAGCATCATATCATAAAGAATTGGATTTAATAGAACGCGGATTTTTATGATTCTTATGATTTGTTATGATTATAAAGGATCATAGTAATCATAATAATCTGCGTTCCATTAAAATATTTTAACATTGGAGAATCTATAATTTATGCTCGATTTAAAATTTATTCGTGAAAACCCGGCATTGGTTAAGCAAGGGATTATAAACAAAAATGAAAAAGACAGAGTAGATGAAATCTTAAAACTGGATGAAGATAGAAGAAATCTAATACTTCAAGCTGATGAGCTAAAACATAAACGGAACCAGGTTTCTTCTCAAATTCCGCAAATGAAGAAAGCCGGAAAAGATGTTTCATCTGTTCTGGCAGAAATGAAGAATGTTTCGGATCAAATAGCTGCTCTAGATTCACAACTAAAAAATGTTGAAAATGATTTAAATGATATTGTAATGTTCATCCCAAATATGCCTCATTCGTCAGTACCCATTGGGAAATCATCTGAAGAGAATATCGAAGTTAGACAATGGGTTCCGGACGGTTTTTCATTTAAACAGGATGAAAAAGTTCTGGATCACATTGAATTAGGAAAAAAATTAAAAATTTTAGACTTTGAAAAAGGAGCAAAAATTTCCGGCTCGGGATTTCCTCTATACTTGGGAAAAGGAGCAACGCTCGAAAGAGCTTTATTAAATTTTATGCTTGATTTCCATTTGCAGAATCATGGTTATAGTGAGGTATTTCCTCCTTTCTTAGTTAATCGTGACTCAATGAAAGGAACCGGGCAGCTTCCCAAAATGGAAGATGATATGTATTTTATAAATAAGGATGACCTCTTCCCTATTCCAACGGCAGAAGTTCCTATTACAAATATATATAGAGGCGATATTTTAAATGAAACGGATTTGCCGGTTAAATATGTCGGTTATTCTGCATGCTTTAGAAGAGAAGCAGGTTCATATGGAAAGGAATCAAAAGGATTTTTAAGAGTTCATCAGTTTAACAAAGTTGAAATGGTGAAATTCGTTAGACCTGAAAATTCTTATGATGAATTGGAAAGGTTAGTAAATGATGCCGAAGATATATTAAAAGAATTAAAAATTCCTTATAGGATATTAATGCTTTGTACCGGAGATTTAAGCTTTGCAGCGGCTAAATGTTATGATATTGAAACATGGTCTCCAGCAGAAAATAAGTGGCTAGAAGCATCGTCATGCAGCAACTTTGAGAATTTCCAGGCACGCCGTGCAAACATTAGATTCAGAAATGAAACTACGAAAAAGCCTGAATTTGTTCATACGTTAAACGGTTCCGGTCTGGCAACAAGCCGGTTAATGGTTTCTTTACTTGAAAATTACCAAACGCCGGAGGGTAAAATTATTGTACCTAAAGTACTCCAGAAGTATACCGGGTTTGAAATTATTGAAGGAATTTAATAATGGACAAAAAAGAACAACTAATAAAAGACTATTCATATCTGCTTTGGTATATTAGAGAAGATTCAAAACAAAATATTAGCGACGAATTTTTAGTTGAAACAATGTTGAATAACGGAGATTGGAAAGGAATAGAAAGATTAATGAATTTATTTGGTATAAAAAAAGTTTCTGATATTTTCTTTAAACAGATTTCTAAAAGAAGAACTAACTATAGGAAACAAACTAAACATTTTTTTACTCTCTATTTTAATAAGCATGTTTCATAAAGAAATATTAACTGAAGAACAGGCTAAACTTTTACCACTTATAAGAAAATTCAAAAGGAACTATTTTTTAGTTGGTGGAACTGCAATCGCTTTACAAATTGGACATCGCCGTTCAATTGATTTTGATCTCTTTACCAGCTCAGAAGTCAGTAGGAAAAGTTTAGAGAATATGATAATTAAAGAAAGATTTAAATTCAAAACGCTTTCGCAAACACCGCAAGAATGGACTTTTTTTATAGGTGAAGTAAAAATAACTTTTTATCAATTTTTATATGATATTGAACCCAAATTAAATTTTGAAAATATAATTAGGATGCCTTCACTCTTAGATTTGGCATCAATGAAAGCCTACACTTTAGGAGAAAGAGCAAAATGGAAAGATTATATAGATTTATATTTTATCTTTAAAAATCATTTTTCTTTAATGGATGTTTCAAACAGGACTTCCCAATTATTTAAGGAAGGTTTCAATGAAAAACTTTTTAGAGAGCAGCTTTCTTATTATGATGATATTAATTATGATGAAGAAGTCGAATTTTTAGTTGAAGCCCCTTCACAGCAAGAAATTGAAAATTATCTGACAAATATTGCTTTACAATAAGTATGAAAAATCTTTTCACATTAAAAAAATATTTTGCGAGATATAAAAAGAAGCTCTTTTGGGGCTTTGTTTTTATAATTTTTTCAAATGCAGGGACTGTTTATGTTCCGCTCTTAATGAAAGATGCAATTAACGATTTACAGCATAATGTTACAACGGAAATCCTTCTAAATTATGGCTTATTAATAGTTGGGGCTTCACTTATTGCCGGCATTTTTAGATTTCTAATCCGTCAGACTATCATTGTTGTGTCCCGTGAAATTGAATATGATCTTCGTTATGACTTTTGGAATCATATTCAGAGACTCCCGTTAAGATATTTCCAGAATAATTCAACCGGCAATATAATGGCACATGCAACTAACGATATAAATGCCGTGAGGATGTTCCTTGGACCTGCTGTTATGTATTCTGTTGATACTTCAATAAGGCTTGCAATAGTTATTTCAATTATGTTCTCATTAAATACCAGTTTAACAATTTATTCTTTAATTCCTCTGCCGTTACTGTCATATTTAGTCTATAGAGTAGGTAAAATTATTCATGCAAAATTCACTCTCATCCAGGAAAAGTTCTCTGATTTAACGACTAAAGCGCAGGAAAATTTTTCAGGAATACGTGTTATAAAATCTTATGTAAGAGAAGAGAACGAAATAACAAGCTTTAAAAAGTTAAGCCGTGAATACCTCACCCGTAACATGGATATGATTAAGATACAGGCATTCTTTCAGCCCATATTGTTTCTTATTACAGGTTTTTCAATAATAATAGTTATTTATTTAGGCGGGATTCAGGTGATAAATAATCAAACAAATTTGGGAGATATTGCAGCATTTATTATTTACCTTGGAATCCTAATCTGGCCTATGATTGCTTTCGGCTGGGTAATAAATATTATTCAGCAGGGTGAGGCGAGTATGAAGCGTCTTAATAAAATCTTTCATGAACCCTTTGAAATTTATGAAGATGAAAATACCGATTATTCTATAAACAGTATAAAAGGAGATATCGAATTTAGAAATGTTTCTTTCCGGTATAATGAAAATCTCCCTTATATATTGAAAGATTTAAATCTTAAAATACCTAAAGGCTCTACATATGCTGTAATGGGATATACAGGGGCCGGGAAAACCTCTTTTATAAATTTAATCCCCCGTCTTTACGATTCTACAAACGGTGAAATATTGATAGACGGGAAAAATGTTAAAAATATTCCTTTAAATATCCTGAGAACTAATGTAGGTCTAGTCCAGCAGGAGTCGTTTCTTTTTTCCGATACAATAACAAATAATATCTCATACGGATTAAGAGAAATAAATAAGGAAAGAGTTGTTGAAGTCTCTAAAATTGCACATTTTAATAAAGATGTGGAATCTTTTCCAAAAGAATACGAAACTATGATGGGAGAACGCGGTATTACTTTGTCGGGAGGACAGAAACAACGGGCAAGTCTTGCCAGAGCTTTAGCCATTGATCCCAAAATTCTAATTCTCGATGATTCTTTTTCTGCAGTCGACACACATACCGAAGAAGAGATTCTGCAGAGCTTAAAACGGTTCATGAAAAATCCCAGAACCTGCCTGACGGCAAGGCAGGCGGACAAGCAGGACCAGTATAATCATAAGCCACAGGGTTTCGACCGTAAAAGATGCCGATAAAATAATAGTACTTTCAGATGCTAAAATTGCAGAACAGGGAACCCATGAAGAATTAGTTAATTTAGGAGGTATTTATGCCGATATCCATTATAAACAGCTCCTTGAGAAAGAACTGGAAGAGTTAAATTAATACAAGAGACCATACAATTACAAAAATGAAAACAATTGCATTTTTTGAAGTTACCCCGAAAGAAAAAAAATATCTTAGGAAAAAATTCAAAAAGGATTTTAATATCCTTTATTATAAAGAGGAATTAAATCAAGAAACATCTGAGTTAATAAAGAATGTTGATGTGGTTTCTCCTTTCATTTATTCGAATATTAATTCAGAAGTATTGTCTAAAGGAAATAAACTGAAACTGATTGCAACTCGGAGCACCGGATTTAACCATATTGATATAAAGACAGCTGAAAAGAAAAATATTTCCGTTTCTAATGTCCCTTATTATGGGGAGAATACTGTGGCAGAACATACATTTGCTTTAATACTCGCACTTTCACGAAACTTGCATAAGGCTTATGTCAGGACAACCAAAAATGATTTTACACTGCAGGGGCTGCAGGGCTTTGACTTGAAAGGGAAAACCCTTGGGGTAATAGGTGCCGGGAGCATCGGAGTACATGTAATAAAAATTGCAAAAGGCTTCGGTATGAAGGTCATTGCAAGTGATGCACGGCCAAACCACATTCTCGAAGAATTATTAGATTTTAGGTATGTATCGCTGGATGATTTATTGCAAGATTCGGATATCATTACTTTGCATTGCCCGTATAATGCACATACTCATCATTTGATTAATATGAACAATATTAACAAAATTAAAAGAGGTACACTATTTATAAATACCGCAAGAAATGGGATTATCGAGGCACAGGCATTATATTATGCTATAGACAAAGGCATATTTTCCGGTGCCGGACTTGATGTTTTTGAAGGCGAAGAGCTTTTAAAGGAAGAAAATCAAATGCTGACTAAAAATGTTTCAGTCGAACATCTTGAAGCAATTTTAAAAAGGAATATTTTATTAAGAAATGAAAATGTAATTATTACTCCTCATATGGCTTTTGATTCTGTGGAAGCTGTCGAAAGAATTTTAGATACAACGGTAGAAAATATTATTTCCTTTTTCGAAGAAAAAAGTTATCATAAAGTTGTATGAAAAAATAGGAATGTTGGAGTGGTGGAATGGTGGAGTAATGGAATGGTGGAATGGATGATTAATTAAATAGACTCATGAATAATACTTAAGGAAATATGGCGCAAGATTATAAAGCAGAAGAAGAAATATTAGGAAAAGCCTACGATTCCCGGTTAATGAAACGGCTGCTGGGTTACATTAAACCATATAAGAAATATGTAATTTTTGCAATTTTATTAAATGTTATTGTAGCCGCACTTGGTCCTTTACGTCCTTATTTAACTAAAATTGCAATTGATAATTATATTGCTAATAAAGATTTTCACGGGTTGCTGATTATCAGTCTCATTCTTTTGGGTTCTCTTATAATGCAGGCTGTGATTCAATACCTGTTAACTTATTATACCCAGTATCTGGGGCAGAAGACTATTTATGATTTAAGGACCCAGATATTTCAGCATACTCAGAAATTAGCCCTAAAATTTTTCGATAAAACTCCTATAGGAAGAATTGTAACAAGAACAACTAATGATGTAGAAGCATTAAGCGAACTTTTTTCTTCAGGGATTGTAATGGTCTTTAGTGATGTTTTCATTATTGTATGGATTTTAGTTTTTATGTTTTTCATGGATGTAAAATTATCACTTGTTACCCTCTCCGTTTTACCGATCCTTATTTATGGTACATTCCTATTCAGAAAGAAAGTCCGGGAATCTTATAGAGATGTACGCTTACATCTTGCACGTTTAAATTCTTATATGCAGGAACATGTAACCGGCATGAATGTAGTTCAGATCTTTAATAAAGAAAAAGATGAATTAAAGAGATTTTCTGATATAAATAATGATTACAGGGAATCAAATATAAAATCGATATTCTATTATGCTATTTTCTACCCGAGCGTGGAGTTATTGAGCTCAATTGCTTTGGGTTTAATTATCTGGTACGGCGGAGGTGAAATAGTTCGCGGCAGTCTGACTATAGGTGTGCTATTTGCATTCATCCAGTTTACTGAAATGTTTTTCAGACCCATACGGGATCTTTCCGAAAAGTATAATATTATGCAGACTGCTATGGCTTCTTCCGAGAGAATATTTAAATTACTTGATAACCAGACATTTGTGAAGAATCCTGAACAGCCTGTCGAATTGAACAGGGTAAAGGGAGAAATTGAATTTAAAAATGTCTATTTTGCTTACAATAATGAAGATTATGTACTAAGAAATATTTCTTTCAAAATTAATCCCGGAGAAACAGTTGCAATTGTAGGAGCAACAGGTGCTGGTAAAACCAGTATAATAAATATCTTAACCCGGTTTTATGATATAAATAAAGGTAATATTCTCGTCGACGGAATTGATGTAAGTACAATAGACAAAAAAGAATTAAGAAAATATATCTCTATTGTTTTGCAGGATGTATTCTTGTTTTCCGGTACTGTTAGATCTAATATCAGCATGAACAATGATCAAATACCTTTAAGCAAAATTGTTGAATCTGCAAAAATTGTCGGAGCTGATAAATTTATTGAATCTCTTCCTAACAAATATGAAGAAGTTGTTAAAGAAAGAGGTGCAACCTTAAGCGTTGGTCAAAAGCAATTGATTTCATTCGCTAGAGCGCTTGCGTATGATCCCCAGATTCTGGTTCTTGATGAAGCTACTTCAAGTGTAGATACGGAAACGGAGATATTAATTCAAAAGGCAATAGAGAAACTTTTAATCGGGAGAACTGCGATAGTTATTGCACACAGGCTGTCCACGATTCAAAGTGCCGATAAGATAATCGTAATGCACAAAGGTGAAATTAGGGAAACCGGTAATCACCAGGAGCTTCTCGCAAAACGCGGAATATATTACAGATTATATCAGCTGCAATATAAAGATCAGGAAATTACTAAAGCTGTTTAATAATTAGTCAACAGGAAACCTCCGAGGTTTCTGAAAACCTCGGAGGTTTCATAATAAATTTTTAGTTTAACGAAAGGAGTTATAGATGCCTGAGAAGAAATTCATGACTCTGGCAAGACATATTATTGAAACGGAGAAGCTTCATCCTGGAGCAACGGGTGAACTCTCTAAACTTCTTTCAGATTTTTCACTTGCTGCAAAAGTTATTTCTCTTGAAGTAAATAAAGCCGGACTTGTTGATATTCTGGGATTTACAGGTCATAGTAATGTTTATGGTGAAGAAGTAAAAAAACTTGATATGTTTGCTCATAATACTTTGTTAAGAGCTGTAGAGCATAGCGGACAGCTTTGTGTAATGGCTTCAGAAGAAACTGAAGATATTATTCAGATTCCAAATGAATTAAAAATAGGTAAGTATGTACTTCTTTTTGATCCTCTTGATGGTTCTTCAAATATTGATGCAAATGTCAGTGTAGGAACCATATTTTCGATTTTTAGAAGGATTTCGCCTGGCGGTACACAGGGAAATTTAGAAGACTGCCTGCAGCAGGGATTAAAGCAGGTAGCAGCCGGTTATGTCCTTTATGGTTCAAGTACTATACTTGTATATACTGCCGGACATGGTGTTCACGGCTTTACTCTTGATCCTTCATTTGGTGAGTTTCTTTTATCCCATGAGAATATTGAAATCCCCCGAAGGTCGCGAATCTACAGCATAAATGAGGGGAACTATAAATATTGGCATCCCGGTTTAAAGAAATATATTAAGTACCTGCAGGAAGAAGATGAAGAAACCAGCCGTCCCTATTCATTAAGATATATTGGATCGATGGCAGGTGATATTCATCGTAATTTGTTATACGGCGGAATTTTTATGTATCCTGCTGATTCAAAACATAAACAAGGAAAGCTGAGATTAATGATAGAATGTAATCCAATGGCTTTTATTGTTGAAGCTGCAGGCGGAAGAGCAACTGATGGTAAAAAGAGGATTTTAGAAATACAGCCCAAAGATCTTCATGAAAGGACACCGCTTTTTATCGGCAGTGATGAAGATGTAAAAATGGTTGAAGAGTTTATGGCAAAAGAAGAAGTTACTAATGAAATTTATATGAATAGCAGTAAATAAATTAATTGCACTATTGTTAGTTACTTTTAAATTTCTCAATTTCGGAATTGATTTTTCCGGTAAGTTCTTCTTTGGAAATCCCCTCAATTTTTATTTTAGTACTTTGAATCAAAGTAGCAGGATCGTCCCCTTCCCCTTTCAAATATTTATAAAGAGAAAAACCTAATCTGTTTCTATCATTCATTATAGGTATATATTCATGAAATTGCTCGACGAGATTGTATACTTTTTTTTCTAACGAATCATCAGGGAAGTTTTTTGTTTTTGGTGGAGGTAATGTGCCCATATATTCTTCAAACTTTCTTTTATAAACCTGTTATTATGATAATAACAAATATAAAAAGTTTGAATATTAAAAAGAATGTATTTGTAAAAATTTTTTCTTCATACACCTCATGAACATGATATCGTACATTTAATTTCTCACCTATGTAAAATAATATTTCAATTCTGTAAATTAACAGATTAAAAATTAGCAAATAATAATTGAATCTAAGCAAAGTTAAAAAATTATTAATAGTTCGATTGAGTTCTTTAGGTGATGTTCTTTTATCAACTCCTTTAATAAGGACAATAAAAGGAAACTACCCTCAAATTGAAGTTGATTACTTAGTGAAGGAAAGGTATAAGGATATCCTTGTTCAAAATCCCTATTTGAATAATTTATATACTTACTCCGGAGATAAGTCCGGGTTTGTTGAGTTAATAGATAGTCTTAAAAATCAAAATTATGAACTTATAATAGACCTCCAGAATAATTTAATAACAAAAAAAATTAAATCATTTCTTAAAACATCAGAAATTAAGTTCAATAAAAATAATTTAGATAAATTATTATTAGTCCGCTTAAAAATTAATAGATTAAAAGATGCACCTCCAATTCCGGTTAGATATGCATCAGTTTTGGAAGAATTTCAGCTTGATGATAATGGATTGGATTTATTTAGCGATAAAACTTCCTCAGAATTATTTAAAGAAAAAGATAAATATATTGGTTTTTGTCCCGGTTCAAGACATTTCACAAAAATGTGGCCCAAGGAATATTACATCCATTTAGGAAATCTTTTAGCAAAAGGGAATTACATTATTGTTCTGTTCGGTGGGAAGGATGATAAAAAAACATGTAACGAGATATCTTCGAGAATTTCCGGCTCAATTGATTTAAGCAATAATGATGATATCCTTCAAACTGCCGCAGATATGAAAAGATGTGATGCAATTATCTGTAACGACTCAGGTTTAATGCATGCAGCATGCGCTCTAGAGGTACCGATTTTAACTTTCTTTGGATCTACAGTTAAAGAGTTTGGCTTCACACCTTATAAAAATAGAAATATAATTTTGGAAAATAATTCATTATCTTGCAGACCTTGTACACATATTGGTAAATCTTATTGTCCAAGAGGACACTTCAGATGTATGCTTGATATTAATCCTGAAAATGCATTTAATAAATTAAATCTTTTGCTTCATCCGTAATGAAAAGTTTTTGGTTTATCTTTTACAATTTGATCGTTATCCCACTTTTATATATTGGCTCCCGTGTCGCAGGACTATTTAATGAAAAAATGAGGAAGGGTATTACCGGACGTAAAAGGATCTTTGAAAATCTGATTCTTGATGCTCTATCTATAAATAAATCAAAAAAATTACTCTGGTTCCATTCTTCTTCTCTTGGAGAATTTGAACAGGCTAAACCGATAATTGAGGAACTTAAGAAAAATCAGAACCTTAATATTTTAATAACCTTCTTCTCTCCTTCGGGTTATGAAAATTCTAAAAGATATCCCTATGCAGATCTTGTGGCATATATACCCTTTGATACAAGTTCCAATGCAGAAAGATTTATTAAATTATTGCGCCCGGATCTTGCTATAATGATGAGATATGATATATGGCCGAACCATATATGGGCAATGAAAAGAGCCGGAATTACTTCTTATTTAGTTGATGCTACTATGAAAAGTAATTCATTAAGAAAAATTCCATTGATTAAGGATTTTCACAGGATACTTTTTAAAGATATTACCCGTATTCTAACCGTTTCAGAAAAGGATGCTGAGGAGTTTAAAGACTTCGGAATCAATGGGAATAAAATTAAAGCTATTGGTGATACAAGATTTGACAGGGTCTATCAAAGGAGCTTATCCGCACGTTCCCGGAACCTAATTAAAGATGATATACTTAAGAATAGAAAAGTTTTTGTCGCAGGGAGTACATGGGAATTGGATGAAGAAGTTATTCTCCCCGCATTCATTAAACTTGCTAAATATGATAAAGATGTAATTTTGATTATAGCGCCCCATGAGCCAACTCTAATTCACCTGGAAAAGATTGAAAATGATTTCACAAAAGAGATTAATACAATAAGATTTTCATTTTTAAATAATTATAAAAATGAACGGGTAATAATAGTTGATTCAATTGGAATTCTCCTTACTTTATATACTTACGCTCAAGCTGCATTTATAGGGGGCGGCTTCAAACAAAATATTCATAATATACTTGAAGCGGCTGTCTACGGAATCCCTGTTTTATTTGGTCCTAAAATAGAGAAATCTGCCGAAGCACTGGAACTAATGAATAGAGGCGGGGGCATTATGATTAAAAATAAAAAAGAAGCTTACCGCCAGCTTAGGACTTTGTTTAGTAATGATGAGTTAAGAAAAGAAAAAGGGGAAATCTCATATAAATTTGTTCATGAAAATTTGGGTGCTACCGAACGAATGCTTGAAGAAATCAATAAGGTCATTTAAAATTCAAATCTGCTATTCTCCAGAAGGGATAGCAATCCCAGAAATACGTAATTTTACAGGTATCTTTCTTTCAAAATTTTCATATGGTGCATTTCATGACCGGCAATTATATAAAGCAGTGCAAGTACTGTAACCTCTTTATCATTGGCAATGCCTTTTTGATAATACATATCTTCACTAAAATTTTTAAATAAGCTGATTGTGGATTTTCGGACTGTCCGGTAATCTTCAAGAAGATTTGTAATTGTTCTATCCTTAAAATTTGACTCTTTTACATAATCGTCCTGTTCAAATCCCGGAAGAGATTGTTTTTCTTTCCTGGAGATGCATAGTGCTCTATATCCCATAATCCTTTCGGTATCTATTATATGACCTAGTAGTTCTTTTATTGTCCATTTTCCTTCTGAATATGCATAATTAGCTTTGTCTTCAGAAAGTGACTGTAGAAGACTTTGAATCTCCTGGAATTGATCTTCTAAATTTCTGATTGGCTCATTCCCCTGAACATCTTTTATATATCCCTCATAATATGAAGCATATTCATTCTTTTCAGGCCGCCGCATACTATTACCTTTTAAAATTATTTTTGCTTAATTAACATGAAAAATTCTTTTGGAATTTGCAAATTATTAAATCATTAAAAAATAAAGAATTCCCATTTCGATACAAGATTAACATATTTATACCTATAGTCTTCAATACTTATCAGAATTCTGATATTATATCAAATTTCTGATAATTATAGTCTGGTAGAATCTGACTTTTGTTCAAAAGATAAAGGATAAAAATGGTATAAAAAATGCATCAATTATTAATTATATTTGATTGTTATGAAAATTGATTCTTTGATAAAGCAATAACAATAATATTGATGCGGGATTTTCATCTCTACTTATAGGTGAGAAATAATTATAATCAATCAATTAAGCGATTCACAGCGAGAGATAGTGCCGGAAATTATGTATGGGCATTCATACAGGGAACCAACAAAAAGCAGGGAAATATGCGGTTAGATTGAATGTTCAAAACTTTGCAAGCGGAGTATATATAAATATCAAATTAAAGCGGGAGAATTTACATCATCTAAGAAATTAATTTTATTAAAATAAAAAATATTAAAATAACGGGGATTTATTATGAAATCGCTTTTTACATTTATAAGTATTTTCCTATTTGGATTATTATTCTTAGCCAACGTTAATGCCCAAAGCTCTAATTTTAATTTAGATGCTTATAAGCAATTCCTTCAATCACATCAAAATATTTCTGCTGAGGGACTACAGCAGATGCATGATGCAGGAAAGTTTGAATCAGGCATTCACCAGGATTATAATTCAGCAGTTTATTTTGACAGTATCGATGCAAAATATAATCTAACTGAATTTGAAAAATCATTACTTCAACAGAATGGTTTTGTCATAAGTGAAAGATTAAAAACGAATTCATTCGGCGGAGCTTTCCTTGATATATTCAAGAAAGATTTACCTGTTTTTATATCTACCGATGCAATTCTTTATGCACTGCATATATCTTATGACAGGATATTAAAAGATGTTGAGCTAAGCATTCTTATTGATTCTGTAAAAGGCATGCTTACCAGGATGCATTCCGCTATTCCGGATTTGGCTTCGAATTATTCAAATAAACAGGATATGACTCAAATGCTGAGGGATATAGATTTTTATCTTACCGTAGGAATAGATTTAATAAGTGCCCAGCAAATGAATCCATATTATCCGGAAAATATAGAAAAGATTAACAATGTGTTATCTAAAATTAATGAAGCAGACGGAATAGGTTCGGATACATTATTTTCCTCTATTCCGGTTACTTATGATTGGAGCCAGTTTAAACCCAGAGGTCATTATATTGATGAGTTCCATCCACAGCTTGCAGATTATTTCAAGGCAATGATGTGGCTTGGGAGAACCGAAATTTATTTATTAATGCCGAGAGCACAGACTGTTGACGATTCCGTTAAAATATTCAAATCGCTGCAAAGACAATCAATTGATGCAATGTTAGTCCATGAAGCATTTAATAAATCCAATGTAAGTTCCACATATAATTTAATTGAGAGCATACTAAAGTTTTTCGTTGGTGATCAGGATAATGTGACAATACAAAATCTTTCAGATCTCAAAAATGCAGTTAATTTAAATAGTGCTTCGGATCTTCTCGATAGTTTAAAGCTGATTACATTTCAGGATTCATTAAAAAATCAGCCATATGCCTATCAGTCAATTTTATCTCAGGTATTATTTCATGATCCTTTAAGACCTGACAGCATAATTCCGGCTTCGGCATTCCTTTTATTCGGGCAAAGATTTATAATTGATTCTTATATTTTTTCAAATGTAGTTTTTGATAGAACTAAATCATGCAGACTTCTTCCTAATTCTCTGGATGTTTTATTTGCTCTGGGTAATGATGCAGCAGCACAATTACTCAAAGATGAAATTTCACAATATAAATACGGAGGGAACCTTGCTGCATTAAGGTATTTAGTAGATTCATACGGATCTGATTTCTGGGATAAAAGTTATTATAACATGTGGCTTAATTCCATTCGATCCTTAAATCCGCCGAAAGAAAGAAATACTTTACCGCCTTTTATGCAGACTGCAGGATTCTGGCAGGAAAAATTAAATACGCAGCTTTCATCGTGGGCGGAGCTAAGACATGATAACCTTCTTTATGCAAAGCAATCTTATACGGGAGCAACGCTATGCTCCTTCCCGTACAGCTATGTAGAACCCTTCCCGGAATTCTTTGAAAATTTAAAGACTCTTGCGAAAACGGCAAAGAGTGAAATTTCAAAGTTTAATCTTAATACCGGTATGATGAGTTCAGTAAGCTATTATTTTGACAATTTAGGAACGATAGCTGATACTCTCGGAACTATTGCACAAAAAGAATTAAATGGTATTGCTTTTAGCAAACAGGAAGGTGATTTTTTAAAAAGAATGATATATAATACTATCGGAATGAGCGGCTCAGTTCCTTATGAAGGCTGGTACGCGAGACTTTTTTATGATGATGATTATTATTCTTCAAAAGGATTTTTAACAAATGATATGGTAGTTGCAGATGTTCATACAGTACCGACTGACTGTTTAAATACTTTACTTGGATGGGTAAAGCATGTTGGTACCGGACCGGTAAATCTTGGAGTATTTACAGCACCTCTTCCCGGTAATAAGGTAACTGCTTTTATAGGACCAGTAATGAGTTATTATGAATATACATCAACAAATTTCTTGCGGCTGACAGATCAGGAATGGGAGGATTCAGCTTTAACATCTGCGCTTCGTCCTTTCTGGGTTAATAACTATCTTGCTGATATGATTGGCGAAAGCAGAGGGACCGGAGCAAGCTTACTTACCGGAATAAATAATGAAGATCATCAGCAAAATACACCTGACACTTATTTGCTTGTAAAAGCCTACCCAAATCCCTTTAATCCGACAACAACGTTTATAGTAAACATTCCTCAAAGTTTATCCGGTGATTTTGTCCAGCTTTCAATATATGATGTTCAGGGAAGAATTGTAAAAACAATGCTAAATAAAAATCTGTCTGCCGGTAATTATCTTTATAAGTGGGATGGAAAAAACGACAGCGGCATACCTGTTTCAAGCGGAGTTTACATTGCGAATCTTCATGTTAATGAGCAAATGAGTTCGGTAAAAGTTCTTCTACTTAAGTAATAAAAACCGGTGCTATCCCTCAAGAGATAGTATCGGTCAAATAAATATGGGAGGGTATCATGAAACAGAGATATTTATTTTTCATGATTTTTATTCTTGCCTTTTCATTTTTTCATTCAGGCAAAGCTCAATGGATTATCAGAGACATAAATACTAAGGAAAATCTCACAGATGTAATAATGCTGGATGCAAAGAAAGCGATTGTAATCGGGGATAGAAACGGAATTTTTAGAACCACTGATGCCGGTTCAACATGGGTAAATGAAACAATAATGCTAAGTGCAGTTTATCATTGGAATGCAATATCATTTTCCGATTCGTTGAATGGTACTATTGCAGGTGATAATGCTGTCTGGAAAACAGTAGACGGAGGAATAACATGGAATTACTGCATTGTTCCCTCATCAAATAAAAATATTTCAATTTTGCAAATAAATCCCGGGAATATTTATATTGGTGATGATTCCGGTTTTGTATATCATTCCATTGATAGTGGTAAAACTTGGAGTTCTGAAAAGATAACTGAATTACCAGTCCGTTCAATTTATCCTTTCAAGGCAAACCCTGAAATCTTCGGTCAATTTGAAAATCTAATTTTTGCATTAACTCCAAATTCATTGTTTGTAAAGGAATTGAATGATACCAGTTCATGGAAAGATTGGGGAAACCTGGGATATTTTAGCGGTCTGGGTTCCGGGGCTTTTAAAGGGGCATTTTCAGAAGATGGAACAGAATTCATTGTTGGTGTAGAAGGAGATTTATTTTCACAATCAGCAATAATTCGATTAAGACCTCCCGATTCTCATTGGTATTTTGTCGGTCCTTCTCACGAAATAGGAGAATTACGGGGATTATCCATACCTTCATCAAATATAATTTATACATGCGGCTATAATGGTAAAATATTAAAATCGACTAATGAAGGTAATGATTGGTTTACTCAAGAAACACCAATATCCCGTTCATTAAATTCAATTTATTTTTTTGATGATAAAAGAGGATTTGCAGTTGGTGATTCGGGTACAATTTTTTACACGCAAAACGGAGGCGGGGGATCTAATGAAGAATATGGACAGCTTATACCGTATGGATTACAAGATAAAATAATTACATCTCTATCCGGAGAAGAGCCGGATTACAATAATTCCAACTACTTGAATTTCAATTATATTTTTGCAGGAACTCAAGGGAACGGGATATTTGAAAAATCAATAGCTGCCGGAAGTAATAGTTCTTCAGATTGGACTCCGTTAGGATTTAAAGGAAAATCTATTAGTGCTTTAACAGTACAGCATTGGGGTGTCGGTCCAGCAGATGGTTCCAGGTTATTTGCAGCTGTAATACAGGATAGCAGCCAAAATGATTCAGCATTAATATTCAGTAGAGAAGTAAATCTAACAACAGATACTAACTGGATTAGATCGGACAACGGCATTAGTGATAGTGTAAAAAGAATTAATTCATTAGATAGTTATTATTATACTGGTCATACTCCTCCGCTGCCTGTTATTGCAGGAACAAATTCCGGTATTTACGTTAGGAGATTAAGTCTTTGGTCTCAATCGGAAATAGAAGATGAAAAGTCACAGCCGGTAATAGCTTCTATTGATGTTGCACCGCATTGGCTGGGAGAACTTTCCTGGGCTGCAGGGTACATTGGTACTATTCCGGATATAATTCCGGCTGCACTACGCTCAACAGACCAGGGAATTACGTGGAAGTTGTTCAAATTAACTAATTATCAAGGTACTTCGGCAACATCGGCAGCTATAAATACAAGGAATCCTGATTCGGTGTATATCAGCTGGAATAATAATATATATCTTACACCGGATAACGGAGGCAGCTGGGAAACGGTATTCTCTTCTAGAGGAATTTTTATAAATACATTAGCTGTTGACCCGCTTCATCCGGAAAATGTTTTTGCAGGGGGTTTATTTTTTGACGATAGTCATCAAAGTCCAAATCATGGTGTTTTTCTGCATAGTACAAACGGAGGCACTGATTGGAACGAACCTGATGCTGATGTTGATAGAACACTTGATGAAGTTACATCTATGATAGTTATGAGAAAATCAAATGATGATAAAAGTTATGTTTTTGTGGGTACCGATGGAACCGGAGTTTGGGAATATAAATATTCTACAATTACCGGTAATGGCGATATTAAAGATTTACCTGAAAAATTTATTCTTTTCCAAAATTATCCTAATCCATTTAATCCAGAGACAACTATAAAATACGAATTGCCAAAAGAAGCCAATGTACAATTAACTATTTATAATATCCTTGGTCAGAAAGCAGCAGAACTAGTAAATTCTTTCCAAAAAGCCGGGAGATATGAAGTAAACTGGAATGCACAAGATTTTGCAAGTGGAGTTTATATATATCAATTGAAAGCAGAGAACTTTTTCAATCAAGGAAATTAATTTTACTGAAGTAAGGAAAATACAAGATGAAACAAATTTTAATTTGTTTAGCAATTCTGACTTCTTTTATCTCTGCACAGCAAAAATATTATTCTTTCTCAGAGTTAAAAGGAATGGAAGACGACAAGGGAAATACGCAGCTTTTTTATCAGATTATATGACTATGAGAAAAGAAATGCACCATTGGATGACTATGAGGAAAACAGTATTTATCATATGGATGTTAATTCAAATTCGGATTCACTTTTATTATTTGACGGAGGAACTTTATTTAATAATTTTAAGACTATAACAGATTATGAATTCTGGGATAAGAATCCGGCAAAGTATATATATAATGCAACTTTTGTAACAGTAGACCCATCAGGTTATATTTTTAGATATGATTCTTCTCAATATTTACTTTATGTATTTGGCGGACATGACGGTAATCTGAAAATATCAAATCAAAATGACAGTTTAATTTATTCCTCAATTAACGAAATTTTATTTCAAAGTGTTGATGGAGGCTGGACATGGGATACAGTCTCAACCATACCAATTAATCTGTCTGGCAATTTCACCTAAGAATGATCAGGCAATTTTTGGGAGCACTTTATTCGGGTGAACTAAGTAAATCTGTTGATGGGGGTAAAACTTTTTCAGTAGTAGACACATCAAAATCAAACTTTGTTTCCGATAATAAAATTTTATTTGATAAAGATACAAATTACGTTTACAGAGTATCTAATAATAAAAACTCATATATTCTTACGGTTTCGAATAATAGAGGAAATGCTTTTAGCTGGACAAGAAGATTTAGCAGTACAAGCAAATTGTTTATCAGTGTAGATTATTCACAACCCGGTGCAATTTACCTTGCAGGCGGGAAGTACATTTATGTCTCTAATAACTTTGGCGAGAGTTTCAGTTTATATAAGACATTAAATAGAAGTATAATAGGTATCTATAAAAAACCGAATTCCAATTTATTATATGCAGCGACAAAATATGATTTATATGAGGTAACTCCGGATACTATCAAGACACTAAAACACCTTCCGATAAATCCTGGATTGTTTGAGTGGTATCCTTTATCAATTGGAAATAAATGGATTTATGATCGGACTGTCTGCTATTTTGATAACCCGCCGGTTCCATGTAATTATTATAATGATGTTGTTGAAGTTACTAAAGACACTATTTTGTTGAATGGATTTAAATATTTTAAAGTCCATTCAAGCTCAGGGGATACCTTTGAACGATATGATTATGAAGATGGAACAGTTAGAAGATTTATAGAAGATTCATCATTTAATAATAATGAATTTATAATTGAAGATCTTACCGCTGAACCGGGAGACACATCATTTACCAATCGATTTAACAATTATAATAGTATGATACCCAAAATCTTTATTGAGGAAGACTCCGAATATCTTTTTAATAATATTTATCCTGGAAAGAAATATCTGGTTCAAGATCTGGGATGGGAGAGATATTCATTAGTAAAAGGATTTGGAATTGACAGCATAAGTTCCAGTTTTGATTTTGGCTCAAGTGTAAGTCATCTTAAAGGGTGTATTATTAATGGAATAGTGTACGGAGATACCACAGTTGTAGGTGTAGAAGATAAAGGGAATACTCTTCCAGCAGAATTTTCATTATCCCAAAATTACCCCAATCCATTTAACCCAACTACCAATTTCGAATTTCATATTGCAAATCGCGGATTTGTAAGTCTTAAGATTTTCGATCTATTAGGCAGAGAAATAATAACATTAGTTAATGAAGAAAAACAGGCAGGCGCATATAAAATAACATGGAATGCAGGGAATCTGTCAAGCGGTGTATACTTCTATCAATTAAAAACGGGAAGTTTTAATGAAGTAAAAAAGCTTTTATTGTTGAAATAAGTATAGACATTCAGCCATGTTGTTAATTTAATAACTTAAGTTGACCACTTAAATTGAAAACTATCTACCTTCAGTAGATATATTAGAACAGTTAAATATCAGGCTTTTGGTTTACATTAACCCCCGGGATTAATCCCGGGGTTAATAAAAAAAGATGAATATTGGTAACCATTTCAATCTTATTAATTTGTGGCATTTTTATTCCCAGATTTTTACTTCAAACAATCCTTCGGAGTTTGCAACTCCTCTGAACATACCTTCGGTATTGAAAGGAGTAGTATAATTTCCATCTTTATCAACAGCGATTAAGCCTCCGTCACCGGGTTTAAGGCGTTTATGTATCATTTCATCTGCAGCTTTTTTAAGTGAATAGTTTTTATATTCCATTAAAGCAGAAACATTAAAAGCAATGGTATTTTTTATAAATAATTCACCGGTACCGGTACATGAGACAGCACAGGTTTTATTATTTGCATAAGTCCCTGCATTTATTAAAGGAGAATCCCCTACTCTTCCGGGCATTTTATCTGTCATGCCTCCAGTTGAAGTTGCAGCAGCTAAATTTCCGTATTCGTCCAATGCAACACAACCTACAGTTCCATGTGCACCTTCAGCTTCTTTTTTATATTTCTTCCATTGTTCGTATCTAATTTTAGTATCAAAATAACTATTAGGTACAGTTTCTAAGTTAAATTTTTTGGCTAGCTTATCCGCACCTTCACCTGCAAATAAAATATGGGGAGTTTTTTCCATAACAGCTCTTGCAAGCATAATTGGATTTTTAACATACTTAACAACTGTAACTGCTCCTGAAGAAAGGTCTCTGCCATCCATTATTGAAGCATCCAGCTCATGTGTTCCCTCGGAAGTATAGACAGCTCCTTTACCGGCATTAAATTTTTCATTGTTCTCGAAATATTTAATTACCGTTTCAACAGCATCAAGGCTGTTTCCGCCTTTTTCAAGAATATCTTTACCTATCTGCAAAGCTTTTTTTAATGATTCAATATACCCTTGCTTGATAGAATCCGGCAACGATTTACTTATTGTTCCCGCACCTCCGTGAAGCACTATTACATACTTATGATTCTGTTTTGAATTAGCTTTGTTAGAAGGAATCAGCAGAAAAGAGAGCAATAAAAGAGTGCTGCAAAGAAATATTAAAAATCGCCTCATTTTTTTACCCGGAAAAATTATGATCGTTAAATAAATATTTTTTAAGTCTGTTAATAAATTCGATTTGGGCTGAATTGATCTTTTTCTCTGCATTATTCAGATTAAAGAATTCTCCTCTATCTACTTCCGGAAAACTTTGTTTTTTTCCGGAACGGGGAGGCCATTCCATTTCAAATGTATTACATTCCAGTTCAAAGGGTGAATCATCTTTTACTTCAAAAGCCCATGCAAATACTTTCTTACCCCCCTTTTGAATTATAAAATCCAGGGGTATAAATTTACTTTCCGGATTTAACCCGGTTTCTTCTTTGAATTCCCGTTTAGCAGCTTGCAGAAGATCTTCATCTTTTTCTATTAATCCTTTGGGAATTCCCCAGTATCCTTCATCTTTTTTTGAGAAAAAGGGTCCTCCGGGATGAACTAAAAATACTTTTATTTCTCCTTCTTTTAAGGTATACATCATTAAACCTGCGCTAATCAATTCTGCCATTTTTAACCCTAAATGTTATGTAAGAACTATTTGAAAGATGACATCTTTACTTTATAAAATAAAAGTTTTAACTGAACTTTCATTTTAATAAAAAATTGATGATAATTTTTCTTTTAAAGATGTCATCTTTATATCTGTGTCAACTCAAGTTAATTTTTCATTTTGAATATAATCTTAATCCGATAAGTCCGGCAATTATCAAGAAGATAAAAAATATTCTGATAAAATCTTTTGACTCACTAAACAAAAGGATTCCAAGTATAGCAGTACCTACAGCTCCAATTCCGGTCCAG
>CAVUGE010000010.1:0-69090 GCA_963740945.1 uncultured Bacteroidota bacterium | reverse complement strand
TAGGGGAAGAAGAGCTGACATCTCCGGAAGGATCTATGATTCTTGGACCTGCCAGAGTAATTAATAAAGAAATTGAAAATGTTTTTTGCAGGTGTATTGATTTTTCAAATGGAAAAGTAGTTTCAGAAAAGCACATTAACCAATTATTAACTGAATTTATTTCAAAAGACGGAGATGAAATTATCGCATATAGGGGAGACTATCGCTGGATTCAGTCTTTCGACAAAGTCGAACTATTAGGTGATAAAGATTTTAATGATATAAAAATTAACAAGATAAAGCCCGGTGGTGTATATCTTATTACAGGAGGAACGGGAGGATTAGGACTAGTTTTTGCAGAGCATTTTGCAAAAACAGAAAAAGTAAGATTTATTTTGACTAAAAGGGCGGATTTTCCGGATAGATCAAAGTGGCAGAATTGGTTAAAAGAGAAGGACCCTAATAATAAAATATCAATTATAATAAATAAAATAATTGAGATTGAAGCGCTTGGTTCAACCGTAGATATTCAAATCAGTGATATATCGGATGAAAACGAAAGCAAATCTTTAATAGCTGAAATAAATAATAAATACGGTATTATTAATGGAGTTATACATGCGGCCGGCAATTACGAAGATAAATTGATTTTCCAAAAAAGTATAGATTCTGTGGGTAAAATAATTTCTCCAAAGCTATTCGGGACAATTAATCTTTACAAACATTTGAATATAGATGAGCTTGATTTTTTTGTTCTTTGCTCTTCAATTAGTTCAATAATCCCGCCAGCCGGTCAATTTGATTACAGCGCGGTTAATATATATATGGATGCTTTCGTCAGTTATTTGAATTCCATTAGTAACTTGAATTTGATTTCTATCAATTGGTATGCATGGAGAGAAACGGGTATACTGCCAAATTTAAAAGTATCACCCGGATTGGAGAAGTGGAAAGAGAAATTATTGGAACAAGCGATTCTTAACATTGATGGAATTAAAGCATTAACGGTAATTTTAAATAATAATATCTCTCAGGTAATAGTATCGCCTGAACCATTGAAACAGGATGACTTAAAAAAATCAGTTAGAACAGATATTACAATGGAAGAGAATACTGACATTAGATTAACTGAATCTGGGACTTTCGCAAAAGATGAGTCATCTTCATACCGAAGTCTTGATGAAGTTGAAGTTAAATTAACTTCAATCTGGCATGAGATATTAGGGGTAAAAGGTATAAAAAACACAGATAATTTTTTTGAACTTGGAGGCCACTCACTTTTAGCTATCCAGCTAATATCTACTATACGAAATTACTTCCAAATAGAAATAAGTTTAGAGGATATATTTAATAGATCAACTTTTAGTGAGATGGCAGATAAAATAAACGAATTAATTTCCGTTAAATTCAGATAGATGATTTTATATTAGAAATATGCTTTCTGTGAACCATTCAAATTATATGAAGTTACTTAAGAATCTTTAAAGGAAAAATCCCGAATGAATAAAATACTTTTTTCAAAAAAAATAAATAAGCTTCGAAATATTTCTTTAAAAGAAGTTTTAAGTAAAAGCAAAATCAAGAATGATACTGATAATATCATTATTGCACCTTTATCCTTTTCACAGCAGCAAATGTGGGTTATTGATCAAATGCAACCTGGAAACCATGCATACAATTTACCGGTAGGTTTTCGGTTGAAAGGGGATTTGAATGTTGAAGTATTAGAGAAAAGTTTTAATAAGATAATTAGTCGACATGATACATTACGTACTACATTTGGTTTAATTGATAATCAGCCCAAACAGATAATACATCCTGAGTGTTTTATTAAAATTAAAACGATCAGCTTATTGAGTTATTCTAATGAAGAACTTGAAATTCGATTAAATAATTCAATTCGCGAAGAAGTGATCCAGCCTTTCGATTTGACCAAACTACCTTTGATCAGGGTGATTATATTCAAACTCTCAAAAGACGAAAACATCTTTCTTTTAAATATTCACCACATTATAACCGACGGCTGGTCCACTTCAATTTTATTCAGGGAACTATCGGAACTTTATAATAATTATTTGAATGGAAATACAGAAAAATTGCCAGATTTACCAATTCAATATACTGATTATGTGAATTGGCAACTTCAGAAAAGCTGGAATCCATCATATGATGCACAGCTAGAATATTGGAAGAATCAGCTTAGCGGAGATTTACCAACATTAAACCTATCTCATAAACAAAGATCGCCAGTGCAATCTCTCAATGGATCAAATGATTACTTTTTTCTCCCAGACGATTTAACACAAAAAATTCAGGCTATTGGTATAAAAAAAGGCTGTTCATTTTTCATGTCAATGCTTGCAGTGTTTCAGGTTTTCTTAAACAAGTACGCGGGTATTGATGATATAATTATTGGTACCCCTTTGTCCAATAGACCAAGGAAAATTGATGAAAGTTTAATTGGAAACTTTTTAAACATAGTTGCCTTAAGAAATAATTTGTCTAATTGTCCTGACTATACATCACTGTTGCAACGCAGCCAAAAGATTACACTTGAAGCATTAAAGAATCATGATTTGCCATTTGAAACAGTTGTAGAACATTTAATAAGTGAAAGGGATCTGAGCAGAAACCCGGTTTTTCAGGTTATGCTTCAAGTTTTACCTAAATATTCATTTGAGTTGCCAAACCTAATAATCAGTCATTTCAATTTTGATCTTTGCTATTCCCAGTTTGATCTATCATTACATTTATATCAAATAGAAGATGGTTACAATTGCCGGTTTGAATATGATACTGATTTGTTTGACAGAGAATTTATTAAAAGGATGGTATCCAATTTTAAAAAATTAATTAATGAAATAATTTCAGATCCTCTAAAGAACTTGAATGAGTATTCAATTATTTCCGAAGATGAAATCAAACTCTTAAACAGCTGGAATGAAACAGATACTTTATTTTCGGAAGAAAAATGTATCCATCAACTGTTTGAAGAACAGGCAGAAAGGAGATATGATCAAATCGCTGTTAAATATTCAAATGATTATCTGACATACGGCGAATTGAATTCTAGAGCTAATAAATTTGCCAACTATTTGATTAAAAAAGGTGTGCAAAAAAATTCAATTGTAGGGATAATTATTGATCGATCAATTAATATGCTCATTGGCTTGTTATCGGTAATGAAAGCCGGAGCAGCATACATTCCTCTTGATCCATCGTTTCCAAAAGACCGGCTAAAATATATAGTTGAAGATTCCGGTATTAACATTCTTTTGACAGAGAAAAAACTCAAAACATTAATTTCAACTTTTGAAATTAGTTCAATTTATATTGATTCAGAATGGGGAATAATTAATAAAGAAGAAGAAAAAGATATTAAACTTGCTCAAAGTACTTCAGACTTAATGTATATCATCTATACTTCCGGGTCTACGGGAAATCCTAAAGGGGTAATGATTAAGCATGGGGCAGTAAACAATTTCTTGCAGTCAATGAAAAAACATCCCGGATTTAATGAAAGTGACAGCTTATTAGCAGTTACAACAGTGTCCTTTGATATTGCAGGATTAGAACTTTATTTACCTTTAATTTCAGGAGGATGCGTCGTCATTGCAGATAAGGCAGAAACGATTGATGGGAAAGCTCTTTTAAATTTAATAGAAAAACATAATATTACAGTTATGCAAGCAACTCCCTCGACCTGGAAAATAATGATAGATGCAGGCTGGAAAAATACGCCTGGTTTAAAAATGCTATGCGGGGGGGAAGCTTTTTCTAAAGACCTGGCAGATAAAATGCTTGAAAGAGGTGGAGAGCTCTGGAATATGTATGGTCCAACGGAAACGACCATCTGGTCATCAGTAAAGAAAATTGAAAGAAGCGATTCAAAAATATTAGTAGGGCATCCGATAGCAAACACTAAATTTTACGTGGTTGATAAAAATCTAAGTCGTGTTCCAATTGGGGTTGTTGGAGAACTATTGATTGGAGGAAAAGGTTTAGCCGAAGGGTATTTTAACAGGGAAGATTTGACCCGGAGTAAATTCATAGAAAACTCTATAGACAGTGAGGGATATCTTTATCGAACAGGAGATTTAGTTAAATATCATTCAGATGGGAATATAGAGTTTTTAGGTCGTAATGATTTCCAGGTTAAAATAAGAGGATTTAGAATTGAACTAGGTGAGATAGAGACAAGGCTGCTTGAATTTGAAAATATTAAAGAAGCAGTAGTAATAGTAAATGAAAGTCGAAGTAATGAAAAGAAATTAGCGGCATATTTAATTCTGAAGAAGAAGGATAAGATTGATATAAATTCGCTAATTGCATTTTTGAAAGAAAAAGTTCCGGATTATATGGTACCTTCATTTTACATAGAACTGGATAAATTTCCATTAACTCCAAACGGTAAGATAGATCGCAAAGCACTACCAGAACCAGGAGAAAACATAATCATTAAAGATGAGACAAAATTCCATTATAGTGATGGATTTGAAAAAGAAGTTGCTATAATATGGAAAGATATACTTGAAATAAAAAAAATTAGTAATACAGATAATTTTTTTGCAATAGGGGGGACTTCACTATTAGCAATCCGGTTGATCAATAAATTAAACGAGAGGTTTGATATCGATTTACCTTTAAGTATAATTTTTGATTCACCAACAATAAGCAAGCTTTCTGCTGAAATTGAAAAAGCAAAGTAACTTTCATAAAAATAAATGAAAAATTTTTTTAGTATAGCAGCGAGAACCCAAATTTGAAAGATGACATCTTTATTATTTAAATCTAAGGTTTTATGTGGATTTATATTTAATAAAAAAATGCAAAAAGTTTTTTCCGATTAAAGATGTCATCTTTAGGTAAAAAATTTGAATGAATAGAAATCTTTTTTCAAATAAAATAAATAAGATTATTGGAGATTTTTCAGTAAGAGAAAAAATTTTTAATAAGAGCAAAATCAATAATGTGGAGGACTTAAGGATTGAACCTCTTTCTTTTTCGCAGCAGCAGATATGGGTCATCGATCAGATAAAACCAGGTAATCTCGCTTACAATTTACCGGTAGGTTTCAGGCTTAAGGGGGAATTGAATATTGAAATATTGGAAAAAAGTTTTAATGAAATAATCAAGCGCCATGAAACATTACGGACTACATTCTGTCTAATAGAAAATCAGCCCAAACAGTTAATTCATCCGGAATGTCTAATTAAAATTAAAATAGTAGATTTAAGCGGTTATTCTGGTCAAGAACTTGAAATCCAATTAAATAATTCAATCCGCAAAGAAGTGACCCGACCTTTTGATTTAACCAGACTTCCATTAATCAGAGGGGTTACATTCAAATTATCTGATAGCGAATATATCTTTCTTTTAAATATTCATCATATAATAACGGACGGCTGGTCTACAGCGATAATATTCCGTGAACTCTCGGAACTTTATAATAATTATTTAAAAGGGAGTATAGAAAAATTAGCAGATTTAGCAGGTCAATATAGTGATTATGTAAAATGGCAACTCCGGAAGAACTGGTACCCATCATATGATGAACAATTAGATTACTGGAAGAAACAGCTTAGTGGAGATTTGCCAAAGCTAAACATATCTTATAAACAAAGAACACCAATACAATCGCTTAACGGATCCAATGAATATTTCTTCCTATCAAAAGATTTAACAGAAAAAATTAAGACTATTGGTTTAAAGAATAGCTGTTCATTTTTTATGACCATGCTTGCTGTGTTCCAGATTTTAATAAATAAGTACGCAGGAATTGATGATATTATTATCGGAACTCCTATCCGCAACAGACCAAGAAAAATTGATAAAAGATTAATTGGTGATTTTTTGAATGTTGCGGCTTTAAGAAATAATTTATCTAATTGTCCCGACTTTACTACTTTATTAGAGCAAAGCAAGAAGATTACACTTGATGCCTTAAAGAATCATGATCTGCCATTTGGAACAATATTAGAGCATTTAAGAATTGAAAGGGATCTGAGCAGAAACCCGGTTTTTCAGGTTATGCTTCAGGTTTCACCTAAATATTCATTGGAATTATTAAATCTGACAGCCAGTCATTTCAACTTTGATTTTTGCTATTCCCAGCTTGATCTTTCATTGCATTTATATCAAGTAGAAGATGGCTACAATTGCCGGTTTGAATATGATACGGATTTATTTGACAGAGAATTTATTAGAAGGATGGTATCCAATTTAAAAAAGTTAATGAATGAAATAATATCCGATCCTTTAAAAAATTTGAGTGAGTATTCAATTGTCTCTGAAGATGAAACTAGGCTTTTAAACAGCTGGAATGAAACAGATATTTTATTTTCAGAAGAAAAATTTATCCATCAATTGTTTGAAGAACAGGCAGCAAAAAGATATGATCAGATCGCTGTTAAATATTCAAATGATTACCTGACATACGGTGAATTGAATTCAAGAGTTAATAAACTTACCAATTACCTGATTAGAAAGGGGATTAAAAAAGACTCACTTGCAGGAATATTGATAGACAGGTCAATTAACATGGTTATTGGTTTGTTATCAATATTGAAATCGGGTGGTGCGTATGTTCCTCTTGATCCATCATATCCAAAAGAGCAGCTTCAATATATAGTAAAAGATTCAGGAATTGATATCCTTTTGACAGAGGAAAAACTCAATGTATTAAGTTCGACTTTTAACATTGATACAATTTGCATCGATTCGGGATGGGAGATAATTAATAAAGAAGACGAAAAGAATATTAATGTTATCCAAAGTTCTTCAGATTTAATATATGTTATTTATACTTCCGGCTCTACGGGAAATCCTAAGGGGGTAATGATTAATCACGGGGCTGTAAATAACTTCTTACAGTCGATGAAAGAACATCCCGGATTTAATGAAAATGATAATTTATTAGCAGTTACCACACTGTCATTTGACATTGCCGGATTAGAGCTCTATTTACCTTTAATCTCAGGCGGGTGTGTTGTCATTGCAGATAAGGCAGATACAATTGATGGAAAAGCTCTTATAAATTTAATAGAAAAGCATAATATTACAGTTATGCAAGCAACTCCCTCTACCTGGAAAATAATGATAGATGCAGGCTGGAAAAATACGCCTAGTTTAAAAATGCTATGCGGGGGGGAAGCTTTTTCTAAAGATCTGGCATATAAAATGCTTGAAAGAGGAGGAGAGCTCTGGAATATGTATGGGCCGACAGAGACAACGATCTGGTCATCAGTTAAGAATATTAAATTGGATGAATCAAGGGTTTTAATTGGGAAACCGATAGCAAATACTAAATTTTACGTGGTTGATAAAAATCTAAGTCGTGTTCCAATTGGGGTTGTTGGAGAACTATTGATTGGAGGAAAAGGTTTAGCCGGAGGGTATTTTAACAGGGAAGATTTGACCCGGAGTAAATTCATAGAAAACTCTATAGACAGTGATGGATATCTTTATCGAACAGGAGATTTAGTTAAATATCATTCAGATGGGAATATAGAGTTTTTAGGGCGTAATGATTTCCAGGTTAAAATAAGAGGATTTAGAATTGAACTAGGTGAGATAGAGACACGGCTGCTTGAATTTGAAAATATTAAAGAAGCAGTAGTAATAGTAAATGAAAGTCGAAGTAATGAAAAGAAATTATCAGCATATTTAATTCTGAAGAAGAAGGATAAGATTGATATAAATTCGCTAATTGCATTTTTGAAAGAAAAAGTTCCAGATTATATGGTACCTTCTTTTTATATAGAACTGGATAAGCTTCCATTAACACCGAATGGTAAAATAGACCGCAAAGCACTTCCGGAGCCGGATGGGAATATTATTATAAAGGACAAAAAAAATTACGATTATGGTACGGGATTTGAAAAAGAAGTTGCAGTAATATGGAAAGATATACTTGAAATAAGAAAAATCAGCAATTCAGATAATTTTTTTGCAATAGGGGGGACTTCACTATTAGCAATACAGTTGATTAATAAAATAAACGAGAAGTTTGATATTGAGTTACCATTGAGTATAATTTTTGATTATCCTACAATAAACAAGCTTTCCGGTGAAATCGAAAAAGCGAAGGAATTTTCCTAAGATAAAGATGAAAAATAAATTTTTAGGATTGCAATAAGCATTGTACTAACACATGAATCAGGGAATACTATTTATGCATCGCTATATAGATTTAGAAATAAACATAAAAGTATTTTCAGATTTATCTATGGTAAAGCAAGTGACGGGGAGGTTTTTGAGTCTATATTTGAAAAGCTGGATAAGAAATTTGATATATTTATGGTTCACAATTCGCTTAACGATATGATCCCAATGTATATCGGAAATCCAAGCAATTTGCTTTCTATGATAATAACATATTGCCAGCAGAATAATATTACATTTGCAATGCCCACACTTTTTGACGGATCAAATCTTCAAGCCAAGAAATACTATGAAAACGGGAAGAACATATTTGATGTGAGAAAACTTTTTCCGAAACGGGTCTTTTATCTGAAATGTTCAGAAGAACAAAAGGTGTTAAACGAAGTATTCACCCGACTCACAGTGTATGTGCACTTGGCCCTTAGCTGATGAAATTACGAGGAATCACCATCTAGCAGGAACGACATGCGGAGAAGGGACTCCATTTGGTGAAATGATAAAATATAGAACACTGATTTTAGGGATAGGCGCAAAGGCTAATTCACTAACACAGGTACATTCAACGGAAGATATAATGAAGGATAAATTCCCTATACCTTTGTTTACAGATACTCTTTCTGTTAATTGTTTAGATGAATCGGGGAATACCATAATTTATAAGTTGAGAATCAAAAACCCTGAATATGTTATCGATGCCAGGTCATTTCGCAAGGTAATAAAAAGGGCGAAGATAGCAAAATGGACTTACAAGGGTATACCTTTTTTTTTAACACAGGCTGATGATGTTACTGAAACTTTTATTGAGGCAGCAAGAAATGGTGAGACGATATATAGGAGATTATAAATTTATGGAATTAACTTTTTCAATATATCTCACCAGATAAAGTTGCGTAACTTCAGTTATTAACAAACATACTGATTCAGATTAAAGTTGAGAAAACCTGAATTAAAACAAATTTAGTCAGGGTTATATAATATGGTTATTTGTAAATACATTTAGCGAAACAGAGTTTCGCCTTACAAAGAAAACCGAAATTCTCTCAGGCTGAAAGAAGATATTCTCGGGGATAAAAAATTAAATTTTTAATTTTGTCAGTTAGACAAAATTATCTATTTTAATTATTCAATTTTCATTTAATAGTGGAGAACCATGTTATCAAATTTTTCAAAAGAGATTTATGATGATATAGTAGTTGAAATAGTTGAACTTTCCAGGGCAACTTTAAAAGAAGCACAGGAATTTAAGAATATTTTAAATGATGATATTAAAAAAAACTATGTGAAATTTGTAATTGATTTCAGTGAATGCGAGTTCATAGATTCCACCTTTTTAAGTACACTTGTAACAACATTAAAATCATTAATGGGTAAAGGGGGGAGTATGAAATTATGTTCTGTTAATTCGGAAGTTCAATCTCTATTAGAATTAACAGGAACGCATCATGTTTTTCAAATTTATCCTAGCAGGGATGAAGCAATGAATAGTTATAACAAATAAAAATGAAATAACAAGCTATTAAAAAATAATAGGGGATAAGATGAATTATATTTCCCAAACAAGAGCTGATATTTTAATTGAAAAGCTGAATATAAAAAGGGCAACAGCTAAAGAAGCCGAAGAATTTAAGAAACATATATTAAACGAAATAAATTCCGGTTTTAAGAAAGTTATAATAGACTGCACAAAATGTGAATTTATGGATTCATCTTTTTTAGGAAATATTATCGCGGTTTATAAAAGGATATCCGAATCCAATGGGGAGTTAAAGTTAATCGTTTCCGAACAGAATATCAGAATATTACTTGAAATAACAAGTATAAATAAATTTATTCAGGTATATGAAACTAAAAGAGAAGCGATAGAGAGTTTTAAAGGCTAACACATAAGTTTCAGTTATGTGAGAGTTAAAAAACGCCAATTCTTTTGATTTCCATGTCATCAAACAATAAAGATGACAATTTTCTTTAATGCAGCTTGGTAATCTTTTTCGGTTTTTATAGGTTTTATATTCGCCGATTCAAATCTCCTTTATATTTGTTATCTTATCATATTCTTTATGTCTACCGATAAAACGAATATAGCAAATTTGTATTTTATATCTGAAAACAACTATCAAACGATACGAATTATGCTTTATGTTAAATACTATCCTGTTATTTCCAACATTATCAGCATCAGGAAAATCCTTCAATACTTCATTAAGTTTTTGCCAGCTTCCTTTCTTAACAAGGTTTATCCAGATGTTTTATTCTGTAACTTTTTATCTGCATTAATTGATATAAGAAGCCAATGACTATGGAATTAAAACAGAAACATATGTTAGTTCAATACAGAATCCAAGGAGCAGGAAAAATATTTGGAAAGAAATGTAAGAAAAACTCTTAATGAGATGGATAAATTTTCAAAAGGAGATCTGACAGTTTCTGTAGTCCCCGAAAGAGAAAATGATTTGATAAGTGATCATTCGGTGGTTTTTCGAATGGATGGATTTTTTAATTTGAGAATATTCAGTTGGAAATCGGGGATTTTTGTTTGTGTCAATTTTGACATTTTTGAGAAAATTTAGGGGATCAAAATGTGTGATTTTTTGATTAATTTTTAGGGCGGATTTATGATTATGTTATCGCGGTATTGTGCTGGAGTTGTGCTGGAGTTGTGCTGGAGTTGCGCAAGTGGTAAAAAGAGGATGAAATTTCTATTCAAAGAGAGAAAATATAATTTGTCAAAAATGACAATTGTTCATTAAAAATGAGGAAAATATATTTAAAATTTCAGTGGATAGAAATTAATTGATATGGTAATTTTTTATGGTACAAGATGTAAGATATCTATTGACTAATATCCAGGAGTTAACCTTTTTGTTATAAAATGACCCATTAGTTCAAAAAATCAGCAGTAGGTATATTCTCATTGTGCAAATTATTTTTATTTTACTATTCACTTAATTATATTTGCTCTCCAATCAACCCGAATAAGGATAAATAATGCCAAATAAGTTTGAAATAGCAGTTTTAGGTGGAGGGCCGGGAGGGTATGTAGCCGCTATAAGAGCTGCTCAATTGGGATTTAATACAGCAGTAATTGATAAGGATAATTTAGGGGGTATTTGCCTAAATTGGGGATGCATTCCTACTAAGTCCTTGCTCAGAAATGCTGAAATTTATGATATTGTTAAAAACCATGGTAGTGACTTTGGGATTAAATATAATGATTTGAGTTTTGATTTTAACAGGATTATAAAAAGAAGTCGCGAAATTTCTGAACGGATGTCTAAAAATGTCGAATTACTAATTAAAAAGAACAAAATCACCAGGATCAGGGGATTCGGTAAAATTACTTCAAATAATCAGATGGATATTTATAATGATGATAATAAAACAAATTCGATAACTTTTGATAATTTAATTGTGTCAACCGGAGCCAGACCAAAAACAGTGGGAAGCATTCCTGTTGATAGAAAGATGATAATTACCAGTACGGAAGCAATGATTCTGCCGGAACTTCCCGGTGAATTAGTGGTAATCGGAGCCGGTGCAATAGGGATTGAGTTTGCTTATTTCTATTCAGTTTTGGGAACAAAAGTAACAATAATAGAGATGCTCGATAATATACTTCCTATTGAGGACACGGAAGTTTCACAAACCCTTGAGAAAATTTTTAAGAAACGGGGTATAGATATTTATACAAAAGCTACAGTTGAAAAAGCAGAGGTTAAAGGGAAAAAAGTTAAGGTAACTTTTAATTATAATGGTGAGAAAAAAGAAATAAATGCTGATAAAGTATTAAATGCTATAGGTGTTACAGGAAATGTGGAAGGATTTGGTTTGGAAGAACTGGGAGTAGAATTATTCAAGAACCATATTAAAGTTAATAAATCTACTTATGCCACAAATATAAAAGGAATATATGCTATTGGGGATGTAATCGGACCACCATGGCTTGCACATGTGGCATCAGCAGAAGGAATCCATTGTGTAGAAAAAATAAAAGGTTTAAGCCCTCCTGATATAATATATGAGAATATCCCGGGCTGTACTTACTGTCAGCCTCAGGTTGCAAGTGTTGGATTAACGGAACAAAAAGCTAAAGATGCAGGGTACGATGTTAAAATAGGTAAGTTTCCTTTTATGGCAAGCGGTAAAGCTTTTGCAGTGGGAGAAAGGGATGGATTTGTAAAATATGTTGTTGATGCTAAATACGGCGAAATTTTAGGTGCCCATATTATAGGAGCTGAAGCAACGGAATTAATTGCAGAAGTTGTCCTTGCTAAATCATTGGAAGCGACAGCGGAATCGATCTTGAAAACTGTGCATGCACATCCGACGTTATCGGAAGCTTTGATGGAGGCGGCAGGGGCGGTTTATGATCAGGCGGTGCATATTTGAGATTCAGGGATGGATTTAGTGGCATTGATGGTAATTCGATGGATGGAGATGGAAGTTTGGACCAATGTTAATTTAATTCAAAAATAAAATTATTAAAGGAAGGTAATATACTCGGAGGAATTGCAAATATATCAATTATCGATGGGTATATGCGGATTAGAGTTTGGAATCTTGGGATTAAACTCTTTGATTTTTGTTTCAATCATTTAATTAAAATTCCTAGAATCGATATAAAATTAAAGTCCGCTGATTTTGATTCCGCAAATCTATATCTTGAAAGTTTTGCTGAAGGATATTTTTAGAAGATCATTAAATCAGTTTTGTTATTTTTAAATGTTGCATTAGGGTCAAGCAAGAGAATGATTGACTAGAGTAATAGGGTTAGAACAGGTAAAAATGATATCTGAAAAAGCAATTTGAAAAATTCGATATCAAGGAAATTATAAACTTGGAGAAAATAAAATAACTTGCATTGGTCAAATCTCATTCAATCAGACAAAATGAACGCTTCGTGGGATAAGAAAATCCATGATTCAAACAGACTTAAATGAGTATTCCATTACTCCAATATTGACAATAGACTATGACTAAATAGAATTATAATTTTGTATGAACTAATAAATAAAGCATTTATGAATAACAGACTCTTAACATATTGTGATTTGGGATTGATTGATTATAAGGAGGCTTGGGATTTGCAGAAGCTTACTTTTGAGCTTAGGGTTCAAAAGAAGATACCGGATATTATTTTTTTGCTGGAACATCCGCATACTTATACGCTGGGTAAGGTTGCTGATGAAAAGAACCTGGTTGGTTCTAAAAAATATTTGGATGAGAAAAATATTTCTGTTTATAATATTGACAGGGGGGGAGATATAACTTATCATGGACCCGGACAGATTGTCGGTTATCCGATTATCGATTTGAATGATTGGAAGAATGATACTCATAAATATTTGAGGGCATTGGAAGAAGGGATTATTAGAACATGCAGTTATTATGGGATCTCCGGAATTCGTGATCCAAAATATACCGGAGTTTGGATTGAAGATAGGAAAATAGCCGCAATCGGAGTAAAAATAAGCAGATGGATAACTATGCACGGATTTGCTTTTAATGTGAACACCGATCTATCATTATTTACAGGAATAATACCTTGTGGAATTGTCGATAAAGAGGTAACTTCATTAAAAAAAGAATTATCAAGGATTATTTCTATTTCTGAGGTTAAAGAAATTCTTTTAAGAAATTTCGTTGAGGTTTTTGATTACAATAATTTTTCAGTTTTTCCAAAAGAAGAATTATTATCTCAATTTATGCAAAAGAATATTACGTATAATTAAAGGCAAGTGAATTATTCAAATTGTGCAAAATTTAAATTGTGAGATTCTTCACTTCGTTCAGAATGACATTGTTTGCTTAAATGGCGGTCAGTTAAAATGAAAGGATTATAATGGCAAAAAGAAATACGGCAGGTGACATTTTAACAAAAGCAAAAAATGGTCATGATAAACCAGATAATAATAAAGACAGAAACAGTTCCAGTGAAACATCTAAGGCTAATTTAAATGGCTTGAATAAAAGTGTTTTGCTGAATGCTCTTAAAAATATGCTTACCGCAAGGACCATCGATAATAAGGCTATGAACCTCTTAAGGCAGGGTAAAACTTTTTTCCATATAGCCGGAGCAGGGCATGAAGCTGTACAGACAGTTACTGGTATGATGCTGGACCCAGAAAAGGATTGGTTATTCCCTTATTACAGAGATATTGCTCTGGTACTCTCATTAGGATTTACACCAAAAGATTTTTTCCTTCAATGTTTTGCAAAAGGAGATGATCCTTCGGGTGGAGGAAGGCAGCTTTCGTGTCATTGGGGTTCATCAAAAATAAATTTGCCGGCACAATCGAGCCCTACAGGCACACAGTTTTTAAATGCAGTAGGTTGTGCACTTTCAATTAGAAAAAGAAAGGCTGAAGGAGTAGCGTATGTAAGCAGCGGAGAAGGTACAACGAGTCAGGGAGAATTCCATGAAGCAGTAAATTGGGCAAGCCGTGAAAAACTGCCTGTTCTATTTGTCATTGAAAATAATAAATATGCCATATCAGTACCAGTAACACTGCAGAGCGGCGGAAAAGGGAATTCTGTTTCCGAAATGATGGGTGGATATGAGAATCTACATAGGATAAAAATTGACGGTACTGATTTCTTTGAATCATATAATAAAGTTAAGGGAGCAGTAGATTATATTAGAAGTGGTAATGGTCCGGCACTGATTGAAGCCGAAGTTGTAAGACTTTTATCACATTCTTCTTCAGATGACCAAAAAAAATACAGGACTCCTGAAGAACTCCAGGAAGACCTAAAAAGATGTCCAATAGAAAAATTTAAAAAGCTTCTCATAAATAACAAAATAATAACCAAAGATGAATTTGATGAAATAAAACAGGGGATAGTTGTTGAAATAAACGATGTGGCCGATGAGGCATTGAAGGCGGAAGATCCTGATTTTGAATCGGCAGACAGATTTGTATTTGATGAAAGCGGACTTAAAGAACAGCTGGAATATGAAAAGAAGAAGCCGTCAGGGAATAAAATAGTGATGGTTGATGCAATTAACCATGCCCTTAAAGAAGAGATGGAAAGGAATGATAAGATCTATGTCTTCGGTGAAGATATTGCGGACAGCAAAGGTGGAGTATTTACTGCAACTAAAGGTTTGTCAAAACAATTCGGTGAAGACAGAGTTTTTAATTCTCCCCTGGCTGAAGCAAGTATTACCGGTGTTGCTGTAGGAATGGCGTTGACAGGTTTAAAGCCGGTTGTAGAAATTCAGTTTGGCGACTATATCTGGCCTGGATTTATGCAGCTGAAAAGTGAATTAAGTACAATTCGGTACAGATCGAATAATAACTGGTCAGCTCCTGTGGTTGTAAGAGTTGCAGTTGGAGGTTATATACATGGTGGATTATATCACAGTCAGAACATTGAAGCAATTTTTGCACATATACCTGGTTTATATATTGCTTATCCGTCAAATGCAGCGGATGCAAAGGGTTTATTAAAAACAGCATGCAGGATCAATGATCCGGTTCTATTCTGTGAGCACAAAGGACTTTACCGTCAAAGTTTTGCCATAACACCCGAACCTGATGATGATTATTTAATTCCTTTCGGCAAAGCAAAAGTTGTTAAGGAAGGGAATGATATTACTGTTGTTTCATATGGAGTTTCGATGTGGGATTCTGTTAATGCGGCAAAGAAACTGGAGGATGAAGGATATTCCGTTGAGGTAATAGATATAAGGACAATTATTCCACTCGACAATGAAACAATCTTTAATTCAGTAAAGAAAACAAATAAAGTTATTGTTATACATGAAGATACATTGACGGCAGGGTTTGGAGCAGAGATAGCTTCAAGAATTGCTGATAATTGTTTTCAGTATCTTGACGGACCTGTGAGGAGGGTAGCAGCAAAAGATTCGCATATTCCATATTCTCCGATACTGGAAAATTCAGTGCTGCCGAATAGGAAGAAGATTTTGGATGGAATTAAGGATTTACTTATGTATTAGGAAAAGAAATTTTTATAAAAAATTATGAAAATGAAAATTTTAAGAAAGGTACTAAATCCTAAATATCAAAATGCAAATTACAAATAAATTCCAATAATAAAATTCAAATATCCAAAGGTAAAGTTTGAATTTTGCGATTTAAAAAAATTGATATTTGTTTGTTTTTTGTTATTTGTTCATTGGGATTTATTTATTATTAAATAAATTAGCCTTAGCCTTTAAATTAAGGAGTATATAAAATGGATGTAATAATGCCGAAAATGGGTGAAAGTATCAGCGAAGGCACCATAATTAAATGGCATAAAAAGAAGGGGGATAAAGTTAAAAGAGATGAAATAATTTTTGAAATAAGTACTGATAAAGTGGATACGGAAATTCCTTCTCCCTCAGACGGAGTTTTATCTGAAATAAAAGCAAACGAGGGGGATACGGTAGAAGTTGGATCGGTGGTAGCTGTAATTGAATCCAATGGTGAAGCAAAAAATAAACCGGAAGAAAAAGAGACAGAAACAAAGGATGAAGAATTAAAGAAAGAGGAAAAGGAAAAAGCAGAGCCTAAGGAAGAAAAAGTGGAGGAAGAGAGAATTGCGAAAGTTTCTGAAAAAGAAAGTACAAAGGTACCTGAAACCGAAACTTCAGATGCCGGAGAAATTACAGAAGTAACTATGCCGAAAATGGGGGAATCGGTTATGGAAGGAACTATAATTAAGTGGTACAAAAAAACAGGCGAAAAGATTAAAAAAGATGAAACACTTTTTGAAATAAGCACTGATAAAGTTGATACGGAAGTACCTTCTCCGGTTGAAGGGATTGTTGCGGAAATATTAGTCGGAGAACAGGAAACTGTTGAAGTTGGGACAATAGTCGCAAAGATATCATCAGGAGAAAGTAAACCAAAAACTCAAGCTGAAAAGGTTGAAAAGCCGGTCAAAACCGAAGTTATGGAAGAAAAACCGGTTTCAATGCATGATAATTTTACAAATGCCAATGCGTCTTCTCTTGAACAAGAGGTTAAAGAGAAAAAAGATAGTTCAAGATTTTATTCACCTCTGGTGATGAATATTGCACAGAAAGAAAATGTATCATACAATGAACTCGAAAAGATTGAAGGAAATGGTCTTGAAGGAAGAGTTACAAAAAAAGATATTCTGGCTTATATAGAAAATAGAAAGCAGCCGGAAACAAAGATAGAAGAGGGATCTAAGAGAGAGGTACCTAGGGAGACTGAAAAATCTTTTGCCGAAATTGCATTGCGAATGGAACCATCTTATTCATCCGATGAAGTGCAGAAGATTGAAATGGATAATATACGGCAGAAAATTATGCAGCATATGATCAGAAGCCGTGAAACTTCCGTGCATGTTTCTGCAATGCTTGAAGTTGATATGACCAAAATCTATAATTTTTTAAAGCAGCATAAAGAAGAATACATAAAAAAAGAGAATGTAAAATTAACTTACATGGCATTTATCGCCCATGCTGCGGTAAGAGCTTTAAGAGAATTTCCGCTGGTAAATTCAAGTGTCGAAGGTTCAACAATTATTAAAAAGAAATTTATAAATCTTGGAATTGCTGTGGCGATTGAACCAACAGGGTTAATTGTGCCGAATATTAAAAAAGCAGGAGAAAAAAATATTATCGGATTGGCAAACGCGATAAATGATGTTGCAGGCAGAGCGAGAAATAAGAAATTGTCTCCCGATGAAATTTCAAACGGAACTTTTACTATTACTAATTACGGGGTTTTCGGGACCATCTTCGGAACGCCTATAATTAATCAGCCGGAAGTTGCAATTTTGGGTGTCGGTGCTGTAGAGAAAAAACCGGTTGTGGTTGAAGTTGAGGGAATGGACACAATCGCAATAAAACCGATAATGGCGCTGACATTGTCTCATGATCATAGGCTGGTGGATGGAATGCTGGGGGGGAGGTTCTTGAAATTTATTAAAGATGAACTGGAACGATTTGATGGGAATGTAAGTTAAATGGAAGGTCATTCAATTGTCATTCGTGGTCATTCAATTGTCATTCGGTTGTCATTAGGGGTCATTCGTTGTCATTTAATTGGCTTAATTAAGGAATTTTAGATTATGGCAGTAATAAATCAATTTCAAAAATCTTTTAAAGAAGAAGCAGAACAGAATAGGCGGCCTTTAGGTAAAAGGCCGGAATGGTTAAAGGTTAAATTACCCAGCGGGGATAATTATAATGATGTCCGGAATTTAATGCGAAGGCAGAAGCTGCATACTGTTTGTGAAGAGGCTCGATGTCCGAATATGGCTGAATGCTGGAATAATAGAAGTGCAACATTCATGATTTTAGGAGATACGTGTACAAGAAGCTGTGGTTTTTGTAATGTTAAGGTTGGAATGCCGAACGAACTTGATCTGGATGAACCGGCGAGAGTCGCTGATTCTGTTAAGGAATTAAATTTAAGGCATGTTGTTATAACTTCGGTAAATAGGGATGAACTTAAAGATGGTGGCGCATCGATATTTGCGGAAACCATTAGGCTGATTAGGGAAAAAATGCCTGATACAACAATTGAAATTTTAATACCTGATTTCAGGGGGGCTGAAGAAGCTTATTATGTTATTATGAAAAATCCGCCTGATATATTAAATCATAACTTAGAAACGGTTCCCAGATTATATACAGTAGTAAGACCGCAGGCAAAGTATAATAGAAGCTTGAAATTAGTTCGATGGTTTAAAGACAGATATCTAAAAACTAAAAGCGGTATAATGGTTGGTATAGGAGAAAAGAGTGACGAAGTTATTGAACTAATGCATGATCTGGTTGAACATGGGTGCGATATTTTAACTATCGGACAATATCTACAACCTACAAAGAATCATCTTCCAGTGGATCGTTTTGTTACACCTGGAGAATTTAATATGTATAAGGAAGAAGGTTTAAGAATGGGGTTTAAGATTGTAGAATCATCTCCTTTGGTAAGGAGTTCTTATCATGCGGATAGGCATGCGAGGGCGATTTTTTAATAGTCATTCATAGTCATTTGGTGGAGGAGTGATGGAATGTTGGAGTAGTGTATGCATCTGGTTATTCGATTGTCATTCATAGTCATTTGGTGGTCATTCAATAGTCATTTGTTGCATTCAGTGGAAGGATGAGGGAGTGATGGAGGGTTGGAGTGATGGTCATTCAATTGACATTCGGTAGTCATTCAATGGTCATTTGGTGGAATGGGAAGAGGGGAATTTTTATTGGGGGGATATAAAGATGACATCTTTACAATAATAATAATAATTTTCAATTTTTGATTACGAGTAAGTTATTATAAAATATAATTTTAAATAATAAAGATATCATCTTTTAAATATGATTCATTTCTAATCTTAAAAATTTGTTACTTTACAAGAACTCTTTTTAATTTATTGATAGATATATTTTTTAATGAAAAGTTAACATGAAAATATTTTTTTTTAAATGAAACTATGTTATCTTGGTTTGTGTGTTTTAGATCAATTTTATATTAATATCATTATTAAAGAGTTAGAGTATTAAGGGGATTTTTAGCATTACTCTGCGGATATTAGAATAAATACACAATAAATATTTAAGAATAAAATGATACAAAAATGTCATTTTGTTTAATATAAAAGGTAAAAAAACCATTATCGATTAAATTATACTTTTTTGATGAGATTCAGACTTCTTATTATCCTATTCAGTTTATCTTCTATAATATTTATATATGCAGGAGATGGGAATAAATTAAATAAAACGACCGATGATGATAATTCAAAATATACAAATGTAGGTAATATTGGATTAACAGTAACAAATTTCGGTATGTATGGGAATGGATTTGCATTATGGCCGCAACAGCCAAGCTGTGAATATCCACTCGGAAGTGGAATAGAGCATATATTTGACGGCAGCGTTTGGATAGGCGGATTTATAAGCAGTGATTCATTGGGTCATAACAGACTTGGACCATTTGTAACTACCGGTTCGGTTGATGCATCATCTGTTTCTACACGGGGCGGGGGATTTGAATTTACAAATTCTCCGGGGAGTAAAATCATTGAAAGATCATCACTTCTGGACTCCCGATATTATAATCCCGATGCAATTTCCCACCAGGATTTTTTGATGGATTATGTTGATACAAACCTTGTGTTGTCAAACGGGGAATCAATTCAGGATCATAACCCTCTTGGCATTGCCGTCCACCAGGAATGCTATGCATGGAATTATCCTTTCGCAGATTTTTTTGTGATAATGAATTATACTATTAAAAATGTTACCAAAAAATATATTGATAGTATATATGTCGGGTTGTGGACAGATGCTGTAGTCAGGAATACAAAAATTACATCACCCCGAATAGGAGCTCCGTTCTTTGACAAAGGAGGAGAAGGATACAGTGATTCAATGAGGATAGCTTATACATATGATGCAACGGGTGATGTAGGTTATACCAATAGTTATGTGGGGATACAATATCTTGGCTCGACACCTACACTGGATAGTGTTGTTCTTGTTAATGGAGACTCTTTAACTTCGGTAAATTTTGTAAGCTGGCAGTATAAAAATACGGCAGATCCTAATTTCTTTTCGCCAACTATAGATGTTGACCGATATAGAAAGATGCAGGGATTTTTCGGAGGAACTAACAGGTACAATAATGGTATTGATCCAAATGCTTTAAAAGTTCCATCGAATAGGTCAGAATTACTAACTAACGGTCCTTTCAGGAAGATAGCTCCCGGTGATTCATTAAATGTGGTCTTCGCAATCGTATGTGCAAAAAAATACGGTTCAGATCCTGCAAACTTAGATACGAAAGCACAAAAACTGAATTTATATTCTAATGCAGAATGGGCGTTAAGGGCATATTTTGGTGAGGATAGAAATAGAAACGGAAGATTAGATCCCGGAGAAGATCTCGACGCAAACGGAAAGATAACACGTTATATTTTACCTGCTCCTCCAAGTACGCCGAATGTAAAAGTTGTTCCAGGAAATCAGGAAGTTAGTATTTATTGGGATAAGCGAGCCGAATCTTCAGTTGATCCAATTTCAGGTAGAAAGGACTTTGAAGGTTATAGGGTATATAGAACCGAAGCAGGTTTTGATCTTAATCTTGCAGAAGATGCCCGCTCATCTCTTGTGATGCTTGCACAATTTGACAGTACAGGGAACAAGTATGGATTCAATACGGGTTTTTCGAAAGTTGTATTGAAAGAACCTAAGACATTTCCGGGAGATACAACTAAATATTATTATAGATTCGATATAAATAATCTATTAAACGGCTGGCAGTATTTGTTTTCGGTAACAGCATTTGATAAAGGTGATCCTGGAAATAATCTGGAAAGCCTTGAATCAAATCCGATTGCTTCAATGAATAGAATACTTCCAGGGACTCTGCCGAATAATAAAGATACGGCTGAAGTTGGTGTATATCCAAATCCTTATTACGGGAATGCATACTGGGACGGGAGTACTGAGCGTTTAAGGAAAATATATTTTTATAATCTTCCGTCAGAATGTGAAATTACTATTTATACATTATCCGGTGATATAGTAAAAAGAATACAGCATCATCAAGGTAATAACGGTTCAAATTTGAAATGGTTTCAAACTTATGCAAGCAGCGGAAACCAAATAATGACAGGGGGAGAAGATGCATGGGATCTTTTGTCGGATAATGATCAGGCAATAGCAACAGGATTGTATTTATACACGGTTAAGAATTCTAATAACGGCGATATAAAAAGAGGAAAATTTTTAATAATTAAATGAGAAAGGAAATATTATGAAACTTAGGTTACTGCTAATTTTATTAGCAATAAGTTTTGGTATGGCAATGGCTCAGTCAAATTATCCATTAGTTTCAATTCATGATATTCAATATATAGATTCAGTTGCAAAAGATGGTTTTGCACCCTCTGCACTCACTGGTGATACAGTTAGGGTGGTAGGGGTAGTAATGATCAAGCCTGTTATCGATGCTGTTACAAACAGAACTCCAACTATGTACTATGGTGGTCGCTGGGGCACTTACATTCAGGACACATCTTCGCAGGTTCAGGAGTGGGCAGGAGTAAATGTATTGCAGAATGATACATCCGGAGATAATCAAAATACATTTTTTGATCTAGTTGATTCTGCTGATGTGGTTGAAATGACCGCAGTAGTAACAACATATAATCAAACTAACGAATTAATGCTGCTATTAGATCCAGTTACACCGGTAAATATAATTAAACACTTAACAAAACGGCCTGCTCCAATAAAATTAGAGATGACAGAATTAACGAATAATGGAGTAACCAATAAAGAATACTACAAATATTCCGGGATGTATGTAGAATTGGATAATGTAATTTCAAGTGATAGAAGTCCATCAGTTGGTTCTTTTAGAATTAATGATAAAAGTGGTAATTATATAACTGCTTATCCTCAGTCCAGATATTACAGAACTGATGCTAATAAAGTACCGGGTTCTACATATCAGCCTCCACAGGATGGTACTCCTATCAATTCTATAAAAGGGATTTTAACTATATTTCAAGATACATACGAGATCCTTCCAATTTATCCTGAGGATGTAACTATTACACTCACTCCCCCGACTATTTCAAATATAACAAGAGATCCTATTCAGGTAAAAGGGAATGATAATGTAACTATTTCAGCAAAAGTTGTTGGGGGGAGCGGAAATGTTACAGGTGTTCAATTGCATTATAAAATCGGGGATCAAGACAGGGTTACTGTTCCTATGACAAAATCTACTGATACTACTATTTATACTGCAGTAATTAATGGAATAAGTACTGATTCTACATTAGTGGACTATTATGTAACTGCAGATGATAATCTTGGATTATCAAGCCACAATCCCAGTGATACTGTAAAGGGAAATTATTTTTACCAGGTATTAGATGGTACATTAACAATTCGGGATGTACAATATAGTCCTCTTGGGGGAGGTTTCAGTTCATTTAATGGATATTATGTAACTCTTACCGGAGTTGTTACAGCAGATACTTCAGATATTCCGGGATTTGGAAGCGGAACTCCATTACGGGTTTATATGCAGGATGGTAGAGGTCCATGGACCGGAATTATGATAGGATACTTGGGAATAAACGGTGCTGATGTTTTGAAGTTTAAAAGAGGTGACAATATAACTTTAACAGGCAGAATTACGGAAAATTTCAGTGTAACTTCAATAGATTCTTTAAAATCTATAACATTAAATTCAAGCAACAATCCATTGCCTGACCCGGTGGATTTGCAAACAGGAGATATTGGAGATTCAACGGGTGCGGTTGTAAGTGCAGAAAAATGGGAAAGTGTATTGGTTGATTATAAAAATGTAACTGTGACAGATGAAAATGCGGATGGAGATCCAGGTGCTAATTCATACAACTTTGGTGAAAGTATGATAAATGATGGTTCAGGTGATGCCAGAATAGAATTCCAGGATGGTAATCATAATTATAATAATGATTGGGATTCTACATTAGCAAATAATCCTGCCAATATTTACGTAAAACTAAATTCTACCTTTTCCGAGATACGAGGAATCTTATTCTATTCCCACAGTTACTATAAGATAGTTCCGAGACAAAATGATGATTTTGAAGGATACATGGGACCGCTTGCTGTAAATGACGGGAGCTCAAGTTTACCGGTTTCATATGAACTGGATCAAAATTATCCGAATCCGTTTAATCCTTCTACGACTATCAATTATTCAATTCCTAAAGAGAGTATTGTCACTTTAAAGATATTTAATATACTCGGTCAGGAAGTAAAAACGCTGGTCAATGGAGAGGAATCACCGGGTAATTACAGTATTAGATTTGATGCAAGCAATTTAAGCTCAGGAATCTATTTCTACAGTTTAAGGGCAGGGAATTATAATCAAGTTAAAAAGATGATGCTGTTAAAATAAGACGCAGATTTCGCAGATTTGTACAGATTGTGATTTTTAGTTTGGATGAAAATTTCAAGTGTCAAATGGCTCTATAGTAAATAAAAAAATTAAAACCTCCTGGGTTTTGAAAACCCCGGAGGTTTGTGATAAGTAAAATATGTCCAGAATACTAAAAATAGTTTTTATTTTTTCTTTTGCATTTTTAATTTCATCATGTGTAAAAGATGTTGCAGATAATCCTGCAGGGAATCAGCCTCCGCATACAGGTTTATTTCTTTACCCAGATTCTTCGATCAGCAGTCAACCGAGTAAAATAAGTATACACTGGTGGGGTGATGATCCTGATGGATTTGTTATCGGCTATTATTTTTCATGGGATGGAAAAAACTGGGCATTTACTTCTTCAAATGATAGTCTTTTTGCCTTACAAATAGGAGCAAAAGATACCAACTACATTTTCCAGGTATCTGCAGTAGATGATGGCGGAAACGGAGTTTATGACAATGATATAATCCAAAATGGTATTGATTACGGACCGGAGCCTTTTATCGATAAAAATGGTAATGGTATCCGGGATCAAGGAGAAAGCTTTACAGACATTGGTTTAATTGATCCGAATCCTGCATCGATAGATTTCCCGATTAAAAATTCAGCACCAGTGATTAAATGGGATCAATTGAGTGTTTTACCGGATACTTCTTTCCCGGCGATGTCATTTGGATGGAATGCAAGTGATATTGACGGAGACGGGACAATTCTGAAAATAAATATTGTTTTAAATGATACTACGAATCATGAGAATGTTGTATCCCTTGACGGAAGTGTTAGGAACATTTCAATAAGAACGAATAATTTCTCTACTTCTTCTCCTTCAATGGATATTCTAATAGGAGGTCTTGAATCAAACATATCAAAACAAAAATTACCAGGACTTGTACTAAACGGTAGTAATAAATTTTTTGTTCAGGCGGAAGATATTTCAGGTGCTAAATCAAATTTTATTTCTTTACCAGAAGAGGGGAAGACATGGTATGTAAAAAAGCCGAAAGGAGATTTTGTAATAGTTGATGATTATTCTACCCAAGATGATGCGGCTTCATTTTATTCTAAAATATTTAATGATAGCCTTAACTTAAGAAATAAATATGATATTTATGATTTTCGTAATCAAACACCACCTTATCTGAATGTAACATTTTTACTTACATTAAAACTATTCAAATATGTATTCTGGTATACCGATAACGGACCTTCTCTGGATTTATTAAGCGCTTCGACTCAAAAATTTATTGACGGAGGGGGTAAAATAGCTTTTTCCATGCAGTTCCCCCAGACTGTTGATCTTGCAGTATTACAGAGCTTTTTACCAATAAGAGCGGACTCAGGCGATTCCAGAAATACTTTGCTTGGAGGTACAACAATATCATCCGATAATACTCAACCTGATTATCCTAATTTAGTATTAACCTCGACAGTATTCAGAAGTAAATCCTTCTTCTTAAATCCACTGGGGGGAGTACCTATATATTACTTCCCGAATAATGAACTAAAGGGATATACCGGTTTTACCGACCTGGAGAAGAAATTATTTTTTATTGGTGTTCCCTTAAATAAAGCAAATGGCGGAAATGCTAATGTTAAAAGATTACTTGAAAAAGTATTCTTTCAAGATTTCGGAATGACTCAATGATGAAAAAAATTCTACTTATCATTTTTACTATTTTATTGAGTGGAAAGCTCTTTAGCCAGAATAACGGGAAGCTCACCGGCATTATCATTGACGGAGCAACGAATGAACCTTTAATAGGGGTTAATATTGTTTTAAAAGGGACTTACTATGGCGCCGCCTCCGATGTTAACGGAAAATTTACTATTGATAATATTACTCCGGGAAATTATGACATAAAAATTTCTTTTATCGGGTATAAGACCGTTGAATATACAGGGTTTAAGATAGAAGCCGGAAGAACCAGTGAATTAAATGTTAAAATGAATGAATCGGCATTAACATTGGATCATGATGTTATTGTTGTTGGTTCAAAACCACTTCTTGATGTTGAAGAGACACAAAGTAAAACGACTATTTCTTCCGGGGATATAGAAAATGCACTAGTTGAAAATGTTTCGGATGTAGTTGCACAGCAGGCAGGTATTGTCCAGGAAAATAATGAAATTCATATAAGGGGAGGAAGGACATATGAAAATGCATTCCTTCTTAATGGTGTATCAGTACAGGACCCATTAGCAGGTACCGGATTCGGATTACAGCTAAGTGCAAATGCAATAGAAGAAGTGGATGTAATTACCGGCGGTTTTAATGCCGAATATGGGCAGGCAACTTCAGGTGTTGTAAATGTAAAAACAAAAGAGGGAGGGGATAAATACAGCGGTTATATATCCTACAAAACAGATAATCTGGGAAACAGGTCTTCTTCACATGTTTTTAATAATAGAATACTTGAAATGGATCTGGGAGGGCAGGAGCCGATAACATCATTTATTTTACCAAATTTAGGAATTCAAATTCCGGGAAAGATATATTTCTTTGGTAATTTTTATATGGGATTATCTGATGGAATAACTCAGGGCTATTATAAACCTACTGCAGGGAGGATTTATTCGTCCACATTTTACGGCACCAGGTTCTCTCCGGAAGCAAGCAATGACTGGAACTGGCTCGGGAAAATTACATATAAGCCTTCTTCATTATTAAAAATTACATATTCTTTTAATCAGTCTGTATCTATAAGCCAGAATACAGGAGCACTTCAGACAAACCTGGAATTTGTTGAACCAAGTCCGGGTTATCAATATGAATTTCAGAACATTCTTTCTAACGCTAATGTTTTTACACACGATACCAAATTTAATTCATTAAGCATTACACATACATTAAGTGCTAAAACTTACTATCAATTAACATTCGGACATTTGTATACTAATCTGCGGGTTGATGCCAATGGCAGAAACTGGAATGAATATGTTCAGCCCAAAGATATACCCAATATCCCTGTGCAGTATTATAATCTAGGGCATGATACTATCGGTGTAATTCCAGGAGATGGTTTTTGGGATCTCGGGAATCCATATACGTGGCATGATCATTACGTAGATGAATTCTCATTAAAAGGTGATATAACAAGCTTCTTTGATGAAAGGAATAAATTCAAAGCAGGTTTTGAAACGCGTTTCCAGGAAATGCAATTGATAGATATTTATCAGCCATGGGTTGGTGAGCTTGGATTAAATAATGATATATATAAAGTTTATCCTGCTTTAGGTGCTTTTTATGCACAGGATAATATAAACTTCAGCGGAATGATCTTGAATTTTGGTTTACGTCTTGATTACTGGTTTCCCGGTAAATACGTAGATGATGCGGTAAATAATCCGGATGTAGTTACTATTCCGGATCAGACAAGGGAGGATTACAAAAATGATACTTTCGGATGGTTTGGAGGGAGAAGATTTAAAGCGAGACTTAGTCCACGTCTTGGAATATCACACCCAGTAACAAATAACCAGACATTATTTTTCTCATACGGACATTTCAGTAAATGGCCGAGACCGCAATTTGTTTATGCAAAATTAAACCCGCTTAACGCGCAATCGTCTTTCCAGCAGTTTGGCAACCCGGATTTGAATCCTGAAACAACAGTAGCATATGAACTTGGGCTTAAAACTCAATTTACTCCAAATGATGTATTAACAGTAACGGCCTATTATAAGGATATCTTTGATTATATAAATACCAGGACAGCTAAAATAGCATCGGCAAGATTTATAACTAAAAATTTTATTACCTATGTAAATTCCGATTATGCACGTTCTCGCGGTATTGAAGTTGAATTCAAAAAGAGAATAGGTGATTGGTTTAATTGTTCGGCATCGGCAACTTATGCCATAGTAACGGGGAAAAGTTCCTCTGCATCAGAAGGGGCACTGGTTTTACAAGGAGATATAAACGAATCGGTTAAAGAAAAATTCATGCCGTGGGACAGACCAATAACGGCTTCTTTAACTACAAATTTTTATGTGGCAAAAGATAATGCATTATTCGGTTTCGGAAACGGAATACTTGACGATTACAATCTTTATATACGATTCTTTTTTGAGTCGGGTAAAAGATATACTCCGGCGTATTTTACCGGTTATGATGGTCAGGGAAGGCCTGTATATATAGGTTCAACAACAGATCTTTATACCGATGTTGGTCAAAATTGGTTCTGGATTGATTTGAATTTTGAAAAATATATCCCTGTGGGCGGTCTCGATCTCTCATTAGTTATAGAGATAAATAATTTATTGGACTCAAAGAATTCGGCGATTATTAATCCTGTTACAGGGAAAGCATATGAGAGCGGTGATCCTGTACCTTATTCATGGAATGATCCTAATTATCCGGATCTGCAATTACCTATATCACCGTATCCTTTTGATCCATCAAGGTATTTAACCAGAAGAAATATAAAATTTGGTCTCAGTTTAAAGTTTTAAGAATGAAAAAAATATTAGTTGCTATAATTTTATTGACTGCATTTATTGATATAAAGGCGCAATTATTTCCAAATTTAGGCGGCCAGAGAGCAGGTATTTCAACTGCGCAGTTTTTAAAAATAGGAGTCGGAAGCAGAGCTACTGCTTTAGGTGAATCTTTTGTTGCTGTAGCAAATGATGCATCAGCATTATACTGGAACCCAGCCGGGCTAGTGCAGTTCGATCAGGATCAGGTTATGTTCTCACATAATCAATGGGTAGTGGATATTTACCATGATTTCTTAGGAGCGGTTTATCACCTTGATGCTACTAATGCTGTTGGGGTTGCATTTACATCACTCTCTACCAAAGATATGCCTGTTACTACAGAATTTGCCCCTTTTGGCACAGGTGAATATTTCAGCTACGGCGATCTTGCTTTTGCGGTCTCATATTCTAGAAAAATGACCGATAAATTCAGCTTTGGCGGAACTGTTAGGTATATTGAAGAAACCCTTGATAAATTAAAAATGCGCGGTGTTATGATTGATCTGGGAACCTATTATTGGACTGGTCTGGGAACAACGAGATTTGCAGTTGCAGTTTCTAATTTTGGAAATCAGCTAGCTCCTGATGGTAAGGTCGTTCTTGTTGGCAAAAGAGAAAAATCTGATTGGCAATCTTTTTCACCCCCAACCATATTCCGTATAGGTTTTGCATTCGAACCATATCAATCGGAAGACAATAAAATAACCACATCAATTCAACTAAATCATCCGAATGATAATAAAGAAAATGTAGCTACAGGATTTGAATATAGTTGGAAAAATATAGTCTATATAAGGGGCGGATATAAGTTTAATGTCGATGAACAGAATTATTCATTTGGTTTCGGAGTAAATATTCCTATAAGAATTGCTTATTGTGCCGTAGACTATTCATATTCTAATTTTATAAGATTGGGAAATGCACAAAGATTTTCAATCATTTTAGGTCTTTGATGAAGAAGAAATTTATAAATAATAATAAACTTTTGGAAGTTAAACGAAAAATAAATCTGATACGTGATAAGCGTGAATGGATGAATGCTTGCATGAATGAACGGATGAATGAGAAAATCATTCAATTATTCAGTCATTCAGTTATTCTTCCGCTTCTTTTTGTAATTTTAATTTTCCCACTGCTTGCAGGTTGCGGTGATAAATTCGACATCGGCCAGCTGACTTCAAGTAAAGGTAATGCAAATATTACAGGGGATACCGTATATGTTCAATTGAATCCTCCCTGGACCGGTTTCAATAAACCTCAGGGTATGATTATAGGGAGAGAACCATTTATTTATGTAGCCGATACCTATAATGACCGTATTGTTATGATGAATTTAAACGGGAACATTTTAGGAACGAGACAAATAAGAAGACCAGTCGCTTTGGCACAGGATTACAAGTTAAATCTAATTGTATGCGCTGAACTTGATACAATTGTAAATGGGCAAACCCAAACATTTGGCGCAGTCTACAAATTGAACTTATTCGCAGCAGAACATCAGATTGGCAATGCTCCGATAACAAAACTATTGCCCCGTCCTATGGATCTTAAATATCCGGATAGACGGTATACTGCAGTCATTGTTTTTTATAATAATACATTTTATGTAGCAAGGACAGGCCCTGCTAATACCAGTTTTGTTGATCCGGATAATTCAATATTAAATTTCAGCCCTAAGGAATTAATTAACGGCGGAGAAGGAGATACTTTGATAGGAAGAGTTCCAAATATTGATCCCATCAGCTCCGGTTTAGTTTCAGCTAACCAGATTAGCTCTCTTACATCTTTTAATCGAAAAAATATAGATTTTATTGAAACATTAACCGGCAGCAACAGCTTAAAAGCACAGTGGCTTACTTATGTTGTTACACCTGTATCTGCAGACTATGTTGCAAGATTGACCCCATCTGATGGGGGTGCTTTAATGAGCCCAAATAAATTTACTCAGCCGGAAGGTTCTTGTATCGATGATGCCGATAATATTTTTATTGCGGACGCTAAAAAAGATAGTGTATTTAAGTTTACTCCTTTAGGCGATGAGCTGCAGTCATTCGGGGGGTCTGAACTCTTTAATCAACCATATTCTGTAGCTTTCTTTGACCGTATACTTTATGTTGTTGATTCAGGGAATAATAGAATTTTAAGATTTATACTTTCTACAGATTTACGATGATTTTTAAAAAATTAGTTCTGTTAGTTTTAATATTAATAAGTTCATTTTCTTATTCTCAAACCATAACACCTATTGCAGATATCAAGCAAAATGATTCGAATGGAGTTCCGGCTGATACCGGGAAAGTTTTTACAATTACCGGTATAGTGACTTCATCAAATCAATTGGGAAATGCCGGGCCCGGTACAATACAGGACGAAACGGGGGCAATTTCTGTTTATGGCAGCAGTTTTGCTAATAAAGTCAACATCGGAGACTCAGTTATTGTTACAGCAGTGCTTACTCAATATAACGGACTTGCGGAAATGGTTCCTAATTCAAATTCCGAAGTTGAAGTGATATCTTCTAATCATCAAGTTATGCCTGTTATAATAACAATATCTGATATTATAAACCAGGAATGGAATGGAGTGGAGGATTATGAAGGGAGACTTATAAGGATTAACAATGTCTCGATTTCAGGAAGCGGAAATTTCACAGGTGGAAGCAGCGGGCAGAATTATGATATCGCCGATACTTCCGGAACATTAGCCTCAGGACTTAGAATAGATAAAGACGTTACAACAATTGTCGGTTCTCCAATACCATTAGGCAAGATCGATATCATCGGGGTTCTTGGTCAATATAAATTTTCGTCTCCATATAACAGCGGTTATCAGCTTTTTCCAAGATATATTTCCGATATTGTTGATGACGGGGCACCATTAATTTTAAGTCCGGTACTGGCAGCAAATATTGACACTATATCTTTTACGGTTTATTACAAGACTGCCCGGAACGGTGATACAAAAATAAAATTCGGTTTAACAAAAGCTCTTGAATTAGATTCGATACAAATCGATAATGATACAACAGAGCATGAGATAAAAGTTACCGGGTTAATGCCTGTTAAAACTTATTATTACAAAGTTTATTCCACCAATTCAGTAGGAACAAGTTCAAGTGCTTTAAATTCAGTAACTACAGCTTCTTCAAATCCTTCCTTAGGAAAAATAAATATCTATTTCAATTTCCCTATTGATACATCAGTTGCTATACCAGGAAATTCGGCTCACGGCAATACAGATTTTCAGCAGAAATTAATTAACAGAATAAATTATGCAAATTATTCGATTGATCTTGCAGTCTACAGTTTTTCAGGGATGCCGGATGTTGCAGATGCTTTGATTGTTGCTAGAAATAGGGGGGTAAAAATAAGAGTGGTTTATGACAGCCGTACTACTCAGGATAATATCCAGACATTATTAAATAACGGTATAAAAATCAGTAAACGGCCGTCAACACTTCCTGGAATAATGCATAATAAGTTCTTCGTTTTTGATGCCAGGGATACGATTGCAGTTAACGACTGGCTCTGGACAGGTTCATGGAATATAACAAATACAGAACTCGGATGGAAAAATAATGTAGTAGAAATAAATGATCCTGCAATTACCAAAGCTTATGAATCTGAATTTGAAGAAATGTGGGGAAGCAGCACTGATGAGCCTGATCCTTCTAAGGCAAAATTCGGAAGCAATAAAAGTGACAATACCCAACATTCATTTAATATAAGAGGAAGAGAAGTACAAGTTTATTTCAGCCCTTCGGATGGTACGACAAGCCATATAATAAATGCAATAAATTCGGCTGATCAATCAGTTTATATGGCTCTTTATGTTTTTACCAGAAATGACATTGAAAATGCTTTGTTCAATAAATATAACTCCGGGACCACAGATATAAGAAGCGTTATACATGATTTCGATGCCAGCGGAAGTGAATTCAACACACTACAGAATTTTTCCGAAGCATTAAAAAATCCTTCTCCTACTCTTCATGATAAATATGCAATTATAGATGCGTTGAATCCTGAAAGCAGTCCGGAGGTAATTACCGGATCTCATAATTGGTCTTCCGCCGCAGAAAACGATAATGATGAGAATACTTTAATATTTGACGACTCATTAATTGCAAATTTATATTTACAGGATTTCAAAGCGAGATATAATGATGCTGGAGGGAAAACTGCTTTTACAGTACCGACCGGAGTTGTTAATAGTAAGAACGATAAAAATATGAGTTATGTTTTGTTTCAGAATTATCCCAATCCATTTAATCCTGTTACAACAATTCAATTCGAGATAATTAAAAGAGAGAGTATTGATCTGTCACTTTATGATATGCTTGGAAGAAAAGTGAAAACATTATTAAAAGGAGAAGTTCCGGCTGGAATTACTGATGTGCAAGTAGACGGCAGTGATCTTGCAAGCGGAGTTTATGTCTATATACTTAAAACTCCAGGATTTTATTCTACAAAAAAACTTGTGCTTTTGAAATAAAACTTAATAAACCTCCAAGGTTTAGGAAAACCTTGGGAGGTTTTTATAAAAAAAAGTTTATTTTACTTAACCGGTAAATAGCATAACATTATGAGTTTTTCTATATTGCAATTTAGTAAACATGAATTTGCTTCAACTAAGAAAACTTAAATAAAAAAGGTCATCAATTATCAATTATGTAAGTTGTAGACTTATATAATTAATAATTGTGACGATTTTTCAATTAAAAATTAGGAGAAACTTATGAAAAAAAGGTTAGTACAGTCTTCTTTGTTCTTCTTTTTAATGTTAGGAGTTTGTTCAACATTAACGTTCGGGCAAACTGATGCATCGGTAACATGGAATCTTATTGGAGCTGATTCTTTGTCACCTACAACAGTTGTAGGAAGCGTGACCGGTCAGACAGTTAAAAATACTGACACAATAGCTATAATTGACACAAAATCTATTCCGAACAGTCCTATTTCCGGTGTGACAAATGCAATACGCTGGGCGCCTTATATTAACGGTGCAAAAATTAACTGGGGAGATGAGACAAAACAAAATGATAACAGGTGGATTCAATTCGCTTTAGCACCGGATATGGGAAATTTGTTTATAGCCGATTCTATCTCTATATATCTTGGTGCCAGCGGAACAACAGATCATATCAGAACTAACTTATATTATTCCACCGATCCTTCATTTGCAAACAAAACTATGCTCAATTCTTCAAGTACTGGTGTTCTGCCTTACAGGGATTCTGTCCAGCATTTTGGTTATCATATAAGTGTACAGGTTAATGAGGGTGATACTCTTTATTTCAGGATTTATCCATGGTATGATGGATCTTCTTCAAACTCAAAATATTTGATCACTCAATATGCACAGATAATGGGGAAGACATTATCTCCGACAATTTCCATTGATTCTGCAAGAAATGCAGTAGATAGTACTGTCACAGTAATTGGAGTTGCAATTTCTCCAAACTTTCAGACGAGCAACAGATCTTACTATATATGGGATGGAACAGGCGGAATAGTAACATTCAAATCTGGTACAGCCAGCCCTGATCTCAAATTAGGTGACAGGGTAATGGTTACAGGCAAAATCGGTCCTTTTAACGGATTACTTGAAATTCTGCCTGCAGGTGATACCGATATTGTTGTTTTGGGAAGCGGAGCTGAGTTACCCAAACCTGAAGTAGTAAGTATTTCCGACTTTAACACAAATGGCGAAGATTATGAATCACATTTAGTTGAAATTAAAAATTTATGGCTGCTTAGTGGTAGTACATGGCCAACATCAGGAAGTAAATCGATTTACTTAACTGATGGTAAAGATACAGTAAATGTCTATCTCGATTCCGACATGAAACTTTTTAATTATCCGGTACCTAAATTCCCAGTTGATTTAATTGGAATTGAATCTCAATATGCAGCGAGTGGTGTAGGCGGTTATCAGTTATTACCTAGATTTATTACAGATTTTATGTCGAAAGTTCTTCCTATTGATTCAGCAAGAAAAATGGAAAATGATACAGTCATGATTACAGGTGTTACAATTTCACCTAATTTCCAGACAAGTAATAGATCCTATTATATCTGGGATGGTACAGGCGGAATAGTAACATTCAAATCCGGTTTACTGAGTCCTGCTTTGAAATTAGGTGATAGTATAATGGTAACTGGAAAGATTGCACCATTTAACGGACTACTTGAAATTCAACCTTTAACAGATACAAGTGTTGTTGTACTGGATAGCAATGCTGTATTACCTAAACCTGAAGTAACTACTATTTCAGACTTTAATACAATGGGTGAAGATTATGAATCACACTTGATTGAAATTAAAGGATTATCGTTGGCAAGCGGCACCTGGTCAACAACAGGTAGTTCAACATTGTACCTGACAGATGGCACTGATACAGTAGTTGCTTATCTTGATGCAGATATGAAATTATTTGAATCACCTGAACCAACATGGCCTGTTGATTTAACTGGTATAGGTTCGCAGTATACAACAACCGGTACAGGAGGTTATCAAATTCTGCCAAGATATATCACAGACTTTATGCCAGTTCCGGTCGTTCCGGTAGAATTAACATCATTTTCAGCGGAAGTATCTCAAGGAGCGGTAGTTCTATCCTGGAAAACCGCAACAGAAACCAACAACTCCGGGTTTGAGGTACAAAGAAGCATTGACGGCAAAAGTTTTGCTAAAATTGCTTTTATAAAAGGACAGGGGAGTGATGTAAAAGAAAACAGCTATTCATATTCCGATAAGGTCACAAACGGCGGTGTATTTTATTATAGATTGAAACAAATTGATTTCAATGGTTCCTATAAATATTCCAATGTTGTACAAGCTACTTCAATGGTTCCAAAAACATTCAGCCTTGCACAAAACTATCCAAATCCGTTTAATCCATCTACAGTTATTAGCTATGATTTACCTGTAGATAGTAAAGTCATGATTAAACTGTATGATATTTTAGGAAATGAAGTTTCGACCTTAGTTAATAGGGAAGAAGCTGCAGGCAGTTATAAAATTACTTTTAATGCTCAAAATACGAATAACAAACAGTTGTCAAGCGGTATTTACTTCTATAAAATAGAAGCAGGTAACTTCACTGCAATCAAGAAGATGATGCTTCTGAAGTAATATTTAAATAAATTATTCCTTTCCGTATTTGTCTAGGAGACCGATACTATCCCTCAAAGGGATAGTATCGGGTTTGTAAAAAAGCCCTCTAATACTTAATTTAGTTTTTGATTTATTATTAAAAAGGGACAAAATGGCTGAAGAACATAGTGAAGCAAAAGGTAAAATTATTCAAGTAATCGGGCCGGTAATTGATATTGAATTTGAAGAAGGACATCTGCCGAAAATTTATAATGCGATTAGAATTCCGCGTACAAATACCGAAGGAGTTGAAGAGAATTTAATTGCAGAAGTCGAACAGCATTTAGGTGAAGACAGGGTAAGAACAGTAGCAATGGATTCAACCGATGGTCTCGTAAGAGGAATGGAATGCTACGATATGGGTAAACCAATTTCAGTTCCGGTAGGTCCCTCGACATTAGGAAGATTATTAAATGTTACCGGGCAGGCTATTGACGGTCTGGGTGAAATAAAAGCAGAAAAGACTTATCCTATTCACAGACCATCTCCTAAATTCAAAAACCTTTCTACAAAAAGTGAGATGTTTGAAACAGGTATAAAAGTTATAGATCTAATTGAGCCGTATTCAAAAGGGGGAAAAACGGGACTTTTCGGAGGTGCGGGAGTCGGTAAAACGGTTATCATCCAGGAATTAATTCATAATATAGCTCAAGAGCATGGGGGATATTCAGTTTTTGCAGGTGTAGGTGAAAGAACCCGTGAAGGAAATGATTTGTGGCTGGAAATGAAAGAATCGGGTGTATTAGAAAAGACTGCACTAGTTTTTGGGCAGATGAATGAACCGCCCGGAGCGAGGTTGCGTGTAGGGTTAACAGGTTTAACAGTTGCTGAATATTTTAGAGATGATGAAGGAAGAGATGTTCTTTTATTTATTGACAATATTTTCCGGTTTACTCAAGCCGGTTCTGAAGTAAGTGCTCTTTTAGGGCGTATGCCTTCGGCAGTTGGTTATCAGCCCAACCTTGCTACGGAAATGGGTGCATTGCAGGAACGTATTACATCCACAGATAAAGGTTCAATTACTTCAGTACAGGCTATTTACGTACCTGCAGACGATTTGACGGATCCTGCTCCGGCAGCTGTCTTCGCACATCTTGATGCTACAACCGTTTTAAGCAGGCAAATTTCAGAACTTGGCATTTATCCTGCTGTCGATCCTCTAGAATCAACTTCAAGAATTTTGCAGCCGGGTATTCTGGGAGATGAACATTATGATGTTGCAAAAAACTGTAAAGAAATTCTTCAGCAATATAAGGATCTTCAGGATATAATTAATATTTTAGGTATGGATGAGCTCTCCGATGAGGATAAAACAGTAGTTAGAAGAGCAAGACGAATCCAACGGTTTTTTAGTCAACCATTTTTTGTTGCCGAACAGTTTACAGGATATAAAGGGAAGTATGTTAAACTCGAAAATACAATCAGAGGATTTAAAGAAATAATTGAAGGTAAGCATGATGATTTGCCTGAATCAGCTTTTATGTATGTAGGTACTATTGAAGAAGCAATTGAAAAAGCAAAGAATATGAAGTAATGTCAGATTTGAGTTATCTTAATTATATTGAATTTTATGGCTGAATTAAATTTAGAAATTATAACACCTGATAAAGCTGCTTTTAAAGGAGAAATTATCTCGGTAACTGTTCCAGGAGTAAAAGGGAGATTCCAGGTATTAAAAAATCATGCCCCACTTATTAGTATATTAGAAGTCGGAATGATTAAGGTTGTAACTCCGGATAATAAGTCTGCATTTTATGCAACAGGGGGAGGCACAATAGAAGTACTAAATAACAATGTACTGATTTTAGCTGATTCTCTTGAACTTACTGAAAACATAGATGTCGAGCGGGCAAAAAGTGCGAAACAAAGAGCAAAAGAAAGATTGGAAAGAAGGGAAGAAGGAACAGATTTAGACAGAGCTGAGAATGCATTGAGGAGAGCTCAAAACCGACTTAATATTATTGAGAAGCACTTGAGAGCAGAAGTCTAGCAGCCACTGTTGAGATAAAGTAATAAAATCCTATCTTTTTATCTATCCTCATATTATTATAGGGATTTATTAACTGCGGTAAGATGATCACAATGAATCTGAAAATTTAGATTTTATTTTGAAAATGGAAAATTAAAAGAATTCTTATTATCTTTTCAAACCAAATCTTGTATGATTTACTATTAAAATGAATTGTGAATAAATAATTGTCCTGTGGTGTAACGGTAGCACAGAGGTCTCTGGAGCCTTTAGTTGGGGTTCGAATCCCTACAGGACAACCAGTAAGAATTTACAATGAATAATTAACAATTAAAATTTATTAGTTATTTATTCACCATAATGGTCAGTCAATTCTAATTTTTCTTATCTTTTTTGTACATTTCTTATCAGTGGAAATCTATTTTGGACTTGATGTTATAATGTTGTAGATGTTTTATGAAATATTTATATATATTAAGTCCCTACTAGTCTTTTAATTTTTGATTTTTTCTTTAAAATCAGCCTCTCAACTACCTATTTTTAGACAAACTAAGGATGAGGCATAGTTAGATATGACTGGAAATTTTTATCTTTAAAAATGGGAGGTTGAGAGGCGTTTTTCTCAAATTGGGACAATAAATATTCAGCCTTGCATTTTGAAATAAATTGATTTAATGGGGGATTTCTCAAAGGAAAGGGATAAATATCGGCTTAATGAAAAAAGGGGGCTTAAATGCAAAAAAACGTGCTAAAACCTACGCTATTTCGTAAGGATTTTATGAGACTGAACTAATTAGCTACGAAATTTTCAAGTTTCAAAGTTACACAAATGATTTCAAGGATTTTCAACCGTAGTTATTGAAAATTTCAAATGGTAAATAAACTTTCTAAGAGATAGATTCATAAGTGGCTGAATATTCAGATATTAATATTCTTCTGTTTTTCTTTGAATTTTGAGATAGTAAAGTTATTTTTGTTATCAGTAACTGGTTAAAATCAAAAGGAATCATTTAGAAACCCACTTAAATTCATATTATACTTTTATGATTGACCTTGAAATGAGATATCGTTAATTTTAGTTTTGATTTTTTATATAGGCGCGTTCGTCTAGTGGCTTAGGACATCGCCCTCTCAAGGCGGAGATCGCGGGTTCGAATCCCGCACGCGCTACTTCCTTCCATAATTACGATTCAAATTTATCAATGATCAAGATATATATAAGATTGATTCATTGGAACCAGGCGGAGGCAAAAGAACTCGCGTTATTATTAAATAAAGAGAAATATGAAATAAATACAACCCCGTTTTCTCCTGGTGAGTTGAAAGGGACTGTACCTCAATATCCGGATATATTCATAATTGATTTATCCAGACTTCCGTCACAGGGGAGAGACCTTGGTATTTTCCTTCGTAAAAATAAGTCTACCAGAAATATTCCCATTATATATACTAATGGAGAGCGGGAAAAGCTCTCTAAATTAAAAAATATTCTTCCAGATGCTTATTATGCCAGCTGGGATGATATTGATAAAACAATAGATTTATCTCTTAATAAAATAATGGATAATCCTGTAATTCCGGATTCTGTTTTTGCCGGGTATGAAGGGGTATCTTTAATTAAGAAGTTAGGAATAAAAAATAATATGAAATTGGCTGTTATTGATTCACCGGATAATTTCCATCAGATAATTGGAAAATTGCCTGAAGGAATTAACGTTCAAAAAAAAATGAATAATCCCGATTTAATTATCTGGTTTGTAAGTTCGGTCAAGCAATTGGAAAAAAAGCTGATTCAGATAAATCAAAATACAGGAAAAGGAGGACTATGGATAGTATATCCTAAAAAATCTTCACAAACAGATTCAGATTTATCACAAACAATAGTTAGAAATGCAGGACTTGCCGCCGGGCTGGTTGATTATAAAGTCTGTTCAATAGACAATACGTGGACAGGATTAAAATTTGCAGTAAGAAAAAAATAATTTATATTGATGTACTAAAACAATTAAGAGGTTTTTTATGAAAAAAATAGAAGCAATAATACGCCCGCATAAACTTGATGGAGTACATCATGCACTGCAGGAAGCCGGATTTAACGGCCTTACTGTATCGGAAATAAGAGGTTATGGAAGACAAAAGGGGCATACGGAAATTTATAGAGGTAGTGAATATAAAATTGAATTTGTGCCGAAATTAAAGATTGAATTAGTATGTCCAGACAATAAACTTGAGTCAGCAATTTCAATTATCGTAAACAATTCTAAAACAGGTGAAGTTGGAGACGGTAAAATATTTATATATCCCGTAGAAGAAGTTATAAGGGTACGAACTGAAGAAGTAGGAGAGAGTGCATTATAAATTACTGCCTATATAATATTTCTGTAATATATTTAGAATTGAATTGAACCGATATTTATTCTTAAGGGATACAATAATTTAAAACTTGTTCCTGAAGGAGAGAACTCAATCGCGGGTGCCGGTAATTTAATGAAGTTTAAAGTCTGTCTTGCCCAATTCCAGAACCAACCTCCATCGGGGAGTAGTCTTATAAGATTATAATCTAGACCAATGATAAACCTTCTTTGAGAATATTGATCTGGCGGACCGTTAGGATCGGGATTTGCATCAATTGCATCAACACCATAACCAACAGCAATATTTAACCAGGGTATCCAGTATTTTTTTATATTATCGGGAAGAATATTATAGACGTTTAATGACCACCAGAAAGTGGAACTATTATAATCATCAATAAAGGTTCTGGGCCTGAGTATCACAGGTTTGCCGGTCCATTCAGATGGGACGAACTGCCATTTTGGAGTTATATTCTGGAGTGCCGGTACATAATGCTGCGACAGGAAGAAAATAGGTCCAATAGTATCAAAATACCAATCTGAAGGGGAGAACCCCCATTGTTTAGCAAAGCCGTCTTCTGTTTCTACATAAGTTTGATATGCGATTCCGAAAATACTTCCCCATAATGTTGCATCATCCCAAGAAAAACCTGCTGCAATTAATCCTTCGCTCATAGTATACGCAGCCATATATCCGCCGAAAGCGTGACCGGCTTTATCAACTTGCATAGCAGAAACCCAATCTTCCTGGAAATGGAAGTTTCTTCTATCGCCGCTCCACCAGGCATTCTGTTGATGGATATGAAGCCACACTGCTGCAGTTAAGAAAATACCCCCGATAACTAAAGTAGTAACAGGTTTAATTTCGGTGTTAATATTAGGCAGTTCACCGTTAAGGGTATATCTTCTTTGACCAGCATAAGTAAATTTATCAGGCTGAATCTTTTTAAAAGAAGTATCCCCCATATTTGTTGAATCAGACTTATTATCCGCAGTTTGAGCCGAATTGATTTTTGATATAGAAATTATGAATAAGAACAAGAAAAGAATTGTTAAATATTTAGAAATATAATTCATTTTATAACGGGCATAAAATTAATAATTATAGTTACGCAGTTGTAAAGATGACATCTTTAAAAATAAAAATCATTTTTAATTTTTATCAAAATGTAAATACACATAAAGCCTTACTTTTCAAAAAAATAAAGATGTCATCTTTCAAATACCAGTTTTTGCGTAACTTGCGTTAATAACTTCCAAATTTAAATATCAAACCTGCAGTTAATCCATTTAGATCCTTCTGACTGACTCCGTAATTTTCCAGCTCATAACTTGTAATTATGCGGTAAGAAAGGTTTAAATCAATACGCAGCCAGCTTAATGTGTTGTATTCAATATTCAATGACGGTTCATATACTAAAAAATTCACCTTTGAATAATTATTATGAGGTACTGACTTATCCGATATATCGAAATATACACCTCCTCCGGCTAAAAGTAATTCGATAGAACCATGTATTAGGAAACGGGAGAAAAATATATATTCCAATTCTAATCCGCCGTAATTTAAATTTATCATGACATTTTGTCCCGATGGAATATCAATATAGTCTGTATGTACATTGCTAATAAGTCCATAGAAGCCTCCTCCTATAACAATATTCTCATTAATTACAAATCCGAATTTTCCACCAATGACTAACGCAGTGTGGCCTGATAATGAAGTAATTTTTATTGCCGGAGCACCGAATGCAGAGTATTTATTTTGAGGGAACATAGTAGTGCTTGAGAAGCAAATAATGAAAATAAATCCCAGAAAAGTCTTCATTAATTAGATTCCACCAAAATTATAATATCAATATGAAGGCTTTCTTCAATCAGGAGCATTATTCTAATAATTATTTTCTATAAAATCATTTACTCTAATTTAATAAAAATTTTGGTTTTAGTATTTATACATCTGCAATTATAATTGTCCTAATTACGGGATTATATAGTGTAATCGGGGGTGCAGCATCGATTGTTAAAACACATATCTTCCAGTCCATAATTTTAATTATAGGGCATTAACATTGACAATTATCGGATTAAATAAAGTAGGGGGATTCAGCGGCCCGGAAATGAAGTTACCTTCAGAATTTTTTGATATGTTTAAACCAATAAGAGAACCTGATTACAAGACGGGGATTTATTTGGAGTACCTATTTTGGCTTTTTGGTATTGGTGCATGGATCAAAAGAATTGGTTGCGGCAGGACTTTTAGCAGTAGTAATGTCTTCTTTATCAAGTGTTTTTAATACTAGAGCAACACTCTAATAGTTTTTAGGAAATCAAGTTGGATTTAAATAATTTGAATACAGCAAGAAGGTATAAAGTCAATATATACTTCTCAGTGTTTATTGTATTAATAATTCTTGGCTTATGGAGTTTGGTATTAATTAAATGTTCAATTTCTGTAAAAGATAAACAAATAGAAAATCGGATGGCCAGCTGGAATTCAATTTCTTTTTAAATGAAAAAAAATGTGTTACCGGTACTTTTAGTGCTGTTCACTCTTTCTTTTACTGACCATGTACAAATGATAGAGAGTTTTGATCGTTTTATTACCCTTGAGTGGAGGATTAGATATGGTAGTGATCTGGAGTTGACGGCTGTTTAATGGCTGTTAGAGGGCTGTTAAAATTAAATAGGTATTACCGGACGGTAAAGTGCAATAAAATTATTTGAATATTTAAGAATAAATTGTCAACGGATTTATCATTCTATAAAATTTTCTAATTAAAAGTGAAAGATATAAAAAGACTGTTAAATATTAAATAGGCTATAATAGATTAAATTTGGTTAATAGGGTTCATAACAGTAAATAAGTTTGATCCGTCTTACTATAGAGGGTTATATGAAAAAAAATCATTTAATTTGATTTAAATCATATGGCAGTTTGAAATTTTTTTTTAAGATAAAATGTTATTCAGAGTGAATAATACATCTTCATAAATAATGTTTATTTAAGAGAATTAACAGGGGTTCGTTCAGTTATTATTTTATAGTTGAACAAGTTAACCAAAATTGTGTGTCTTTTCGAATAAGAAGGTAATTATGAATAAAGATGGAAGACAGAGAATTGTTATTGAGAATGTAAGACCAAATGTTAACTGCGGAACTTATCCGGTTAAAAGAGTAAAGGGGGAAAAAGTTATTGTATCAGCAAATATTATAACTGACGGTCATGATACTATTGCAGCAGAAGTACTATTCCGTCACACCAGTGAGAAGAGCTGGAAGTCAGCACCTATGATTTATATTGATAATGATCGCTGGGAAGGAGTTTTTTCTGTTGAAGATATCGGCTCATACAACTATACATTAAGAGGATGGGTTGATCATTTTACTACGTGGCAGAAAGATCTAAGGAAACGTCTAGATGCTAATCAAAATGTAAGTGTGGAACTTTTAATCGGAGCTGATTTGATTGACAAGAATGCCAAGAATGCAGATAAAGATGATCAGAAAAAATTGAGGGCATATTCAGAAAAATTCCGGAAAGGGGATATAAATGCGGCTTTCGATGAACAGCTTAATTTGTTGATGAATATATACTCAGATAGAAGTTTAGCAACCGTTTTTCCGGATGAATATGAAGTCTGGGTTGAAAGACCGCGTGCATTGTTCAGCTCATGGTATGAGCTTTTTCCACGATCTGCTGGTGTTCAGGGTAAGCATGGAACATTTAAAGATGTTGAAAATCTTCTTCCCGAGATCTCTGAAATGGGATTTAACGTTTTATATTTTCCGCCTATCCATCCAATCGGAATAACAAATAGAAAAGGGAAAAACAATTCTACTACTGCATGCCCTGAAGATCCCGGAAGTCCATGGGCAATTGGCTCTAAAGAGGGAGGACATAAATCTATTCATCCGGAGCTTGGAACTATGGAAGATTTCCAGAATTTAATCAAAAAGGCAGACGATTTAGGAATTGAAATTGCGCTTGATATTGCCTATCAATGTTCACCTGATCATCCATATGTAAAAGAGCATCCGGAATGGTTCCGCTGGCGGCCTGATGGTACAGTACAATATGCAGAAAATCCTCCTAAAAAATATCAGGATGTTCTTCCTATAAATTTTGAAAGTGACAACTGGAAAGAATTATGGAAAGAGTTAAAGAGTATAATAAGTTTTTGGATTGATAAAGGTGTGAGGATTTTTCGTGTTGACAATCCTCATACTAAACCTTTTCCTTTCTGGGAATGGCTGATTAGAGAAATAAAGAAGGAGCATCCTGAAATAATCTTCCTTGCCGAAGCGTTTACAAGACCTAAAGTAATGTATAGACTGGCTAAAGTCGGATTTACACAATCTTATACATATTTCACATGGAGAAATACAAAGGATGAATTTGTTGAATATTTAAAGGAGCTCACTAAACGAGAAGCGCGGGAATTTTACCGTCCGAATTTTTGGACAAATACTCCCGATATACTTCCGGAAAATCTCCAGTACGGCGGAAGAGCGGCATTTATATCGCGTTTAATTTTAGCCGCTACACTTTCGTCTAATTACGGAATTTACGGTCCTTCTTACGAACTTCTAAATAATACTGCAATTGAAGAGAAAGAAGAGTACTTCAATTCCGAGAAATATGAAATTAAAAAATGGGACAGAAATAAACCCGGAAATATAAAAGATATAGTTGCTAAAATTAATAAAATCCGCAAAGATAATATTGCTCTTCAGACTACATTTAATGTTGAGTTCTATGATTCCGATAACCGTTATTTACTTTGCTATGGAAAAATAGCGGAAGATTTATCAAATATTTTAATAATAATTGTTAACCTTAATTTCTTTCATAAACAGTCTGGTTCAATAAAAATTCCAATTGAAAGGCTTGATATCCCGGAAAAACAATCGTATCTCGTTCATGAATTATTAAGTGATGAAAAACTGATGTGGCAGGGGAGTGAAAATTATGTGGAGCTTGATCCCGGTAAATTACCAGCAAATATTTTTAAGATATACAGAAGATTAAAACGAGAAAATGATTTTGATTATTTTCTGTAAAAAATGGAGAATTTATGAGCCCTGAAATTTCAAAACTTTCAAATGATCCACTATGGTATAAAGATGCTGTAATATATGAAATTCATATTAAATCTTTTTATGATAGTAATAACGATGGAATTGGTGATATAAACGGTTTAATCCAGAAATTAGATTATCTTGAAAATCTTGGTATTACCGCTTTATGGCTTTTGCCTTTTTATCCTTCTCCTTTACGAGATGACGGTTATGACATTTCAGATTATTTTGATATACATCCTGATTACGGCACACTTAGAGATTTCAAAAAGCTTTTAAAAGAGGCTCATAATAGGGGAATAAGAATTATTACCGAACTGGTAATAAACCATACGTCTGATCAGCATAAATGGTTTCAGAAAGCCAGGAAAGCAAAAGCCGGGAGCACATGGAGGGATTTTTATGTATGGAGTGATAATACTAACAAGTACAATGAATCGAGAATAATATTTAAAGATTTTGAAACTTCAAACTGGACATGGGATGCTGCAGCAGAAGCTTATTACTGGCACCGATTTTATTCCTTTCAGCCTGATTTGAATTATGATAATCCAAAAGTTCAGGAGGAAATATTTAAAGTAATGGATTACTGGTTTGAAATGGGAGTAGATGGAATGCGGCTTGATGCTATACCATATCTTTATGAACGGGAAGGGACTAATTGTGAGAACCTAAAAGAAACACATGAATTTCTAAAGAAACTCAGAAAACATGTAGAGAAAAATTTCAAGAATAAAATGCTTTTGGCAGAAGCAAATCAATGGCCGGAGGATGCAGTTGAATACTTTGGGGAAGGGGATGAATGTCATATGGCATTTCATTTCCCGGTGATGCCGCGATTGTTTATGGCTCAAAGAATGGAAGATCGTTTCCCGGTTATTAATATTCTTGAACAGACTCCTGAAATCCCTCCTAATTGCCAGTGGGTTATGTTTTTAAGAAATCATGATGAACTGACTCTTGAGATGGTTACGGATGAAGAACGGGATTACATGTACAGGATCTTTGCTCAAGATCCGAGGGCAAGAATAAACCTTGGTATTAGACGCCGTTTAGCACCATTACTCGATAATAACAGAAGAAAAATTGAACTTGTAAATATTCTTTTATTTTCTTTGCCGGGAACACCTGTAATATATTATGGAGATGAGATCGGGATGGGGGATAACTACTATCTGGGAGATAGAAATGGGGTGCGAACCCCGATGCAATGGAGTGCCGACAGAAACGCAGGCTTTTCAAATGCTAATCCTCAAAAGCTATACCTTCCGGTTATTATAGATTCGGAATATCTTTATCAATCCATTAATATTGAAATACAGGAGCAGAATTTATCATCAATGCTCTGGTGGATGAAGAGATTAATAGCCATGAGAAAACAGTTTATATCTTTAAGCAGAGGTTCACTCCGATTTTTACAATCAGATAATCCTAAAGTATTGACTTTTGTGCGCCAATATGATGAAGAGTTAATTCTTATTGTTATAAATTTATCTCGTTTTGCGCAGGTAGTTAAATTAAATTTGTCAGACTTTAAAAGATATGTACCGCAGGAGATATTCAGCCAGAATATTTTCCCGGTAATCGAGGAGACCCCGTATATAATAACTTTGGGAGCATATGGACATTATTGGTTCCAGCTTGAAAAAGAGAAAGACTATACAGAAGAAATTGATGATAGCGCTCTACCCGAAATAAATGTAAAAAAACAATGGAGGGAGATCCTTGAAGGGGATACAAAAATCTATTTAGAAAAAAAAATATTACCAAAGTATATAAAAACCTGCCGGTGGTATGGAGGGAAGGCCAGGCAGTTAAAAAATATTCTAATTAGAGAGAATATTTTAATTCCAGTTAATGGTGATTTTGCTTCACTTTTAATAATTGAAGCAAACTATGTTACCGGTTCTCCTGAAAATTATATTCTGACAATCGCCTATACACCAGAAGCCAGAGGGGGAAAAACTATTAAAGATGCACCTCAGAGTATAATCGCACGTGTAAATATCGGTGAGGAAAACGGATTTTTGTATGATGCAATATATGGAGAGGATGTCAGAAATCAATTCTTGCAAATGGTATTAAAAAAGAAAAAGATAAAGGGTAACCATGGCACTCTCATATCAAACAAAAGTAAAAATTTCAATAAGCTATTAAACGGAACTGAATTACCTATTTCCTCGCGTGTTTTAAAAGCTGAGCAAAGTAATTCCTCTGTTCTTTACGGTCAAACTTTCTTCTTGAAATTTTACCGTCATGTAGAAGAAGGAGTTAATCCAGACCCGGAAATGATACGTTTTTTAAGTGAAACGAAGAGTTTTGAAAATGTACCTCCATTTGCAGGGAGTCTAGAATATCAAAAGCCAGGTTCAGAACCTCACGTACTCACACTCTTACAGAAGTTTACTCCAAATCAAGGTGATGCATGGACATTAACTCTTGACGCTGTAGGGCGTTATTTTGAACGGGTTGTATCACAGCAGGCGGAGGTACAAAACTTCAATATGAGACAAGAAGACATTTTTAATGTTAAATTTGAAAATTTACCTGAAATTCTGCAGAGCTTAATCGGAGCGATATATTTTGAAAAAGCCATGCTGCTCGGTAAACGAACAGGGGAGATGCATATGGCATTATCTTCTTCTAAGATTCCTGAATTTGAACCTGAATCTTTTTCGATGCTTTATCAAAAATCATTATACCAGACATTCCAAAGTAATGTAAAGAGAGGACTAGCATTTTTACAGAACAACATAAAATCATTACCTCCTAAAATGAAGAAGGAAGCTGAAAAAATCCTTGCCCTTGAAGATGAGATATTAAAATTCTGTAAAAGTATTTTGAAGAAAAAAATATCTGCGCAAAAGATTCGAATACATGGAGATTACCATCTAGGACAGGTGTTAAGTACGGGGGATGATTTTATGATAATTGATTTTGAAGGGGAGCCAGTTAGATCACCAGGAGAAAGGCGGTTAAAGTTTCCGGCATTCCGTGATGTTGCAGGGATGGTTCGTTCCTTTCATTATGCAGTTTACAGTGTATTCTTTCAGAGGACAAAAATACGCCCTGAAGATACTAAAATAATCCGTCCATGGATTGAACCATGGTATTATTATATAACAGGTGCATTTTTAAACTCATACCTTGAGGCAGTTAAGGGTTCGGATTTTATACCAGATGATAAAGAGGGATTAAGTATTTTGTTAAATGTTTTTTTAATTGATAAATCTATATATGAAATAAGTTACGAATTGAATAACAGACCTGATTGGGTTGTTATACCTATGCAGGGAATTAAGTTAATTATGAAAGAATTTGTAGACTAGAAGAAAGAGAATAGGCTGGAAAAAGAGAATAAAAATATTACCTTACAATGAAAAAATAGATAATCCCGCGTCTGGAATTTCGATTTATTTCTCACCTTTTGACTTGAAAAAAAGCTAAAGAATCTGCGTATTCACACCTATCCTGAAACTACCTCTATCTATATGGGTCAATCTCCAGGCAAATTCAATGCTTATTGGCAGTGAAGAATACCCGATACTAAAGCCGGTCTCTAATAATGGTTTAGTTAACAACGAAAACTCAACCGGCATGATTGCAGCTGATTTATAGGACATATTTTTCCATGCAGAGTTGAAGAATGAAACCATACTCACATTCCTGAGAAATGAGATTGGAACAAATCTATAAATTTCTTTTCTGAAATTGTATTCAAGTGCCAAGGTTAATACCTGGTCTCCGAACATTTTGCCGACACCTAATGTTCTAAAAGTAAAGTTTCTACCGGTAGCGTTTATATTGCCGGGAAGTGCATATTGCATTTGGATTGGAACGGGACCGTTAGAATATACTCCATTAATTGCAAAACCGAGACTTGAAGTACCAAAAGTATTTATTTCTCCGAGTACATTTGCATTGTAGGATATAAAACCTATATCACTTCCAAGATATTTCGGACTGCTGATTAATAATCCTGCTCCAAAATTAACAAATGTATGACCATCCGAAACCTTCCTAATAAGGTTATTCTCTAACACATCATCACGAAAATCGAAATTAATACCCAAACCAATTGTATTCAAACGTGCATCATATATCGGTGCATTTACCGAATCAATATATGAGAAATTATTGTTGTTAAAATTCCGGTGACTATTCCCCAGAAGAGAAAAGGTTGTATTTGTTTCGGCTGAATGATCTACATGATTAGAGTAGGCTGCATAAACATTGACAAAGTGAGATAATTCCACATCAGAACGGATATCAAATCCTTTCGTATAATAATAGTCTCTGAAATCATGACTAGAAAGGAGTGAAAATATAGTCGTAGTAAATGAGTTATATCTATCAGAGGAAGAGAATAAAACATTAAGCTTATTATATGCGTTAATGGAAAATTTTATTCCTCTTTCACCGTAAATATTAAAAATAGTTGAAAGGCTTTCCTTAAATCTTTTATCCGAGAAACCATTTGATAAATTTATTTTTGCATCTACTCCATCACCGAAAAGATTATTTCCAGAGGCTGTAAAGCTTAAAGTGTGCCCTTCTACATGATTAAACTGGTATAATCCTAAAGGACCGCTAACTGAGAAGTGATCATTTAACCTGTATCGGGGAGATATAACTTTAGATGCCTTATAAAAAAAGGTTTTAGGAAGTGATCTTATGCTATCAATTTTTTCATATGCAACAGCTTCTTCGGGAGTAAAAGGGATTGCCCGCTGATCTGCCCAAGAGACAGAATCGTTATTTTCATTTTTAGATAATATTGAAAGTGTTTCATCACTGAAATTATTATCCGGTATATCTTCATTTATAATATATCTTTCGATCAAAGAACTGTACTCATAACGGGTCTTAACAATTCCAATATAATTGGAATTAGCAAATATCCGATAATCAACAGGCAGATAGTAAAGATTCTTAAATAAAATATATTGCTGAATTAAAGATACATTATCAAATGTGTTTCCGCTATTTGCAGCCTGGTTAAGACTTGCCACAATTTTTAGATATGCGTCTGGAATTAACGGTTATATATAAATCACCGGTGAGTCCAGGATCATTATTATCAACCGGTTCAAAATGTAATTTAAATATTCTTTCACGATCCATCATTAATGTATCTTCGAATGAATATCTATAGTAACTAAGCGCATATGAAGATACCGGACCAGGAAACGGCCTATTAAAAAATAATAGTTCATCATTGCATAAGTTTTGAATTCTTCTTGTTCCTAATAAAGCCTTTAATGAAGGCGGAAGACTGGAATATGAATTTTGCTCTTCAACAACTTCTCTGTAGGAAGAAGATTTTTTATAATAGCCTTTACTAATAAATTCGTCAATCCCGTTAATTTTCATCGGTTTTGTTAACCATATATTAGATATAAGGTTAAATGATTTTTTGACAATACCTGGATCAATATTTATTGAACCTGTTCCCAATCCTACATCGTTGTTTTCTAGGATATCGCATCTTGTGTACGCATTGAAGTTATAATTTTTAAGTCCGGCAGACATTTTCACTTTCTCTAAGATGGCCTGATTGACTATTTCATAAGCAGAAGAATTCTTCGTTTGTTCTGAAATATCATGTCTATTTGATGATCTATTCAAATAAATATTTGAGCTCAAATTATGTTTAACAGAGTCTATACAAAGTGTATCCGAATTATAACCGATACTTGAGGCAATTAAAATATTTTTGCCGTAGGGGAGTGTGATTTCGAAATAGCCTTCTGAATTTGCAGTTGTACCTTTTGAAGTGTTTTGGAGTTGAATAATTGCGTAGCTAATGCCTCTCCCGGTTGATTTATCAAATATTTGACCGGTAAAACTAATCTCGTTGGCAAGTATATTACAATAAAGCAAAACGATGCCGGTTAAAGTTAGTTTTTTTATAATTTAGTCCCTCATTCCATAGTTATAATAATTGATACCAAAATAATAGAAGAGTTAGTAGCCTGAATCTGGTTATATCTATAACCAAATCTTTATGGAGAAATTGCAATTTTTATTCAGGGGAAAAAAGCGAAAAATTTGTCCATGTAATAATATTGACGTATAGCAAAGAGATGCCGTAGAAATATGAGTAAGAACTATTCTCTTAAGAACTTACACTTGAAACTTAATATTTCTTGAACTTGCTCTTGAACTTAAACTTTATTTAATATAGATTTAGATAGTTTTCAAAAAAAAACGGGTATCTGATAAGTAAAACTTTAGCGGGGAGATCATGAAACAAAAATTTTTTACAATACATCTATTCCCACTTTATCTCATTATCTTCATAATCTACACCGGTTGCAGTAACCAATATGTTGTCAAAGATTTTAATTCCGGTACTGATTACTATTCCAAAATAAATTCTACTTTTAAAGATAGAAGTGCAGAAATAATCTTAATGAATGGGAAAAATGTTGATGTAAAAGATATAAAAGTCAGAAACGATTCGGTTTACTGGTGTGCTGAAATTACTGACAAATACCGCTCATCAATTCCTCTCATATTAATTAAAAATATTAATTATACATATTATAATTCTTTGCATCCAGTTAATTTTGATGGGAGTATTCAGCTAAAAAATGATTCCATAATTTATGTAAACAGTGCTTTCTTCTTAAAAGATTCAATCAGTTATTTTTGGGAACATGAAAATATATTTTCTAAACCCGCTCAGGATATAAATTCTTTTTCTTATAGTAATCATTTAAAGGGGATGAAGCAGTTTGGACTCGCAGGGATGTTTGCAGGTGGAGTATTCGGCTATAAAATAGGAAGTGATGCAAGTATTAGGAACAGGTCTCCCGAACTGGGTTTAATTGCAGGTTCGGTTTTTTTCGGACTTACAGGAATGATATCAGGCATTATTTTTGGAAATTCCGAAACTTATATTCTGAATAATAATGATTCGAAAACTTTAAGCTTTTTTAAGCGGTTCAGTTTTATGGCAGGAATTACATCTTCTGTTTTAAGCGGCAGCTTTTCGGATAATAGATATTATACAACTACATATAAAGAGCATTATACATTTGGATTGTATTACTTATGGAAAGTTAACACTAATATTAAAATTAAACCTGGAATAATCTATAATATTAAAGGAGGGATTTATAATTATTTTAATTCAATCCCGAACTATGATATTAATTATTATCAGGCAACTTCAAACATTTACCTTAATACTTTTGAAATGCCGGTACTGATTCAATTTGAGCCGTTCCCGCAAAATATGGAGTTCTTAAAAATTATTATCGGACCTTCAATAAATATTCCTTTTAAAGAAGAACTAGAAGAGTATTTTATCGGTCCGATGGATGAGGCAAAAAAATATGCTAACGGAACTGTGAATGCTAAAAGTTTTTTCAGTCTGATATATGGGTTTGAGATAAAATGGGATCATCATTTTTCAACGGAACTCTTATTTGACACCGGACTATCAGGATTAGGTAACGCAGAAATGCCGGACGGAACAAGATTAAACTTGAAGCAGAATAATTTCCTTATTAGTACAAATTTTTCACTATGAAGATATATTTTTTTAGTTTGCAGAAATTGTGAGGAAATTATAATTTAACTTTTAAATCATTATTTAAAAGTAAAAACCCGGTATCAATGAAGAGATTAGTAGAAATAGTATCAGAAGATGATATTTTTCCTGAATACAGGGAGACGCCAATCGGACTTTTTCTTCAGTATCATAATCTGAATAAGCCACTTGATGAATATTCGCAAGCACAGCTTTTAATCGGGATGTGTATGGATAATAGGAAACATTTACGGATTCCTGATAATTTTGCTTATATAATCAGAGCCGGCGGAGCAAACCTGAGATATAGTGAATTTAAAATATCTTATGCGATAGCCGTTGGAAATGTACGGTTTATTGTCCTTATCGGGCATAATAATTGCGGAATGGTTAATCTTATATCGCGTAAAGAACAGTTTGTTAACGGACTGGTTGAAAAGGCGGGATGGGATAGGGAATGGGCTGAAGAACATTTTATGCATTTTGCTCCTATGTTTGAAATCGGGAATGAAATTGATTTTGTTATTAGTGAAGCTAAACGGCTACGGTTAAGGTATCCCAAAATAATTGTTGCGCCCATGCTTTATAATGTCGATAACAGTAAAATATATTTGATTAATGATAAATAATTAAATATTATATAAAAAAAGGGGAAATAATGAAACACAAATTATTTTTAATAATTTCAATTTATTTTGTTTTATTTTTTGCACTCCTTACTAATTTAGGCTGCGATGAAACATTGTTAGGTCTCCCCCCGATATATTCCGATTATCTTAGAAATGATCCTAATGGTGTGCTTAATGTATTTCCAAATAAAACCTTAAGAGATGCAGTATTCAAACAATTAATGTCAGGAAAATCTGACAGCATAGTCTTGAAAATGGATGATCTGAAGCATCTCTTTTACCTTGCAATAAATAGTTCTTACGTTGATAATCTGGAAGGTATACAATACTGCAAAGGATTGATTTCACTTAATATATCTTCATGTTCAATAAATGATATTTCTCTTTTAGCGCCTGATTCACTGCTTGTATCATTTAGTGCCCGTTCTAATAAGATTTCAGATATTTCGGTACTCTCAAACTTTCATAGATTAAGTGAACTGGATTTAAGTAATAATCAAATTAAAGATATATCTGCGTTAGAAAGTTCAACCAACCTGCAAAGTATCAATTTATACCAAAATTCCATTGAAGATATTTCTCTATTAATAAATAATAAAAATTTATTTCATCTCAACATTTCCTACAACAAGATCAGGAGTCTACCTTCATTTACCGGTTTTAAAAATTTAATGGAAATATATGCCGACAATAACCAGATTACAACTATAGGAAGTATTGAAAATCTTGAAAACATGCAATATATATATCTACAATCAAATCTGATTACTAAAATATCTACTATATCCAATCTGCCAAACTTAAGAACTTTATTTTTGGATGATAACAAGATTACTTCAATCAGCGGGATGTCAAATTTAAATAACGTTGAATATATTACATTGAGTAATAATAAGATTAGCGATATAACATTTTTAACAGGTATGCCGAAATTAAATTATCTCTGGTTAAGTGTTAATCAAATAAAAGATATCTCTCCACTATATAATCTTAAAAGTATAGAGTATCTCGGTTTATACAACACCGATCTAAAGAATGTCGGTCCTATATTAAATCTAACAAATTTGATTACACTGGATATAGGCGGGAATGGTTTAACAAATATAGATACTTTATCTTCAATGACGTGGTTAAAATCTCTTCGAATATCTGATAATTATCTTACAGATATATCCTGTGTCGCTAATTTTACAGAATTGAATTCTCTGGATGCAGCGGGAAACAAAATAGAGGATATTGATCCGGTAAAATGCTTAAAGAATTTGAATGACCTTCACTTAAATTCCAACATGGTTAAGGACTTAACGCCGATTATAGAATGTCCCGGTATGAGAGAATCTTCTTCTCTGTATATAGGCCGTAATCCTATAACCGATACTGCTAAGAACGAACAAATAAAGATACTGAGTGATAGGGGAGTCAATGTAATACTTTACTAAGGCAATACTATGTGGAAAATAATGAAAGATAAGTTATTAAGTTTAGTGCAAACTTCTTTTTTGCTTTTTGTCTTAATTTTTTTAGCCTTAACCGGATGCGATCAAAGTACATTGACAGGGATTCCGCCGGGATATAATGAAATTATTAAATATGATCTTTTTGGAGTATTAAGCGTATTTAGGGATAAGCATTTAAGGGCAGCAGTATTTGAAGAAATAATTTCAGAAAGACCCGACAGTACTTTGATCGGAAATAGTTTAGAATATATTTCTAATAAAGATCTTGAAAATATTACACACCTGGATTTAAGCAGTAAATATATCTCTGATCTGCAAGGACTTCAATCCTGCACAAATTTAAATTATCTTAATATATCTTCAAACTATATTGTCGATTTATCTCCCCTAGCTTCTGATTCAACAATAGAAACACTTATAACGGATATTAATAAAATTTCTGATATATCGGCATTAGAAAACCTTCATAATTTGAAAACACTTAATCTGTCATTTAATCAGATTTCTGATATATCTGCACTGGCGGCTCTAAACAACTTAGAAAATATTTATTTTCAAAATAATTCCGTTGAAGATATATCCTCATTGATAGAGAATAAAAAAATAAAAAATATTAATGCAGGTAATAACAGGATAAAAAATCTTCCTTCGTTTTCCGGTTTCAATGATTTGATAGAATTAAATTGCAGCGGCAACCAAATTTCCTCAATGGGAAGTATAGAGAATCTTAATAATCTTCAGAACCTGTATCTGGATGGGAACCAGCTTAAAGAGATATCTACAATATCTCATATACTTAATTTAAAAGTTTTATCAATTTCAAATAATAGTATTTCTACAATTTCCGGTCTGTTAGATTTAGAAAATCTTGAAACTCTTGATTTAGCTCAAAATAAAATAAAAGATGTATCATTTATATCAGAAATGCCAAAACTGAAGTACCTTATATTAAATAGTAATATTATCACGGATTTTCCCGGATCATATGATCTTCAGAATTTAGAATTGCTTGATTTGTATTTTAACCGGCTTTCAGATATCAGCTCCTTAGCAAATTTAACAAGTATAAAAGAACTAAATGTAGGAGCCAATTATTTAACCAACCTAAACGGGATCTCATCATTAAAAAACCTTGAAGTCCTTTGGGCAGAATCAAACCGTCTTACTAATATTTCTGCAGTGGGCAATCTTGAATTCTTGAATTTTCTGGATGTAAATAATAACAGATTAAATGACATAGATGCAATAAAGGAATTACAAAATCTGAAAGTTCTTGATTTAGGATTTAATAAAATTGAAGATCTTACGCCAATAATTGAATGCAAAGGGATGGATGAATATTCTACTCTTTATATAGGTTATAATCCTTTAAGTGAAATTGCGAAAACCGAACAGATAAAGATACTAAGTGATAGGGGAGTGTATGTAATACTTTACTAGAGAATATGAAACAGTGAGCTAACAATATTCACACATGCTCTCTACCATCAGTGGATAAATAAAAATGGTTAGAAATATTTAAACTGGAATATTTTAACAGGCGGAGATATCCAATTTACAACATGTATAAGTGATCAAAATAATATATATGTATGTTATACAGATACAAGTTTATACGCATTCGATCAAAACGGTGTACCTAAATGGATTTATACTATATTATAATCACCGACAATTGGTAATGACTCAAGTATAATATTTGGTTCATATGATGGGAAAGTTTAAAAAATATCCATTAATTGTGAAAATATAGAAGCCTGGATTGATGAGTATTCTGAGAAATTACACACCACTAAATCTCCTTCGAAGAGGAAACTTTCATTATATTTTATATCTTAACACTAATAATTCTATCCGTTGGTAGTTTTATAAGCCGGTTCCAGTTCATTTCTTGATTTATTTCTATGGAACATGACTCGAATATCGCTAATGACATACAAAGCCGACGGCAAAATCAATAGAGTAATTATTGTTCCAAATATTAATCCAAAGGCAACTGATACAGCCATTGGGGCTAAGAATTGTCCTTGTTCACTTTTAAGGAAAATTATTGGAGCTAAACCTGCTGCAGTTGTTATAGTTGTTAAAACGATAGGGCGAAATCTAGTTATACCTGCATCTAACAAAGCATCGAAAATATCCACACTATCTTTTATTAAATTGTTAAACCTGTCAAGTAAAACAACGGAGTCATTTATAATTATGCCTGCTAATGCAACAATTCCAAGGAATGATAGAATAGAAACTGGTATTCCCATTATAAAATGACCGAGTATTGCCCCAATTACCCCTAACGGAATCAAACTCATTATTAATAACGTCTGTAAATATGATTTCAGCAAAAACATTAAAATTGTGAATATAACAAGCATAGCAATCGACATCGAATATGTCATTGAGCCAATCATTTTATCAACTTCTTCCGACTGACCGCCGCCGTAATTTCTTGATACTCCTTCAACTTTTGAGAGTATTTTAGGTACAATATTAGAATTTAAATCCCCTAAAATTACTGCAAGATCATTTTTTGAATAATCAAGATTTGCATAAACAGTAACGGATCTTTCACCATCTTCATGTCTTATTCTTCTTAAGCTTCTTTGAATTTTATAATAGGCAGCCTCTTTAAAAGGGACATAATCTCCTGCAGGAGTTCTCATTTTTAAATTTTCAATTTGGCTAACAGATATTCTATCATCCTTTGTAAATCTAACCCAAACTTTTACTTCGTCTCTTCCTTTTTGCAGTCTCATTACTTCCTGTCCGTAAAATCCCTGTCTTAATTGAGTTGTCAAATCCCTTAATGTAAACCCTAATGCTTTTCCTTTTGGCTTTAACGTAACAATAAATTCGTTATTACCCAGAGGTGTATCATCACGGATATCTTTTACACCATCTATTTTTTGCAATTCATCTTTTAATAAATCTTTAGCCTTTAATAATTGTGCGTAGTCGGAACTTTGAAATCTTACCGAAATCGGACTGCCTCCAAAGGTCCAGCCGCCCACGGTGACGTTCTCTGCTTCCGGAAAAGTTCCAATATATTCACTCAAAGCATCTGAAAATTCTCCGATTGAATAGCCCCGCTGTCCTGAAGAGGGAAGAACGAAAAATATGTTTATTGTTCCGCCGTTCATCCATGATGTATAATTCTGAATAGGGTTCAGATTACCTTTTTTGGGATTATCCCAGTTCTTGGCAAATGTCAATGACTTATCAATTAATTTATATCTTATTTTATTTGCGACTTTAGCAGAAGTTCCGGCAGGCATTTCAGCTTGTATCCTTGCATAAGGAGGTTCCAGATCCGGAAAAAACTGTGCTCTTACATGTGAACCCTGAAACAGTCCTACTATCAATAAAATTACTGCAAGAACACCCGCAGATGCTGCCCATCTATTTCTTAATGAAAATGCCAAAAACTTTTTATAAAATTTATTCAGGAATATATCCAATCCTTTATCAATAGATGTTCGAACCCTTTTAAATAAACTATTATCCCTCGTATTAATTTGAAGGGCTTTTGAATGAGCAATATGCGCAGGAAGAATTAATAAAGCTTCAATTAAAGAAACCGTCAGAGATATAATTACAACAGCTGCTATTTCCCAAACATGTTTTCCGAGCATGCCATAGAAATAGAAATAGGGTATAAATGCAACTATTGTTGTAATAACAGATATAGAAACAGGTTTGACCACATCCATTGTCCCGTCAATTGCAGCTCTCATTGGGGATTTGCCATATTTTTCCCATTGCAGGTATATACTCTCGCCAATAACAATACCGTCATCCACGAGTATCCCAATAACCATAATAATTCCAAACAGACTCATCTCATTTATTGTTATGTCAAGCATCCATAAGGTAAAAAACATGCCGAGTAATGAAACCGGTATTCCGACAGCAACCCAGAAAGCTACTCTTGAATTCAAAAAAATACCGAGAAGAACAACGACTAAGATTAAACCCAGGATTCCATTTTGACTCATTAAATCAATTCGCTCCTGCAGTTCATCTGTCTCTTTTATAAAAGTATTAAAATGGACCAGACCGGCATATTTAGTTTCGTATTGTTTGGCTAAATTTTCTGTTATCTTTACAACTTCTACAACGTCTTCATTGTTGTTATACATAACATTGAAACCTACTGATTTTCTTCCATTGTATTCAGAGTAAAATACATTATCAGGCCATTGTTCCTTTACATTGCATATATCCGCCAGCTTTATTTTTTGTCCGTTTATTGATGATGCTATTTCGATATTTCCAAGATCAGCAGCATGATATTTTTTGTTATAAGCTCGAATAAGAATTTCTTCCTGGTCTGTTAATACCGATCCCGAAGAAATATTCAAGCTTGAATTTCTGACTGCTTGAGCAATATCTTCGATGGTTAATTTATACCTGATTAAATTTTCAGGTGAAATTTCAATTGAAAATTCTCTTTCGGGAATTCCCCATATCATAATATTGGAAATTTTCCCTGTCTTTAAAAGGTCATCTCTAAATTCTTCAACAATCTTTTTTAGAGTAAATAAATCTTTTGGACCGTATATACTGAGCATTATTCCACGGTTCCATTGGGTTTCCTGATAGATTACCGGTTTTTCCGCATCTGTTGGATATGAGTTAATTGAATTAACAGCATTTTTAACATCCTGGATGGCTTTATTCATATCATAACCTGGAGCAACTTCAACATTTAAATAACCGTAATTGTCCTGAGAAGTTGAATAAACTTTTTCAATGCCTTCGATTCCGCGCAAACTTTCTTCTATCTTTATAATAATTCCTTCTTCTACTTCAACAGCGGAAGCTCCAGGGTAGGGGATATTGATTGATATTTCGTCAATTTCCATTTTGGGATTTATTCTTTTTTCTAAATTCAAAAGAGCGAAGATCCCTGCAAAACATATTACAAGCATAACCCAATTTGTAATGATTGAATGCCTGATAAAATATTGTATTAACTTCGACATTATATTAAGTCCTATTAATCTAATTTAGAAAGTTGATCTACCTTATCTTCAGTTGTTTCATTCTTAAATTTTGCTGTTTTATTATTAGACTGTATCTCCATCCCAATTAATGGTTTTTGTAAAACGGTTGTTACTAATATTGTATTTTTCGGCAGTGTATTTTTAATTATAGCTTTATTTCCCTGGATAGTAATTAAGTCAATTCCTTTTTTTGCAAGTTTTCCCTTTTCCATTGTATAAACAAATCCATCATTATTAATCAAGCTGCGTTGTATAGCCGCAACATTTTCAAGGTGCTTCCCTTGTATTTTTAAGTTCACATAATTACCCGGAAGGAAATACGGGTTCAAATTATCATTATAAAATGAAACATAAACGTTGAGAGTCTGCGAATTCCTATCAAGATTTGTTTCTTTCCTTAAAATCTTTCCGGTAATTAAATCCTTACTATTTTTATCGGAATATATTTTTACTAAAGGAGTTGAAGAAAAATTAATCATATTAATTTCTTCAACAAGCAGAGGAACAGCTATTTCAAGATTTTTAGCGTCACTAATTGAAAATAATTGCTGTCCTTTAGATATATAACTGTTTTCAATTATTCCATTCGAGGTAATAAACCCGTCAAATGGTGCGGTGATTTTGTATTTTGAAAGAAGTATCTCTTGGTTCTTTACCGAATAATATTTTGTAAATATATCTCTTGAACTAAGTTTTATCTTTTCCTGCAGGTTAGTAATATTAGGCAGCTCAGGCAGGGTTTGTTTTATTTCAATTTTGTTAAAATATTCGTACCACTTCTCATAAATCCGGCTGTTTTCGATTTTCATATCCGGCAGAATTGAAGCAACTGCATTTAGAAAAGATGACCTCAAAGAATAAAGATTATTTTCAACTTCCCGTGAATCTATGTCAAGAATCGCTTCACCATCTTTAACAAATGTTCCGTCTTTCAAATTATTTTTTGCAAAAAGGACAACTCCGTTTGCTTCGGAAATAATATTTAAAGTCTTTTGAGATACAATAACTCCATTGCCTTCAATTTCAAGGATGTGATTCCCAAATTTTACAGGCTCCGTATTTACAGTTCTAACTTCAGGTTTTGAATCGCGGGCATTGCTGTGTTTTTCGGTTGAACTAAGCAATGTCATTCCTAAAAAACCAATCGCAATTATGCCAATAACCACTCCTAATTTAAGTATAGTCTGCTTCTTCATATTACACCTTTTTTTTGATTAAGACGAAAATTTTATGAAAATGGTTACAATGAATGAATTTCTTACTGTACAAGCTATTATAAAATCAAGGGAAAATCTAAAATTTGTGTTGAGTGGAAAAATAGGATTATGAATTGAAAATGTAGATTATATTAATAACTCAAGTTAAGGAAGAACCGGTATTTGAAAGATGACATCTTTAATATTTAAAAGTAGGGATTTATCTGAACTTATTTTTTAATAAAAAATTGAAAATAACTTTCTTCTTAAAGATGTCATCTTTACATCTGCGTAACTCAAATTTAATATATCAAAAAACCGGAAAGAACATTATAAGGGATTTATTCAATATTCAGCGGTCTCTTTATATAGTTCGAATAATCTTTAATTATAGGTGTATATTTTTCTTGAAATAAAGTTGATGAAATTAAAAAATCTGCTGTTGCCCTGTTGCAGGCTGTAGGAACATTGTATAAAACCGAAATTCTTAATAAAGCTTTGACATCAACATCATGGGGATGAGGCTCCATGGGATCCCAGAAAAATATTATAATATCGACTTTACCTTCTGCAATTAAGGCCCCCAATTGCTGATCACCTCCTAACGGTCCGGACTTCAGCTTTACCATTTTATATTCAAGTTCACTCGATTTTCCAACTTTGTTTTTAATAGCTTCTTCAACCAAACTGCCGGTTGTACCCGTGCATATCAGTTTATGATGTTTCAATTCCATATAATTCCATTCAACCCATTCCACTAAATCTTTCTTTCTATTATCGTGGGCTACAAGTGCAATTGATTTAATTTCCATTGTTTTATCCTTTATTAAAAACGACTTTAACTCCTACAATTCACATTATAATTTTATATTGCATTTATCAAATGATTTTACCAGCAAATCAAAAACCTCTAATTGTTTAGCCCAATTTATAAGATATTCTTTATCCAGATTTTCACTTTGGACTTTAATTACACCTAAAATATCAGACCATTGCCTTTCTGAAATTTCTCCACCTAATTTATACCATTCTAATTTATTAAGGATTATGTCCTCCGCAGAACATAAATAAATGTTTATTGCTTTTTCATCATCTTCTAGTTTATCCTTTACTTTTCTTTCGAATTCTTTATATGAATAAGCATGATCTTTTAAAATAAACACATCAATTTTTAACATCGTTTGAAGATGAAGCAGATTAAATGAAGATTTTGTTTTTATTGCATCTTCAATCATTTCTATATCAACATAATATTCATTTTTAAGTTTTTCAGTCAGCGGTTTAATGTGAGCCGGTAATAAATTTATAACCAAATCTACATCGAGAGTTGATCTTGCAGTTCCATACGCAGAACTTGCAATTGAACCGCCTATATAATATAGAATTCTTAGTTCATCAAAAGCATTAATTATCGGCTCAATAGCGGATATTATCTCGTTTTTGTTCATTTGATAGTTTTAACAAATATTGTTTAACTTTTTCAGATAAATCTTTTCCGTAATGATATTCAACAAATAGTAAATCCAACTCTCTTTGATTTTTCCCCGGATACCTTCTGGCTAAAGCTCTTTTCGAAAGTCCTAAAGTTAACGATGTTAAAGCCTGGAGTTGGTTTAATCGTTGTGCTATAGTTTTCTCTCTAATCAAATCAATTAATATCTTTTCGATTTTGGGATTTGTATCAGTGAATTGTTTTTTCATAAAATATAATAATTAATTTAGTTCACTATTAAGTATAGTTTTAAAAGCTTCAATTCCTAAATCAATAACAGAATCATCAGGAAGAAATTTAGGATGATGCAGTCCGTATTTCTTGCCGCTAAAAGTACCAAGCCAGAACATAAAGGAGGGATATAAATCTGTAAAAAAGCCGAAATCTTCACCTGTCATTTTGTACCCGCAGTCAATAATATTAAACTTTGATTTCAGAACTCCGGAAAGTTCTTTATAAAGAACAGGGTCTACATGGACCTGATTATAATGAGCTCCTTTTTCTATCATAAAATTTGCACCGGTAGATATTTTAACCCCTTCCAATATTTGAATTAAATTATCATAATAATTCAAAGCTTTTTCCGAAGTTAGTGCTCTTATAGTTCCTTCTAACTCAGCAGAGGAGGGGACTATATTCCTGACGGTACCGGCTGCTATTTTTCCGATACCTATCAAGCTGGGGTCTTCCATATTCTTAGGGATTTTATCTACTGCATCAAGGAATAGCCTTAAAGCATTAAATGCATTGATTCCTTCATACGGAAAAGCGACATGTGCACTTTTACCAATAAACTTTATATTAACTTCAAGGGAAGAGGCAAATAAAACTCCCGGAGTCGATGCAATTGTTCCTGCCGGATATTCATCTGTTACATGTAAAGCAAAAGCATTATTTACTTTAAATTTCTCTAAAATTCCTGTCTCAATAATCTTTTTTGCTCCGCCGCCACCTTCTTCAGCCGGCTGGAAAAGGAATAAAATGTTTTGATTTACTTTTTCGGAGATTACATAATTTATGAATCCATAGAGAATTGAAGAATGAATATCATGACCGCAGGCATGCATGCAATTATTCTTTGAATTGTAGGAAACTTCTGTCTCTTCTTTTATTGGAAGTGCATCGATATCGGCTCTAAATAATAAATAATCCCCCTCATTCACATTATATTCCACTAATAGACCTGTTTCAAGCGGCCGGTGTATTTTTACATTCGGAAGACTTTTTATATTATTAAGTAATAGGTTTGTCGTTTCATATTCGCGGAACATTAATTCCGGAATTTGGTGCATTCTATGTCGCAATTCTATGGGAGATATAGGCATAAATAATTTATATAATATTAATATAATTCATTATATCTAGCAGTAAAACAGTTTTACATTTACAGACCAAATTCATTCACAATTGACTTTACAGCCTCCTCTTTATATTTAGCTTCAATTAAGCATGAGATACGTATTTCTGAAGTAGTAACCAGTTTTATTGGTATATCTTGAAGTGCTTTGAAAAATCTTGAGGCGACACCAACACTTGATTTCATCCCGATTCCTACAGTAGATAGTTTAACATAACCCGCAAAATAATCTATCTTCCAGCCTTCAAGCTCTTTTAGTACCTTATTTAAGGTTTTATCGAGTTCAAGTTTTTTATCTTCTATTATAGTAAATGAGACCGATAAATTCTCTTCATGGTTAATAATTGAAATCATGTCGACATTCAAACCTGCTGCTGCAATTTTTTCAAAAAGAGTTTTTACAAGCTTAAAATCAACCGGCAGATTATTAATAGTAACCTGTGTTTCATTCTCAAGAAGACTCATCCCTGTAACCACAGGCTGTTCGATAATATCATTTTCGTCAATCACGTAGCTTCCCTCCTCATCATTAAAAGTTGAACCACAATAAATTTTAATTCCGAATTTCTTGGCTATTTCAACAGAACGGCTGTGAAGTACTTTGGCTCCAAGACTTGCCAGCTCCAGCATTTCATCATAAGTAATGTATTTTATTTTTTTAGCACCCGGATGGAGCTTAGGGTCTACAGTAAATATACCTGCTACATCGCTATATATTTCACATGTGATTCCTAAGGCAGCAGCTAATGCAACTGCCGAAGTATCCGAGCCTCCTCTGCCCAGCGTTGTTAATTCTCCTTCTTCATTTACTCCCTGGAACCCTGTTATGACAATTACATCATTTTCCCCAAGTAGACCGAGTATTTTTCCCCTATCGAAATTTTTAATTCTTGCTTCGGTAAAATTACCGGTTGTAACTATACCTGCCTGAAAGGCATTTAACGACACGCTCTTTAAACCTATACTCGTTAATGCGATTGATAATAAAGATGCGGATACCTGTTCACCAGTTGTTAACAGCATATCCATCTCTCTTAGAGAAGGGAATTCCGTTATCTCTTTTGCCAGATTAATCAGACCGTCTGTTGTTTTCCCCATTGCCGAAACGACCACAATTAATTTATAACCTTCACTTACTTTTTTTGAAACTTTTAGAGCAATGTTTTTAATTTTTTCAGTGGTTGCAACTGAACTCCCGCCATATTTATGTGCTATTAAATTCATTTGCTTCCCTTATAAGTTTCTAAGTTCACTGATTAATTGCGTTTTTTGTTCTGTTTTTTTATCAACTTTCTTCAGCACCTTAGCAGGAACACCTGCCATAACCGTGTATTCTTCCACATCAGAAACAACAACAGAACCTGCAGCTATTACAGCTCCTTTGCCCACTTTTACACCTTCTAATATTACTGCATTTGCCCCAACTAGAACATTATCTCCAATTATTACCGGATCAGCACTTGGAGGTTCAATAACTCCTGCCAATACAGCACCTGCTCCGATATGACAATTATTTCCAACTACAGCTCTTCCACCTACAACTACATTCATGTCTATCATTGTCTTTTCACCAATAACTGCCCCTATATTTAATACTGCCCCCATCATAATGACGCAATTGTTCCCGATTTCAACAAGATCTCTTATAACAGCTCCGGGTTCAATCCGGCAATTATATTTACTTAAATCAGCTAAAGGAATCGCAGAATTTCGTCTATCTATTTCAGTTCTATATTTAACTATAAAAGATTTATTCTTATCTAAGAAGTCCTGAAATTCATTCAATTCACAAAATAATATACCTGACTGATTATTTCCGTAAAAATCCAGTTCTTTGAAATCAGCCTTTGCAAGATCTCCCGTTAAGTAAACTTTAATAGGGGTCTTCTTTTTTGATTGTGCGATATAATTTATCACCTCGTATGAATCCATCCAGCCCTCGCTAATTAAGGATTAAAAAGAACATCTTGAATTGTATAGAACCCATTTTGTTTATTTAGTAAAAAATAAGCTGCTTTAACTGCCCCTTCTGCAAAAGCCCTCCTTGATAATGCAGTATGTTTTAGAGATATTATTTCACCAAGGCTCCCAAAATATACAGTATGTTCACCGGCTACGTTGCCGAGTCTTAATGATGAAATATTAGTTTCATTACCTGTTACATTTTTAATCATCAGAGCTGTACCGGAAGGTTTATCTTTTTTGAATCGATGGTGGGTTTCGCTTACCTCAATATCCCAATCAGGTAATTTTTCTTTTAGGATTTCCGTACACTTTAATAACATTTGAATTCCCAGTGAAAAATTAAAGCTTTGTACGACCGGGATATTTTTAGATATTGATTTTAATTTGCTTATATGCTCTTCTTTCAATCCGGTTGTTCCGTTAACCAGAGGTGCATTATATTTAATAGCAAATTCAATACTTTTATCAAATGCATAAGGTGAAGAAAAATCAATTAAGATTTCGGGCTTATCAATTTCATTTTCTCCACCGATATCATAAGAGAATACTAATGAATTATCATATTCATCCATAAGAGATTTTACTTCTTTTCCCATTCTTCCAGATAAGCCAATTAGTCCATATTTAATTTGCCGCATACTCAACCTGCAGTTTCTCAGACTCAGTTTTGATAAGAAGCTTAGTGTTCTCTGAAGCTTTGGTTAGTGGAAGTCTTACAATATTTTTGCAATAGCCGAGTAAACTGACAGCATATTTTACAGGAATAGGACTTGTTTCCAAGAATAATGCGTCCATAAATTTCAAATATTTTTTATTCAATTTCTGAGCACCATATAAATCATTATTTAGTAGGCTGCTAGTTAATTCGGTCATTTGTTTCGGGAAAACATTTGAAAAAACTGAAACAACTCCGGAGCCCCCATAAGCCATTATAGGAATTGTCTGATCATCATTACCCGAATAAACAAGAAAATCAGGTTCTTTCATAGCAAATAGTTTTCCTATTTGAGAAATATTTCCGCTTGCTTCTTTTATCCCAACTACATTTTTACATTGCTGACTAATAGTTATGGCTGTTTCGGGGAGCATATTCATCCCGGTTCTGCTTGGAACATTGTAAAGAAGAATGGGCAGGCTTGTTCTTTCCGAGATATATTTATAGTGTTCGACCAGGCTTTGCTGAGTACCTTTATTGTAGTAAGGATTAACAATTAATAATCCATCAACATTGAGCTTTTCGGCAGCCTTATTTAATAAAACAACTTTTGTGGTGTCATTTGTTCCGGTTCCCACAATCATAGGAATTTTTCCATTTACTTCATTAGTTACGGTTTCAATTATTTTGCTTCTTTCATCTTCACTAATAGTCGGTGCTTCACCTGTTGTACCCAAAACTATTAGTGCATTTACCCCTTCATCTACTTGGAACCGGGTAAATTTCTTTAAAGATTCATAATCAATGCTCATATCTTCATTAAAAGGAGTTATTATCGCTGTTCCCGTTCCTTGAAACATTTTACCTCCGGATATATTTATAAATTACTTAATCTGACGATTCAAAAAGTACAAAAAAAAACCGGCTCATGCTAAAACCGGTTTAATTCAAAATGTATTTATCCATAACCAACTTCAGCCATTAGGGGGTGATGCTTTCTTTATCTTTGACTTTTTTATGCTGGTTATGATTTCCATTTTTTCAAATTTAATTTTGCCAAAGTTAATATTTAATTTAAATTTAGTCAAATGATTTTTTTCAAAATACAAAAAATATTTAAATGAAAATCGGTTTAGTACAATACAATCCTGAATGGGAATCAAAAGAGGAGAATAAAAGAAGGCTCGATAAACTGATTGAAAGAGATTTTGAGAAATCATCTCTTCTTATCTTTCCGGAAATGACATTAACAGGTTTCACTATGAAATCTTCAATATTTAGCGAGCCGCTGTACTCAGGAAGTTTCGAATATTTTTCAAATATTGCCGTAAAAAAACAGGTTTGTATAGTAGCAGGAATAACTGAAAATGAAAATGGCAATTATTTTAACTCTTTAATCGTGCTAAACCCTAAGGGAAATTTAATTTCCAATTATAGGAAAATACATCCCTTTTCTTATTCAACTGAAAATCAATATTACAAAAGGGGAGAAGAAACAAAAGTCGTAGAAATAAACGGATTAAAAGTTGGATTATCTATATGCTATGATTTACGTTTCCCTGAACTTTATAGATTTTATGCAAAAGAAAAAGTTCATTTGATAATTGTAATTGCCAATTGGCCTGATACAAGAATTGAACATTGGTGTACATTACTTAAAGCTAGAGCAGTTGAAAATCAATGCTATGTAGCAGGAGTCAATAGGGTAGGGGATGATCCGAAACTCCATTATCCGGGTTTCAGCAGTATTTATGATCCGATGGGAAATGAGATTATTTCCTCAAAAGAAGAGGAAAAGTTAATTTTTGCCGAAATCGATAAAGATAAAATCGAAGAAATACGAGGAAATCTTCCGTTCCTTAATGATATTTATTTAATATAAATTTTTTGGTTTACAGTTTTATTGTTATATTGACTTTCAATTATTATATGAAAACTATTAGACAGTTAAAAAAAATAGTAGTAACTATTGTCGGATTTACGGTTTTAATTATTGGAGTTCTGCTTATAGTACTACCAGGACCAGCCTCTCTTGTCATCCCGTTCGGACTTGCCATTCTTGCCACTGAATTTGTTTGGGCAAGAAATTTATTGAATAAAATTAAATCTAAATTTAAAAGAAAGAGTAAAAAATCTTTTTCATCTCTGTTATCCGATTAAAAAAATAACTTTAGCGCATAAATCTTTTATTAAAAAAAGTCTTGTGTATGAATAAATCACTCATTACAATCTTCTTTTTATTATTCTTATTATTTTTTAATATTCATGCTGCAACAGCACAGAATTTGGAAACTCCTTCAGATTATGATTCAACTCTTGCTAAAAAACTCAATGCTGATGACTATGGGATGAAACAGTATATAATGGCATTTCTTATGAAAGGGCCTAATAGAATACATGATTCAACTGAAAGTATGGAAATTCAGAAAGCCCATTTAAAAAATATTGTGCGGCTCGCTAATGAAGGGAAGCTTATCATTGCAGGACCTTTTCTGGATGATACCGATATACGCGGAATATTTATTTTTAATGTAGAAAGTATTGAAGAAGCTAAACAACTTACCGAGTCTGATCCTGCTGTTAAAGCCGGTGTACTTACAATGAAACTGCACCCATGGTACGGACCCGCAATTCTTCCTGAAGTTATTAAACTAAATGAAAAATTGCAGAAGAAAAAAATTATAGA
>CAVUGE010000009.1:0-91585 GCA_963740945.1 uncultured Bacteroidota bacterium | reverse complement strand
TCCCTTTCTGTCATTGTCCAATACTAAATAGTAAATTTATTTAAATTTTTAGTCCTTGACATTATCTAACTTAAATATTTATTTTAGAGGTGAAAATGGAGGATGTTTTTATAGAAGATTTGCTACAGGCATAGAAATTGTTTAATTTTTTATACCGGAGTAGCAAAGTTTTTTCCGATTTGAGCTCACTCTGGTCGGTTTTTTTGTTTTTAGCCGGCTAATAATAATAAAAAATGAAACTTTTTTGAAAGGAAATGTGTATATATAAATAATTTGATACCAATATCGAGAATCTGTTTTCAACCATAAAAAAAGGAAGGCAAAGATGAAAACCGTAAAAGCAAAAATTGATAATCCTTTATCTGACCTTATCAGTGATGATATTTACGAGCTTTTAAATACTCACGGTTTAATAGACGAAAAATCAGTTAGAGATTATCAAATAAGAAAGACATTTAAGCAATTGAGATCTAATAAAGTAAGTGCGGGCGATGCAATTGATACAATAAGGGAAGAGTATCCATATTTGCAATTTGACACTATAAGAAAGATTGTTTATCAAATCAGCAAATAATTCCTTGATTTATAATTGGTTAGGGTTTATATTTAACTGACTCTTTCAAAGGGTTCTCCCCTGCCCTTTGATGGTAACGAGTCGAGCCCAGTGGTACCCCCATCACTGGGCTTTTTTTTTAATTACAAGATTTCAAAATTGCACGATTACAAGATTAGATTAGCTTTAGTATAGATGGGAATTTGAACTTGAACTTACTCTTCATCTGTTGTAACTTTGTTAAATTAAACTTTTATAGTTTTTGGAGATATTATGGCTAAAGCCGTTAAGAAAAAAAATATTCGTACTACAAAGAAGGTTGTTGTTTCTCCTTTTAATATTTATTGGCAGAAAAAAAATTATATCTTTTTATTTTTAGGTATAGTGCTGTTATTTGCCGGATATTATTTTATGAGCATTAACCCATGGAATAGTTTTCCAGCTTTGTATATTTCACCTATTATTTTAGTTATAGCTTATGTGATAATTTTCCCCGCTTCAATACTCTTTAGGTCGAAAAATAATACTGAAAAAACTGAAACGGTGGAAATCGATTCCAATAAAATTAAGAATAAGAATTAAGTTCACTATTATCTGATTAATCATTACTTCAAAGTCTTTAATTGACTAAACTTACTACTGATCAATTAATTAATTTGAATCTGCTTCTTTCGGTGGAGGGGATAGGGCCTGGAAAAATTCGAGTCCTTCTTTCAAAATTCAAATCCATTGAAAAAATACTCTCGGCAGACTTTGATTCTCTTGTATCTTCAAGCGGTATCAGCATAAATCTGGCTAAAAGAATTCAGAGAATTAATAATTGCAGGAAAAATAATGCCGATTCAGTAGTTTCAGAACTTGAGAAATTAGATAAGCTGAACGCACGAATAATTACTGTCTGGGATACGGAATATCCGCCGTTATTAAAAAAAATATATGACCCTCCCCTCCTTTTTTACTGCATTGGTGAATTTAAGGAAATAGACAATTATTCAATTGCTGTAGTTGGTACACGAATGCCCACACACTACGGTAAAATCCAGGCAGAAAGGTTTTCCGGAGATCTGACAAGACAGAATATTACTATTACAAGCGGATTAGCAAGAGGGATAGATTCAATTGCACATAGGACTGCATTAAAAAATAATGGAAGGACTATAGCTGTTATCGGTTCGGGCTTAGATGTAATTTACCCGCCGGAGAACAGAAATTTATTTAATGAAATTGCCGAAAAAGGGGTTGTTATTTCAGAATATAGATTGGGGACTAAGCCGGATGCGCAAAATTTCCCCAGAAGGAATAGAATTATTTCCGGTTTAAGTTTAGGCTGCCTTGTTGTTGAAACAGGTTCTACAGGAGGAGCACTGAATACAGCACACTTTGCATTGGAGCAAAATAGAGAAACATTCGCTGTTCCGGGAAATTTAGGAGTTAGGCAGTCAGAAGGTACCAATCTTTTAATTCTTAAAAGTGAAGCCAAACTCGTACGTTCTGCGGAGGATATGCTGGTAGAACTTGAATTGAAATTAAAACCGGTACTAGGGAAAAACGTACCTAAAAATGATGTTGAGCTAAATCTTTTTGAAGAAAAAATAGTGGCATCATTAAATAATGAGCCATTGCAGATTGATAAAATCGCCTCCCTTACAAATTTATCTACTTCCGATTGCCTCGTTCATCTTCTTTCTTTAGAATTTAAAGGAATGGTTACGCAATTACCAGGGAAGATGTTTGCGTTGCTCTGATATTGGAAGTTGGTGATTGGTGGTTGGTTGTCGCAGGTTTGGACAAACCTCCGAGATTTTGAAAATCTCGGAGGTTTTGAAATGCAAATGATTATCTAAGTGTTGGAAAATTGAAACCAGGAATAATTTAGTATTTCTTCAGGTTTTTCCAGAGAGATTTTAATCTTTCTTTTAGATTTTTTTCCTGGCCAATGTCGGTGGGGAAATAATATTGAGAACCTTTTAATTCATCGGGCAGATAATTTTCTTCAATGAAATGATCCGGATAGTTATGCGCATACTTATATTCTTTTCCGTAACCGATTTCTTTCATAAGTTTTGTTGGAGCATTCCTTAAATGGATTGGAACCGGATAAAGAGGTTTGTTTTTTACTATTGATATAGCGGTATCAATACCCATATAAGAAGCATTACTTTTAGGAGCGGATGCTAGATATGTGGTACATTGTGCAAGAATAATTCTTGCTTCCGGCATACCAATTTTATCAACAGCACCAAAAGCAGCTTCGGCAAGAACCAGGCCGTTAGGAGAAGCATTGCCGATGTCTTCGGATGCAAGGATTACCAGTCTTCTTGCTATAAATAAAGGATCCTCCCCTCCTTCGAGCATCCTTGCAAGCCAGTATAAAGCTGCATCAGGATCACTTCCTCTTACGCTTTTTATGAAAGCAGAAATTACATTGTAGTGCTCTTCGCCGGCTTTATCATATATTATATTTTTTTTCTGTACAATGTTTTCAAGAACTTCTTTTGAAATATTGATTGGTTCTGCATTTAATTCCTGAATTACCGCACTTTCAAATATACTAAGCAATGCTCTGGCATCACCTCCCGACAGATAAATTAAAAAGTCTATATCAATAGAATTAATATTTAAATGGGATAAGAATTCATCTTTAGAAATTGCCGATTTAAGGATGTTTTCAAGATCGCCTTTAGATAATTCTTCCAGTATATAAATCCTTGCTCTTGATCTTAGAGCCGGAATTACTTCGAAAGAAGGATTTTCAGTTGTAGCACCGATTAAAGTTAATAATCCTGATTCTACCGAATGGAGAAGCGCATCCTGCTGGGATTTATTAAAGCGGTGAATTTCATCAATGAATAAAATTGTTCTTTTATTCATCAATTTATTCTGTTCCGCGATTTCAATTATATTGCGGATATCTTTTACACCGGATGAGACTGCACTGAGCTGATGAAACTCCGATTTTGTCTTTTCAGCAATGATTCTTGCAATTGTTGTTTTCCCTGTTCCGGGAGGTCCCCAAAGAATAAATGAACTTAAGGTATCATTTTCAATCATTAATCGTATAGGTTTTCCTTTATCCAGAAGAGACTTTTGTCCCTGAAATTCTTCAATGCTTTTAGGTCTTACTCTTTCTGCTAGAGGTACTTTAGGAATTTGCAAATTATCCTTCATTTTTCCCTAATCTGAATAACTTTTTCTCCTTTTCGAATCATATGATATTTCTCTCTTGCGGTCTTTTCAATTTTTGCGGGAATTTTCTTTTGAAGCGAGTCTATATCACCTTCGAGAGCTTTATTTTCTTTTTTAGTGTCCGATATCTTTTCATTTACCGACTTTACCTCATTTTTCAGACTCTGATATTTCAATATTCCAAATTCGTTAAAGAAAAGGAATGCCAGTGCGGTAAGAAATAGTATTAAGAATATATAAATTTTTAATTTTCTGCTTTTCTGTTTTGACATTTGAAAAACTTACCTGCTGTCTCTCAAACTTAAATTTATAATTTTATCAATTAATTGATCGAAAGGAATTCCTACGGCTTTAGCCATTTTAGGGACCAGACTTGTTGATGTCATTCCCGGAAGAGTATTTACTTCCAGACAATAGGTTTCTAATTTTTCATTCAGTCTGAAATCAATCCTTGAATAAACTTCACATCCTAAAGAAGTAAACGCCAGCAGAGCCTGTGATTGAAGCTTCTGCTCAACTTCTTTGGGAACATCTGCAGGGACAATATATTCACTCATACCGCTGGTATATTTGCATTCATAATCGTATACACTGTGTTTAGGCTTTATCTCTAAAACGGGTAACGCTTTATTTTCAATAACCGTTACTGTTATTTCCCTTCCGGGTATATATTCTTCAAGGATTGCTTTATCCGAAAACTCCAATGCAAGATTTACAGCGGCAGACACATCAACTTCACTTTTGCAGATTGTTAGACCTACGGTTGAGCCCTGGTCATTAGGTTTAATAACACATGGAAATCCGAATTCTTTTTTAATGCTATTTACTACTGCATCTTCTCCAAAATTATTTCTTCCTATAGAAAACCATTTTGGTGTGTTTATATTGTAGTGTTTAAATAGAATTTTAGACATTTCCTTATCCATGGAAATCGAACTTGCTAATATCTTAGACCCGGTATATTTGACACCTCTCAATTCTAATAAAGACTGTATAGTACCATCTTCACCGTACTTACCGTGAAGTGCAATAAATGCAAGATCGATGTCGTCAAATAATTTTGAATTTACGGCTTCAACATAATTTCTATTTGAAATTAAATTATCATCTTTTTTATTAAAAAAATCATTATCATTTTTGGGCTGATTAATTCCGTAAGCCGGATTTACCAAAACGGTTTCATAGCCGAGATTTTTTAAGGCTAAATAAATAGAAGCAGCAGATGATTTTGATACCTCTTTTTCAGGTGATGTACCACCAAGAAGTAAAGCAATCTTTGGTTTGTTATTTTTACTCATAATATCTAATATTTTAGTTCTTGTTATAAATTTGTTACAGAGTTGTGTGAAAATACTGAAAGTTAGATGTCGGTGACCAAAAAGTAATTATTTTCTTAAAAATAGAACACTGATGAAGCAGATTTTAACAAATTTTCACTGATTTTCAATTTGAAAATTACTTTTTGGTCACCCACTTAACCTTTCTCGCTTTGCTCTTTGGGCATAGCTATGCGCTCCAACTCTTCCATCAATTTCATATTAATATATCCGTCATTACCAGTAACCAGGGGCTCTTCATTTTTCAAGAAGGATTTTTGAACTGATTTCAATAAGAAGTAAAGTTTATTAGCCCGTTTTCGAAAAGATCTTTTAGGTTCTCCGTCAAGCATAATTGACAATTTAGAAGGATGTTTTGATCCTATAAATGAGTCCAGGCTAATAGCACCCTTATGCCCAAATATTTCAATCCGGTTGAAAGCTTTTTTCGTATTAAACGAGCAGCTAAAATAGCCATATCCGCTTTGCTTAAATTTAATCAATGCCGATGCAAAGTCCTCTACCCCGCTTTGATAAATAATATTATCAACGGTACCGCCGATAATATTAAATTCGCCGCCGAGATATCTCAGAAGATCAATTAGATGAGTTCCAAGATCTCTTAAAGCACCTCCCCCGCTTAATTTTTTATTATACCTGAAGTTATCTCCGGGCGGAAGGTCGATATTAAAGTTAAGATTAATGGAAATAATTTTGCCGAGAAGGTTATTATCAATTAATTCTTTGGTTTTTATAATCTGAGGATGATAACGGTAAGGATAATCAACTGAAAATAATACATTGTTTTCCTTACATACGCGGACCATCTCTTCAGCCTGTAAAGAATTTAAAGCCAGAGGTTTTTCACATAATATATTCTTACCCGATTTAGCAGCTTTGATTACTTGTTCATAATGATAAGAATTAGCGCTTGAAATATAAACGGTATTTATATCCGAATTTAGGAATTCATCATAATTATCAAAACTGTTTTTTATTCCAAATTTTTCAGATATATTTTTTGCACGGTTAATATCATTGCTGAAGACCGAGTTAAGTACACTCCTTCTTAAGAAAGAGAGGGTTGGAATGAATGTTTGTTCCGCAAATCTACCAAGACCTGCAACCCCCCATTTTAATTTTGCTTTTGACATTTCATTTTGTTCTTTTTAGGCTATCTGCTTAAACAACTTTAATCTTTCCATTAATTTTTTTACCGGAAGGGAGTTCAGCATAATATAAAAATGTACGCCAGGAACATTCTTCTCTAATAATTCTTCTACCTGTTTAACGGCCCATTCTACTCCTATATCGAGGACATGTTCCGGTTTGGAAGAATAAACTTCATCAGCCAGTTCATCTGGAAGACTTATAAAGAAATTTTTAGGAATATTTATAAGATGCGCCTTTGTTGTTAGAATTTTTAATCCGGGAATTATGGGGACATTTATTCCTTCCTTCTTGCATTGATCTACATATTCGAAATAGAATTTATTATCATAGAACAATTGAGTTACAATATATTCCGCACCAGCATCAACCTTCTGTTTGGCGTTTTTGATATCAATCTTTAAGCTCGGTGCTTCAAAATGTTTTTCAGGATAGCCGCCCACCCCGATACAAAAGTTGGTCGGTTTGGCATCGAGCAGACTATCTTCAAGATATTTTCCATTGTTCATATTTACAATCTGTTCTACCAGTTCGCTCGTAAGCAGATTAACGCTTCGACCCAGGGGAATCGGTTTATCATATCCATGATCATCCCCTCTTACTGCAAGTACGTTTTCAATACCAAGATAATTTATTTCTATTAAGAAATCTTCTGTCTCCTCTCTTGTAAAACCTTTGGTGAGCACATGAGGCACAGCATCAATATTGTATTTATTCTGAATTAAAGCGCAAATTCCCAACGTGCCGGGTCTTTTTCTTTTTATTTTTTTCTTTATTCCATTTGGAGTTTCATCATAAACAACTTCAGCAGAATGGCTGGTTATATCGATAAACGGAGGTTTATATTTAGCTATATCATCGAGAACTGCAAGCAGGCTTTTAATATCCCCGCCTCTTTTAGGGGGAATAAGCTCGAAACTAATAAACGGCTGCTTTAAATTTTGTATATGCTCTATTACTTTCATCAGATTCTTATTATATATTATTCGTTGTGCAAATTTAACATATTATTTTATAAAGGTCACCATGATATGGGGGAAATTCCAAAGAACAAATAACAAAAAACAAATAAGCTCCAAATATAAAATTCAAAATTCTAAACTTCCTAAGGCTGTTCTCATTTATTATGAGGTTTTTCATAGTAATTGGTAAAGGTGAGGATTCAAATTAATAGTTGAAGTTACCCAAACAATGAGATTCTTCACTCCGTTCAGAATGACAATGTTTGAGTAATATAGCAGTCAATGATAATTCTACTCGATCGATTTCAATACGAATTTACTATGATTTCTTGTAATTGAAGCTTCATCCGTTCTGACTATTATATATTTACCGGATAACCACATTTTAGTCATATCTTTGTAATGGCTGCTTAGAACGTTTCCGGATTCACCGGTAGTAAGTATCATATAAAATTGATCGGGTTTTGAATAGTCAAAAATATATCTCATTGAAGGTCCTAAAATATTTTCGAATTTTTTGTGACTGAATTGTGGAAATTCTTTGATGCTTTCATAAAAGGGATATTCGGTATTAAAGATAGTAGTTCCATCTCCCCCAATTTCGAAAGGGCCTATATCGATATACTGATCAATCAGAGAAGATACACCGCTGAAGGGGTGTTTGAATACAACCTGGTGCATTTTCCCCCATTGCCACATTTTTACATCTTTTCCATAATTATTTTCCAGTTCAGTCAATGCCTCCGAAAGGCTTTTTCTAATTATGTCGTTCTTAGTTTCTTTTTCATGAGTAGTGATATCGTCAATCCAGGTATTAGTTGAATCATTTAGTACTTTTAATACAGAGTTATAGGGGACGTTTGCGATAAATACAAACTCATTAAAAAGATCGTGTCCCATTTCATCATAATAGATATTTTTCAAGAGATGATTGTAAAAAACCGCATAGATAGAGGGGACCTGGCTGTATTGATTAAACTCATAGTTCCATTTCTTAAAAAGATCTAAGGAGAGCTGCAAGTTTTTATCTGTTATTTCAACACCGTTAAATGCATCTAAAATAGATTTAGTAATTATTTCCGCATAAGGAGAGATAAAATCCATTTGATACTTCTGATAATCGCGGACAGAATGTTTCTTTTTAACTGTTAAAAGCTGCTCAATTCTTTCAATCCTTGATGGAGGTTCCCATGTATTTGAAATATGATATTTGAAATCTTTTGTTGTCTTATTATTTGCCGTAGCAATATAATCTTGAGCCGGATTTATAAAAGAGGGCAATTCATTTGTTGGAACGAAACCTTTCCAATCATATTTACTGGTAGTTCCGTCATAAACAAATGAATCCCCGTTATTTTCTCTTATAGGTATCCTTCCTCCGAAAACATAACCTATATTTCCGTCTTTATCTGCATAAACAAAATTTTGTGCCGGGACAGAATAATTAACTAATGATTCCTTAAATTCCTGCCAATTTTCTGCCCTGTTTAACTTATAAAAAGAATACATTTCATTACTATAATAATTACCAAGCCATACCATACTGACTGCAGTATTCTTAAATTTATTTCCCGGATATAGAATATTATAGGGATGAACATTTGAAATAACCGGACCGTGACCGGTTGAAATTATTTTTAATATAACATCGGCTGAATCTTTTACTTTAATTGTATCATAATAAATTTTTAGCTTCTTCCATTCCCCGTTATATAAATAATTTTTCCCTGTTGAGTCTATTTTTTCAATATAGAAGTCGGCATCATCGAGCATTATATTGGTAACGGTCCAGGAAATATTTTCATTTTTACCGATAATGATAGCAGGGATACCCGGTAAAGTGAATCCTCCGGCATTCCAATTATCACTTCGGACTACGGCAGCAAACCATTTATCCGGAGCACTAAAATGGAGATGAGTATCGTTAGCAATTATAGGCTTTCCGCTTACAGATTTCTTTCCGTCCACAACCCAGTTATTTGAGCCCATATGGGTACCGGACATTCCCATAAATTCTCTAAAATTCTTATCTGTCTTTATAAAGTCATTATCTATTAAGCTGTATTTTTTTATTTCAGGGGGAACAATAACAGGTGCATTTTCGGGATAATCAGGTAATATTTCTTTTACCTTCTCTTCACCGAATTTTTGAATAAGATGTGTAAAAGTAATATCCGACCACCAGCTGATATTTAGCTCCCAGGCCATCATTCTTCCTATAACCAGGCAATCCTCCGGAGTCCAGTTATAAGGATCATAGCCCAAAATATCAAATTCAACAGGGTATTTTCCTTTATAATCTTTTATATATTTATTTACACCATCCGAATAGGATTTAAGAAATTTAATTACTTTGGGGTCGGTCTTTTTTAAAATATCATCAACATTTCTTTTTATACCAACTGTTCTGAACATTTCATCAAACGGAATAGTCTTAGGTCCGAAAATTTCACTTAATCTGCCTTCACCTGCACGTCTAATTAAGTCCATTGTAAATAACCGTTCCTGAGCGTGAACATATCCAAGTGCAAAAGCTGCATCATCTTCATTTTGTGCAGTAATATAGGGAATTGCCATGCTATCACGGTATATTACTACATCATTTTTTATTCCGTGCGTTTTAATTTCGCCGGTATATACAGGCAGTGAAGATTTGAGCATATGATAAAATATTGCTCCCCCGATTACAATTATTATAATAAAACTTACAATAACTCCAATAGTTATTTTCAACCATTTAGGCATAGAAATTACTTTTATGTTATAATTCAAAGATAATAAATTAAAGCAATATAGCACTCCTACGGAGTTGCGGATATCTGTGGTTTATTCTGTTTCTAATAATATTTCGCTCCGCTGGAGCTAAGACACTAAATAGGAAAATTCTATTTATAATAGATTTAATACGGTTTCAAAACGGATTCAAATCGGTTTCAAAACGGTTTCAAAACGGTTTCAGAGTTGTTAAAGAAAGGTGTTGCCTTTGGATTAGATTGTTTGAAGTTTTAACATCTTATAGATTCAGTTTACGTTGTTGTAACTAAAATAGACAAATAAATAAAGGGGAATTAAAGATGACATCTTTAGTAACGGGGTGACAAATCATTTTATAATAAGAGAATAAATTCATAACTGCTTCTGATAAGCATGAAAAGATGTCATCTTTATCCTAGTGTTATTTTTGAATTTTAAATGGAGCAAGAATTTTATAGCATATCTCCAGAACATCCTGAACGGAGATATCGTCTATAAGTTCGGACTTCCGGATAAAATATTTGTTATCACCAATCGGAGCCCAATTAAAGGGATTGGTAGGACCAAAGATTGAAATTTGAGGTGTGTCTGTAGAGCCGGCAACATGCATTATTCCAGTATCGTTAGAGATAAATAAATTTGACTTTGAAATTAAAGCAGCTACCTGCGGAATAGGTTTATTGATAAAAAGAGCTGCATCTAGTGTGCAATTATGTTTTATATAATCCAGCTCTTCTTTATCGGAAGAACTCCCAGTTAAGTAAAATTTTGCTTTATAATCAGTGTTGAGTTTATCCATCAATGAAATGTACTTTTGAAGAGACCATCTATTATTTGGTTTGCCAGCACCGACATGCAGACCAATTAATAATTCTCCATCCTTAGGATTCATTTCCCGGATAAATTGTCGGGCAAATTTTATATCATCATTATCAAAAGAGATTTCCGAATGATAATTATTTGTATTTATGCCAAATGGTCTAACAATATCAAGGCTTCTTTCAGAAACATTAGAGTCCGGGTGTTTTCTCCAATCCAGCTTAACCCTTCTGTCAAAAAAGAAGGCACTGTCATTTGTTTCACCGTTTAAGGATTCCGGTCCAATTCTAATGTGTGATTTTGAAAGGCGAGCAATCAGATTGCTTGTGAATGAAATAGAAACTACTACGGGGACGATTGCCACATCATATTCCTCCCTGATTAATTTTATAAATTCGGAAAAATACCCGGTATTAAACAATTTTTTTTTATCGAAAATAAACATCCGGTCGATAAACCTGTTCTTAATGAGTCCGGGATAATTAAAGGGGCTGACAATTAATGTAATATATGAGCCGGGATAGGTTTCTTTAATAGCTCTGAATAATGAGACACCGGCTAATAAATCCCCAAGCTGATTATGCTGCCGGATTATCAGGAATTTATGCGGATTATTAAGATTAAGGTTATTAGTAGGTTTTTTTGATAATAATGTTCTAAAAATTAAGTTAATAAATTTTGAAGCAGCATTATTTTTTGCCATTAATTGATCTTATTTTTTTTCGTCATTTTCATCATTATCATCCGGTTTAATCTCTCTGAAATCTGCATCTTCAACATCTTTATATTTACCTTTTGCCGGAGGATTTGTCTTAAAGCTGTCCTTGTTATTTTTGGTAGAAGCAGTAAAGTACCTTAAAAAATACTGAAGTACTTTATAAATAATATAAAATAGAATTAAAAATAGAAAAAACCTTATCATAATTAAATAATCCTTTTTGATTCCGGTTTAAAGTATTCGATCACTCCTCTATCATCTCTGAATATTTGCTTAAACAATTCATCAAAATCATTATTGCTTTTCACAAAATCGATTTCGGTTGAATTAACAATCAGCAGAGGTGTGGAATTATACCGGAAGAAGTAATGATTATAAGATTCGCTCAATTCTTCAATATAACTCCGGGTCAGATTTTTTTCAATTTTCCGGCTTCTTTTTTTAATATTATGCATTAATCTATCTACGCCTGACTGCAGGTACACTACCAGGTCCGGTTTTCTAAGGTTCCTTGCCAGTAAAGGGAATATTGATTCATAAAGCTTTAACTCTTCACCGTTCAAGTTTAAATAAGCGAAAATTCTATCCTTTTCAAATGTATAATCGCATACGTAATAATCAGTAAATAAGTTTCCTTGACTCAGTACTTCCTGCTGTTTATATCTGTTTATTAAAAAGAACATTTGTGTCTGGAAAGCAAACCTTTTTCTATCCGAATAAAAATTTTCGAGAAAAGGATTGACTTCAAACTGTTCCAGAATTAATTCTGCATTTAGTTTTTCTTTGATTTTCTTAGCCAGACTGGTTTTCCCTGCGCCGATAACCCCTTCAATTGCTATATATTTTATTTCCGGTCTACCGGATTCCGAATCAGAATTGCTCACTATATATATTTCCCTTTAGAAAATTTTCTGGTTTAATTTTTTAAGTATATTTTTTTCCGTATTACAAATATCACAAATTTTTAGATTTAATTCAGGGTGAATAAGTTCAGGTGAAAGCTCACATAAAGGAACAATGACAAAATCCCTATGTGGAATGCCTTGGTGAGGCACTTTAATTTCATTACCGGAATAAATTTCATTATTAAAGAGAAGCAGGTCAAGATCTATCTCCCTTGGACCCCATTTAATGGTTTTTGTTCTACCCAGCTTTTTTTCAATATCCTTTAATAAATGAAATAGCTCTAAAATTGAGTATGCAGTTTTAATCTCAGCCGCACAATTATAAAAATTATCCTGTTCCACTTCTCCGAAAGGTTTAGTTTCATAAACAGAAGAAACAGCAGCTATATTGCAATTTTTATCCTTTTCAATTTCTTTAACTGCCTTTTGCAAAAAATCCATTCTGTCCCCTTTATTTGAACCGAGACCAATGTAAGCAGTATTTCGATAAAGTTTCATTTTTATAACATTTCAAAGATTAAAAGCATCTTTTGAAATTTGTAATTTGAATATTATTTGTTTTTTTGATTTTTGGTTTTTGACTTTTATCTTTTATCCAAAGGGTCTCTTTCCTTTACAACTTCAACTTCGACACTATCAACAAGACCGCCTAATGGGGGATTATTCTTCCGGACTCTTACAGCAATTTTTTGAATCTGCGGAAATTTTTTCAAAAGTTCATCGACTATCTTAGCGGCTAAAGCTTCAATTAAGTAATATTTCTGACCCAATGCTATTTGATACATAAATTTATAAACCTTCTCATAATCAACAGTTTGATTCAAACTATCTTTTTCCGCAGCATTGGTAAAATCGGTATAAATATCAACATCGGCTTCAAATTTTCCGCCTACACTCTGTTCTTCCGATAACACACCGTGGTATCCGTAAAAAATTGCTTTTTTTATCCTGATTACGTTTAACATCTTTTAACCATAAAAAATACTGAAATTTATATCATTTTTAATCTTAATCTACAAAACTAACAAAGTTAGGCTACAATAGCTTACAGGGATTAAACCATAGAAATTATCCCTTGAGCTCTTCCAGAATGTAAACCTTCTCTTCTGTAGGAATGAAGGAGGTATTTCATTTCAAAGGTACAATAGGAGGACAACTGGATATTTTCTTCCGGAATGCCAAAATCTATCAACATGTTATAATTAATACCGGATACGTTGAGCAAATATTTTTCCCCTTTAGTAATTAGATATTTATCTTCAAATTTTTCTGCTACTTCCTTACCTACTTCATAATTTTTTTGACAGATTGAAGGTCCGATATAGCAAATTAAATTTTCAGGTGACGAATTAAAGTCATCTTTAAGCTTTTTAATTACCTTTAATAGAATTTTCTTTTCTGTTCCTCTCCACCCGGAATGAACAGCTGCAATTATTTTATTCTTCTTATCAAAGATGAATATGGGCGTACAGTCAGCAGTACTTACAACAAGACCCAGATTTTTTTTATTGGTTATTAAAGCATCGCTATCCCCATAAATTCCGCCTTTGTCCACGAACCTGATAATATCTCCATGCACCTGCCGCTGGATTGCGATATTTTCGGGCTTCAAACCGAGTTCTTTATAAAATAATTCTCTATTCTCTCTTACAATTCTTTCATCGTCGCCGACGGAAGTAGAGAGATTGAAAAAAAATGGTTCATGCCTTTCTGCTCCAATCTTTGTACTAAGTCCGAAGATGATTTCTTTATATTGCTCCAATAAACTTGATTTAATAATTACCATTTTAATGAGTATAGAATATGTAAATACAAAAATATAAATTATAAGTAATTAATATAGAGAAAAGTTGAATAGTACATGTTGGAGGAGGTGTGTTTCTAAGGAGTATGGTCTACTGTTAAATTGTTAAATGGTTGAATTGCTATAATGTTGTGCGGTAATCCAAACCTCCGGGGTTTAGGAAAACCCCGGAGGTTTTTTTTTAATGGAATGCTTTTATTACTTTTATTTTATTTTTTTTCTGATTAAAATTTAATATAATATTTTTCATCATTTCCAAAAATTATTAAATCTAAAGCAGAAATAGTAAATGTTTGAATATGTAGGCGCATTACATATGCATTCTAACTTTTCCGATGGATCGGGAAATGTAAAGGAAATTGCAAAGTTTGCAGATGAAATCGGGCTGGACTACATTATTTTAACCGACCACAATACTCTCAGAGCATTAAAAGAAGGTTGTGAAGGATGGTACGGCAATACATTACTTTTAGTCGGCTGTGAATTAAATGACAAAGAGAATAAAAACCATTATCTGGCTTTTGGAATTGATGAGACATATTCAACCAGGATGTCGGCTAAAAATTATGTGAAAAAAGTAAAAGAAGCAGGAGGTATCGGGTTTTTAGCTCATCCGCATGAAAAACGTACACATATGAAAGAACATCCCCCCTATCCATGGATTGAGTGGGATACGGAGGATTTTACAGGAATAGAAATCTGGAACCATATGTCTGAATGGATGGAAAATCTAACCGAACAAAATAAGTATCAGGCTTTTATTCATCCCTTAAAATCTATAGAGGCGCCTCCGGCAGAAACCTTAAAAGTTTGGGATCAGCTTAATCAAAAGCGAAAAGTTGTGGGAATCGGCGGGATTGATGCGCATGCGCATAAATATAATCTATTAGGATTTTTGGAAGTTGAAATATTTCCTTATAAAGTATTATTTAAATCAATCAGGACTCATATTTTATTAAATGAAAAGCTTGAAAAAGGGAAAAGCAGCAGCCAGATTAAAAAAGCTAAGGAATTGGTTTATGATTCTTTAAGAGAAGGCAGGTGTTTTGTAGCTAATGATTACCATGGTGATTCGAAAGGCTTCAAATTCTTTGCGGAATCGGGAGGGGTTACTTATCAAATGGGGGATGAGTTAAAAAAAAATAATGATATTATATTTAAAGTATCCATTCCACAAAAGAGTGAAATAAGATTAATTAGAAGCGGCAAAAAGGTTGAAACTGTTGATAGCGACAATGCAGAGTTTAAAATCACGAGAAAAGGTGTATACAGGGTAGAAGTTTATTTAAATGGTAAAGCGTGGATTTTTTCAAATCATATAATAATTAGCAATTGACTAGGACAGGTTGGGAGGTTGGTTGTTGTTTGTTGGTGATAGACATGTTTGTTGTTTGAGGTTTGTTGGGAAAGATGAAATAATACTGCTGCATTACTTACCGGTTCAAGGGAAACTATTCTAATATTCTTCTAATCTTAATAATTGAAATATTAAAATATACTTTTTTTAGGAAATCTGTACCTTAAAAGATGACATCTTTAAAAAAGCTGATTACAAAAACTGCCGAATAAGGAGATAATCTATTTTAATCATCTATTGGACTTTTAAAAGATGTCATCTTAGGAATAAAAAATATCCTAATCTTTACTATATTTACTTTGAGAGGTTTGAAATTTTATAGAATTATTGATGCGCCCATAGTTCAAATGGATAGAACGTTGGATTCCGGATCCAAAGGTTGAAGGTTCGAGTCCTTCTGGGCGTACTAGAAAAGGTCAAAAGTCAGAGGTCAAAAGTCAAAAGAGGGGATAATATTTTGATTTTTGAATTTTTTGACTTTTGACCTTCCTTATTTTTCATTATTTTTTAATTCTATTTTTTAAAAGGATTAGCATGCTTACTAAGAAGAAAAAAATATCTAAAAAAGAGATAAAACAGGATAAATTAGTCGAAGTTTATTATAAAGCATATGGATATTTAGAAGAAAACAGTTCAAGGGTACTTCTTTATGCGGGCGTGCTAGTTGTAGTAGTTTTAGCGGCAATCTATTATATCAATAATAAAAAAGAGAATAATACTAAAGCCGAAGTGCAGCTATCCAAAGTAATGGATATTTATGATCAGGGTTCATATCTTGAAGCTATTGAAGGGAGACCTTCACAAAATATTACCGGTCTGAAAAAGATAGTTGAAGATTTCGGAAGCACTGAAAATGGTGAAACAGCAAAAATATATCTTGCTAATTCTTATGAAATGCTTGGTAAATCGAGTGAAGCTTTGAAATATTATGAGGATTATGATGGCAGCATTCCTATGTATAAGGCTACAGCACTTGCAGGGCAGGCAGGGATATATGCAGGACAAAAAGAATATGGAAAAGCCGCTGATTTATTTAAAAACGCTTCCCGTATTTCCAAATTTAATGTACTAAATCCGGATTATATACTTGATGCAAGCATCAATTATTTGAATTCAGGCAAAGATGACGAAGCAAAAGATTTACTGGAATCTTTAAAAAAAGACTACCCTACATCACAAGCTACAAGAAAAGCAACTGAATATTTAGCTCTGGTTGATTAGGAAGCATGTTCTAACCGCACATTTTTTGAAAAGTTAAATCTCTCAAAATTGAAGGTTTTTTGATAAAAATTGATTGAAATTGCCTAAAATCTCTTAATATCTACCAAAAATCTTGCATTTTCTATAATCTTCATTTCTTGACTTTCAGGCCGTATATATCTATTTTTTCTTCTTGATTATTTAAATAAAGCATTGGATATATGGCAGATACCTCAGATTTTAGAAATGGACTAATCATCAAATTTAAACATGATCTCTATTCAATAATTGAATTTCAGCATGTCAAACCGGGTAAAGGGGGAGCTTTCGTAAGAAGTACCTTGAAGAATTTAAAAACAGGTAAAGTTCTGGATAATACCTTTAGAGCCGGAGAAGGTATTGAAATAGTTCGTGTTGAAAGAAGAAAATATCAATATCTTTTCAGGGAGGCAGATTTTTTAGTCTGTATGGATAACGATACATACGAGCAGATTAACATTCCTATTGATCTATTTGGAGATGGAGTAAATTATTTAAAAGAGAGTGAAGAGGTTGATATTTTATTTAACGGAGAAGAAATCATAAATGTTGAGATTCCAATCTTTGTTAATTTAAAAGTAATAGAAACCGAACCGGGATATAGGGGTGATACGGCAACCGGAGCTACAAAGCCAGCCAAGCTTGAAACCGGTGCTTCTGTTAACGTCCCTTTATTTATTAATGAAGGTGACATATTAAGAATTGATACAAGAGTAGGGGGATATGTAGAGAGAGTGAAATCTTAAAAAGAGGGTGGTTAAATGGATTTGAATTTAATAAAGAAGCTGGTCAAGGTTGTTGACTCCAGTGAAATTACGGATCTTGAAGTTGAAGAGAATGGTTTTAGGGTAAAAATTGCAAAAAAGATAAGAACGGGGAATATAATAACCCAGCCTCAAATCTTAGCTAATTCTCCGGCTATAAGCAATAATAACAATAGTGATGAATCAGCGGTTAGGGAAGCAGAAAAGTCTAAAGAAGTATCGAAGGAAAATTTGCATGAAGTGAAGTCTCCCATTGTAGGTACTTTTTATAGAGCTCCTGCACCGGATGCAGATCCTTACGTTCAAATTGGTGAGTCGATCTCGGTTGGTTCAGTTTTATGTATAGTTGAGGCTATGAAACTTATGAATGAAATTGAATCTGATATTGACGGGAAAATTGTTAGAATTTTAGCTGAAAACGGAAAGCCGGTAGAGTATAACCAGCCTCTCTTTTTAATTCAAACCGACTAATTCTAATATTACAATTGAGAGGAAGTTGTTTAATAAAATTTTAATAGCCAATCGAGGCGAAATTGCTTTAAGGATCTTAAGGACCTGTAAAGAATTAGGTATTAAAACCGTAGCAGTTTATTCTGAAGCAGATAAAAATTCTCTTCATGTAACCTTTGCTGATGAAGCAGTTTGTATTGGACCTCCGCCAAGCAGGGACAGTTATTTAAAAATCCCCATTATAATATCAGCAGCTCAGATAACAGGAGCAGATGCAATTCATCCCGGCTACGGATTTTTAGCAGAAAATGCAAACTTTTCAGAGATTTGTTCGGAATCCAATATTAAATTTATCGGTCCATCGCCAGATATGATAAGAGCAATGGGAGACAAATCCTTTGCAAGGGATTCCATGAAAAAGAACGGTGTTCGAGTAATTCCAGGGAGCGATGGTATAGTTTCCGATGTAGAAGAGGGGAAAAAAACTGCCGGAGAGATCGGATACCCGGTTATTATCAAAGCCTCAGCAGGAGGTGGTGGAAAAGGGATGAGAATTGTATGGGAAGAAAAAGAATTCGGAAAAGCTTTCCAGACTGCGCGTACTGAAGCCGAATCAGCATTCGGAAATCCGGATGTTTATATAGAGAAGTTTGTTGAAAATCCCCGCCATATCGAAATTCAAGTTTTAGGAGATACTTTCGGAAATGTTTACCATTACGGTGAAAGGGATTGTTCGGTACAGAGGAGGCATCAAAAACTCATAGAAGAGGCTCCATCTCCGGTAATCGACTCTGAAATAAGAAATAAAATGGGTGAGACAGCAATACTTGGTGCTAAAGCAGTAAATTATGAAGGTGCAGGAACAGTTGAATTCTTATTAGATAAGAATAAAAATTTTTATTTCATGGAGATGAATACCCGTATTCAGGTAGAACACCCTGTGACCGAATCGGTATATAATGTGGATTTGATTAAGCAGCAGATATTAGTAGCAGCAGGAGAAAAGATAGACACACTTCCTAGTAATCCCCGGGGGCACAGCATTGAATTCAGAATAAATGCCGAAGACCCGGAAAACGGATTTAGACCCTCTCCGGGACAGATTGAATCCCTTCATTATCCGGGCGGATTCGGTGTCCGTATTGATTCTCATATCTATCAGGGATATGTAATTCCCCCTTACTATGATTCTTTGATTGCTAAACTGATTGTTTGGGGTACGGACAAATCCAATGCAATTTTAAGGGGGAAAAGAGCCCTTGAAGAATTTACTGTTGAAGGGATTAAAACAACTATTCCTTTCCATTTAAAAGTTTTGGAAGATAGAAGATTCTTAACAAGCAACTATGATACAAGCTTTTTAGAAGGTTTTGAATTTAAATAAAAAGCTGCTTCATTTATTGGGTATCCGTGAGGCTAAAGCCTCTTTCCTTTTCCTTTCTTATCCGTTCACTAAACCCGTTCACTAAAGAGGCTGTGTGAAAAGTCTAAATGAGTAATAATAATGTCTCACAATATTTGAGTTTAACCTCACCCCCCGGCCCGAGGGTGACCAAAAAGTAATTATTTTCTTAAAAATAGAACACTGATGACGCAGATTTTAACTGATTTTCACTGATTTTCAATTTGAAAATTACTTTTTGGTCACTCTCGGGAGGGGCCGGACTAAAAAGTCCAGTGTTAACCTTTGTTTCAGATAATATCCGTTGGATAAAGAGCCTGTGTGATAATTCAATTTTTTTGAAAAAATATTTCGATTTTAACTCAAAAACGAAGCTGAAACTCTCAAAAAGCCCTATTTTCACACAGCCTCTAAAGTGAACGGCAATAGATAGTAAAAGTGAAATGCAATAGAAGAACTAATTGACTATTTTACATATTAAAATAATTGCTTTAATTTAACAGATATAAATTTTTTGAGGTTTAAATGAATTTCCCTACAAATATAAAATATACGAAAGACCATGAGTGGATTTCGGTACAGAAAAATATCGGAACCATAGGCATTACAGATTATGCACAAGGAGAATTAGGGGACGTTGTATTTATTGATATAGATGCTGATAAAGTTGAAGTAAAAAAAGGAGAATCCTTCGGTACAATTGAAGCTGTAAAAACGGTAAGTGATATTTATGCACCCGTTAGTGGAAAAATTATTGAAATAAATAAAGAGTTAACGGATAAACCGGAAGAAGTTAATTCCGATCCCTACGGGTTAGGATGGATGGTTAAGATAGAACTCAATAATGAAACCGAATTGGGTGATCTCTTAAATGCAGAACAATATAGGGAATTAGTCGGCCATTAATTATTTTGAGGCTTTGGTCATTACATCCAAAATATCTTGACAGTAAAGGGCTTATTGCGCTCTGGAGGGAATCACTGCTTGCAAAGCATGTTCTTGAGGGGAAAACCAGGGGATATAAAAATCATCCGCAGTTAATCAGGTTTAAGGAAGCAAGTAATCCGCTCGAATACATTAATCAATATTTGATTGTAATTTTCCAGGAATCATTAAGAAGAGGCTACCGGTTCGATAAAAATAAAATCAGGTTGGATTTTAAGCCTGTAAATCTGAAGGTAACAAGGGGACAACTAGATTATGAAGCTAACCATTTGCTGCAAAAACTTAAATCACGCGATAATAAAAGATATCTTGAATTAATGAGGATTAAGAAATTTTCTCCTCATCCACTCTTTAAGGTAGTTAGAGGAGATATTGAAGAATGGGAAATTCAAAAAGGAGAGCCTCCGTTGGATAAAGAGGCTGTGTGAAAAGTCTAAATGAGTAATAATAATGTCTCACAATATTTTGAGTTTAACCTCACCCCCCGGCCCCCTCTCCTTAGTAAGGAGAGGGGGAGGGTTATCCGTTGGATAAATCCAACGGTAAGTGATAATTGTACAAATAATAAGTATTATTGTTATTATATATTAGTTATATTCTTGTATATTTCTATTATTTTTACTAATATAATGGTTGTAATTAATAGATATTATGAAAGCTACTTCGAGTAAAAATGATAATTCCTTACGATTAGGGGAGAAAAAGGGGAAGAGATTGAATCAAAACATTAAGCAGAATATAAGGAGTCAGGAAGTAAATGTTGGGAATGCATTGCGGGCATTGTGTGTTAAAAAGGGGATGACTATCAGGGCTTTAGCTAGAAAGAGCGGGTTAGCTGTAAATACTTTAAGCCTGATTCAAAATAATAAAACTTCCCCGAGTGTATCTACTTTACTGCAGCTTGCTTCTGCACTGGATGTTCCTATAACTACATTTTTTGAAGATGGTTCACCTAAAAGCCGTATCGCTTATTTTAAATCAAACCAGAGACGAGGCGCAGCATTTGCGCATGGTACACTGGAAGATTTAGGGGGAGGTCTTATAGACAGGACGATTGAACCATTTGTTGTAACAATGAAACCGGGAGCTAATAGCGGTACTCATCCGATCGTTCATACCGGGCATGAATTTGTCTTCTGCCTTAACGGGCGAATTGTATATACAATTGAAGACATGAATTACCTGTTGGAGCCGGGTGACAGCTTACTCTTTGAATCGCATTTACCGCACCGGTGGCAAAATGTAGATTCTGTACCGGCACGGGCAATACTGGTATTTGGTCCGCTCGATGCGCGCGATAACAGGACACTAAATCATTTTTTTACAGAGGTACTTCAGAAAACTATGAATGAATAAGGGAATATTATTTCAAATAGAATAATTTCTAAAATTTATAAAAGGAAAATTATATGACAACAGAAGAATTAACAATGGTAGAGCCTGCTAAAACAGCAGATGCACGTGCAATGGCATGTCCGGGTCCATTACTTGAGGCTAAAAAAAGTATCGGAACAGTAAAGATAGGTGAAGTACTGGAAATCCGTTCGGGCGACACGAATACAAAAAGAGATATGCCAGCATGGTGTCAAAAAGTAGGACATGAATTTCTCGGTATTGTTACTGCTGACGGGTATGACCGTATTTTTATAAGGCGAAAAAAATAGGACTTATAAAACCAACTTTCGCAGTTTAGATTTCCATTGGCTGAGAAGGCTTTAGTTACACTTATTTTTGGCTAAAGCCGTGATTTGTTTTATTTCTTATGAGGGTGACCAAAAAGTAATTATTTTTCTTAAAAATAGAACACTGATAACGCAGATTTTCACTGATTTTCAATTTGAAAATTACTTTTTGGTCACCCTCCAATTGATATTATAGTAAAATAAAGGGTTTGTAATGAAAAAGGGGAAATCTCCAGAATACAAAATATTGATTCTTGCTACCTTATCAGGTGGTTACAGGGGAGCTGATGCAGCTGGTCAGTCTCACTTAGAATATTCACCAAATACTTATATTCTGCCAATTAGGACAGCGGCTATGTTCCCACCGGAGTTTTATTTAAAAGCTTTTAATAGAGGAATTGATGGAATTATCGTAATGTACAGTGGTACAGATAGTCCTTACAAGGGGGAATCGGAAAGAACCGCAGAAATTATTAATAAGACATACAGTTTAATGAAAGAGGAGAATATTGATACAAGGAGGCTCAGGCTTTCGGCTATTTGTACGGTTTGCGTACGTCCTTTTCTTAACGAAATTCAAAATATGAATACCCTGCTTGAAGAAATAGGGCATGCTAATCTGCAGGGAACATTAGCAGGGAGTAACGCATGATACAGGATAAACTTCAGGTAGATTCACTGGTTATTGGAGGAGGGATTTCCGGAATGCAGTCAGCACTTGATCTTGCAGACCAGGGATACCGTGTAGTTTTAGTTGAAAAGAATCCCAGCATAGGGGGAAAAATGATCGGGCTGAGCAAAGTATTTCCGACATTAGATTGCTGCAGCTGCATCACTACTCCCAAAATGTCGGCGGCTGCTCATCATGAAAATATTAAACTATTGACCTACAGCAATGTGCATGAGGTATCAGAAATTCCGTATGGATTCAGAGTAAAAGTTTTGAAGAAACCACTCTATGTACGCGAAGAAGACTGCACAGGATGCAGATCCTGTGAACTAGTTTGTCCCCTGGATATACCGGATAATGATAATGAGTTCGGGCGTACAGCTCACAAAGTAATATATGTTCCATTTTCAACAGCCGTACCTCAAAAGGCTATGATAGATATTGATAATTGTATCTTTTGCGGCAAGTGCATCCAGGAATGTCCGGCAGATGCGATTGATTTCAACCAGGAGGCAATGCTTTTTGAGATTGAAACAAAGACTATCATTCTGGCAACAGGTTATGAAGTAACTCCATACAATGCAAAGAAAGAATACGGTTCGGGAAAGCTTCACAATGTAATAGACGGTTTAATGATGGAGAGGCTGCTGGCACCTACAGGACCTTATGGAAGGGTACTTAGACCATCAGATGGTAAACAGCCGAACTCTATTGCTTATGTTCAATGCGCCGGTTCGCGTGATCAGACTCTCGGTGTTCCCTATTGTTCACGGGTCTGCTGCATGTACGCAATAAAGCAGGCGATGCTTCTGTCAGGTACATTGCCTATGGCTGATATAACTATTTATTACATGGATATCCGGTCATTCGGTAAGGGGTATGAACAATTTTATCAGAGTGCTAAATCGATGGGGATTGAATTTATCAAAGGGAAGGCTGCACGAATAACTGAAGATGAAAACCAGACTCCTATCATAAGAGTTGAAATGTTTGATGAAAACTCAAAAGTGGTTGAACGTAAACATGATATCGTAGTGCTTTCGGTAGGTATGGTTCCGGGATGGAATCCTGAACCAATAACCGGAGTAACAACCGGTATTGATGGATTTGTTCACATACCTTCATGCAATGTATACCCTGCAGTAACAGAACGGGATGGGATATTCGCTGCGGGAACCGCTGCCGGACCGATGGATATTGTTGACAGCATAATGACTGCAAGTGCGGCTGCATCTGAAGCAGCAGCTTATATTCAGGTCCGCAATAATAGTATAACCGGTTTGATGTATGAGGAGAGAATAGTTAATGGATAAAGAATTTAAAGATACCGGCAATAACCTTTCTAATCCCAATATTAAAAAGGATGAACCGAAAATAGGAGTGTATGTTTGTAATTGCGGGGGAAATATAAGCGATACTGTAAGCTGCGAATATGTGGTTAATGCACTCGCAAAGCTTCCTAATGTAGCTGCAGCACGGCATTACCAGTTTATGTGTTCGGATCCCGGGCAAAAGCTGATAACAGATGATATAAAGGAAAATGGTGTAAACCGTGTTGTAGTAGGCGCCTGCTCATTATTTCTGCATGAGCAGACATTCCGTAATACAGTTGAACGGGCTGGATTAAATCCCTACTTATATACACATATAGGTCTGCGCGAACAGGACAGCTGGGTACATCATGAATGCCCCGATGATGCAACAGAAAAAGCTATCCGGATGATGTCTGCCGGTATAGCTAAAGCACGTTTAATGAAACCATTAGATGCAATACACCTTAATGCGGAGAAACATGTACTTGTAATTGGAGGAGGAATATCAGGACTTCGATCAGCATTATCTATTGCACGGCGAGGATTAAAAGTAACCCTAATTGATAAGAATCATTTCCTTGGCGGGCATGTGAGTCAATGGAACCACCTATTCCCTTCTAATGAAGATGCAAGGACTCTTTTGTATGATTTGATTGAAAAAATTATTAGCGAGCCAAATATTTCCATATATACAGGTGCCGAAGTAGTTTCTGCTAAAGGTTATGTAGGAAATTTTGAAATCATTATCCGGCAAAGACCTCGCGGGGTAAGTAAAGATTTTGACGCTGCAGAGGAAGCTTTTGCAGTATGCCCTGTGGAAGTGCGGGATGAATTTAACTTTGGTATAACAAATCGAAAAGCAATCTACCGGCCTTATGAAGGATGTTATCCTTTAAGCCCCGTTATTGATAAGGACCATTGTACAAAATGCGGGGATTGTTTGAAGGCTGATAAAAATAATAATATAGATCTGGAAGAACCTTCTGTTGATATGGAATTAAAAGCCGGTGCGGTTGTTATGGCTACAGGGTTTCAACCTTATGAACCTTATTACGGTGAATTTGGATACGGCGAATTACCTGAGGTAATTACATTGCCGCAGCTGGAACGTCTTTTATCGGAAGACAGCATAACTGAAAAAATGCTTAAATGGAACGGACGTACTATCAGGAGTATGGCTGTAATACATTGCGTAGGAAGCCGTCAAATTGAAGGGGTACATAAACCACAGCCTGACGGGAAAGTAAACGAATATTGTTCAAGAGTGTGCTGTACAGCCACCCTAAGCATTGTTAATAACATCAGCAAACAATTTCCGGATATACATGTTTATGACCTTTACCAGGATATTCGAACATACGGCAGAAAGCATGAAGATTACTATCAAAAAGCATCGATGAACGGAGTGATTTTCTTTCGCTATAACGGAGAAGAAATTCCTCAGGTATTAAAAGCAGAAGAAGGAAACGGGCATCCGCTTGCAGTAAGAGTTAAAGATCATTTAAGCTGGGGAAAAGAGATAGAACTTCCTGTGGACCTGGTTGTATTGGCAGTTGGAATAATGCCGAATAAAGTGGATGATTTGATCGATATATTTAAGATTGCACCGGGAAGCGACCGTTTTCTGCTCGAAGTACATCCTAAGCTGCGCCCTGTTGAAACTGCTGTTGCAGGAGTAGTAATAGCAGGAACAGCCCAAGCTCCTATGAATATCCAGGAAAGCTGTGCTGCAGGGGAAGCTGCTGCAACAAAAGTATCTATACTGCTCAACAGGGGGAAGGTTGACCTTGAACCTTACATTGCAAGTATTGATCTTGAACGCTGTAAGGGTACGGGAGAGTGCGTGGAAGTATGTCCGCAAAAGGATACGATCCGCATGGAGAACTTTACTGAGGATGGGAGAACAATCCGTCGTGCGGTGGTTACTGCCGCAAACTGTAACGGATGCGGAGTTTGTGTGAGCGCATGTCCAAACCATGCAATTGACCTTCAGGGGTGGCGTTTGGAAGAGTTTGATGCAATGGTAGAAGCAATTACTGCAGATATTCCGGAAATGGAGAATGAGATATGAAATTAAATAAAGAAGAAAAGAAAAAGCAGACACAAATGTTAAACGGATTCAGAAACAGGTACCCGGAAAAGGTAAAAAGAGCACAGGAACTATTAAAGGAGCAGCAGTCAATTCGAAAGGCTTTGCAAAATATTTTAACAGAAGCACCTTGTACTGTTCCTAAATTAGCCTCAGCCGCTGATATAGCGCCTCATGAAGTTTTATGGCACATAGCTGCAATGAAGAAATATGGTTTAGTAGAAGAGGATGGAATGGATGAAACAGGAGATTTTTATCTTTACAGATTGAAGAAAGGTGCGAAATCATGATTCACCGTCTCGACCCTGAATTTTTACCCGGCTTAAAGAAATATGGTACAGTAAACATTGAATCATGCTTCAATTGCGGTAACTGTACGGCGGTCTGTCACCTTTCCACAGGGGAAGATAATTTTCCGAGAAGAATGATCCGCTATGCACAATTAGGGATGAAAGATGAATTACTTAGCAGCAAGGAGCTCTGGTTATGCTACTATTGCGGAGAATGCAGTGCTACCTGCCCGCGTCAGGCAAATCCGGGTGAATTTATGGCAGCGGCTAGAAGGTACGCAATAACTGGATATGACAGAACAGGATTAGCTAAACTTTTATTTACTTCTAAGGCTTATTCTATTTTAATATTACTTATACTGGCTGCTGCATTAGGATTATTTATCTATTCTTTCCATGGATCAATGCCGGATGATACACTCCGCTTGTTTGAGTTTATCCCTGCTGATATGGTGCATAATTTCGGAATAATTGGAGGAATTATAATTATTCTTATGCTCCTGGCGGGACTTTTTAATATGTTCAGAAATATAGCCAAAACGGAGAATATAAGTATACATAGCCGCTTGAACTGGTTTGAGGCTCTATGGCAGACTCTCAGGAATGAGGCACTAGTGCAAAATAGATATAGAAAAGACTGTGAAGCATACTCAATAGAAGAAGTTTGGTACAAACAAAAATGGTTTATTCATGCTTCCATACTCTGGGGATTTCTCGGATTGTTTGCAGCTACCGGTTTTGATTATCTTTTTGAAATATTAGGGATTAAAGCTGTTGGGACATGGGTACCTATCTGGTACCCGGTAAGGCTTTTAGGCACAATAGCAGGTTTATTATTTATGTACGGTATTTCATATGCTTTAATAAACAGGTGGAGAAAAAAGGATGAATCCACTGCATACTCAACATTATCCGATTGGGTATTTTTAATACTGTTATGGCTGACGGGTATGACAGGTTTCTTGCTGGAAGTTTCGATATATCTCCCAATACCTCATACCTGGGGTTACTGGACATTGCTTGTGCACTTAGTTGTTATAGGTGAATTATTCATACTGCTCCCCTTTTCAAAATTTGCGCATGTATTATACAGAACAGCAGCATTATATATACATGCATTGAAGCCATTGCTGGAGTTGGAAGGTAATGAAGAAACTATTAAATAGAATTCAGATGGAAGAGTATTCCATAGATCAATAAATAAAATAGATAAATTAAAGGAGAAAATATTATGGCAGAGAAAATGATTATTGTTTGTAACCATGCGGAAACAGGGAGCGTTATGCCCGCTTTGATTTTTGCTTCATCCGGGGTTGCCCTTGATTATGACGTGCACATGTTCTTTTGTCCAGGTGGTGCGCAGGCATTAGTCAAAGGAGAGTTAGAAAAGATAGGGACCCCTAAAGGGATGCCGAACCCGGTAAATCTATTCAACACTATCCTTGATGAAAACGGGAAGGTTGTTTTCTGTGAGCTGGCAATTGAGAATAAGGGAATTAAACCGGAAGATTTGCGGGACAGCCGTATAGTGATTGATAAGGTACCTCCATTCCTTATGGCTGCAGAGGGGGCAAACATGACTTTTGTATTTTAGGGGAAGGCTTTACCACTGAGGCACGAAGGAACGCGAAGTAAAATTATAAATGACAAATAACAAAGAAGCTCCAATGGTAAAAATTCAAAATTCAAAACAAGTCACGAATTAGCTCTAATTATACAGAGGAGCTCGAAGCTGCAAACAAATGAGCCTTTATCGATACTATCCCTTCGAGGGATAGTATCGGTTCTTTCACAGGAATTAAACACACAGAGTTTTTTCAATCGCAGCTTAAAAAAAGCTTACGAAATAGCGTAGGTTTTCGGCTATTTTTTCTTTTCTAAGCCTCCTTTCCCCCATTGAGCTATCATTTATCCCTCCTTTTATAAAATCTCCCTCTCAGAATCGATTTTAACATATTTAAACAAACTCTTTAGTAATAATTAATCCAATGGCAAGTGAAATGTTTTATTTTGAGAAAAAGGGCTCTCAACCCCCCTTTTTTAAAGAGAAAATTTTTTAGGCATATATAAGTATGCCTCAGTCCGAGTTTTTTCAAAAACCGGCAGTTGAGAGGCGGTTTTTAAAGGAAAAAAGGGGAAATAAAACAGGTTCCCGTAATAGAAAAAACCTCCGGGGTTTTGGAAAACCCCGGAGGTTATGTAATTTCAGAATGCTTTCAGTTCCCCTTTTAATGTTCTAACTACGGTCAAAAATATAATTTCCATATCAAGCCAGAATGACCAGTTTTCAATATACCATAAATCATGTTCAATCCTTTCCTGCATGGCAGAATCGCTGCTTTTGGTATCACCTCTAAAGCCGTTTACCTGAGCCCAGCCAGTAATTCCGGGCTTTACAACATGCCTGAACATATACAGATCCACTGTATCCTGTGATTCAATATTAAGAGGTGTGGGATGGGGTCTAGGCCCAACAATCGCCATATCTCCCCTAAACACATTCCAGAACTGGGGGAGTTCATCCAGAGAATTATTTCTTAAAAATCGTCCAACCTTTGTAATACGAGGATCATTTTTGACTGTCTGTAGAAAATTACCCCTCTCATCCAATTCATTATTAGGATGATACATTGTACGGAATTTATGAGTGAAAAATTTTTTGTTATTCTTTCCCCACCTTTCCTGTTTAAAAAATACCGGTCCATGTGAATCAATTTTAATGAACAAAGCAATTACAGGGAATAGCCACCATGAAACTGTTACTATAAATAACAAACTCATAAAAATATCAAAGGTTCTTTTTAATGTTATCCATTGAAATTTATTTAATTTTTCTTCCCTAAATGAAATAACAGGAAATCTTTCGATAATGGAGAAATTATTTTTACTTTTAAAATATCTAAAATAATCGGGGATTAGTCTTACACGTTTCGCATACATTTCACAAGTTTTTATAACATCTTTTATTTTTTTTTCAGCCGAAACAGGGAGAGCAATTATAACATTATCAACCGGTTTGTTCTGAATTATTAATTTTAAATCTTTTACTTTACCAAGGTATTCCCCATTTAGGTAAGCTTTTTTTTCGTCATCTAAGAAACCAATTATATTATATCCAAGATGGGCGTTCCTTTTTACAGCTTCATAAAAATCCATACCGATCTTACCCGCACCTATTATTAAAACATTTCTTAAATTTCTTCCTTTTTTTCTAAAATGAATTAAAATTTTTCTAACAAAATATTTCTCGGAAAGGAGCAGCAGAAACAAGAAACTAACATACAACAAAACAAATTTGCGGGAAAAAATAAATTGACTGAAAAGAAAAAGGATTAATATTGCAGCTACTAACTGGATAAAAATATTTTTAATTAAAACAACTAGTTCGGAGCTGAATGTTCTTAAATGCAAATCACCATATAATCCGGTGGCATGTGTTGAAATGTACCAAACGATAATTAAGAAAGCTAATAAAAACCAGCCGCTGAAATTCAGTTTTTCGTAAGATAATAACCCGGTAATTGAACTTATATAATAAAAGCTTGATATAATTAAAACTACATCGGAGAGAACTCTTAAAATTAATAATGATTTTCTATTTGAAATCATAGTACAAATTGTTCATATATAACTTCTTAACTTAAAACAAAATCGCAGGAAGCGAATTTAGTAAAATTCAGTACCCTTTGCAAAATAATACAGTGTGTGAATAAAAACAAATAAGGAATTCACAAATTGATAATGGGTATAGGGATACAAGAATATAATGCATATTGAGTGTATTATTCTACTTTTTTCAAATGGAGTAGTTCAAGGGTTATGTAAAAAATAAACTTTGGATTTGTAATTAGATACCGTTTCCAGAGTCTTTCCGGTTCCTGCTTAAGCCTGTATAACCATTCGAGGGAATAATCCTTCATCCATCGGGGTGCATTCAAAAGATTACCGGCCAGATAGTTAAAACCGGCACCAATCCCAATCATTATACCTTTATTCAAAGAATTAAAATTCGAATAAATCCATTTTTCCTGTTTTGGTGCACCCAATGCCACCCAGACTACATCAGGTTTGCTATTATTTATTTCGTTTAGATATCTCTTATTTTCTTCAGGTAAAAATTCTCTAAAAGGAGGGGCAAGGAATCCGGCAACTTTAGTTCCGGGAAATTTTAGCTCAATGTTACTTTTTAATTTATCGATAGTGGCATAAGAGCTTCCGAAGAAGAAATGTTTTAACCCGTCTTTTACTCCCCATTCCAAAGTCTTTTCAAAAAAAGTTGGACCAAACAATCTTTCTACCCTTTTAACACCTTTTAACTTTCCGGTTAACGACAAAGGTCTTCCATCAGGCAAAGCTAAAAAAGAATTATTAATTATATCCCTAAAATGACTGTCTTTTAATCCTTCTGTTACGGTATGAACATTATTAACTGTTATATAAGCCGGTTTATTTTGATTATGAAGATAATTGATTAATAAATCATAAGCTTCCCTGTAAGAATTTAAATCACTAATATTTGAACCTAGAACTGAGAACTTCATAGTCTATAATTAGATACTTTTTTATTTAAATTTAGTTTATAATCCATAATAAAAATAGAAATAGAGCTCATTCAAATTTTTAGTATTAAATATTCCGTTTGAAACTTCCGATTCAATTTTAGTTGTCTGAAATTTAATCTCGCAAAAAGATTATGAATAATTTCATACTTAATATCTAAGCCTACATAGGAATAGTTCGTTCTTAATCCGAAAAGAAATGGAGGCTGTGCTTTCCCTACATCTATTTGCTGTTCCGCTGTATCTCTTCACCTTTCCTGATATACTGCAGCCATATGGATAACTGCAGTCCCCTAATAAATCTGTAATTTACTGAAGAATAAATTTGGTCTGCATTATTTCCCATCCAATGTCCCAGCAAGTAAGAGTCATTTTCATATGTCTGGTTGGAATATAATGACTATAAACAAAGGGATATATCTTTGTATATTCTATTGTAAATGTCAAATTATTAAGAGGCATATCTATTGTAGAACCTCCAAATGAAAATCCAATTTGATTCCTCTGTTTTTGAGAGTTAAATAAATTTGCAACATTAATTTCATCAATAAATAAAGTACCGTATAGATGTGTATTTTTTATATGATTTCTTGAGCTTATACCGGCAAAGAATTGAGAATTATTTCCAATGTTATTGTCATAATTACTTAAATAATGATCAGCTAACTTAAAAAACATCAGAGGCATTAAATAAGCAATCTGAAGCTTATCACTGTAAATGATTGATTCGCCTAATGAAACATCCAAACCATTCCAGGGAGTTATTGTTAATGTATGTGAAGCAATATATTTACCTCTGTAGGAAAGCCGTGAAATACCTTCCACAAGTTGAATATATATTGCTCGAATCAATAACATTTGAGGTAAGCCATCCATGGAAATAATTAAACCTTAACCATGGAACAGGATATATATCCAGTCTTATAAAAGGAAAAGAAGGAGCTTTGTTAGATAAAACCAATTTGCCGCTTTCACCGTATCCCCATTCCAAAAAGTCTTTACCTACAGTAAACTTCCCCCATTTCCAATCCACTGATATGGTTGTATGTATTTCACTATAATCCAGCGTGTTTGGTGACTTTTTGGGTAGGTATAATCCCGGTTTCCGGAGTAAATTTTTTTACCGTATCTAATGATTTCCCAGATTCATGGTTATCTCTGTAGTCAAAACTAAATCCAATAAAATCCGAGAAGTATCCATAAAAAGATACTCCGCTCCAATAATGCGTTAGCTTTTGGGAGTCTCTTGTCCCTATTTGATATCCTGCAATAGGGTCTGCATTTATTTTAAAAAGCTTATCTCCATATGAAAAGAATCTGAATCTGTCTCCATTATCTTTTTCTATTAAGCGAATCGTTTTGTTGTTCGCTTCACTTATTCTATTAAAATTTATTTCAGTATAAAAATCTTTTTTGTAAAATTGTAATTCTTCTTGTTCTAATATGCTAATTTATTTTTTATTGAATCCAGTTCGATTAGTTTTTCGGCAATATATTTTCTGCTTAAAGGTTTAATTTGATCATCTAACTGGATAATTCCCTTTTGAGACAGCCTGCTTAGAAAAGGATAAACATCATTATATAAAGGTTCGTATGTAGTTTGGGCATGGGTAATCAAATTGATGATAAAGAAAATAATTAGAATTTTATCACGCATTTCATTACCTTATTAGCTTAAAAGAGACAGATATTTGATAATAATACTGTCTGATTATTTAAATTAAAACATTACTGCAATATGCTAAAAAATTTATCTATTAGTATTTTCCGCCAAAAATCAATTCTCTATTAATCGAATTTCTTCAATCTTATTTTTTCATCTAAGTGTAAGATGATCCTTTCATTTAATTTTTCATTAATTCCGATTATGCTTCCTCTGGGATTTTCATTATCTAATGAAGAATCATAATCATATATATCTTCATCCCACAACAAATATTTCCCATCTTTCTTAATTGCATAATTTTTATACATTAAATATATTGATTCAGATAAAAATGCACCCATCATACTATATGAAGAATTTGCACAAACTAAAAGATCGCATTCGCTCATTAAATATAGATCACTGAATTCAGAACCTTTTTTATTCCTTTTTGTTATTATATTGAATCTTCTTAGAAAAATCACCTGAATATCTTTATTCTCATAAGAATCCGTAAACAAGATAAAATCGATTTTCTCAGTACTAATTTCTTTTAATAGTTCCTCCGCTATATGATGATACCATTCTATTGGTATTTGAACATTCCATATTGAACTTTCACTATTTAATTGAACAGGATTTGTTGCAATTAAAAAATCATTTTTACGAATATGAAATGCTATTTGTATTCGATTAGGATGATAATATGCTCCCATTTCAGCAATATTTTTTCTTGCATATCTGCTTGAGCATAAAAAAGTTTTGATCCATTTTCTTGCTTTATAAATTGAATAATAACCTCCCCACATCCCTTCATTAATGAGTACTATATTTTTATAATTATTCTTCTCGACAAATACTTTTATGTTTTCATAGTAATCATTTGTATTTGTTATTTCTCGAATACTCTTATAATCTTCAAATGAAAAAGTAATTTTTTTAAGAGGATTAGGTAAATAAGGTAAATATCCCATTTTAATAGGATTAAAATAATTTTTCATTCTTCGAGTATCTATTTGAAATGGGATTAAAAGTTTACAATTTAATGCTTGACTTGCTAAATATGCTTTTGATATCGGAACTAGTAAATTACCTAAACCAGCATTAAAAAATTTAGCAGTACTAAAAAACATAATGGTTTTTACTCAATTTTAATGAAAAAGATATCATATTATTAGAGAAATTGGAATTAGTTTTTTAATTTGAAGTATTTGAAATTATAAAGCTCCTTTTTCTTTTAATGAATTACTTACAAAAAGCAAATTATATCCAATTTCATTTTCTAATTGAAACTTATTTTTTTACTAAAAAATTGATTATTAGTTCTTTATCAGTACTTGTATTAGCTTCGATACAAATAATTTTTATATAAGACAATATATCCTTGCTGCCTATCAAAACTTCATAATCTAATCTCTCTACATCTGTACTCGATGACACTATCTAATCTTAATATTGGAACATATTCCTTCTTAATAACATTTCCATTAATCTTATTTGAAAAAGTATCTAAAACATGAGATACTTGCATATTTAAATTCAGCAATACCTTCTACTTACCAATACCAATCTTCAAGATTATAACTTTTTTTCTAAATAGTTTGTAAAGGAATGCAAAGTTTTTGATAGGTTCAATTAGGATCCTATGAAAAACTTTTTTGTAAAAGACAAATGTATTTGATAATCTAGTCGGATGATTAGCACAAATATCAATATAAATAGATTCTTTATTGATGGCATATTTTTTAACTAATTTATTTACTATTAAGTCTTCTCCATACTGGGAATAGCTTTTTCGATGAGATATATAGTCAATGATTTCTTTAACAAATTGATGTGAAAAAGATAAATAAAAATAAGAGGTAATTGTTAAATTCTTCATGCCCTTATTATATAGGAGTATATTTCAATGTTTTGTTTAATAAAATAATTCTATTATAAATATTTATTAACTTTTCATAATTTTTCTCTGCTGTATACTTATCTTCAAACTGTTTTCTTGCTTTTTCTCCCATCTCTTTTAAGGTATCTCTATTTTCAATAGCCCAGATAATCTTTCTTTTAAATCATCTGCATTACCGGGTTCAAATAATAAACCTGTTTTTCCTTCTTCAATTATTTCCTGCATAGTACCAAGTCTGCTGGCAATTACTGGTTTACCACATGCAAATGCTTCGATTATTGTCATTCCAAAATTTTCATACCAAATGGAAGGGTAAATAACGGCTATACTATTTTTTATGTAATTTATTGTTTCAGCATGGGTTTTTCCACCAACTATTTCTAAACTTGGATTATCTCTTAATTTATAAATTTCAGGTCCATCCCCAATAATTTTCAATTTAAAATCAATAAATTTCATTTTTAGAGAAGATAAAATGTTAATTCCTTTTAAATTATCAAGTCTGCCGGCAAACAAAAAGTAATTTTGATCTTTGTAAAGCGGATTGGGATTTTTCAAAACAAAATTTGGCTTTTTAAATAATTTTTCTTTTGGAAAACCTTCTTTTATAAATTTACTGTAGACAAATTCGGTTGGACAAATAAATGCATTAATCTTTTTAGTCCATGTATCCTTTTTTTTATGATTTTCAATCATTCTTGCAACAGAATAAGTCTGAATTCTTGAATTTCTATAGCATCCATATTTAAGTGCATGATATGCTTTTTTATTTATACACTCTTCACAAATATGATTATTTCTAAAAAAAAATCCGTTTGTACAAAAATGACGATAGTTATGTATTGATTGCACAACAGGTATATTAAAGTAATTGCAAGCATAATATATTGAAGGTGTAATTAAAGGAAGTATATTATGAACATGACAAATATCAGGTTTTTCTTCATTTATAATTTTTAAATCTCTTTATAAGTTTTATTGGACCAGGAAGTCTTCCATAATAAAGATGCCTTAGTAAAAATAGAAAAGTATTTGATTTGACTATTTTCTTTTAAAAAAAATAATTTTATGATTTTTACTTTTAAGGAGATTTTTTCGTTATATACAATAATATCTTCTCCACCTTGATATTGATAATAATTATGAGCAATTAATATTTTCATTTCATTATTATGAGTACTAACAAAAGTTTAAATCCTTACTAAATCCAATTACTAATAAATATAGGGTTTCTTATCTAAAAGAATCTGCTTGTAATTTAATGCAATATTTTTAGCATTAAATTTCTCGATAATATTGGAATTAATTTCTTTATTGTTTTTTAATCTATTATACCACCAAATAATTTTCGTTTTTAATTCTAATTCATTCCCCTCTTCAATTATACTTCCATTTAATCCGTCTTTTATGAAATTAGGTAGGAAACCAGAATTAGAAACTATTGCAGGTCTTCGACAAATCAGAGCCTCTATTACAGAATAACCAAATTGTTCAGCCCAATATTTTCTCTGAATACTTGGGTAAACAAAAATATCACATGTTCTTAATACCTTTCCCATTTCTACGAAATCATAGCTGCCTTTATAAAATATGTTTTTAGATTTAAAATTTTTGATAGTTTTTTCTAAATAACCTTTTCCAACAAAAATAAATTTTATTTTATCATTTATTGATTCTAATTTTTCTGCAGCACTTAATATTATCTTTATTCCCTTCTCTTTTACTAGTCTCCCTGCATACATTACTATAAAGTCATCTTCCTTTAATCCCCAGCATTTTCTTAGATTCTCTCCATTTTCAAAAATTTTTTCATCATAGCCAGTTTCAGGATTAATAAATATTTTATTTGTATCTGCACCTTTCATTAATCAATCTCTTTTTGTCTCAGAAGTTCCAGCCAGCAGATAATCTGCATGGTGTAAAACTTTTTTTTGAATATATTTTTGGAAGAAATATTTTGGAATAGACTCCATATTCTGCCAGCTAAAAACAATTGATTTAAAATTATACTTTTTCGACAACTTTGTTGATTGATATGAAGAAACGGAGTGTGTTTCTAATGTAATAACATAAGAAGGCTTAATCTCTTTCAGATATTTTTCAAAATTTAAAGAAAAAGACAATCCGACCTTGTTTTTAAGCCAAAATTTATGGGTATAACTTTATGGTTTAATTATCTCCAATATATTTTCATACTCATTGAAAATAGTTAATATTATTACTTCAAAATAGTTTGAAAGATAGCGTGAAAATAATAGATTTCTTTTTTCGCTCCATGGAACAGTATATACTAAGAGTACTGGTTTTCTACTCATTCGTTATATATTGTTCATATATTTTATTCATCTTAATGCCTCTTTTTCCCCAAACAAAATTTTCTTCAACTTCTTTTCTGGCGGTCTGCCCAATTTTAAATCTTAACTCCGGATTTTTATAAAGTTCAATAATAGAATTTATAAAATCATTGAGCATTTGTTCTTTAGTTTCCAAAGGAATTAAAATGCCACCACTCTTATCATTTAACATAATATCTGCACCATTTTGTTTAAATGTAATAACTGGTAGGTGATAAGACATTGCTTCTAATATAACAGTTGGCGAACCTTCTCTTAAACTTGGGAAAAGAAATATATCGGATTCCTTATAATAATTACCTACTTTTGAGTATTCAATTTTGCCAGTAAATTCTATTTTGTTATTTACAAAACTTAATTTAGTTATATTTTTCCAATAGCTTAGCAAGTTACCCTCACCAACAACCATCAGCTTCCAGTTTATATTTTGGGGTAATTTCTCAAGACACTTAAGTAAAAAACCAAAATTTTTACTTGGAGTAAGTAATCCAACCCATAATAATTTTAATTCATCTCCTTTAACAAATTTAAAATCCTTCCCCTCACAAACAGAAATACCTTACAGCATTCAATAAGATTGTTGGACGATTTACTCTAATTTTTGATATTAACTTGTAAGTTTCATTATTTCCAGCAATAACTATTCTAGCTTTTTTTATTGAAATAATCGAATTTATAAATAATCTACTAGAAAAAAATAAAAATATTGACCGTACTTCTTCATAAATTTTATATTTTAAATTTAGAAAAGAGAGTGCAGCTTGTGGGAAAAGTACCTCCAAGCAAAGGACCGAGTACAAGTGGGGTATTAAACATCCAGTAATCTCTTATTAAACCACCAGGCTGCAATTGTTACTTGATGTCTCTAAGTCTATTTGTTTTTCATTTATTATTTTTTTCGCTCCAAAGAAAGCTTTTATTTGCCAGAGTTCATATTTAAGACGGTGATATATTTCATTGTGTCTAAAGGATGAAAAGCCAATAGGATAAAGGTGTATATTATTTTTTTGAGGTAATAATTCCACTGCTTTTTGCACTTCCTCTTTTCTGATCTTCTCCGAATAAAAGAGGCGAAAAAACCTTGTTTTTTTTTGAAAGTTCAACTAACCAATTAAACCAACTTCAGGTTCGGATCCTTTATTTCAATCGCGCAAGAATAAGCGGATAAAATAATATTCATTCAATTCAATCAAATAAGATAATTCGGTTATTTTATATTTATGTATAAAAAAAGTGTTATAAGGATAAACTAAATCGGGATTTAGGCAGTAAAGAGCCTCCAGTGAGAATTTAAAGAAAAAGAATGATAACTATATTCTTGGAAAAATTTTTTTATCTCATCAATATCAACATTGTTTCGATTTAAATGTTCTTGATCAAATTCAACTTGGATGATAGAAGGTTTGATAACTGAAAAAGTTCTAACAGAGCCTTTTAATACATTTAATTCATAACCCTCAACATCAATTTTTAGATAATCAATTCTATATATATTATTTAATATTTACATAATTATCTAAAGTGGTCATTCTTACTTTTTCAATATTTTTATCTCTATTAATCCCAACTTTCCTAATCGAATATGTGTTCTTGAAGTATCGTTTGTAATTTTAATTATTTCCACTTCACAATCCACATTCGCCTAAAGCTAAATTATAAGAGTATATGTTATTTATATTATTATTGCCTATATTTTCAATTATTCTTTTATATATTGATTTACAAGGTTCGAATTCAAAAACTTTCCCTTCGATTCCAACTCTCTTTGATGCAAATAAGGAAATGGAGACCAATGTTTGCACCTATGTCAAAAAAAAACATACCTTCTTTCAAATAATCATTAATAAAGCTAAAAATTTCAGGTTCACTATAACCAAAATAATACAACAAACGTGAAACACCTTCGTTTACGTTAAGAGTAATTTTTAGTGTTCAATCAAATTTATACTTGATTTTTTTATCTCTTAATCTAGCTACCTCCCCATTTAAGCATTTTAATTAAGACTTTTATTCAGTTTGATCTAAAACTTTATATCTAAGAAGAGATTGGATTTTTTCCAGAGAAATTTTTGTTAATTTCAAATTAAATACAATTATTTTTAAAATTTCTATTTATTCATAATTTATATTTTTTTAAGTATTAGAATCAACCGGTTAATAATTAAGAATCTCTATTTTAAATTCTCAATTTTATGTGCTATAAATATCTCACTTAACCAATCAAACAAGTAACCAAATATCCTTTTAAAAGTCCCTATAATCAGAAAAGTAGGTAGGTATTTTTTAGGACAATTTTTAACTGCAAAGATTATAAAGAATTTTAAGATTTCCTCCGCCTTTTATACCAAACAAATGTAGTACATAATTTTTAAGCGATTTGTTTTTTCGTCATTTTGATAGTCGCCAGCTTTCTTTTAGGAATCGAACAAATATTTTTGCATCATAATTACAATATATTTCAAATCCATTTCGTACAGCCCGGTGAGCAAAATCATTGTCCGCAAATGTTTGTGGGAAATTTTTTTCATCATAAAATCCTATTTTTTTAAAACCCTTCTGGTATCATCATTCCTCTTCCAGAATAATGGGATACCATATGTTGAACAGTATATTCATCGGGTTTGAAATGATCCAATAAAAAATCGGACTTAACTTTTTTCCAATTAATACTTTCTCCTCCATAAATAGGTTTTTTCGTTCTAAAATGAAATGCAAAGGAGCCGAGGAGGGCATCTTTTTTCCTTTCCACCCAATAAATCATTTTCTCAATATAATCTTCATTTAATATAGTATCATTATTTAATGTTAAAATAAATTCGGCATCTTGTTCCAATGCATATTTAACACCTAGATTCGTTGCTTTAGTCCACCATAAATTTCCATCCCCATTTAACACAATGACTTCAGGAAATTCATTATTTATCATTTCTCCTGAACCATCAGTTGAGCCATCATCAATAATAATAATTAAAAAATTCTTATTGGTCTGTTTAATCAAAGACAATAAGCATTGACGAGTAAATTTTTTTCTATTGTGTATAGGAACTATTATGTCAATCATAAATCAAAAATAAAAATCTTAATCTGTTCCCAACCACCATTTTAAAATTTCTTCATTCTCATCTTTCATAACAGATATCAAGACCCCCAATAAGCAAGCCGTTAATATTCCTAAATAACCAAAAAATTGATTCTCTACTAACTGATGAACAAAAAAACTCATTAAACCTGCAGAAAGCGATAGGATTAAAAAATTATTACGAAATTTTAATGCTTGCGAAATAATTTGAAAATAAAATTTACAAAATAATACAAAACCTATTATACCCAATTCTATAAGAATTTCTAATTGTCCCGAATGTACATCTTTAGGTATTCCACCAAATCCCAAAACGTTATCTCTAAAAAAGAAAATACCATATCCAACTAATATTTTAAAGGGATTGTTTGTTACATAATTTAATACTATTCCCCATATATCTAATCTGATTGTAAAATTTTGTGTTGACATATAGTAATTTTCAATATCGTTACTCAAGAATACTGCAAATAAAAATATTATTAATAATGCAACAGATACTTTTATCCTCTTCGAAAAATTAGAAAAAAACAAGAAAAAAAATGAAGAGGTAAACATAACTCCAATCAAGGCACCTCTAGAATAAGTAGTAAAAAGACCTAAGAATGTAATTATTAAAAGAAAAATTCTTGATTTTTTTCTTTTATTAGAATACCAATAACCGAAAAAAATCGGAAAAGTTAAAGAGAGTAAACCACCTAAACCGTTAGGATGCGAAAATGTTCCACTTCCCTGAGTCACCTGTGGTAAAAGAGAAGAGAAAAGAAATGCAAAATAATTTCGATTGGTAACAACCAAATTATTTAGAATTTGTGGGAAAAAAGGAAATGAAAAAAAAGATTGAGAAATTCCAATTAGTGATTCTATAACTACAGATATCATTAACCATTTCAGAAAAAATACAACTAGATCATATTTATAATCTGGATTTTGAAAAGCAAAAATTCCATAAAGTGATAAAGAGGTAATAGGAACTATAAATACTGGGTAGAACGGTCTGATATTAAAAATTCCTCTAATAAAGATAGCATTAAAAGTATACCACACGTAAAAAATAATCCACACAATCGGTTTAAATTCTCTTTCTTGAAATAAAAAAAAGGTTGCTGATAAAAATATTATAATAGTATAATAAGCATCATAGTTAATGTCCTCTGGTTTTAAAAATTAGATGATAGGAGTAAACATTAGAAATAAGAAAAAAAAGATTAACGTCTTTTTATAATAGGGCGTGGCAGTAAAAGGGAATAGAGTAAAAAAAGATATAATAAAGAAAATTGGAGATAAAATTTCTCCAAATAATCATCAATCTTATTTACTGATAAATATTTATTTTTAATTTCTAAAATATGATTTCTCAAGGAAATTTACCCAAAGTAAATATTAACCAATTTCTTTATGGATTCCATCATGTTATAGTTGGTAATAATAAATTTTCTTGCATTCTTTCCGTAAAGAATTCTCAATTCTTCATTTATGATTAATTCTTTTAACCCTTCAATTAAATCTTCATAATTTGGCTTTACTATTAAACCATTAAATATCTTGAACACCGATTCTTTTAATCCAGGTGCATGAGACATCATGAATGGTAAACCACAACTACCAGCCTCAAGTAGTGCAACACTACTACCTTCTACAAGTGAGGTCATAACAAAAATATCGCTACATATTAATACATCTCGAACATTGTCTATTTTTCCAAAAAATTTTACATACTGGTCAATCTTTAGATGATGTGCAAGATGAATTTCTTCAGTTAGTGATCTTCCTTCTCCAACGTGTAAATATATAATATTTTTGACAGATTTGACTAATTGAGCAATAGCTTTTATAATATCAACATGGTTTTTTATTTTACTGCAATTGCCTATTGAAATAATTATCACTCTTCTTCTTCCGAAAATCCCAAATTTTTTTTCTTGCTTTTGTTTTTTCATCTATATTTTGTGGTGGAACAAGAATTAAAGCATTTATCCAATTTTTATTAAAATAGTATTATTATTAAAATTTCTTTTTTCACTCTTTTTGCACTGCTGGACTTATTGAGATAAATATAAATTTAAAAAATTTGGAAGAAACGAAACGTTGGAGTTTTCTTTTAATTTTCAGTAACCCTTAAAATCATACAAACTATGTACTGTTCTTACGATTCTAGTAGCGCCAGATAATTTTGAAACAGTTGCATACCAGAAAAAAAGCTCTTTGGGATGAATATGAATAATCTCTATTTTTTCTTTTTTTATTAGGCTGTAAATTTTAAAAAAGAAATTCAAGGTCTTGCTGAATGATATATAATGTATTTTAAACCCGACTTCTGCCAATTTGTTTGACGATTCTCCTACAGAGCTTCCAGTACTTAAAACGTGCAGCTCAATATTTTGATTTATAAATAAATGTGCAGAGTTTTTTAACATAACTTCTGCACCAGAATATTTAGTTCATCCAGAATATGTAAAATTTTAACCTTTTGCATTTATATTAAAGACCAGTCAAATTTCGAACTGCTTAATACATATTTTGCATCTTTATAAATATAAGAATGGTGAAAGAATAACAAATCAGTGTTTAATCTTAGACTATCTGCTAGCAAACGAAAAGATGAGTCGATACAATGAATTTCTTTGGCATTTCTAAATTAAACACCAATCAAAAATTGTTTTTGTTCTAAATGGTTTAACGACTTTAAATCTTTATTGATTATATATTTATAATTAATTTTATATTTCCGTTCCACATCATCGTGTAAAAAAATATATTTTAATGGTTTTATTTCTTGTTGTTGAAATAGTTCTTGCGTTTTCTTTTATAATCGCGATTCACGCTAAAATCTTCCCATCCCCCTTTAAGTTTTTATCCCCGCACGTTATAAAAGTCTTCGTCAAAATATTTATTTTTTAAATCGCGAAACTCAAATCCTATTTTTTGAAGATTAAAATTATCCAGTTTTTTCAAATATTTCTTTACTTCTTTATCGTTTTTTATTTTAATTATTTCTAAGTTTTGTAAATCCGAATACATGGAAAAAACTGATTCAAAATTAACATCTTTGCAAATAGAAATATTTTGGGACAATATATTTTATTATTCTTATAAATGTTTCGGACCAAACCATTACATATAATATGATCTCCTAAACCAAGATGATGATATATGTACAGATTCAAAATATAATACCGTAATGAAAAAGAGAACATTTAACAAATCCATGGATTAGCAACTAATTGGTTTTTATTTTTTTTTCGAAATCAGCAACTTTAATCATGTAAGCAATACAAATTCTGCTAAAAAATATTTTTTTGCATATTCTATTAATTTCTTACCTATTTCGTCTATTCCTCGTGGCTTTAGTAATAATTCCTCTGCTTTTTGGAAGAATTCAGGCAACTTTTAAAAAAACACATTCCTTAAACTTTTAAAAAGGAAATCGAAACCCATTTCATAATTTTGCAATATAGGAATTCCAGAGAGCATAGCAATTGGTAAACGATCTGAAAAATAATATATGCCGTTATTACTATTAGCTGAAATAGCAATTTTACTTTTAGAGTAAATTTTATGTTGGTCAAAATATGGAACAATACCTTTAGCAGAACTCCCACCCCACTTATTTCCTAAAACAGCAAATTTATTCCCAAATCTTTTTGATATAGTTTCTACTATTTCTTTCTTAATATAGTTCCAGGCAAAGTAGCTCTAAATGGATTTCTGCTAGTTATATAATTCCCGATCATCACAATATCATATTCCTTCTCTTGGTTGACTTTATAGGATAAAATCTTTTATCATCACTATAAGGTGGTACAAATCTAATATCTTTGCATCCCTTAGATTGCATCTTTTTTGACATTTCACCGAATCCTTGAACAAAAACAACATTGCATACAGCAGACAGTTCAATAACCTCATTAGGGACAGATTTAAAAGGACCTTGATATATATCACCATCCCAGTATCCCATTATAGGTTTACTTTTCAAATTTAGCAATTCACAATTGTATTTCGATCAAATTTCAATCTACTGTATGCATCCATAGGATCAAATTGTGCTGATACTCTTTTGAAACATTGATTATTTCATTTAAAACTTGTTTCTCCTTTATTCCATCCGATAACTTAGCTAAAAATGGATAAATAATTTTGCTGGTGATTATCCCCTTATTATTGCAAATATTTATTGCTCTGTGTACATCTTCATGAGAACCAGCAGGATTTTCGTTTAATAAGACAAGCAGCTTCATTTATTATTAATAATTATTTTTTTAAATATTAAATGTTTTTACTATACAAAACCTAATCTTTTCCCAATTTTTACAATAATATTATTACCAAAATTATCAAACACTTTTTCCTTTAAAATTTTCTTAATTCCATTAGTGAAAGGAAATTTTAATAATATTAAAAAAGATCCCGCAAAAAATAAGAACTGAAGATAAATCTAATAACTATGCCTGAATTTAATTTAATTAAAATTAAATGAATACTAAAACAAATATTCCTGTTATTAATGATGCAATAATAGAAGGATAATATGCTAAAACTATTTCTTTTAAATTAAGAGAAAGTAATGATTTTGTTAAATAAAGATATCCCAGATGATAAATAATGGCTGAAACCAATAATCCAGCTGCTGCATATATCAATCCAAAAGGAACTGCAATAAATAAAACTATGCCGAGTAAAATTACAAAGCTTATCTGGAAAATTAATTTTACTTTTAAATAAGCTACAGCTTCAAATAAAATTCCCATATAACTACTCATTAAATAAAATGGCGTTACAAGGGCCAAAACTCTTAATACATCAATGGCTTCTTTCCACTTATCACCAAGAATAACTAAAACAATTTCCTTTGCAGAAACAGAAAACCATATACATATTGGAATCAAAAAAAAAGAGCTAACTGTAAAAGAAGATAGGAAAGCTTCTTTTAATTTTGCTTTATCGCTTTGAATTTTGCTAAATGAAGGAAATAATACTCTTGTTATGCTTGTATTAAGATTTTGTAACGGCAGGTTAACTATCGTAAAAGCCCGATTATAAATTCCTAAAAGTGAAGCACCTAAAAATCGGCCTATTAACAATGTATCAAGACTTCCTCCAATAAATTCAAAAAAGCTTATTATAGTAACTTTGCTTCCAAATGAAAAAAGCGGTCTGTAATGTTTTAATTCAAATGTAAAACTTAAATTATGTTTAACGAAAATATATGATATTATAGAAGCAAAAAACGCTTGACTTAATGATGCAAAGACAAGACTCCAGACCCCAAAACCTAAAATAGCCATTGTAATTCCTACGCATAGATAACCGAGTATATATGAAGAAACTTCAATAACTGCAATGGCTTTGAAATTAAGTTCTCTTTTAAAACACCTAAAGATGTGGTTGACAATCCTGTAATCAAAAAAGATAGTGCCAGTACTTTAACAATTAATACTACTTTTTCATTATTAAATATATATAATGCAAGTGGTGCAAGAAACCAGAGCAGCAGAAAGAAAATAATTCCCAGAAAAATGGATAATGTAAAACTCGATCTTATATCTTCTTCATTTATTTCTTTTTTTTGTATAAGTGCCCGTTCAATTCCCATCTGTGCAAAGTAGCTTCCGAAACGAAGAACAAGCCCGGCCATAGCAACCAGACCAAAAGCGGCTGGTTCCAGCAGCCGGGCCATTATTGCAGTATATCCAATTTGTAAAACACTGGTGATAATAGTAGAAAAATAATTCCACTTAATACCATGGACAGTCTTATAAGTTAAATTTTCAGTCAAATTCAATGCTTAAATATTAATATCCAAAATAATAACATTATAATATATTTATTATCTGAGCCCACTTAAAGAAAATAAGTTTGTTAATAAAGTTTTTCTATTTGACATAATATTGTGGATTATGTGCCAGTCACCTTGGAGGTGACTGGCACATGCCTTTTAATTCAACCAGCAATTTCCTTTTCAAATAAACTTATTGCTCTTGCTGTAACTTGATCCATATTATAATACTTATAATCTGCAAGTCTCCCACAAAAAATAACTGATTTTAATTTATCTGCTTTCGATTTATATTTATTGTAAACTTCCATATTTTCATTACAAGGGATTGGGTAGTATTTGTCCATTCCATTTTCTGCCTGAACTGAAAATTCTTTGGTAATTGATGTCCATAAGTGTTTTTGTCCTGTAAGATATTTCCATTCAACTATTCGGGTAAATTTTTTATTATTTGGATAATTCACAATAGAGACATTCTGGAAGTAATCCATTTTTAAAGTTTTATGCTCAAACCTTAATGAACGGTATGGTAACTTTCCAAAATAATAATTAAAAAATTCATCTATTGCACCTGTATATATTAGCTTATTAAATTTTTCAGAATTAACAATATCATTTAAATCAGTACCTAGCAAAATATTAATGTTTTTATTGTTTAACATCCTCTCAAACATTTTAGTATAGCCGTCCTTCGGAATTCCCTGGTAGGTATCGGTAAAATAACGATCATCTGTATTTGTTCTAACCGGGATTCTGGCTGTAACACTAGAAGCAAGGTTCTTAGCTTCAATTCCCCATTGCTTAAATGTATATCCTTTATAAAACTTATTAAACAAATCTTCACCAACCAGGCTTAAAACCATTTCCTCCGAGTTCTTCGGACTTTCAATATTGACCCTCATGGTATTATAATAATCCTTCACCTCCTCATCAGATTTCAAATTCATGTTATAAAGCAAATTTAGAGTATCACGGTTTATAGGGAAAGGATATAACTTTTTATTCACAAATGACTTAACCTTATGTATATAAAAACGCCAATCAGTAAATTGTGATAAATAGTCAAATATTTTTTTACTATTAGTATGAAAGATATGAGGACCATATTTATGGATTAATATTCCATCTTCATTATAAAAATCGTAAGCGTTACCGGCAATATGACTTCGCTTGTCAATAATGAGAACCTTCTTGTTAAGCTGGCTTGCAATCCTTTCGGCAAAAACAGAACCGGAATAACCTGCACCTACAATTAGATAGTCATACATAATAAATATGGGAGTTTATTTACCAACGAGTTCATCGAGAAGCGCAGAGGAAACAGAGAACAATTTCTCATCTTATCTATTTTAGGGCTTCTCAGTCTTCCTCCGGGTTAAATTTTTCAATCAGTCTATTTTAAAAACCTAGTATTGAATTTTATATCTTTCCAATCTAATAAATTGATCTTATTTCTAAATAAAATAATATAGAAAGATGCTGTAATAAAAATTTCAGTAATCAACCATGATATCGCGGTACCGTTTTCGGAATATACAGGCACTAAAAATAAATTTAATATTACGCTGGTTACAGCTCCTAAAAAAGTTAAAACTAAAAATTGTTTATCCATTTTCAAGTTTATTAATCCCTGGATACCAAAAACATTGCTTAGTCCTATTATTAAAGGAAGAAATGCCATTATCCTTAGGCAGACTGATGCATCGGCAAATTTATTTCCGAAGATAGTCTGTATTATTAAATCCGAAAAGATAAATATTAAAGAAGAAGCAATAAACATAATTATTACTACAATAAAAGTTAATTTTTTGAGTAAAACAATCCCTTCGTTCCTTGATTTATTGATAACACTGCTTATTCTCGGAAAGAATGCCTGGTTTAAGGGTCCGAGCAGCAAGCCTGGATAACGCTTATAACTTTACCGGATGCAGTAAAATATCCTACATTTAGATTGGAAGCAAATAAACCCAGAATTACAACATTACTTGTTGTGTATAAATTAATGGAAACTGAGGATAAAAATAAGTTCCATCCTTCTACAACTGCTTTTTTTATCTCTTTTATACCGGGCAGTAAAAAAGTAATCTTAAATACTTTTATGACATAAATAAAGGCGGCACCCCCGATTATTATTTGTGAAAGTGAAAGGATTAGCGGAATTAATAGATAATCATTTTTTTCTCTAATAAATAAAAAAATTGCCACTCCATAGGATAATTTGATTATGAAATTAAAAAAGGAGAGACGAGCCAGTTTTTCCAATCCTTGGAACAGCCAGACAGGGAGAAAAATATTCCCTATAAGCATTATATATGTAAAAATGAATAGTTCTTTATCATGATTAAATTTCGGGATAAAGAAAACCATGGGTAAAAAAATTAATAGGGTAATTAAAAAAAGAAGGAGTTTAATTATTATAACAGATGAAAATGTTTCTGATAATTTCTCTTTATCATCTCTATTAATGGAGATTTCCCTGGTCGCACTTAAATCAAAGCCGTAATTTATAATTAATGCAAAATATATTATAAAAGCCAGGGCAAAGTTTATAGATCCGTATAATTCCGGTCCGATTATTCTAACTATGTAAGGTACAACCAGAAGAGGTACGATATAATTTATTACCTGTATACCGCTTAAGGAGAAAAGATTTGTTAATAGAATTTTTTTACCGGACATACATTACAGGATATATGAGGGTGAACTAAAAGTAATATTGTCATTCTGAGTGTCAACGAAGAATCTCATATTTTGCATAATGAGATTCTTCAGTCGAGGACTCCTTCAGAATGACAGAAAAAAATAGTTTTTAGACAACCTTTTAATTTGCATCATTTCCTTTCATAATTCCGTAATATTTTTTGATTTCATTCCGGAACATGAAATATAGAGAGCTTAAGAGAATAGATGTAAACATTATTATCACAAAAATTATTCCTCTCTTAGGTCCAGCTTTAATTATAGGATCTTTAGCGAGCTCTTTAACATTTAAGACAGGGGTTTCTTTTATTTCATCTATTTTAGCAATTTCCAGCTGCTTGTTTAATTCAATAAAGACGGTCTGCAGGATGTCAACATTTCTTAAGAGCCTGCCTTGTTCGAGCATCAATGCCGGAGAGGCAACCAGCCGGTTTTCCTCTCTGAAGTTTTTCAGCTTATTTTCAGCAGCAGATAATGAATCTCCTATCTGTGCAAGTCTTTTTTGAATATAAAATCTTTGTTCTGAAGCGTAAGATTTTCTTTTGGTTCTAATATAAAAATCGAGAGATTCGACAATATTATTTGCTACCAGGGCAGACAGATCAGATTCAGGCATTGTAACTTTAATATCCAGAACTTTTGTTATCCTGTCTAAGATCAGTAGAAAGATGGTTTTTAGATAACTTATCATAGGTTTTAAGAAACATTTTCCTCTGCCGCAGTTTAGGAGGAAGACTGTTATCAGGTTCAATATCAAAATATTGTATCAGGTTAACAGAGTCTTTATATTCATTAGTTAAATATTTCTTATAAATAACCGGCTCCAATACCGATTCACTTGTAACAAGAACCTGGTATATTTCAGTCGGAGCGCCCTCACCGACTTTAACACCCGCAATGGCTGCAAGGTCGCTTATTTGACCAAGACCAGTATTTTTATTCCCATATTCAGGCAATATAGTTACGGTGCTTTCATAGTATAGGGATACAACAAAGAATAAAATTATTAAGGTTAGAACAGCAATAGATAGATTTATCCAGATAAATTTCCATTTATTCTCTTTTAACTTTTTAAAATAGGGTCTGGCTGCAGTAACTGTTTTACGAAATTCTTCCTCCGCAGAGAGCTTTGGCTTTTTAGGAATGTTTATCTGATCCGGCATTTTAAAGATTATTTCGTCAAATTATTTACTGTCAATAATAATACTGCAGTAGACGTAACCACTGCAGCCATATCCCTTACAATAGGCCAGAACCTGGATTCAGATTCTAACAATGTAGGTACTAGAATTGTAGAACCGGAAAGAATATCGGGATTAGAAATAAAAAACCAGGAAGAGGGCTGCCATTTTTTCCCGTTTGGTAATATAACTATTTCATAACCTTTACTCGACTTTTCCACATACCCGCCTGCTTGTTCAATATAATAATTTAAACCGGCTCCATCTTTATAGGGGACTGATGATGGAATACCTACTTCACCGAGCACGTAAACGACATTGGGATTTTTAGGAACTATTAGAGAATCTCCGGGCTCTAAAGGTATATTATAAATAGAACTTGTATCCTCTAGAATATCATCCCATAAAATAGGTATCCTGCTCGAATATTCTTTATTAAAAGCATCTCTATCGTAAATAGGTATATCTTTTATTTTACTTTTTACCGTATCGGGTATTATAATTTTTTGGGTATTAGTAAAAACAGTATTCTTCCGGTAAAGATACATTCCTTCTGTATAAGCAGTTGATTTAAACTTTCCGGCTCTTTTTACGAGGTCATAAATTTTTTCTCCTTCATAAAGAAGAGTATAAGAACCGGGAAATTTAACTTCGCCTGAAACTGATACCGTTTGATTAAATACTTTTGTAGGATCACGTTTAATTAATACACGATCATAATCTGCAAGGAAAAAACTTTTACTAATTTGATTATCCCAGTAATTTTCCGGTAATGAAAGGATAAATTTATCTGCAAAAATAGTTGGTTTTGTAGTATCCATTCTTGTAATTTCAATATCCTTAGTAGTAGCGGAATCACTTAAGCCGCCTGCTAAAATAATTAGATCGGTAAGTGTCATATTCTGATATCTTTTATAGTTGCCGGGATATTTTACCGCACCGGCAATTGTAACTGTTCTCGAAGGGTAAAATCTTTCAATACTAAAAATTTCTACGACATCCCTATTCTTGAGCACGAGGTTGTCCGAAGCTTCTCCGCTAAGTGCATTATTGAGGTTAAAATTAATAACCTCCTGTTTTTCATTAGGAAGAGTTCTTGTAAGGATCGCTTTCTCTTTAAAAGCATCGGGAGATAAACTGTCTGCTTTATAGATTAAATCACGAACAGTCATAATATTGGATGATAATTCATAAACACCCGGTTTTCTTACGCTCCCTTTGATAGTGACTCTATTTTCAGGTTTATTATTAATCCTCAAAATATTTACTACGTCCCCGTCCTCAAGGACATAATTACTATTTCTTAAATCATTTACTGTAGGAAAATTAAGGTCGATATCCATTATATTATTAGTAAATTCGTTCCTTTGATCAAATGGAATAACCCTTTCAATATGAACCCTACCGAAATAAGCGTTAAAGTCTAATCCTCCAGCATATGCAATAAGGTCTTTCAGCATATCCCCCTGTTTTAACTCATAGACAGCCGGACGGAAAACCTGTCCGGCAAGCGCAACTCTTTTACCTACGGGGGGAATGAAAATAATATCTCCATCCTCAAGCCTAACATCAGTAGATTTATCTCCCTTTGTCAGGTAGTCATATAAATCTATTACCGAAATAGTTTGTCCGTTGCGCAGGATTTTAACATTCCTTAATGAACCGTTCAAAGTAGGTCCGCCTGAATAATAGAGGGCGGTAAAAGAAGTTGAAAGGGAAGGAAGAGTATAACCGCCGGGTTTGGTTACTTCCCCCAGCACATAAACTTTTATGGTTCTTAAAGTTCCGGTTGATACATCTAAATTAGTTCTGGCTTCACCGTTTGCCGAAACATTCAAGGAGGAATAAGTTTTGGATAAGATATTGAAAAGTTTTTGCTTTAAACCCTGAATGCTCAATCCGTTAACATTAATCAGTCCGACATCGGGGATATAAATATTCCCTTCTTTGCTGACCGTCAGAGTTCTCTCCAGTTGGGTTTCTCCCCACATTGTAATAATTATTTCATCTCCCGGTCCTACAACATAATTAGCAGGTACGGGTACATTTAGAGAAGTCTCAAAAGCCGTAGGTGATGTTGAAAAGATATTATATCCAAAAGCAGGAAGGCTATCGGCGTGTATTCTTCCTTTAAATGCCGGAACAAAGTAAGATTCCGGAGGTTTGTTTACGGGGGGTACAATTTTAGGGTTCGGAGTTTTTTCTTTCTCATGTAATCCTTTAGATAATTCCGGAGTTTTTTGAGGTACCTGTGATTGTACACTTTGCATCTGCTGTTGAAGCTTTAAATAATCTTCAAGTGAAAAGCCCATTTCCTGAGCTTTTTTCTTAAGCTCTTCCTGCGTCATATTGTCTATCTGGGAATGCAGTTTGCTTAAAGGTACAGCAAGGAAAAGAACAGCAATAATCAAAAAATATTTAATCATATTTCAAATTAATAAATATTAAATGAAAAAATAAGCTTTCTGGAATTCCTATTCAACGTCGATAGCAGACAAATAACGCTAATTCTTCATTTTTATCATAGTTGTCCAAAATAATTAAAAAATCAAAAATAAATGAGGTATAGAGGGTAGATATAGAAAAAATGGGGAGGATTAGGCTTTAGCCGCATTTTGAATATTAGTTAAAAGAAAATTATATGCGGCTAAAGCCTTTATTCTATTCTTATATTCAAAAATCAGTTCACTAAAGTGAACTGCAATAGATTTTTCATCAGGAATAAATTTGTTTTAGTAGAATTATATATCACTTGGGGGGTGACCAAAAAGTAGAGATTGTCATGCTGAACTTGATTCAGCATCTGTTTTCGGCGCAAAATTACAAGGTTAGATTCCGGGTCAATACTGATTTACATCAGCACAGGTCTGGAATGACACTTTTTAGTCGGCCCCATAGAAAAGGATAATGAAGATATTGGCTTTAGCCAAATTCGAATATGCATATAATTAAAAAAAATTTATGCGGCTAAAGCCCTTATTCTATTCATATATTCAAAAATCAGTTCACTAAAGTGGATTTATAGTCATTAAGTCATTTAATGGTCATTTATAGCCGCTAAGTAAATCTACAAACCATAATAAGCAGAAACTGCAAATTCATGTATATGTGTATTTTCAAAAATTCCGGGAGTTTGTTCATTTGATATATTGCTTAATTTATACCTCATCTCGAAATTTAAGTCATGAACCAGCTCATACTTCAAATTAAGGCCAAAATATTTATAATAATTCATTAAGCCAAACAAGAATTTCGGCTGTGGGCTTTTATACTGTCCACTGTAGTCTGAACTCCCTTTTCTGATATACTCGCCCCACAAATCTGCCTGCAGCCCTCTTATAAATCTGTAATTCAGATTAACATAAAAGAGATCTGCATTATGTCCCATCCAGTGTCCCATTAAATATGAAGAACTTGTGTATGTCTGTGCAGGATCGTGGTGACCGTATACATAAGGATTAATTCTTGTATACTCTGTAGTTAAAGTAAGATTATCAATAGGAATATCAGCAACAGATAAACCTGCGGTACATGCCATTTGAGGCCTTAATCTTGAATCTTCCAAAGAATTTCCAAGAGTTCCGGGATCGACAAACAGGGTGCCGTTGATACCTTTCAGAGTTAACTCATCAATAAATAAAGTCCCATATATATGAGTGTTTTTAATATGATTTCTTGAACTTACAGACAAGAAAATTTGCGGATTTGCATCACCGGGCTTATCATGCCTATTGCTTATGAATTGATCTGCCAAATAAAAGCTCAAAAATGGCATCAAAAATAACGGCTCCATTTTATAGCTATAAACTACCGACTCACCTATTGCGAGATCCAATCCTTGAAGAGGGGTAAAAGTAAGAGCATGCCATGCTAAATATTTATTTACATAAATGTCTCTCCTATTTTCTATAAGAGATAGAGAATCTATCACATCTGAAGAGAGCCAGGCGTGAAAATAATAAAAGTTAAGCCACTTAATAGGGTTGAGATGAAGACGGATATATGGAAATGAAGGAGCTTTATCGGAAAGGACAATATTGCCGCTTTTTGCATAACCATATTCCATATAATCTTTTGCAGCTTCTGCATCCCCCCATCCCCAATCATATGATATGACTGAACTAACATCACTATAATCAATGTCTTTTCCATGATCATGGTTTTCAATTATTATCCCTGTTTCAGGTGAAAAATCCTTTTTTATATCAATGCTGTTACCGTGTTCATTATTTGTTTTATATTCAAAACTTATTCCAATACTGTTCACCAAGTAGCTATATCCATATATTCCCATCCACGAATGGATATTTCTATCTAATCCGGGATATGAAATCTCATACCCAGCAACAGGGTTCGCTCCAAGCTTAAATATTTTATCGCTGTAAGAAAACATCCTATATCTTCCAGCCTTATCTTTACCAAGACTGTTTGAACTATTAGTATCTTCCCCTTCCCTATCAAAATTTTCAATCTCTATCCAATATTCTTTTTCATAAAATTCAAGTTCATCTTTTTCAAGCTTAGTCAAATTATCAATCTTACTTTTAGCTTCTAAAAGTTTTTCAGATATGTACTTCCTTGGTATAGGTTTTACCAGATCATCAAATTCTAATATGCCTTTTTGGCTTAATCTTTCCAGATATGAGTAAACATCGTTGGATAGTGGTTCAAATACTATTTGAGCTTGAATGGGGATAAGTATAAAAACCACAGAAAGTAATATTAAATATTTCTTCATGGTTTTAACTATATTAAGATTTAACTAAAACTTTCATCCGAAAATTCCCGTTTTAATGTGGATGAAAAACCCTTCTATTTAAGTGGAAATGTTATAAACAAGTAATAAATAAATGAGTTTTGTGTTTTCCTTAAAATTACAAATAGTAAGCCAATGCTTAAGATTTATTTTAAGATTAAAAAAAGCTGTTAAATAGAATAAAATAATATTATTGCAATTTACAATAGAATAGGAAGTCTCATTTATAGAATCTATTCCACATTATAATACATGCTGAAACCGGAATAATAATATTTACAAAGGCTCTTTAATGCACGGATGGATATAATCTTTGGGTAGAAAGGCTAAATTAAAGTCACGTATTACTTTTGGGGGATAGAGAGGTAAAGAGGGTGTCCAAAAAGTCTAAATTGTCATTTCGATCGTAGGGAGAAATCTCAGATTTTAATCAGTTTTAGGAGATTTCTCAGTCGAGGACTCCTTCGAAATGACAGAAGAAAAATTATAGACCATAATAAACTGCCAATGAAAATTCATTAACGTGACTTTTTTGAAACGAACCATCGGTTTGCTGATGTGATTGCAGGTTTATCCTAAATCTTGTTTCGAAATTCAATTCATGTATCCATTCATATTTTAAATTCAGACCAATGTATTTGTAATAATTTTTTAAGCCGAATAAGAATGGCGGCTGAGGGTTAATATACTGACCACTATAATCGGAACTACCTTTACGAATATATTCTCCCCATGCCGTAGCCTGGAAACCTCTTAAAATTCTGTAGTTGAGTTCGAGATATATAAGATCGGAATTCTGTCCAATCCAGTCTCCCATTAAATAAGATGAACTCGTATAAGTTTGTGCAGGATCATGATGTCCGTAGACAAATGGATTTATCTTTGTGTATTCAGCAGTAAAAGAAAAATTATCCAAAGGTAATATCTACGGAAGATAATCCCAGAGTATACCCTAATTGTGTTCTTATGTTCTTATCACTAAGAGAATTTATGACTGTTTGACCATCAACAAAGAGAGTTCCATTTAATCCATTGAGGGTTAATTCGTCAATAAAAAGAGTACCATATAGGTGTGTATTTTTCAGATGGTTTTTTGAACTGACAGAGAAAAAGATCTGTGAATTAGCATCACCGGGTTTGTCATGCCTATTACTTAAAAAATCATCTGCATAATAATAAAACAAAAAGGGCATAAAATATACAAGTTCAAGTTTATCACTATAAACAACCGATTCACCGACAGAAATATCCAGACCTTTTAAAGGTGTAATTACAATTGAATGCCACGCAAAATATTTATTTATATAAATGTCTCTTTTGTATTGTTCAAGTTTTGCAGAATCAATTACATTTGAAGAAAGGAAAGCATGGAAATAATAAAATTTAAACCAATCAACGGGATTTAATTCAAGTTTAATAAATGGAAAGGAAGGTGCCTTATTTGATAACACAAGATTACCGCTTTTTGCATAACCATATTCAATAAAATCTTTTGCAAAAACAGCATTCCCCCAATTCCAATCAAATGATACGGTAGATTTTACTTCGCTGTAATCAATCTCTGGGCCTGGAGTGTAATATACAGCAGGAATTACCCCAGTTTCAGGTGTAAAATTCTTTTTAATGTCTATATTAGGGCCGCTTTCATTATTCGATCTGAAATCCATACTTATCCCGATATTCTTAGAAAAATATCCATAGGCATATGCACCCATCCACGAATGTAGATTCTTGTTCCTTCCCTGAAAATCAACCTGATATCCAATTATCGGGCTGACATTAAGTTTAAAGATTTTGTCACTATAAGAAAACAACCGGTATCTGCCAAGAGAGTCTTTACCGAAAAAACTAAGATATTTCTTATTAAGATTCTTTTTATCGAATCCCTCTATTTCTAAGAAATAATCTTTTTTGTAAAATTCAAGCTCTTCCTTTTCCAGGTCATTAAGCATCTGAATTTTACTTTCGGCTTCCATTATATTTATAGCAATATATTTTCTTGATACCGGCTTGACAAGGTCGCTAAACTCTATTATGCCCTTATTACTTAGTCGGTCTAAAAATGAATAAACATCGTTATCCAATGGTTCATATACGATCTGAGCTCCGGCAGAGATAATACAAACAGATATGAAAAGAAATGTTAAGGTTAATTTCATTTATAAATTAAAATGTATGAGGAAAATGTCCTATAATTTGCATTTGAACTTCAAACGGAAGAAATATATTGCAGAATAATTTATTCTCCCTTTATCTATTATTTTCAAATGATTTGTTTTACCTTTTCTGCAAGTTCGATGCTGTCTGAGGTGTTGTTAGGATATATTTGAAAACCTTCCATCTTAATTCGGGATTTTCAGGTATACCTCCTACCCTTTCGATATAATCAGCTACAATATCTTTACCTAAATTATAGTTAATTACATAGCTCCTGTATTTTTCAATAAAGCTTATTGTTTTATCGGCGTTTGCAGGAGTTCTTAAAGCATATTTAGTAAGCCAGCTTTCGGTCTCTTTTTTTGTCCATTTGCCATCAAGATAATTCCTTGCAGCTTCATTATCAGCGTAATCGAGCTGTTTTGTAAGTTGCAGAACTTCATAATATTTATCCGCTTCCGAAGGGTTTAAGCCTGCAAGCGGGAAAAGGATCCTTTTTTCGAATACCATTCTTGATCTTCCAGGAAAGGCAACATCAATTCCGTAATTGGCAGAACCTTCGGCAATTAAAGATTGGGGGCTAAATAGCGCATAGACACAAAATTCTACCCATCCTAATCCTTTATATAAATGATTTTCAATCAGGGTATTATAAACATGATGACCGGGATAACCTTCATGACATGCAATATCAATTGCACGGTCAATATAAATAGGTAAATCGGTATTAACCTGGATAATACTAAAGCTGTTTCCCTTATACCAATTATAGCCTCCCCACGGCTTATTCGTTACATATTCAACCTTAAAATTTTCATTTTTCGGAAGATCTATATGCTTGAGTGTCCTTCTTCTGGCTTCTTTAATTGCTGCATTAAAAACAGCAGATAATTTATCTTTCGGGATTATGAATTGTTTCCTAAAATCTTCGAGTCTTTTTTGTATATCCTTGCCCTTACCGGGAAGAACCTTATCGAGCTGATCAAGTATCTTCTGGAAATGTTCATTATCAAAATGAGGAGCTTCGGCATCATAAAGCGCTTTAGTTTCTTCATCAAAGGACAATTTTCCCCCGGCAATCATAAAAAGTTTAGTTTTTACGGCAAGTAGCTGTTTGTAGAGGTATTTATATCTTAATAGCTGTATATCAGTTGCTTTTTCATTCCTTAAGCTTTCAAGACTATCCAGCAGCCTCCCCGTTTCATCATATAGATTTTGAATTACGGCAGAATCTCCTTTAACAGATTTATTTTCCAGCGGCTTCCATTCTTTAGGACCGTAGAAAGCATCAACAAAATCGGGATCATGTAAACCGGCATTCAGAACCAGCTTAACATAACTTTCGGCTATTTTATCCATTTTTAAATCTAGTTGTTTGAAAATTACCGGTTCGGTTTTTTCTTTTTTAGAACAGGATGAAAAGAGTGAGAATGATAAGAAAATGAGGAAAAGATATTTTTTATACATTATTGGTTGTTTGTAGTTGGTTGTAGGTTGTTTGTTGTTTCATCGGTTTCTTGTCTATTGTTTCAGGGTAATAACTGTTTGTTAAGCTGTCGGTTAGTTCTCTATGGTAGATATATGTAGGAAAATCGACTTTTTGAACATTAAATATGTTTTTGGCTCTGATAAGTAAATCGGAATCTTCACTGTATTCAAGATCCCTAAATCCTTCTAATTCTAAAAAAACTTTTCTTTTCCCGAAAAATGTTCCGCCAATAAAACAGTTTGAAAGATGGATAAAATTTTGGGGATTGTCTTTATCTCTGACGAATTCATTCCCTATAATTTTGACTCCTCCAAATAACAAGTCGGCAGAAGGATATGTTTCCATAAATTTAACCCTCTTTTGCAAATGGGTTTCTTCATATTCATCATCGCTATCCAGAAAAGTAATATATCTTGCTGAAGAGAGAAAGATTCCCCTGTTCCTGCTTTGAGCGATTTTCTGATTTTCCTGATGCAGAACCTTAATATTCGGGTATCTCTCTTCATAATCTCTTAAAACATCCAGAGAATAATCGGTACTCCCATCATCAATTGCTATTAATTCCCAGCAGGAAAAGCTTTGTTTTAATAGAGATTCTATACATCGGGGTAAAAAAAGCTCTCTATTATAAACCGTCAAAATTACTGAAACTTTATATTGGTAATTATTATCTAACACTGATATCCGAAGATTTAATAAAAAATAATTTTCTGGTAACTTTAATCTAAGAATTTTTTTGAACTTAAGGAATTGGAAATTCTTACAAAGTAGTTTTTATTGAGTTATCTTGGAGTTACCTGGGAGTTACCTGGGAGTTACCTTGGAGTTACCTTGGAGTTATCACGGAGAAACAATATTTCTTAAATTTCGTTCCTGCGGAACATTGTAGAAGCTGCGTGAAAATATAGAAAAACCTTTAGGAGTGGGCGTCCAAAAAGTAATTATTTTATTAAAAATAGAACACTAATGACGCAGATCTTGCAAGCGGTACAGGTTTAACAGATTTTCACTGATTTTTAATTTGAGAATTACTTTTTGGACACCCCCTTAATGATATTCACACAGGCTCTATAGTAGACCCCTCAAAAAAAATTCTTCGTGATTCTTAGAATCTTTGCGGTTTTGAGGCAAATGCAAGCTCCATTTTGAGCGTTTAAGACTACACTTTGGGTTTTTTCTTTATTAAATTAGGCAATGAAAATTTTTAAAAAGATTAAAATCTTTACGAAAAAAGTTAATCAATGGGAGGCTATATGTCGTTCCGTGAACAACAAAAATATCTTGATACTTTGAAAAAATACGAAAGTAAATTTAGTCATAAAGATGCCGAAGAATATAAGATGTTATCAAAGATGCAGAAAGACGATGAAGATTTTGATTCACTGTCCTTAAACCGATTAAAAGAATTATATGATAAATATAATGTCCCTGTTGATAAGTCCAAGTATGATTCATTCTTTAAAAAGAAGGAAGAATAAAAGGGAAAATTTAATGCAGGGGCTGCGGGGATATATTATCAATTTACATTGTTTACTATTATGATAATTATTTTGTTCACTCTTTTTTTATTTCTGAGGTAAATTTAATGAATTATAAGCTATTAAATAGAATATTTGCTGCTGCAGTTTTTCTGATATCAGTAATTGTTCTTTTTTCAACAGTACAGCCGTCCGTTTCTTTCTGGGATTGCGGGGAATTTATAGCAGCAGGTTTTTATCTGCAGGTTCCGCATCCTCCGGGAGCGCCGTTTATTTCTATTCTTGATAGAATATTTTCATTATTACCTATTGCCGGAAATATAGGATTGAGAGTTAATATAATTTCGGTATTGTCCAGTGCTTTAGCCATACTGTTTCTTTATTTAATAGCTGTAAAGCTTATTGAAAATTACAGAGGGAAGAAGCCGGGAAATATATGGGAGTCAATAAGTACCTTTACTGCCGCAGCTATCGGAGCCTTATCATTTTCATTCAGCGATACATTCTGGTTCAATGGGGTGGAAGCAGAAGTTTATGCAATGAGCACATTTTTATTTGCTTTTATAGCCTGGCTTATGATGCAATGGCATGAACGTGCCGATCAGAAAGATAATGAGAAATATCTCTTAATGATCGCTTATATTATTGGTATTGCAACTGGGGTCCATCTAATGAGTGTACTGGCAATTGTCCCGGTGGTTATGATAATACTTTTCAGGAAATATGTTGTAAATGAAGAAGAGACAAAAAAAACGGGCTATATTTTTCTTGCCCATGTGGGGATAATACTTGCTGTAGCATTCGCTATGTGGTCTTCCCAAACATCATCTAATCCTCCTTCTTCTCAAGAATACCTGGACTATGATACCAAATTCAAAATGATAATGCTGGGTATAAGTGTAGTTATTATGGGAGTATTCTGGAGGAAAATATTTAACAGGAACTCTTTTTATTTACCTTTAATAATCGGCGGGGCAGCATTATTTGCAGTCTATCCGGGAGTGGTAAAAATACTTCCCGGTTTTCTGGCAGATATAGCAAGTAATAACGATTTCTTAGGCGGATTCTTATTCTTTGTCTTGTTAGGAGTACTCGGTTATGTAGTATATTATTCAACGAAGGAGAAGAAACCCACGCTTCATTTAATATTCATGTCTTTAATTTTTATTCTGGTAGGCTTTACTACATTTTCGATGGTCATTATTCGATCTAATGATAATCCCCCCATGAATGAAAACCAGCCCGATACTTTCAACGAATTAGTTACATATTTAAATAGAGAGCAGTATGGCGATTTCCCGACGTTCAAAAGAAGATTTTCTTCCGACGGAATGCATCAAATAACTTTTACAAACTTTTCCAGCGACCTTGATTTCTTCTGGAAATACCAGATGAATCACATGATGACCAGGTACTGGATGTGGAATTATGCCGGTAGAGAAAGCTGGGCTCAGGATGCGGGAGTTGATATTGCTCCTTTTAATAAAATAGGAAATTCTCTTGGTAAAATTTTAGGGATACATTTTGGCGGAGAAGTAAGGGATTCACTTTATGGTATTCCTTTCCTCCTTGGCTTAATCGGGATTTATTTCCACTTCCGTAAGGATTGGAAGATGGCGTCTGTTTTTATGATTACATTTATACTAATGGGCTACCTAACTGCATTTTATCAAAACCAGCAGGACCCGCAGCCAAGGGAGAGAGATTATTTTTACGTCGGGGCATTTTTTGTCTTTTCAATATGGATTGCTATTGCAGTGAAAGAATTGGCAATGCTTGTTTCCGATAAACTGAATGATTCAACATTCCGTAATGCAGCAGTATTCGGTGTATTGGCGCTGGGAGTTGTTTTTGTTCCGGTAAATATGTTAAAAACCAATTACTTTACTCATGACCGGTCAAAAAACTGGGTGCCCTGGGATTACTCTTATAATCTTTTACAAAGCTGTGCTCCAAATGCTGTTTTATTTACTAACGGAGATAATGATACCTTCCCTCTCTGGTATATGCAGGATGTTGAAGGCGTTAGGAGGGACGTTAAAATAGCTAATCTTAGTCTCCTTAATACTCACTGGTATATAGAACAGCTAAAAAACGATGACCCGTATCATGTTGGAAAAGTAAATATCCGGATGTCCGATGCTGAGATAAACCAGATTCAGCCTATCCGGTTTAATACCCAAAATGTTACTATTGCAGCACCTAAACCGGAAGGAGATGAATCATTAAAAGATATTTTTCAAAAATATGAAATTACGGATTCGGGTATTATGAAATCCGGGAATATTACATGGAGTATGAAACCTACCTTAAATTTTGGTAATGTTAGCGGGATTAGAGTGCAGGACATCATGGTTAAAGAAATAGTTGAAGCAAATGCATGGCAAAGACCGATTTATTTTGCAGCAACTGTATCACAGGATGGTAAAATCGGACTGGATAATTATCTCAAAGCAGAAGGACTTGCTATGAGGCTGGTACCTGAGAAAGGGAACGGAAATTTTGATTTTATAAATCCGGTTATTGTGAAAAAACAATTGGAAGAAAATCCGGGATATAGTAAAGATTACAAACCGGGATTTAAGTTTCGCGGGTTGAATAATCCTAATATATTTTTTGATGATAATCATGTGCGGATGACTTCAAGCTATCGGAATGTTTTTATTGCATTAGCCTATTATTATTTAAACCATAATGAAAAACAGCTTGCTTTAAATACACTGGATAAGATGGAGAAAAAAATGCCGAGAAATGTTATTGGTATGGATTACCAGCTATTGTTTAATGTCGGCAATATGTACTACTCTCTCGGAGAAACTGAAAAAGCAGAAAAAATATATTCGGATGTGGAAGCGGATGCCTTAAATGACATGGAAGAAAATCCTACTAATTTTACTTCATATTACAGCCCTTACAGAATTTTACTGGATTTATATGAAAAGGAACATGAATACGGCAAATTAGCAGATATCTGGAAACGTATTCAAACATATTACCCGAATGACCCTAATATAAAAGCTAATATTGAGAAGTATACTAAATTAGCAGGTAATTTACCTGCTACTAGAGATAGTGTTCGGACACAAAAGAAATAAATCAGAGATTATATTATAAACTTAATTTAATAAGCGGTGAATAGCCGCTTATTTTTTATAAACCTTCTATTTGTTCAAATGAAAATTTTAATAATTGCATTGTCCGGAATAGGTGATTCTTTAATGTTTACCCCCGCATTAAAACTTATGGCAGAAACCGAACCCGGTGCTGAAATTGATGCTTTAGTTATGCTGAAAGGGGCTAAAGATATATTCGAGAGAAATAAAAATATTAGTAATGTTATCTACTTCGACTTTTTAAAAGAAGGCGCTCTTGCATCGCTTAAATTTATTTTGAGTCTAAGAAAGAAATACGATGCAGCTATTAATGTTTATCCTTCAAACAGGAAAGAATATAATCTCATAAGTTTTCTGATAGGCTCAAAGAAAAGAGCCGGTGTTGAATATTTAAGGAAGAATCCTCAGAACTTTGGTTTTTTGAACAATGTAAGAGTTGTGGAAGATGATTCGCGGCATAATGTTCAGACAAATATAATGTTGGTTGAAAAGCTGCTGAACGCATCATTCGATGAAGAGCCGGATTTGATATTCCCTTTAAATGAAGAGGATAAGCAATATGCGGAATCATATTTGAACAGTCTGAGAATAATAGAGGGAGACCTCTTAATAGGGTTCCATCCGGGTTCAGCCACTTTAAAGAATCATATACAGCGTAGATGGGAGCCGGAAAAGTTTATTGAGTTAGGAAGAAAATTAGTAACTGAAGATAATGCTAAAATATTGATTTTCGGCGGGCCGGATGAAAATGATTTGAAAAATTTAATTGAAAAAGGAATTAACTCAAACCTGCCAAATAAGCAGGGAACTTCCTCCTATGTTGTTGATACGGGTAATTTAGCACAGAGTGCTGCAATTATGAAATACTGCAAGGTATTTGTAACAAATGATTCAAGCCTTATGCATGCAGCATCAGCTATGAAATTAAATGTAGTTTCAATTATCGGACCTACAAATCCCGCTTACATTTATCCATGGAATACAAAGCATAAAATCGTTAGTCTCGGATTAGAATGTTCACCTTGCTTTATTTATTCCCCCCGCCCTTTAATATGTTTTAGAGATGATGTGAAATTTAAGTGCATAAAAGAACTAAATACTGAAATGGTTTATCAGGCGGTGAATAAGTTTATTCATTAACCATTATGTCAACCAGCCCCTCTCTTCAAGACAAATTTCCATCTGCAATTTTATGAGATAATGGGAGTCATTAAACAATAAAGATGACATCTTTAAAAAGAAATTTTATTTCAATTTTTTATTAAAATGTAAGTTCAGATAGAGCCCTATTTTTAAAAAATAAAGATGTCATCTTCAAAAATTGTTCTGAACTCCGAAGGAGTGATATTATTGTAGATAAAATAAAATTGCAGAATACCAAAACCCCGAAGGGGGTGAAATAAATCAGATATCAGCCTATGCGGCTTTTCACATAATTAACTATTTCTTCAATTGTATCAAAGGTTTGGACAAACTTTGCCGGTCTGTTCTCATGTTCAAGCTGTTTATCCATTGCACTAACAATTTCTTTCCAAACAGAAGAAAAACATGCTACAGGCTTCGCATTTAGCATTCTTTTATTCATCATTTCCCAGACAACAGCTAATTCCAGCAGGGTTCCGGTTCCTCCTTGCAGAACAATATATGCATCACCCAATTCAACCAATTTTGAAATTCTTTCAAAAAGAGTAGTGCATTTAATTTCCCTGGTTAAATATTTGCTTGGTACTGCATTCCATAAATCGACAGTAATTCCAATAGCATCAGTACCCCTCTCTGAGGCTCCTTTTGACACTGCATTCATAATGCCCTGGAAGCCTCCGGAGCAAACATTAAAATTATTTTCAGCTAAGAGGGCTCCGAGCTTATAGGCAATTTCAAATTCCTCCTGTCCTTCTTTAGGCTGAGAGCTGCCGAATATGGTTATAGTTTTCCTCATAAAACGGTTTTATATTATTTTTAATATTTACAAATAGAAAAAGAAAATTTGAAAAGAAAAGGTTTTATTATTCGTAAAAGTTTTTATTCCATTTATGGATTTTTAATTTATCCAGTAATTGAGCAGGCAGCGGACCTTTTTCAACACTTTTTATATTGGCCAATAAATTCTTTTCGCTTCTCATGCCGGGTATTACTGTAGTCACAGCACTAAAGCTAATAATGTATCTCAAAGCAGCTTCAGCTCTTGAACCGACTGTATCTTTTACATCGTTCCAGATATTATTAACCCTTTCCTGTACATCAATTTTCCTTGTACCTCTAAAATAATCATTACGAAAATCTCCGATAGGAAATCTAGTATCATGCATAACATTCCCTGTTAACGCGCCTTCATCGAAAGGAACCCTTGCAATTATACTAATGCCGTTCTTTTTACAGAACGGGAATAAATAATCGATGGGTTTCTGTTCAAAAATATTAAAAATTACCTGGAATGAATTAATCAAACCCGTCTTACCTGTTTCAATTCCATTCTTAGATTGATGGTCATTCATAGAAATACCCCAGAAACGTACTTTACCGTCTTTCCTTAATTTTTCAACCATTTCCTTCCACTCATCTTCGTTTGCCCACTTATCATTCCAAACATGGAATTGCATTAAATCAATATAATCTCTTTTAAGATTCTTAAGACTTTGCTCTGTTTTTTCAATGATATAATTCTTAGGGAAGGACTCTTTTAAAGTTGAATTATTAGCGGCAGGCCATTCCCATTTTTTTGAAGGTATTTTTGAAGCAATAAAAACCTTACTGCCGAATTCTTTTTCAACCTCACCCAAAAGCTTTTCGCTATGACCTTTACCATATGCAAGTGCAGAATCAAAAAAGTTAATCCCGCTTTCCATAGCCTTGATAAGAGTTCTTTTGGATTCCTGATCTTCAGCACCTTTCCATTCCGATTTCCCAATTCCCCAGCATCCGAAACCGAGAAGGGATACATCTATATCTGATTTACCAAATCTCTTCTTCTGCATTCTTTCCTCAGTTTACCATAAGTTATAAAACAAAATTAAAATAAGAATTAACAGAATACAATAAAATATCGCAAAAAACTTATTGGAAACTACCCCAACCTTTTTTTAATCTTTAAGTCTAAATGTATATGAAACAAAAATTTGAGGGCTGGCTATGAAAAAATTGTTTATAATTCTATTTGCACCGCTTACTTTTTTATTTTATGGAGCTGCTCTGGACAGCTTTCCTCTTTCTGCAGGTCCCTGTTTTTTATTTACCCCCGATATGCCTTCTCATGAAACAGAAACAGAAACAGCAAGGAATAATTCTAAACATGAAATACAAAATGATAAAAGAAATCTGCATAAAGAATTCAATATAGAAGAAGGAAAAACTCTTGATATTAACCTGAATTCCGGCGGCGCTATAAGTATTTTAGGATGGGACAAAAAAACCGTTGCTATGGATGTAGAATCATCCCGCAGTAATATAGAAGATTATAAGATAGATTTTAGCAAATCGGATAATGGAATAAAAGTTGAATCTGATTTAAAATATAAAAAATCAAGCGACGGAGGACTGCATTTTATTTTCAATGTTCCTTCCAATTTCAATTTGAAGATAGAATCTTCCGGCGGCATTGTAGAGATAAAAAGCGTAAACGGTAATATAAGCGGTCAAACTATGGGAGGACCCCTAATATTATCAAATTTAAAGGGAAAATTGATCTGCAGACAATGGGTGGACCGGTTAGACTTGATGATTCGGAAGTTGATGGAAGAGTTCATACGATGGGAGGACCTGTTGAAATATCCAATGTAAAGGGAAATATAAAGGGTACTACTAACGGCGGACCGGTAATTTTGAAAAATGTAACATCTAAGAATGAGAAAAATACAGGTGATGTTATTACAGTTTCAAGTATGGGAGGAGATATAAATATGGATGAAGCTCCGGAGGGAGCAGATTTAAAAACAATGGGAGGTGCTATCATTGTCAGATCAGCTAAAAAATTTGTAAAAGCCAGAACAAACGACGGAAGTATTGAAATAGAAAATACCGACGGAGCAATAGATGCCTCTACAATGGGAGGAGATGTTAAAGCAGAGATGATTGGAAATCCTGCCTCAGGTAATAGAGATGTAGATCTTTCTTCTAAATCAGGTGATATAACATTAATTGTACCCGATGGACTATCAATGGATATTGAAATAACGTTAGCTTATACCAGGGATAGTGATGATGAATATAGTATCCACAGTGATTTCCCAATAAAACAGGAAACGACTCCAAAATGGAGTGATGAATACGGCACCTCGAGAAAAATCATTTACGGGAAGGGTAAAACAGGAGACGGCAAGAATAAAATCAAAATTGAAACTATTAACGGGAACGTATATTTGAAAAAAGGATAGGGAACTCTATTGCAGTTTTATTGCGGGTTGCCGAAAATTGCCGGAAATTTGAAAGGGTGACCAAAAAGTAGAGATTGTCATGCTGAACTTGATTCAGCATCTGTTTTCAGCGCAAAATTACAGGGTTAGATTCCGGGTCAAGCCCGGAATGACACTTTTTAGTCAGCCCCGAAAAATAAAGCACAAAACTAAAAGGCTTTAGCCTCATATAAATTTATCATGTACATAAATAAGTTGTAATTCAAATTCCCCTTCCAGTGTCTTCCTTCCCAATTACTTATAATATATATAATTTTAAGGTGTAATTAATAACGAATATCTAAAGATGACATCTTTTAAAAGAAAAATCATCTTTAATTTTTAATTAAAATATAAGTTCAGATAAAACTTTAATTTTAAAAAGTAAAGATGTCATTTTTCAAAATACCAATTCTTGCATAATTGAGTTAATAAGTTTCTTATGCCATCAAAATTATACGATATTGCAGTAATAGGAGGGGGGATTGTTGGTACAGCCTCCGCAATACAGCTTCTGCAAAAGAAAAATTTATCTATTATTCTTATTGAAGCTGAAGATCAATTAGCGGCACATCAAACGGGGAGAAACAGTGGAGTTATTCATTCCGGATTATACTATAAACCGGGTTCTCTAAAAGCATTAAATTGTGCCGAAGGAAGGAACTTGCTTTATAAATTCTGTGAAGAAAATCAGATACAATACGATAAATGCGGAAAGATAGTAATTGCAGTTGATAATAAAGAAATCCCCGCACTTAATGAACTTGAAAGAAAAGGGAAAGCAAACGGACTTATAAATAACAAAAGACTTAACAGCGATGAAATAAAAAACTATGAACCTTATGCTGCCGGAATTGAAGGTCTTTTTGTAGGAGAAACCGGTATTGTAAATTATACAGATGTTACTAAAGCTTATGAAAAGATTATCCGGGAGAAAAACGGCGAAATAAAATTAAATTGCAAATTTATTGCTTTAAGTAGAAAAGGGAATGAATTAGTTCTAAATACTTCATCGGACGAAATTCATACCAAGTTTTTAATCAATTGCGGCGGCTTACAATCCGATAGGATTGCATCTTTATGCGGATTGGAAACTGATGTTCAAATAATTCCTTTTCGCGGCGAATATTACAAATTGAAAAGAGAAAAGGAATACATGGTAAAGAACCTGATTTATCCGGTACCTGATCCAAGGTTCCCTTTTTTAGGAGTCCATTTTACCAGAATGATCAATGGAGGAATAGAAGCAGGCCCCAACGCAGTTTTAGCTTTTAAAAGAGAAGGGTATAAATTCAGAGACTTCTCATTAAAAGATATTTCGGAGATGTTAAACTTTCCGGGTTTCTGGAAAATGGGAAAGAAATATTACAAAACAGGTTTTTATGAATTCTATCGTTCATTAAGTAAACCTGCATTCGTTTCGGCGCTTCAAAAACTGATTCCCGATATAAAAGAAGAAGATGTCGTTCCATATAAAGCAGGTGTCCGTGCACAGGCTGTAGATAAAAACGGAAATCTTCTGGACGACTTTAGAATTATTGAAGATACTAATATGATTCACATTCTAAATGCACCATCTCCGGCTGCTACAGCATCTTTAAGCATTGGAGATAAAATCGCAAAAATGGTAATCGCTAAAATCAGCTAATTATAAAACCTAATTAAACAATTCCCAGCCAATACCAAACCTTATCCCCCTGGAAAGCTCCGGATAAAATGGAGTAATAAAATATTTCTTATCCAGTAGGTTCTCCCATGTAAAATATATTATAGCAACTTTTCTAATCTCACCTATCAAAGTAAAATCAATTTTTAATGAAGAAGCAATTTTATTATTGTAATAGCTTAAAACGGGCTGCGAATATGTTTGCGGAAGATTCTGAGCACCGGTATAATAAAAAAGAAAACCGGTTTTTAGATTCAGATTAGAATTAAATAAAATACCGTTATAAAATACACCGCTCATAAAATTTAAATCCGGTATAAGATTCTTAAAATCACTTCCGGGATTCAAGTAATATTCTCCGGAAAATTCTAATAATAGCTGCTCAAAATGGTAGTCCGCCTTCAAACCTAAGCCGGTCATATTTTTATAAAGAAATAGATCAGGTTCGGGTTTTCCTAATTCAATATCCCTATTAAAAATCTTAAAACCTATCAGATTGCTTCCGGATAAATAATTTATACTTAATTCTGTATTACTTATATTTTTTGATATATAAGGACTTTCAAAATTCGAGTAGCCTAAATAAAATTTGAAATTATTGTCTAATGAGTAAGACATATCCATGCCTAACCCATTTAAATTATTGTATTTCTGATAAAAATCTTTCCCTTTAAAATATTTGTAGAAAACTGAAGGAATTAATTTCCCGTCTAATAGATTTAAAGAAACAATTGATGCTGCAGAAAAGTTATTCAAATTACCTGTACTTAGTGTATATATTTTTTTTTCAATTGCGCCGGTATTATAATCAATGTGCTCAAAGTTTCCCAGAAGACTTATTTTAAAGATATCCTGTGAAAATTCTTGTCTTAAGCTTATCCCGGATATTTTATTCTTATTTTTAGTTTCTGAAATGCTGGTAGTAATACCGTAAAATTTATCCTGATTAAATCGATAATAAAGATCGAGACCCCCTTTAATCTTTTTAAATAGATTGGAAAGAAGGTTTATATTAAAGTAATGCTGAATAAATTCCTCTTTCCTATTCGGAAAGTTAACCGGTGCAGTGATATTATCATATAGTATACTATTTAAATCCGGATTAACGGCAGCAGCAGAATCAATATTAATCCCTCCGTTTATCCCTTTTAATGATTTGATATAACCGTATGTCCCGATGATATTAAATGAATTGGAAAGGAAATATTTTAACCTGGTTTTTGCCTGCCATATATTGAAATCACTATTGTCGTAAGTGCTGTCGGCATTCCTATTGGTAATATCGAAAGAAATATTAAGGTCTTTGATTAATAAAGCACTGAAAAAACCATCTACAAAAGATTCACCGGAAGGTCCCTGGTAATACTTTATTCTGGAATAAGGTGTGACCGAGAGGTAATCCTTGGTAATAAAATTAACAGTTACCGGGTTAGGAGATAGTCCATATAAGAATCCTCTTGGTGAGGGGATTACTTCTATTGAATCAATAAAATCAGATTGTATATTATTTAGATCCAATGAATTTGTAAACCGGTCATTGTATAAGATACCATCCTGCAGGAAACTAATTCCAGCCGAACCGGCTCCATAAACAAATGTCTCGTTTGCCTGACCAATAAGGCCTTCATCTTTAATAAACGTGAAGGGGTATTCCCTCAATAAATCACCTGTGTAACGATAATTATAGTGAAAGATTTTTCCGTGACTTATAAAATAGCTGTGTTCATACAATGGTTTTTGCTGCAAGGGAACGAGAGTATCTGCCTTAATAAGGTTCTTCTTTGCACTTAGCAAACCTGTTGTATCTGTAGTGACCGAGTCTTTGGGACCGGCATTTAATAAAAGTGGTTTTTTTTTAATTGCTATTGAATCAATATTTTGAGGATACAAATTCGCATTTGAAGAGACGTATATATTTAATAAAAGAAAAATTAAAAATAGTCGCATTATTAAATAAAGAATGGTACCATTTATAACAATGGAGAATAAATAATTAAAGCAAAATAAATAAATCTATTTTAAGCTACAAAATAAACAACAGTAATGTACTATGTATAAAAAAATCCGGAATATTTTTAAAATAAAGGATAAATAAAGGTCATGATATTTTTTTTGATTAAAAATATAATTATTTTCACAACGAAATTTTTAATCATCAAAATAAGAGGATGAAATTATGGCAGGAAAACCAATGACCAAATCACAGATAGTTGATCATCTTGCAACGAAAACCGATACTACAAAAAAAGTTGCAGGTCAATTTTTAGATGAGTTGGCATCTCTGGCTCATAAAGAAGCGAAAAATTCATTTACAGTTCCCGGAATTGGCAAGCTTGTAGTTGTTAACCGGAAGAAAAGAACAGGAAGAAACCCTGCTACGGGTGAATCCATGGTTATTCCTGCAAAAAAGGTTTTAAAATTTAGAATCTCTAAAGCAGCAAAAGACGCAGCATTTCCATCTAAGAAAAAGTAGTTAAGTAAAAGGGGCACTTATGCCCCTTCACAATCTTTTCTAATGCTCCATGATATGATGAACGTGGGATTTCTCCCCTATTTTAGGACTCACGTAGGGAATACCTAGATTCATTCCCCGCATAATGAAAAGTACGGCCAGAAAAACAGCGAATACCGGAGTGAGTTTACTTAATTTTTTCCTTAGATCAAGTTTAATAAACTTACTAAATACAGAAATTGAAAACATTGCTGGAACGGTACCCAGCCCAAAGAAAATCATAAACATCATTCCGTTGAAAGCATTCCCTGTTGAAACTGCCCCAGCTAATCCTGCATATACAAATCCGCATGGTAAAAATCCATTCAAAAAACCTATACTTAAAAAGGAAAAGAAGCTTTTTTGCCTGAATAAGGATCCGATAGCGGTTTTTACCGGAGTTATTACTTTTAATATAAGATTAACTGCTAATATCTGATTTCTAAATTTTTGCGGCATAAAGACTATAACTAAAATGAATATGCCAAGGAAGATCGAAAGTGTTTGTTGAAAACCGGATATAATTAGTTTTTCACCAACAAAACCGAAAAAGAACCCCATTAAGGCATAAGACAAAACCCTGCCTAAATTATAGATCATCCTTCCTGCAAAAAATTTGAAATTGCTTGAATCTGGGACAGGCAATGCTAATGCTATAGGTCCGCACATTCCAATACAATGAAAACTTCCAAAAAACCCGATTACTAAACCGACAAAAATTTCCATAATTAGTATTATAATTCTTAATAAATTAGAACTGACTTCTCCATCAAATAATTCTGTTTATTCATTGTCCATTGAATTTCGACTTTCCAGTATCCTTTATCAATTTTGACAGTATTAAAAGTCTGTCTGCCGCTCTTATCCAGCTGAATGGGAATTATAAAATCTTTTTTAGAATCCGACGGCCGGTAAAAATATAATTTCCCGTTATCGACCTGCTGGAGAAACGATTCTGGGAAGGAGAGATTTATTTTATCACCGGCATAATTAAATGAAACTGGTTCTTTAAGTTCGGCGGTTCTTTTATAGGTATCAATTTGATTTTGATATGTTAATGTTTTTTCATAATAATTATTAGCCACAAGATCAACTCTCTGATTCATAAAAACTAAAGTTAAAATGATAGTGATAATCATAAAACTTGCAATAGATATAAAAATACCTGTGCCCCAATTGAATTTTACAATTTTTTTCAAGTATTACTTACTCCTTTTATAAATAGGACCTAAAAAAGAGGTCTTCACTTCTTCAAGCACTTTTCCGTTTGAATATACATCTATGGTAACCGGTGTATTCATATTCTTTAATTCATTTCGCGGAACAAGAAGTAAAAATTTTGCTTCAAGGTTCTGCTGCGGTTTCATTAAAAGATTGCTGCCAATTATCTTTATCTCGCCATTTATGTTTTTTAACTTTACACTGATTTGCGCATCATGGAAAGTTTTATTTATTATATCTAAATCATAAAGATTGCTTATCATATCACCCGGCTGCTCCTGGAAAAGCATACCCGGAGTTCTTAAAATATTTATATTGAAATCTGTTCTTGTAATTAATAAATAGCCAAGGATACCTATTAGTACTGTTAACAGAAACGAATACCCGATCATTCTGGGTGTGAACTTAAATTTTGAATTTTTCACAATCCCGTTGAGTGACGCATATCTTATAAGCCCCCTTGGACGGTTTACCTTATCCATTATATAATCGCAGGCATCAATACAGGCAGTACAATTTACACATTCAAGCTGGATCCCGTCCCTTATATCTATACCGGTTGGACAAACTTCAACACACAATTTATCATTAATGCAATCGCCCAGACCAACCTGCACTTCATTTTTTTTTATTTTACCTCTCGGTTCACCTCTTTTATAATCGTATGCAATCACAATGGAATCCTGATCAAGTAAGACTCCCTGTAATCTTCCATATGGACATACAATAGTACAAACTTGTTCACGGAAGTATGAGAATATCCAGTAGAATACTCCAGAAAATGCCATCATTGAAATTAAGCCTGCTATATGACTTGAAGGAGGATCAGTCACTATCCTCCATAAATTATCGATGCTTATTATGTAGGAAAGAAAAATGTTGGATATAAAAAAAGCTATGCCGAAAAATATTATATGCTTAAGTCCTTTTTTGAAAATTTTTTCTCCGTTCCAGTTTGACTTATCTAACCGTCTTTGTAAAAGAGCATCTCCTTCAATCCAGTATTCAATCTTTCTGAAAACCATTTCCATAAAAATTGTCTGGGGACAAGCCCATCCGCAAAAAACTCTACCGAATACAGCAGTAAAGAGAATTATAAAAACAATTATTGTAATCATTGCAAGGACAAAAAGATGAAAATCATGAGGTCCGAAAGGAATGCTGAAAAGAATAAAATTTCTGTTTGGAAAATCAAACAGCATAAACGGATGATTATGTACTTTTATAAAAGGAGTAACTATCAGAATCGCAAGTAAGATGAAGCTTACTGCATTGCGTGCATTATAAAACCTGCCAAAGGGTTTTTTAGGATAAATCCAGTTCCTTTTTCCTTCTTTACTTATGGTTGATAATTGATCTCTAAATGATCCTTCTTCTTTTATCGGTTCCATCTCAAATCCGTATTATTCATTATATTCTTTCGAATTTACAGTAAATATCATTTCGAAGTAACTTTTGTACTATCTGCTGCTTTCCATATTTCTCCTTGAGGGGGTTTGGCATTAGGAGGATTAGTCCCCTGCAGCGACAGAACGTAACTTGCTACTTCCTGCATTTCTCTTGGGTTTAGCTTTCCTTCCCATGTTAACATCCCTTTTGCAGGAACACCGTATTTTATTGTTTTAAATATATCTTTCATTCCTCCGCCGTGAATCCAGTACTGATCGGTTAAATTCGGACCGATTATTCCCTGGGCATTATCACCATGGCAGGGAACGCAATTTGCCTTAAATATATCTTTGCCGTCTCTTAAAGCTGGTGCATCAGTTAATTCAGTAACATTATTTTCATTCACCAGTGCACCAACTCTTATGAGTTCTGCCCTCTGAACTGCAGCCTCCTGCATTTCTTCCCTGTATTCCTGAGCAGGAAGCTTTCCCGTATCCAGCACATGATAATCCAGCATATAAATAACACCGAATAGTATTGAACCATAAAAAAGATAATTAAACCATGGGGGTATCCTGTTATCAAGTTCTTTTATACCGTCATAATCATGCTCCATTAAAATATCTTTTTCTTTTTCAAGGGGAGCTAAACCGATGAAATAATTTTTAACCCTGATAAATATTTTTGAAAGCCTCTTGGGTCTTTCTATTACCTTATCGGTACCGAAATAGATGAAAGAGAAAAAGATAATTGTTACTATTATTATGAATATTAAAATATTGATATCATAAATAGAAGGATTTATTTCTTCATTCTGGGATTGAGCCGACATATTGCTGTTCGTGAAGAAGATAATAAAAGCCGGAATCTGAAATAAGAATAAAAGCTTCTTTTTAATTTTTATCATTGAGTTCACCTGTATTATTTGAATTTGACTGCTCATTATTATCTAACGGTAAATTTTTCATCTTATTTAAATATTTCCTATCCGCCTTAAAATACCAGATAATTATAGCAGTAAAAAAAATGAGGAATACAATCATTGAAATGATCGGGTAAATCCCTATTCCTTCAATAGATTCTAAAACTTCCTTAAACATTTTCTTAATCTTAAATTTGTTCTTTATACTTGAACTTATACTTGCTCTTGCACTTATTCTATTTATTCACCACGGTTGCATCAACCTTAATATCCGTTCCTAACCTCTGCAAATATGCAATCAAAGCGATTACCTCTTTATTACTTTCCGCCGGAGCACCATTTTTTTGTAAATCATCGGCAATTTCTTCAGCCTGTTTCCTTAAATCCTGATTTGCAACTTTTTCATATCCATCCGGATATGGGACTCCGAGCCTTTTCATAACTTCAATTTTTTTAGCAGTAGTTGTTGTATCCAGATCATTTGTCAGTAGCCATTGGTAATGAGGCATTATTGAGCCGGGAGACATTGAAGAAGGATTCTGCATATGGAGATAATGCCATAAATTGGGATATTTACCCCCTATCCTATGAAGATCAGGACCGATTCTTTTGGAACCCCATAAGAATGGATGGTCATAGACATATTCACCCGCTTTGGAATATTCCCCGTACCTTTCTGTTTCTGATCTGAAAGGACGAATTAGTTGAGAATGACATCCTAAGCAGCCTTCTCTTATATAAATGTCCCTGCCCTGCAGTTCGAGAGCTGTATATGGTTTAACACTAGCAATTGTGGGTACATTGGATTTTACTAAAAATGTAGGAACGAATTCAACAAAACCACCGATTAAAATTGCCACCGTTGCAATAAATGTAAACTGCCATGGACGCTTCTCCAACCACCGGTGGGAATACCCTTCTTTTTCATTCATTTTTATTAGTGCCGGAGCCTCTGCATCTTCATTATCCTGAAAAGAGCCCTGTTTTGCAGTTTTATATAAGTTATATGTCATAATTATGACACCGGTTAAATATAAAGCTCCTCCCGCTGCTCTAATCATATACATGGGTATTATCTGAAGGACTGTCTCCAAAAAATTCGGATATTGAAGCTGCCCGAGCGGATTAAATTGCTTCCACATTAAAGATTGTGTAATTCCGGACCAGTACATGGCAGATACATAAAATACAATCCCGATTGTACCTATCCAAAAATGCATATTGGCGAGCTTCTTAGAATATAAATTGGTTCTAAATAATTTAGGGATCAGCCAATAAAGAATTCCGAATGTTAAAAAGCCGTTCCATGCAAGTGTACCAATATGAACATGTGCAATAATCCAATCTGTGAAATGAGCTATAGCATTCACATTTTTAAGAGCCAGCATTGGACCTTCAAATGTAGCCATACCATAAGCTGTAACAGCCACAACCATAAATTTTAATATAGGGTCCTGTCTTACTTTGTCCCATGCACCGCGCAGAGTCAGCAGTCCGTTTATCATTCCTCCCCATGATGGAGCAATCAGCATAATTGAAAATACCGTCCCCAATGATTGCGCCCAATCGGGTAGCGCAGAATAGAGAAGATGATGCGGTCCTGCCCATATATAAATAAATATTAAAGCCCAGAAATGAATTATCGAAAGTCTGTAGGAATAAATAGGGCGATTAGCAGCTTTCGGTAAATAGTAATACATTAAACCGAGGTATGGGGTAGTTAGAAAGAAAGCGACGGCATTATGTCCATACCACCATTGAACCAATGCATCCTGAACGCCGGCGTATACCGGATAGCTCTTAATAAAGTTGACAGGAAGTTCAACTGAATTAACAATATGAAGGACAGCAACTGTTACCCACGTTGCAATATAAAACCATATTGCAACATACATATGTTTTTCTCTTCTTTTAATTATAGTTCCAAACATATTGATGCCAAAAGCTACCCAGACAATAACAATAGTGATATCTATGGGCCATTCCAGCTCTGCATATTCTTTACTGGTTGTTAACCCAAGCGGAAGAGAAGTAGCCGCTGCTACTATTATTAACTGCCAGCCCCAGAAATGGAATTTGCTTAAGAAATCATTAAACATCCTTGCTTTACACAGCCTTTGCAAGGAATAATAGACACCCATAAATATTGCGTTCCCTACAAAAGCGAATATCGCCGCATTAGTGTGGAGCGGTCGAATACGTCCGAATGTTGTAAACGGAAGATTAAAGTTTAGTGCCGGAAAAAACAATTGGGATGCGATAAGAAGACCAACAAGCATTCCTACTAATCCCCAAAATATAGTAGCAATGGCAAAGCTTTTTACAATCTTATTATCGTAACTGAACTTTTCTAACTCCATTGAAGAGCTCCTTTATATACTGTATTCATTTTTTAAGTTCTTTAGTATCTATATTATCTTTGTTTTGTTTTTTATCAGGAGGCTGATCAAACAACATCCTAACGGAAGGAGTATAAGTGTCCTTATATTGACCGCTTTTAACAGCCCATAAAAATGAGAATAAAAATCCTAAGGCAACCAGAAGACTTATTACTATTAAGATTACTATTACAGAGATACCAAACCTCTTTTTTTGGCAAGTAAATTTGTTGAAAGTGTCGCAAATACAGCAACAGAAATTGAACTTACAGGCATTAAAATGGCTGCAACAATAGGCGAAAGCATTCCCATAACAGCAAAACTTAATCCGGCTATATTATAAATAAATGAGATTCCGAAACTTATCATTATTATTCTTATGCTCGCCTTGGATAGTTTAATAAAATCATAGAGTTTGTTAATATTTGACGCATCTAAAATAGCATCACTTGCTGGCGTGAAGTTATTTGTGTCATCTGTTACTGCTATCCCGACTTTACTCTGGGATAAAGCTCCAGCATCATTTAATCCGTCACCAACCATTAAAATCTTTTTACCCGATGCCTGAAGATTCTTAATAAAATCAAGTTTATTTTGCGGTGTATGTTGAAAAAATAATCTGGTTTCTTTTCCAAAATATCCGGCAAGGGTCTCCTTTTCGCTGTCATTATCTCCCGATAAAAGGTTTATTGAATATTTGGAAGACAAATTTTGAAGGAGTTCTCCTATTCCTTTTCTATATTCATTAGAAAATTGGAAATATCCTATAACCTTCTCATTCATTGATAAATAAACTCTTGTTCCCAGATTTTTTTTACGCTCAAAAGAAGGATTGATATTATTTTGATTTGATATGAAATCAATAGAACCAACCCTAATTCTATTCCCTAAAATTACTCCTTCAATTCCCTCACCTGTTTTTTCATTAAATTTATTTATATCGAATTTCTCTTTACCCTTTAAAAACGAATATATCTTTCTACTTAAAGGATGTGATGAATTCCCAACTAATGTTTTTATTATCTCTTGTTCAAAATCATTGAGTTCTTTCCCTACATACTCTATTTCCGAGCTGTTTACTTTTGTTAATGTACCTGTCTTATCAAATACAATTTCGTTCACTTTAGCCATTTCTTCAATGATGGAAGTATTTTTTAAATAAAATTTGTTCTTTCCGAAAATTCGCAAGGTATTTCCGAGCGTGAATGGAGTCGATAAAGCAAGTGCACAGGGACAGGCAACAATTAGAACAGCCGTAAATACATTTAAGGCAATGCCGAAATTTATTGGTATCCATATTAAGGAAGATATAACAGCAATTAATACCACTAAAATAGTAAAATACTTGCTTATACGATTGGACAGCAATGCAAAATCACTTTCTGATTTTTCCTTAAATGAAGTATTGTTCCATAATTGTGTTAAATAACTTTGAGAAACATCTTTAACTACTTCAAGTTCTAAAACCTCACCCAGCTGTCTGCCTCCTGCATAAATTAACTCACCCATTACTTTGTTTACAGGTTTTGACTCACCGGTAACAAAGCTGTAATCAATATTCCCGCTCCCGACAAATAGAATTGAATCAGCAGGAATAATTTCATTGTTCCGAATAACAATTCTGTCCCCTACTATTAAACTTGAGACCGGTTTTGTCATTTCCCTATTATTTTTCTTAATTGCTACGGAAAGAGGGAAATAGGATTTATAATTTCTTTCAAAATTTAATGATTGATAAGTTTTCTGCTGAAATAACCTCCCAATGAGCAGAAAGAAAACAAGCCCGGTCATTGAATCACAATAGCCCGCACCTGTATGAGTTAATATCTCAATGACACTCCTTAGAAATAAAACCGAGATTCCAAGAGAAATAGGGAAATCAATATTGATTACTTTCTTTTTTAATCCCTTATAAGCAGAGATAAAATAATCGGAACTTGAGTAGAATAATACAGGCAGAGCCAGGATTAAATTCAAATATCCAAAGAATTTTTTGAAAAAAATATCGGTTACATTAATAGATAAATATTCGGGAAAACTAAAGAGCATTATATTCCCAAAACAAAAAGCAGCTATACCAAGCTTATAGTATAACTTTTTATTAGATGAGCTGTCTTTTTTCTGTTCAAGGCTGTCCAGCTGAATTTGAGGACCGTAACCGATTGAGACTAAAAGCTGGACCAATTCCTTTAAGCTGATTTTTTTATCATCATATCTTACTATTAATTCTTTTTTTAGAAAATTAACTTCGGATTGACTTATACCATCGTTCAATTTATAAAGATTTTCAAGAAGCCAGATACATGAAGAACAATGCATCTGTGATATGGTAAATGTTATTATGCTGATTTTGTCATCGCTATAGTTATTAAGCTGCTTAATAATGTTTTCATCTTCAAGATAATCATACTCTTTGGAATGGAGTTCTTTGGGTGATTTTCCCGGAAATTGCTCAATTGAATAATAATTACAAAGATTATTTTGATTTAATATTTCATATACTGTTCTACAGCCGTTACAGCAGAAAAACTTCTCTTCAGCAGATATATATACATCCTTACATTCATCGCCGCAATGATAACAAAATACTTTTTCCTTTAAATCCTTTGAATCTGACAATTTTCTTTCCTTTTTAATTGGCTTTAAAACAAAAGGTGAATTTTAGATTATCATTTTTAACTAATTTTAACGGGGTCAATTAGCAATTTAATATTAATGACATTAAATTTTTTTTCATATATTATGCCATAGAAATCTCAAAATTAGATTTATAGATATTTAATTTTTTTATCATTTTTTAGTCTATTTCACCAAAAGTGAAAAGAAAACTATTCTCATTCCCGAATTTGAGAATAGTTTTTATTTTTATTTCTTCAGTTTTAGGATAAAATTTGAGGATTGAATAAGATTTCATCTTTCAATAAACATTAAACAATAGAATTATATCTTGTTTTATATTTTTAATTTAAACTCCCTTATCAAAAGAGTTTATTTTTCAGCATATAACAATTTGTGAACTAGAAAATGAAACTACTCTATTCATATCTAAGAAATTACTGGAAATTATTAATCCTTTCATTAGTACTTGCAGCAATAAACCAGGTTTTTTCTTTCCTGGATCCTTATATTTTCAAGATCGTAATAGATAAGTATGCTACTAAATTCTCCCAGTACACTACATCCGAATTTTTTAAGGGTGTAAGCTTATTATTAGCAGCCGCAGTAGGAGTTGCATTCGTTTCCAGGGTGGCAAAAAATTTTCAGGATTATTATGTTAATGTAATAACTCAACGGCTCGGAGCAAAAATTTATTCGGATGGAATAAAACACTCTCTGGAACTTCCCTATTCCGTCTTTGAGGATCAAAGAAGCGGACAAACTCTAAGTGTTTTACAGAAAGTTAGGATTGACGTTGAAAAATTGATTTCTGCAGTTATTAATACTCTGTTTACATCCTTCGTAGGGATCATCTTTGTTACCATTTATTCAATTAGTGTTTACTGGGTAATCGCTCCGGTATTTTTTGCAGCCGTACCGGTTTTAGGTACAATTAGTTCCCTCTTGAGCAAAAAAATAAAGAAAATTCAACAGATTATTGTTGCCGAAACAACAGCACTTGCCGGTACTACTACAGAATCCTTAAGAAATATAGAGCTTGTAAAAAGTCTCGGACTCGGAAACCAGGAAATTAATCGATTAAATTCTACAACAGATAAAATTCTCGAACTGGAATTGAAGAAAGTTAAATATATCAGAACTTTGAGCTTCATTCAGGGAACCTCTGTAAATTTTATACGTACAAGTATTCTGTTTTTGATGCTGTACCTGATATTTATACAAGCAATTACCGTAGGAGAATTCTTTTCTCTTTTCATCTATTCATTTTTTATTTTCGGACCTCTCCAAAGTTTAGGCGATATAATTAATATATATAGGGAAGCGGAGGTTTCCTTAAACAATTTTGAAAATATTTTAAATATACCTATTGACTCAAAACCGGAACGCCCCGTAGAGATTGGAAATGTTAAATCTCTTGAATTTATTGATGCCGGCTTCAAACATCAAACAGGAAGAAACAGAGCTATTGATGGGATTTCCTTTAAAACCGGGATCGGACAAACAATTGCGTTTGTTGGTCCCTCAGGAGCAGGAAAAACTACTCTGGTTAAATTACTGGTGGGATTATATATTCCCCAGCAGGGTCAGATTCTATATAATGGTATTTCAAGAGATAAAATTGATTTTGATATTCTTCGCGAAAAAATCGGCTTTGTTACTCAAGACACTCAGTTATTCTCCGGAACGATCAGAGAGAATTTGCTTTTTGTTAATCCCGGTGCCTCCGATCAGGAATGCCTCGATGTATTAAATAAAGCAGCTGCAGGGAATTTATTAGCTAGGGCAGACAGGGGACTTGATACTGTTATCGGGGAAGGTGGAGTAAAAGTTTCCGGTGGCGAAAAACAAAGACTTTCAATTGCCCGGGCTCTTTTAAGAAGACCAAATATTCTTGTTTTTGATGAGGCTACTTCTTCACTGGATTCTCTTACCGAAGAAGAAATTAGTGAGACAATAAAAGATATTTCTACAAGAAAAGATCTTATCACTATCCTTATTGCACATCGCCTTTCCACCATTATGCACGCAGATATGATTTATGTCTTGGAACGGGGACATATTGTAGAATCAGGTAAACATGAAGAATTAAACGAACTTAAAGGCCTATATTATGCAATGTGGCGCCAGCAGATCGGCGAACAGGAAGATAAAAAAGAGATTATAAATATTTAGGTCAACTCTATTGAAGCGTGCTTTTAAATAACCGGGAATGGATTTTATTTTGCTATGATAATAAAACGGCATTATAAACACACCGAGAAATAACATCGCCAGGACAGCACTATCAAATAAAAATGCGCGGCATACAATCCATACTTCATACTTTGACCGGTATAACCGATAACTTCCATTGAATCCATGTTTGCAGACATGAAAGCTATCCCGCAAACCCACATGCTGTTCCTTCTTCACAAACCACAACTCCCTTTTTTACAATAATATTTGCATATAATGCCGATTCACTCGTTGCAATTATTGCGTAGGCTCTTCTGGCTCTTTCATAAAAAGCAAATCTTTCTATATATTCAAATTCTGAAAAAGGTTCTCTGCTTTCCAGAATTATTTTTCTGTATTCTTCCCAAATGACCGGTTTTGTAGGATCTCCGGGAGTAACTGCCATTAATCCAACAGGTTTTTCAACATAGGCATCAAGAGGAAAGAATTTCAATATTACTTCCAAAATTTCGGGTACATTATGTCCATCAAGACGGATTAATTTTTCTGCTTTTGAAGCAGCAGGGAAATTTCCGTCAGCAATAACTATTTCATCACCGTGTCCCATCTCCATTAGGATCTTAAGGAGATCTGGGGTTAAAATACTTGGTATGTTCTTTAACAATTAACTCACTCCTATATTCATTTAATTTCTTCATCAAATACGACAGCTACTTTACCGCATTTTCCGCTTGCCATTAATGAGTAAGCATTACTGGCATCATTCAGTTTAAATCGGTGAGTAATTAGTGATTCCGGTTTTAATTTCCAGCGAACTAACCGTTCAACTAGCTCTTCCATACGCCAGATGTTTGTTACCCAAGAACCGTAAATAGTTTTTTGATCGTGGATAATATCTCTTGAAGGCTGGAATTCACACGTTCCGCCTTCACCAAGAAATACTATTTTGCCCCATTTGCGTGCAGCTTGAATACAGGTTAGACGTGCATTATTATTTGCAGAACAATCGATAGATTTTTCTACACCATATCCGGAAGTCAAATCTCGAATTTGTTCAACATTTCTCTCTCCGGCTTTAATTACTTCATCAAATAACCCTGTATTTTTTGCTATTGTTAATCTTTCATCTATAACTTCAATTCCAAATACTTTTTGTGCACCTAAAGCTTTGCAAAGCATTGCAGATGCAAGTCCCAACGGACCTAATCCGGTTATTAAAACATCATCATTTCCGCTAATGCTGATTTTTTCCAAACCTTCATAAACAGTTCCGAAACCACATGCAACCTGGGCTCCATCGGAATAACTCAGTTCATCCAGCAGATAAACAAGATCTTTTTCTTCTGCAAGTAAATATTCAGCCATTCCACCATTACGCTGCCAGCCATAAGCCCGTCTATACTCACTTGTACATGAAATCATATAACCTCTTCTGCAGTCGTTGCAAACACCGCAGCCTGATATATGATATACAATTACACGATCATCTTTTTTAAATCTACGACAGCCTGGACCTGTTTCAACAATTTGACCGCTCGGTTCATGACCCGCAATCATTCCAGGCTGATAACCTTCAGGACCTTTGCCTAAATATTCACGATATATGCACCGTATATCTGAACCGCATATTGTGGATGATTTCATCCTTATTAAAACTTCACCATGTCCCGGGATAGGAATGTCAAATTCTTTTAATTCTACGGTGCTGTTTCCTGGTAAAATTGCACCCAGCATTTTATTCATTCTATCAACCAAAAAATTGTTTTTTCAAGCAGGAGCTATTTCTCCATTCAAATCCCATAAATCTTCCCAGCTTTGCTTCTCTTTCCATAGGAATACCTGCCCCTTTATTAATCTGCAATTTTTATCTATTTCAGAGATATGTTCCATATCTTCTTCAGTTAGCTGGACATTTACAACAGCTTCAAGATTTTCCAGGTAATGATTTACAGAAAAAGGAATTGGGATTTGTCCGCGCTGAATTGCCCATTTAATAGCAACCTGGGCAGGCGTAACATTTAACCGCTCTGCAATTCTTATTAACACTTTATCTTCAAGATCAACAGTATCATCCGTTGTCCTATCTCGGTCTGGTCTTCCCGGTGAACCAATAGGACAGTAAGCAATAGGTTGAATATCATTTAGGAGACAGAAATCAAAAAGTTCATGCTGCTGAAAATGAGGATGCAACTCCATTTCATTACATGCAGGTTGAATTTTTGCGTCTCTTAAAAGAAGCTTCAATTTTGGTATGGTCATATTTGATGTACCGATATTACTAACCAAACCTTCTTCAACAAGCTGTTCCATCTGGCGCCATGTATTCATATAATTCTCATGGATGTACGGTTTGGCATTAGGATTTCTGGATGAAACGTCACAATTGGGCGGATGGTAATTAGGAAAAGGCCAGTGAACAAGATAAAGATCAAGATAATCTATTCGAAGATCTCTTAATGATTGTCTGCATGACTTAATAACATCATTATGCTTATCATTCCAGACTTTTGACGTGATCCATAAATCTTTACGTTTTATATCGCTGCTTGAAAATATTTCATTAAAAACATTCCCAATATTCTTCTCGTTACCATATACAGAGGCACAATCAATATGCCTGTAACCCGAATAGATTGCTTTCTTAACTGTTTCCGCAATTATTTCCGCAGGAACAGAATCAGAGCCAAAGGTTCCGAACCCTATACATGGGATTTTACTTCCTGTATAAAGTCTTTTATGTACGGTTGGATTTGAATTTACCTGTAATTCTTTTACTACATTCATTAAATCATCCGGTATAAAATTACTCAAATTATTTTTTTAATATAGAATTATTCCATAGGAATTCTTCTTCTATTATTATATCCCTATGCATTTTAATACCAGGATTCTCTATCATCTCTATTAATAGCTCTGCTGCTGCACTCCCTAGTTTTCTTGGATCCTGATTTATTATTGATAGTGTCGGTGTAAAACTTTGAGCCGTTTCCTTAAAACCAAATCCTGCTACACCTATATCTTCAGGTATTCTTAATCCTTTCTCCATGGCTGCTTGATATACACCTAATGCAACCCGGTCATTTACCGTAAATATTATTTCGGGAATGTTTTTTGAACTATATAATCTCATAAATGAATTATACCCATCTTTTATTTCAAAACCTCCTTCTATAATCCATTCGGGTTTTATTTCAATGCCTCTTTTATTAAGAGCTGTCTGGTAGCCAAGGTATCTCTCTTTTCCTATACTTACATTTGAATAACCTGAAAAGTGAGCAATCTTTGTATAGCCATTTTCTATAATTTCATCTAATGCTCTCATTGTTCCATTCTTATCTTCAAATGTTACACTAGGAAATTTTAATCCTTCAAACTGCCGATCGAAAAAAACAAGAGGAATGTCAAGCTTTTTAATACGATTGAATATTTGCGGATCCTTAGTCTCCTGGGAAACGCATACTAGTAATCCGTCTACTCTCATACCGATTAATTTTTGAATATTGAGCCTTTCATGATTTTGGCTTTCCCGGGAAACAGTTAATATCACACAATAATTTTTTTCTGCGCCAAAATCTATAATGCTGTCAGTTGCGAAAGCAAAAAAACTATTTTCCAAATCCGGGATAACCACACCCAGTGTAAATGTTTTTCTAGAAGTTAGATTTTGAGCAATAAGGTTTGGAATATATCCTAATTTTTCAGCTGTGCTTAAGACTTTTTTCTTCATCGATGCTGAAATGTCGGGATGATTTCTTAATGCTTTTGACACAGTAATGCGCGTCACGTTTAGTTTTCTTGCAATTTCTAATTGTGTTATATGGGGCATAACTTACTCGTGAACTTTCTCGGGAAAAATTAACTTATTATTAGAAATTAGTCAAGAGCTTTTAGTTTTTTTATAACATTTTTCTATTAAAAAGTGGTACTACTTTCTTATATTTCCAGCTATTCTCATAATGGACATCACCAGGGTTGATGTCTCTTCATCATCTCCCATACTATTTCACGAAAAATAAAGATATATTGCAAGTATGCACAATACTAACAAAACTGATGCAATTACATCACCTCTTGACCAGCTGCTTCTGTTTTCTTTCTTTTGATCTCTGCTTGTGGTTGAATATGTTAATCCGTCTAATTTTTCATAACTCGGTACATTCGTCATATAGCTTACTATTATCATTACCGCAATGCTTATAAGGAAAATTAAAAGACTGTAATACTGAAAGAAAATATTATTAATTATCCATAAGAATGAACCTTTTGTATATGTAGTCCCTAATAGTTTGACTGGAGTATCTACGGCCAGCCTGAAGATTCCCATTAGAAAGCCTACTATTAAGGCTGCCATACAGCCTTTTGCATTTAACCTTTTCCAGAATACGCCAAGGAAAAATACTACGAATATAGGGGGTGCAAGATATGCCTGAACTCCCTGTAAATAATCATAAAGCCCTTTGCCTCCCTGAATTACTGGAATCCATAACAATCCGATTAGAACCATTACTGTTGTAGCTACTCGGCCCATCCAGACTAACTGCTTTTGAGAAGAATTAGGTCGCAGTCTCGAATAAAAGTCCATTGTAAATAGTGTGGATGATGCATTAAATACACCCGCTAATGAACTCATTAACGCAGCTAAAAGTCCTGCTACCACTATGCCCCTTACTCCTATCGGGAGTACATATGCGACCATTAATGGAAATGCTGCCTGAGCATTTTCTCGAATTATATGACCATTTGCATCTAGTAATTGACTTTGTATTGCTGGAATAACTCCGTTCTTTGCTATTGCAAAACAGATTAAACCTGGAATAATAAAAATAAATACCGGTAAAAGTTTTAAGAATCCCGCTGCAATAGATCCCCTCCTTGCTTCTGTAATATTTTTTGCACTTATCGCTCTTTGGACTATATACTGGTCCGTTGTCCAGTACCACAAACCAATTATTGGCGCACAGAAAAGCATTCCAAGCCATGGATAATTATCATTGAAATACCAGGCCATCTTCCCGGCTTCCTTAACTGGTGCCCATGTACTTTCAATACCGTGAGGTATCATTGGTTTCCATAGATTTAACATCTCCGGACCTACCGTTGTTTTTAATACATCCCATCCCCCTAATGCATGTAATCCAAATATTGTAACAAGCACCGAACCCAATATTAAAATTATAGTCTGCAAAGCTTCCGTATATGCAACAGCTCGCATTCCTCCTAATACTGTATAAAGCCCTGTTAATACTACTACTAAAATTGAACCTATCCAAAAACTGTTTAAACCCATAAATCCAATATCCGGAAGAAGTACACTAAATACTACACCCCCTGCAAATATACCGACCGCAATCTTTGTAAGTATATATGCAACCAAAGAAATTGCCGAAAGTAATGTACGGGCGCTTGGTGAAAATCGCCTCTCTAGAAATTCAGGCATTGTAAATACTTTTGAGCGCATATAAAAGGGAGCCATTACCCATCCTAGTACTAGAAGACACCATGCATGTAATTCATAATGTGCCATTGCTACACCATCGGTTGCTCCTGATCCGGCTAAACCTACCAGATGTTCTGACCCGATGTTTGAAGCAAATATAGATGCACCCACTATAAACCAGCCTAAATGACGACCGGCTAAGAAATAATCAGTTGAGGTTTCCTGGCGCTGCTTTATTACCCACCAGGCTAAACCTAATATGATAGCAAAATAACCGGCAATGATTATCCAGTCCCAAGTTTGTAAAGTTGACATAATTATTTCCTTAAATGAACTATTAAGTTTTTAAATTATATGAGTTAATTAGCACTTCTAACTTAAAGATCATCTTATCGAAAATTTGTAAATTGTAGTTTGTGTATACTCTTCCCCTGGTTTTAATACTACCGAAGGAAAATTCTTCTCGTTGGGGGAATCAGGAAAATGCTGGCATTCTAGGCATAGTCCTGTTCTATATTTATAATAAATACCATCTTTCCCTCTATCTTTCCCGTTCAAAAAATTCCCTGAATAAAATTGAACACCTGGCTCATCTGTTAAAACCTCCATAAATCTGCCGCTTGTAGAATCATATAAAGTTACTGCTTCTTGCACTGTTCCATTATAATTATTTAAAACCCAGTTATGATCATAACCTCCGGCATATTTTAGCTGCTCAAAATTATCATTTATTCTCTTACCGATAACCGTGGGTTTCCTAAAATCCATTGATGTATTTGTTACATCTTCAAGGGCTCCTGTTGGAATTAAAGTGCTGTCTACCGGTGTATATTTATCTGCATTAATCATTAAAACATGATTTAATATTGTATTCTTCTCAGGAGAACCGGTCAAATTAAAATAACAATGGTTTGTGGGATTTAGTATTGTCGGCTTATCCGTTGTTGCCTTATAATCTATCTTTAATTCATTATTATCTGTTAATATATAGGTAACTGTAATTGTTAGCTTGCCTGGATAATTTTCTTCCCCGTCCGGGCTTACATACGTAAATTCTAATGTATTATCACTGATTTCTTTTGCTTCCCATACTCTCTTATTAAATCCCTTATCCCCGCCATGTAAATGGTTCCCTCCGCTGTTAATTGCTAACTGGTATTCCTTTCCTTCCAGTGTAAATTTGCCTTTATCTATTCTATTTCCAAATCGTCCTACTATTCCTCCGAAATAAGAGCTCCCGTTCATGTAGCTCGATAAACTATCATATCCCAAAATAATATCATCAACCTTGCCGTTTCTATCCGCTACTTCCAGTTTAACTACTGTCGCCCCGTAATTAATAATCGTTGCACTCATACCATTATTATTGGTCATTGTATATGAATAAATCTTTTCACCGTCCGGCATAGTGCCAAAAAGTTTTTTAACCATATTTTTATCCTGTATTTTTATAAACGAAATAAATGTAAATGAAGCTAAGAGTAATAGCAGGTTTATTATTTTTGTTCTCATCCTTTTTCCTCCTTTAAAAATTGAAAGATAACATTTTGAGAGAAATATATGCTTTGTTTTAATGTCAAAATTAATAAAAAAGAGTCAGGCATCGTTAAGATTTAGAAACTAATCTTAATTAACGAAACTGCCTGCCTTGGTAATTGCATTTCAATTTTGAGTTGATTGTTTTCTATTTTTACGTTGGCCGGATTATTAAGCATTTCAAGCTTTCCGGATTTTTCAAGTTCTTTTATTTGCTCTGAATTTGGATTTTGAGGAGAACCCATTTTCTTCCATACTTCATATGAATTACTATGATCTCGGTCTATTCTATATTGATATAATACAGCAGTTTTTGAAGGGATATTCTTTATTAACAAATTCACAGGCGATCCTGAGCCCTGAGTATCTATATCGTGATAATTCCACAACAGGACCGTTACTGAGTTTATTGTTTTTGCAGCCAATGCATTAATATCGGTTTTTTCACCTTGAACACCGGAATCGCAAATGGTTTTATAATCATATGCTAGATTGCCGTTAACAGCCAAACGTTTACTACCCATCATTCCAAGCATTCTGAAAACATTTAAAACCGGTTTATCAACTCCGTTTGTTGCGAGATCGCGGAACCCGAAAAACCAGGGCTGATTCTCAAATTCAAAAGACCAGTTTAAAGCTCCGATAATATTTGTTCCGTAGTAATCATTTAAATCGTAAATACGTGCTAAAGATGCTGCAGTATAACTGGAATACATGGTTCCGTTTCGATAGGCATTTGCAGGATGAGTATTCATTCCGCATGCGGCACATCCTTCAGGATCGGATTCGCCTATAATTAAAGGAAGTTTTTTAACTTGCGGAATTGATGATATCAGTTTAAGATCTTCTTTAATTGTATAAAGTTGATTCTGTATTCCCATTTCAACGACACCGTTGACTACTTTCGGAGAACCTTTCGCATGAAAGGCAATAAAATCAAGCGGAGCTCCTTTATTCCCGGTTGCTTCATTGTGCCCATTTAAGCAATGCATTATGAACTCTTTTAAGAATTCATTTGCAATCCCTGCAATATGAGGTCCTCCTATCCTTGCCGTCGGCAGCGCTCGTTTAACTGCATCGGATGCATAGTCATACATTTTACAGTATGTTTTAAGTTGATTATCTGCTTGTAGATAACCAATATTCGGTTCATTCCATAATTCCCAATACCAGCTTTCAACTTCGGCTTTTCCATAACGTTCAATACAGTGTTTAACCCATTGATAAATCAGCTCCGACCATTTCTTATAATTTTTCGGCGGATATGCCCAGCCGGAGAATAAAATAGAATTTTTATTTGCCGGGTCCCAATTGTGTTTGTATGGATTTGGTTTTGTAGAAAGTGCTTCCGGCATAAATCCGATTTCAGCCAATGGTTTCATTTTAAAATGGATATAAGTATCAAAGATGCTATCCACAATATGCCAGTTGTAAACCGGGGTGCCATTCTGATCTTCAGTATACATATTTGTAGAGCCCCATTTCAATGCGGGAATTCCATCTCCCGAAGTCATTAGATTATGGGTGCGAACATAAACCGGGACCGGGCTCAATTCTGCAAGCTCGCCTAAAAGTTTTTTACCGTTTTTCATATAAGTATAATTCGGTTCATCATAACCGAACCATGCCCAAATGGATTTGAGATCACCCTTTTCTTTATTCATGTCAACTATAATATTCACTGGTTTATCTTGTGCAAAAATAAAAGTGCTTAAACAACTCCATATCAGTAAAAATAGTTTTAACATTTCTTTAACTCCGGTTTATATGTAAATAATATGTATTTTTTGCTAATATAGAGCTCAATTACAACTACTTTAACTGAATGCATCCTAAATCGGCAGCAAACTTCTGTAATCATCATTTTCTCTAATCAAAAATCCGGTTGAAGTTATTTCTTCAACTCAATTGTAACAACAGATTTTGCCGGCAGATCAACCTTTAAAATATTATTCTGTACACTAAAGGACGAAAAATTTTGAATATTAACTTTTTCTGGTTTTCCAAAGTCATTATAATCATTTTCATGCAGTGCCGTAATTATTTCGCCGGCTGCATTAGATAAATTATCCGAACCTCTTAAATCAATTTCAACATTTCTATCTTCATGGGGATCGATATTAGTTAGTGATACATGAATTCTTCCTTCTTTATCTTGTGAAGCAGATGCACTAATACTCGGCAAAGTCATACTATCATATGAATAATTATCGCAAGTTATATTAATCGGTAAAAGAGTTGCGCTCTGATGTACTTTATACATTTTGAATACATAGAAGGTTGGCGTTTTTACAATCTGATCATCTTTTGTGAGTATCATAGATTGCAGTACATTTATCATTTGCGCAATGTTTGCCATTTTTACCCGACGTGCATGATTATTAAAAATATTTAGATAAAGACCAGCTGTTACAGCATCGCGCAAAGTATTTTGTTGATATAAAAAACCCGGATTCATTCCTGGTTCAACGTTGAACCAGTTTCCCCATTCGTCAGCCATTATGCCTATTCTATTTTGCGGATCATATTCATCCATTAATGCTATATGTTTTTCAAGCCGCTCTTCCATTACCAATGTATTTTTCATTGTATAGAACCAATCGTTCTCATTGAATTGTATTGCAGAAGTTTTGTCATTCCAGCCATGACAAAATGTGTAGTAATGAAAAGAATACCCCTGAATTAAATTCCGGAAATTTTGTGTTTTCTTTAATATAGTTTCAGTCCAGTCAAAATCAGGATCTGTTCCGCCGCTTGCTACGCGATACAATCCGCGTCCACG
>CAVUGE010000008.1:0-153055 GCA_963740945.1 uncultured Bacteroidota bacterium | reverse complement strand
CCAAGTGCGATAATAACTAGAAACTAGTTTATCTGGGTTAACAATTTTGTTAACCCATTCTTTTTTAATTCTACCATCTCCTCTAAAATATATTTCAATATCTCCTTTTTCTTTCTTTTTTCCCAAAGATATCTTTATTTCTTGTATTATTACTTTTATTAGTTGCCTGCGCATTTCTTTTGATGCATTTTCATAAATAGCAGGTATTTGAGAGAATATGGTCATTAATTCCTTTAAGCTGTTCAAAATTGAGGTTATCTTCCAGGACTCCAATTACTGCAAGTTTAGCAAGTGAAAGATGGACAAGAGAGACACTCGGTGAAATAAGAAAACTCGAACAACTGCGGTATTCAAATCCATAAGACTTCTTTCTATATGAGCCCTTTTTACCATATCCACTTCTTTCCCTTTTTATTTTCTGTTGTTTATCATCGATACAGTTACTCAATGATCCAAGCACAACATTTAGCGCTTCAATTATTTTGGGGGTTGGTTCCAAAGAGAAATGGCAGTGCCTTCCTAAGGGTTCGTTATCGAAAAATGCCCCAGAGTAAAATTCTAAATCCGCGACTTTACCATGAGCGTATTCAAGAATCTGATAAATCTTGCAAGAAAGATCGATGGGTGACTCTGAATATCCAGGTCTTATCTCGGCTATATTTTCATTTCCATCAAGCCCCATACTTGAATTACTTTTGAAGAAATGGTGTGCAGGAACGAATTGTCCATTGCGACGACATATTAATTCTGGGTCGCAACCAAGCGTGAAAAATGATTGCATATTATAAGACTCCTAGTTTGTTTATAACTAGAATTCTTATACCGAAAAATTTGAATTAATAAATATGCTGTAAGCCTAAAGGTAATTTCAAAAAATTATAAAAAAAATTTTAGGAATTCTATTTATCTCCGTAAAATAAAATTGCCTTATCTGATGTTTGAAAATGAAATAACAAGTGAGGTAGATCTGGTCAGCGGGAGGCGGGTTTAGGGAACCTAAATCCTTAAGATTTATTTTAAAAATATTTTAACTTTTTAGCATTTTAAAGATTTTTATTGCCTTTGTAGATTAATAAAATTAGATTAGATTTGATCATATTTATAGGTATGGGGAAAATGGGGCATTTTCTCTTCATCGGCCATTCTATTTATCCTCATTGGGATTTTATAAGTAAAAATTAGATTAAGATTTATGTTTATGGGAGTGATGCGGCGGAGCTGCATCAGGATAGTATTGAGATTGTGAGAATTTGAGTAGAAGGAATAATTGTGAAAAAGTTTTCTGATACAAGAAAAAAAAGTTTTCTAATACAAGAAAATATAGTAAAAGTTTTCTGGTATAAGAAAATTTTTTCTTATAATAGAAAATAAAAAACAGACGCTTTCGGCAGCTAATCAATATGTTATAGTACTAATAAAATATGTTAATGATATAAATGAAAATATTTATTTGCAACAGAAGTATAAATAACGATGAAACAGAAAAGTTTATAATTGAACTTTTAAGGTATTCTGAAAATTCAGTTGCAATAATTAGAGAGACTGAACATTCTGAAAATTGGAAAGTAAATGTTGAAAAACAAATGCAAAGCGTGGATTTTGTGCTTTTTATATTGGGCGTTGATACTTTTAAAAGTGAACAAATAAAATGGGAATACGCAAAATCAAAACAATTGAATAAACAAATTTTTGGATTAAAGCTTTCCAGTGCATCAAGTGATTCAATATTATTTTGCCAAGGTTTCCAAGTATTTGATAATGAAAAGCAGTTTTACAATTTTATTAAAAAAGTTTACGATGATGACCGTCAACTTCTAATTGAACAGTATAAAATTATGGTTAGTTCTACTGAGAAAGTTACCGAACAGAGACTTAAAGTAAATAATCTGTTTCTAACGGTTATATCTACTATTCTTTCTATAGTTTTTGTGTTCGGTAAAGCACTAGAATTCTCAATAGCTGGAACTTTTGGGATGTTTGTACTAACAATATTCTCTTTTCTAATCTCCTTCTTTTGGGAAAGACTTATAAATTCTTATGGCAATTTAAATCGTGGAAAATTTATAGTTATTGATAGAATTGAGAAGCAATTACGTACAAATATGTTTGAAAATGAATGGAATGTATTGACAGAAAAAATAAAATATGAACCTAACACAAGAACCGAAGTAAAGGTCATTAAACGCTTCAGATGGTTTATTTTTCTAATTGGGCTATTTGAATTGGGATATCTTTGTTATAAAATAATTGAATTATATCCAGTTTGTAATAATTAAAGGAGTTAAAAATGCCTAAAAGAATATTTACTAGTTTTGCAATTGAAGATAGAACTGTAAAAGAGTTCTTTGTCGGTCAAGCAAAAAATGATAGAGTGCCTTATGAATTTGTTGATATGGCTATCAAACAACCCTGGGATAGTTCTTGGAAAACTAATTGTAGAACTAGAATAAAAGGTTGTGATGGTTTCATAGCTCTCATAACAAAAAATCTAAAAAGAGGTGACGGAGCACTTTGGGAAATTAGATGTGCAAAAGAAGAAGCGATTCCAATCCTTGGAGTTTATATGAAAGATTGTGGAATATTAGATTCACCAGATGAATTGAATGGAATAAAAAAGATTAATTGGACTTGGAGTGGTATTGCTGATTTTGTAAATAGTTTATAAACGCACTATAACTTTATAAATGATTCATGCCAAAGCTTGCCGATGCAAAGCTAAAACCACACGCCAGGATCTGTGTGGGGTCTGGTAACTGGCATTTCTACCACGACTATTGCTACAAGATTAAGGTATATTGAAATGAGTTTGTTAATGATGTCAGTTGAATTAGCAGATGAAATTATAAAAATATTTTCGGACAAATTAATACTTCGAGACGAAAATAATATTCATTATTATCCATATTCTGTTTTAAAAGGATACGATATTTATGATATTGAAAATGCTCTAAAATTATTGACCGCATATCGAGTTTATAATTCTGCAAAACTTAATGAGCAAAAATTATCTGAATTTAAGAAATATGCTTCAGAAGATGGTGGAGCAGTTTTTACATTTTTCAGAGCCTTCATTCCGAATAACATTTATAAACAACTTATTAAATTTCCCTATGGAAGCGCCGAATATCGTCAGAAAGAATTTGAACTACTTTATGATGAAGAAATGCCAAAAGAAATGAGGAAATTTTTCTCTATGGAATCTGAAACCGTAGAGTCTTTTTTAGATTTTTGTCTTCAACTAGACCGCACTAATTCAAATTATTGGCCGACTGTTTATTCACGTCTAAATCTTATATACAACCAAGGAGAGATTACAGTGAAATATTTTAAGTTCTTAACTCAAAATAGTTTAAATCCTTTCGGTGATTACTTCCAAACGGACTTTACTTTTATTATTAAAGAATCTCTTTATCAACAAAATAGTTCTGATATTAAAAATATTTCAGTTAAACTATCTGGTAGAGAAGATGCAAGTTTACGCGCTAATTATGATAATTATGAAATTGAATCGGCTTTTTTCACTATTGCAAAGAATTATATTATTGGAAAAATTGAAGCTGGTAAAGATATAGAAATAAAGGAAGAAGTCTTTCCTAATGCTCCTAATTTACTTCACCTTGATTCTGAACCATTGGAAGAATTTCATACTGAAGAAATAAAAATTGCAACTAATTAATTTACAGCGAATATAACAAGTGGCAACAGCAATTTCGCACACGGCAGTTCATAAATTTTTAGCGTAATCGTTCCGTGTTTAGTTTCTTGTTCAAAGTAATTGTGCTATGAAAGACTTTTTTTAATTATAATTTTTATTAAAAAATTCGGCTTTTGTTGCTCGGGGCTGCGGGTTAGCCTCAATTACGTTATACCACTTAAGGAGGAGAAAAATGAAATGGTTAAAACATATTTTGTTGTTCTCATTTCTTACATTATTAATAAATGGATGTAAAGATAATCCAGTTGATAATTCATCTGCGACTTCTAGTACCATTAAAAAAGTATTTACCTCTGAAGAAGATTTTTCTGAGTACTATTACGAAGGAAATCTTTTAATAAAGAAAGAAATGACCTCAAGAGGGGAAGTCGTAACTTCAATTACTTTTATATACGATAACAATGGAAAATTAATAAGGAAAGATGAATTCTCAACAGCAGCGGGAATTCCATTATCCTACTATTTAACATATGAATACACATCAGAAAATCTTCTTATAAAAACCAACTCATATCCTAAAATTGGTGATACTTATGAGTTTAGAGGATACACTCAATATGAATATGAGTCCAATAAGTTGGTAAAATACAGTTTCTATAATCAGAATAATGAATTAAGAAATTATCATATCCTTAAGTATGATGAAGAAAATGTATTAGAAGATGCTCAATATGATGGAAGTAATAATCTTCAATATTTAGAAACATTTGAATATGATAATAAACTAAACCCTTTAGTTAAAGATCTATCATTCATTTCAGCATTTACAAAAAGTAAAAATAATATTATCAAATGGACAAATACTTATTATACGGTAAGTCCGCCTAACGTTTATATTTCCACTTGTAATTATTCTTATAATAATTATGATCATCCTATTGAATGTATTACAGTTTATGATAGAAATGAATTTGGAGCGTCGAGCCAAGATACAACCACGAGTTTTTATGAGTATTATTAATAAAAAAGTGGTATAACGTTATAAGGGATTCATGCCGAACGCCAGGATCTGTGTGGGGATGCCTGGTGACATTCATTCCTACCACGACTATGCTTTATAGTAATCAGCAATTCAAAGAAACTTATTAATAACAATTCGTTGGAAGGACATTTTATTTTGATATTCAAATTTATAATAGTAATTATATTAAAGGTATCATATATTAGAACAATAACTTGAAGTTAAGAAGGATAAATAGCATTGGATGAAAATAAAGTAGTTGATAATACTAAAACGATTAATCGATTAAAAATTGATAAAAAAAAGTTGAAGGAATATGTGTTCCAGGGAATAATGATTTTCTTGGCCGTGATGCTAGGATTTATTTCTGATAACATCCGCGAAAATATTAGCGAATACAATCAAGCAAAAGAATTTGCAGCTTCAATGATTCTTGATCTAAAAGCAGACACAACGGAATTACGAGATTACATAAAATATATGACCTACGCTGCAAACAATATAGATACTCTGATGAATATACTATCAAAAAAAGATCCCAAAGATGTTACATCGGGAAAACTATATTGGTATGGGCTTTGGGGTGGTGCACAATTCCCTTTTATTCCTAACGATGCAACTTTTCAACAAATGAAGAGCAGTGGTTCGCTTAGATATTTTACAAATAGTTCTCTTTCTAAAGAGGTTGCTAAGTATGATCAGCTATGCCGCACTACTATGATTTATGAAGAAATAGATAAAAACGTATACATAGAAGTGCGAAAAGCCAGGGCAAGGATTTTTGAATTTAAATATAATAATGAAGCCAATATGGTTTACCAAGAAAACAAGAAATCATTCAGCAGACAAAGGATAAGTGCATTTATAAAATCAAATCCACCATTGTTGACTGAAAATAAAGTTATATTTAATCAATATTTGGAATTAGTACGTACAAGATACATACATAGGAAATTATCTAATGCAGATTCATTATTAAATCACGCCTCAGCGTTAATAGGAAAATTAAAAAAAATATACCAAATAAATTAGGTCCGCATAAGCGGAATTTCGAAAAAGCGCATATAACCAAGCATTTCAAGCCGTTATGTAAAAAGTCAATATATGTGTAAAAAATATTTTGTTGTAATCAAGTGGTAGTCTTGTTCTGGGCGGCGGGTTAGGCGCAACGCCCTACTTAGGTGCTTAGTCAATTATATAAAAAGGTTATCAAATAGGAAATTAAAATATATACTTATAGTTATTGGTTCAATGTTGCTTTTATTGGGATTATTAACTTTTTCATCTCACTCTCCATATCGGGATAGCGGTGGTATTTCCTATAGTTATAGCATTGGTTCAATTATTTCAGCAGTATTGGGTTTAGGTACTTTATTAACCGGGATATTTTGGAAAAAACAATAATTCATATGATTAGTTTAAAAGCCATAAAAAGAAAATACATAGTATCGGCTTCGAGAGATATTTGTTTCAGATATTCTTAAATCCTTTTTAGCGAATCAATTTTCAATTGGTAGTGGAATTATAATAAATCAAAAAGGAGAGCAAAGTAGTCAAAATGATATAATCATATATGACAATAGAATTTTACCGCCTTTTTTAAATAAATATGATCCCGGAGTTTTTCCTGCAGAAAGTATAGTAGCAACAATTGAAATAAAGAGCAATTTAAATAAAAGGGCTTTAATAAATGCAGTTTTGTCCGGAAATTCTAAAAATCGTTTTTAAGGGGTGGATTTTTGAAAAGGAGGGGTAAATATAGGCTCGATGTAAATTAAGTGGCTTGGAAGCGAAAAAACTGCCGAAAACCTACGCTATTTCGTAAGGGAATTTTGGGGATGAGGAGGGAAAAAGTAGAACAAATGGGGGAACTGGTATTATCATCCTATACCTAATATGGAGTTTATTTACTTCTGCCTAAATTAAATATATATATATATCAAAGAGTTTCTTTCATATTTGAAAATTTTCTTGACATTAGCTTTGCAATTAAAAAGACTATCAAAATGATAAACCAGGATAATAATGGAATTACGACGAATGGAAAAGCGAGATGAGAAGAAGGGAGATTGATGATCATAAAATAAAACACCAGATATCTGTAGAAATAGGTACTATGTTGAAGCAACGATTAGAACCACAGAACCAATAGCTCCTATTGTTAAAATGAAGGGAGTTAAAGTTTGTAACAATTTAAGGAAATCGTACTTATTGGATCGGTTATTTGGTTCCATACTAAAAAAATTGTTCGCTTTCTTACATACTTCTTATTCAGTAATCATATGTAATGCTACAACAGAAAGAATACTGACAGACAAAATAGTTAATAAACTAATGAGTAGCATTGCAAAGTGTGCTCGAACAGCAACAAGTACTCTTAATGCAGTTTGACGTAGTTCGGTGTCATTTTGCCAGATTTTAAACAATGAAATGCTACCAATTGCTAAAGCCGAAAAAGGCATTGCAATAAGAAAGATATAGAGACCAAGAACAGTATGCTGGCTGAACCAATTAACTAAATATCCTGTCTGCATAATTGGCTGAACTTCTTGCAGAAAAAGAGCAATCATAAAAATAGTAGCCGGTACAATAAATAATAACTCTGTTGTAACAATTAAGCGTTTATTCATTTTCATAGATACCTCATGCTATAGATATATTATATTTCTATTTAATTATGTTTAAACTTAAAATAAATAAAAATATAAATGGAAAAAACACAAATTAGATACTATTGATCTGAAGTAAAAATATAAGAAGAACCACCTAACGTTATAAGGTCTTCATGCCGAAGCGTGCCGAGGCATAATCCTTTGTTGGACTAAGGCACAAATCTGCAAGGATTAAATACTATGAAAAAGAAAATATTCCAAGACTTTGTTAGTGCAATCAACGAGCATAACATTGATAAGATCTGCTCGCTTATGACTGCCGACCACAAGTTCATTGATTCCCAGGGTAATGAAGCTATAGGAAAAGAAAAAATGCAGGCAGGTTGGATTGGATACTTTCAATTATTTCCAGATTATAAAATTGAAATTACGGATATATTTCTTGTTGGAGACATGGTTGCAGCGTTTGGTTTTGCAAGTGCTACATTCCAAGGACAGAGTGATAGCAAGGGAAACTATTGGAATTTACCTGCTTCATGGAAGGCGGTCATAAAGAATGGTAGGATTTATTTGTGGCAAGTTTATGCTGATTCGAAAATTCCTTTTGACATTATAAGTAAAAACAAAAAGCAATAATAGCTTAAACCCATTGTTCAACACCGGCCGCTGCTGCTACCCCGTTATTAGTTGTAAATGTAGCAAGTTTCTTGGTATAGGCTGCGGTTAAATGCGGGCCGTTAGCTGCTATTACTAAAAATTTATAGGTATACAAATGGAAATAGAAAATTAGAAAACCTACTAGATGAATTTTTGGAAAGATGGAATGATTCAGAATAAATCTCCGAATTTGAATATATATGAATATATGGACCAATTTTACGTCAGATATGGGAATAATAATAATGAGACTGAAGTAGTGCGTAAAGAAAAAAGACTTAAAAAAAGAAAAGCGGTCAAATCTCGTAATATTAACTTTCAATTTAGAAGAACATCCCCTCGATCGCCGGCACTTCCTCCTTCACCCGCAAGCAATTTTTTTGATGTATATTTTTTCTGAACTAAATATTCGGCACAAGCTATAAAGTCTTTCCAGGTGTTAGGTTTATTCAATTTTTGACCTGCAAGATGCCATTCTTTTCTTAGTTTAAGAAGTAGTATGTAATAAAATTATTTGTAAATGAGATATATTTTATTCAATATTTATATTAGAATTGGGCTTAATTAGATCGGAATTATCTTTTCTAATTAGTCTCTACATTAGAAGCAGTTAACTATAATAAGGTTGGAGAGAAAGTGATCATAAGGAATAAATATAAAACCTGGAAGATGGTTATATTCTTTGGCATTGGATATTCCTTAGTAGGTATTGCGTTTCCAAATCCATCAAGCCAAAGCCAAGCACAACAAATTTGGCGTCTCGCTGCTTGGATCACAAGTGTCATTATATTTGGAATTCAGATTTGGTATGAACATTTTCGTTTGCATAATCTACCTCTTACAATCGCAATACACGTAGCCATCTCTGCTGCACTTGGAGCTTTCGGTCTTGCAGTTGCCGCTAATATACATTCGTTGAATTCAATAACAGCTAATCGAACCTTACTAATTGTATCATTGATTCTTTGGCCAATATTAATTGGAGTGCCAGCATTTGTGGTTGCCATTATCATTGCTTTGATACTTGCGAGGATAAAACCAACGGTTAAAAATGAAAATACTTGAAATGGAAGTTAAATATGGAAAATATTAATTGGAAAAATTATTTTATTGAATTGATAGTTGTTTTCATCGGCATTACTGCGGCATTCATATTAAATAATTGGCGAGAAGATTATAAATCCGATGAACTTGAAAGTAAATATTTAAATAGCATTAAAAATGATGTCATTCAAGATTCAATGAGTGTTAATGAAATTCTAAAATTTAATGAAGGAAAAGAAGTTAAATTTAAAAAATATATTGCAAGTACCATTAAAGGTATTTCTTCAATAGATTCTGCAATTATATTATTTCAAGATATTCTCACAATTCCCAAATTTTATCCCCAATCAAATACTTATGTATCTATAAAATACAGTGGTAATCTTAACCTAATTTCATCATATAATTTGAGAGAAGAAATTACCAATTACTATGAATCTTTTACAAGCATTCAGTCACAACAAGAAATGACAGTAGAATTTATTAATGACTATGCTACAAAATTTATTTTTAAGAATATAAATATTTTGAATTGGCAATTTATTAATAAAAATAACGTAGATTTTAACGAAGTTAATAATATAGTTGTAGGATATTACGCGTTGTTAGAACAAAATATAAAATTAGAAAAAGAAATTGTGGTAAGAAGTAAAGAATTATTAAAAAAGTTAAGTATTTAAAAACTTGCACAGAATTCTTTTAACAATGGATTACATATATGGAGAAATGTAATTAAAACATATTATGAATTGGTCAGTTTAAATCTGCAACTCAACAAACATCAAGAAATGTATGAACTTTATGGTTATACATCAATTTATTTAGCAGAAGGTAATCAAGAGTTATTTTATTGTCCAATTTACAAAAGCTTATTCTGTTTTTTTTGGAACATTAACTTGCTGAAATCCTTTAATGCCAAACTGCCAAAACAGAAATGATAACTCATCTGAGAACCCTTTTAATCTTTGGTCAACAGTTGATCCGAAACCATGCCCGGCATCATAATCTATACGCAGGAGAATTGGTTTATGACTCGAAGTAGCGGCTTGCAAACGAGCAGTCATTTTTGCTGAACTCCAGGGTTCAACTCTAGGATCATTTATTCCGGTAGTTAGCATTACTGCAGGATATTTAACACCATCTTTGACATGATGATAAGCACTCATTTCATACAAGCCTTTAAATCCGTTTTTATCTTTTACTGTGCCGAACTCTGCAATATTCGGGACACCGTTTGTTGTAGTTTCTGCACGTAGAGCATCAAGATCTCCAACATTTATTATTGCCGCAGAGAACAGATCAGGCCTTTCCGTAATTGACCTTCCAATCAAAATTCCGCCGGCACTTCCTCCTTCACCCGCAAGCAATTTTTTTGATGTATATTTTTTCTGAACTAAATATTCGGCACAAGCTATAAAATCTTTCCAGGTGTTAGGTTTATTCAATTTTTGACCTGCAAGATGCCATTCTTTTCCATATTCACCTCCGCCCCGAACATGGGCAATAGCTAGAACTCCTCCTTTTTCAAGCCAGGCTAAATAAACAGGATTGAAATAGACTGTTTCGGAAATGCCATATGAACCATATCCTATGATTAAAGCTGGATTATTTCCATCCATTCTAATATCACTTTTATAAATTATAGATAATGGCACCATAACCCCATCATAGCTTTTTACTTTCACTTCATGCGACTCGAATCCCGGCACATCATCAAATTTCCCTTTAGGCATTAGTTCCGTATTGGTAATTTTTTTTGAAACTGGTTCATAATTGTAGATCGCTCCCCCTTTAGTCCATTTTATTGTATAGATTAAAATTCCATTAATATTTTGGGAAGCAGATTCAATATATCCGGCTGCATCATCGGGAATTTTAAGGTTTTCTATTTTGTTATCCGTGTAATCAATCCTTTGAATACGATTAAACCCGCCATCCATAATTTCAATATACAATGCATCTTTTGCTGCGGCTAAACTGGAGACAACCACATTACTCTGCGGTACAATTACAGAAGCATTTTGAAAATTCGGGTTGGATAATGAAGTCATCACTACTTTAAATCGTGCAGCATTTTTTGAAGTTAACAAGTAAATATTATTTTTAAAAACCGAGTAGTCTGTAACCTCGTCACTTGAATCACAGATTTTAATCCAATTTATTCCATTTTTTCCAATCCCGTCAATTGAAGCGGAATATAAATCAATATCATTTGCGTCTCCGTGTTTAATTTTACCAATAATAAAATTTGATTCTTTAAAGATGTTTACACTGGGAAAATCTACATCAAGCATTTTAACATTTTTAGAATATCCTTTAGCTAGTACAACTACATCTTTTTCAGGATCCTCACCTAATTTATGGTAGTAAGCTCTGGTATTCTTATATATCTCAGTTGCAGGTGCATTGGAAGGTAATTTTTGTCTGCGTGAATATAAAAATCCGCTGCCATCAGGAAGCCAGACAGGAATATTATAAGCAGTTTCAATCCGGTCTATTTTTTCGGGAAGATCTTTGCCAGTCTTAATATTCTTTATAAATACTGTCGTTTCCTCCGAACCTCCTTTTGCAAGACCATAAACCAAATATTTTTCATCTGGTGAAGGTGCGTAAAATTCAAGAGAAAAATGCTGTTTATCTTTACTTTTTATTTTCTCAGGATCAAATAATAATTTTTCTTCACCATTAATATCCCGGAAAAATAGCTTTGGTAAATTATCGTTCGGTGTAATCTTTTCGTAATACATTGATCCATTTTCATTTCTATTTATATCAAAGATACGGATCGGTTTACTTTTGTATAATTCTTTAATTCTTTGGAATAAAGCATCTCTTCCTTGAATTTTCGATAGAATATTTTTGGTATATTCTGCCTGTTCTTTCATCCATTCCTTTACTTTCGGATCATCGAGATTTTCCATATATCTATATGGATCAGAAACTTTTTCTCCCCAATATTCATCAATGTGTTCTTTTACAGGTGCGACAGGTTGTTTGGATTGTGCTGATATTGTAATAAAACTTAGAACAAAGACTAACAGAGCAGTTCTTATATTCATTTTATATCCTCCCTAAAAAATTTTAACGGTGCATTTTCTTTTATTTCAATTTAAATCACTTCCGCTCTTTTGAATTTCAATAAAATTTTATAATTAAGTATGGTTTTTCCAATCATATATTTACGATTCTATAAGATAATCTGAAAACAAGTGCCTGAAAATCGAATTAGAATTTTAGGTATGAACAACGAAATATTATGAAAATTTTTTCTTTTTTTCAATTGTTAAATACGAGATTATACTAAGAATTATTTCTTTCCAAGAATCGTATTTCCAGCTGCAGGTACCGATTTTATTGCAAGGATATTCTTTGAGAAAGTTGTTCAAATTTTATTATCAATTACATGTGATGCATGTACTAAGCGATCTCTATTTGATCCAGAAGATTTGCAATTCTTTTGAAGTTTAACAAAGTAAAATATAGCTTTTTTAGAATCACCCAGAAGTTCCGCAGATTTTCCGGCCCCAAAAAGAGAATTAAACCGGTTGGGACATTTTTGAAGTGATAATTCGTATTGAATAAGAGCTTCTTTAGGTCTGTTCATTTCTAATAGCAGATCACCAAGCATTTCTCTAGCGGGAAGTAATTGACCAGGTGTTACCGGACTTTTTTCTGTTGCATCTTCAAATTTTGTTGCAAGCTTCATAGTCTCTAAAGATTTATCCTTATTATTATCTGCAAAAAATTGCCATGCTTTCACAATAGTTTTCTGTATTTCGATTTGATTGATCCAATATTTATTAGCTTCCGATTTTTCAAAGGAATTTTGCAACTTTTCTAATTTTTTAAATGACTGCAGAGCAATATCCGGTTTTCCGCTTCTACCTGCACCGATACCTTTTGCAAAATAAAACAGTGATTCGTCTTGCGGAAATTTTTTCCAAGGAAAATTTGAGTGATTATCATTTGAAATTTTTGCTGCTTCAGACCAGTTTTGATTTTCAAGTAGGATTCTGCCAGGAATGGCAGCTATTGCGTAGGCTGTAATAGGTGAGGGTTCATAAGTTCCGCTAAGTGTATCTATCAATGTTGCAATGTTTCTGGCTTTATCATATTCTGATTGCTGAAGGTAAGCATACTCAAGGTAATCGAGAGCATGAAAGTACTGTGCTGAAACCTGCCCATGAACAGGGATCCTTTTAGCAATTACTGCAGATCTCAGATTTAAGTCTATTGATTCCTGCCAATAGCCGAGACGAGTAAAAATATGAGTCGGCATATGTAATGCATGCGGTATTTCCGGAGCTATTTTAGAATAATTCCGTGCTAACCTGAGAGCATTTTCAGCTAACGGTGGAAAATCGTATGCATGTATGGCATAATGAAACGCGCCAGGGTGATCAGGAATTATTTTAAGTATTTCTTCACAAATCGCTCCTGCTTGGCGCTGAATCTTATAGGATTTATCATTAGGTGAAGCAATAGCTAACATTGATAAGACAGAAAACAATCTTGCTTCTATATCATCTGGCAGCTCTTTGCTTGCAAGCTGCCAGCCATCGTTAAATGCAATTAACCGCTCATGTTCGGTTTTGTTCAATCCATCTTTAAAATAAGCTGCTATAGCCCCCCCATAATATTTTTCCTTTTTTGTTTTTGCAAGATTCAATGCAGTCTGGGAAAGAATATATCCTTCCTTCAACATATCATTATCCGGAATGTCCGGCCAGAGTGGGTGCTCTAAAGTCATTGCCTTGCCCCAATATCCCCAGAAACAACCCGGATCTAATTTAATAACTTCACTGAATGTATATTCTGCATCTTCATATGTCATGTGATGAATAAGTGCAATTCCGAATCTTATTAAAGTATCCAGTTTAGGACTACATCCTCCTGAAAACCGCACTGTTCCGCATAATATATCAGGAGTTAAGTAGTCTCTTTGTGTAGCAGATATTTTATGATCCGAACATGAAAGAAATAAAAAGCATGAGATAAAAATTGTAACATATGATAGGAAAATAAAAAGCGATTTTATTACAAATCGATTAATTCTATTTGAGTTCATGTATTATCTCTTGATATATTTGAATTACTAAAACTTTGATAGATTTTATTTTTTTGCACAAGAATTATTACGTACAGATTACCGGATAGAAAACAACTAATATGAATGGAATTTTATACTGCAGTCAGGAACAATCAATATAAAATAGTCCAAGCTTTGCTAAACGGGTGTACGACAAATTGTCCAGAGGAGCAATCATAAAGTCCTTAATTTACTCTTTTTCTCAACTCATCATGCAAAAAATACGGCTTAGGGACAATTTGTCGTACACCCTTGCTAAACGCTCATTTTATTAAAATCATTTTCTTTGTTGCTTTAAATATTCCATTTTTTGAATTCGCTTCAATTGTATAAAAATATACACCACTGCTTAAGCTTGAACCATCGAATTTTACTTCGTGTATTCCCGCAGGCTGCTCACCAATAAATAAATCTTTTACTTTTCTGCCTGTAATATCATAAATTGTTAGTTTGACCTGACTTTCTGAAGCCAATGAGTACTTAATTAAAGTATTCGGATTAAAAGGATTCGGGTAATTCTGGAATAAATTAAATGTTAATGGTTTACTTTCATCAGTTTTTACGGAAGTAAGGTTGACCGAGTTTTCCGGGAAAAATATATTATCGAGCCAAATTCCCGGAGACTGATTGACAGTTGACACTAAACTTTGATATGTCCATTTCAAAACATGTTTTCCAGCCTTTAAATTATATGAATAAAAGTTCCAATCATTATAGGCGTATATACCAGATAATGTTGTATCTATATAAAATGATAAATAATTAAAAAAGCTTGAGAGAGCTTTAACCGCAAATTCAAATGAAGTATCAGAAGGCAAATCTAAAGATATTTCTAGAGTTGAGGATTGATTTGCTCGAATATTTCCCGGCTGAATTGAGTAATTACCAGTTTGAGCTTCTGCATTTGTTATTGTCCATGGAGCATCTCCATATGTCTTCCATGGAAACAAATCAATTAGATTACTATGTTCAAATGTTTCAGTAAATTTATCAGGGACAATTATATGTGAAGTTTGAGATGGTTTAAATTCTCTTTTTGCACCTGAGGAATCAGTAACTGTTAAATCAAGGTTTAGCGAATAAAGACCTCCCTGCAAAGGAGTAACTGTAGCCTTAGAGCCGTTAACATTAAGCTGTCCTGCAGCAGAGCCGGGCGATTTTAATTCCCATTTAATATTTGTAGAAAACTCACCTACTGATGGTGAGGAGACGGCTGCTGTAAATTCGGTGTTGTCATTAATATTTGAGGTTGCATATTTTGGTTCTATATCAGCAGCAAACAATTGATCCGGAATATACTGTGAGGATGAAATAGTATCATTTAAGTTATAGTTCATCTTTGGAAAATCAAAAAACTGGTTTGGGTTAATTCCAATATTCAATAATAGTGAGTCTGAAGTTGAATCAAATAATGGCTCGGTATTATCGGTTATCCTCCATATTGCTTCCTGCGAAGAATAATCATCAAATATATTGCAGAAATAGCCAACTGAATCAATATACCGGACTAATTTTAATAATGTCGGTGCAGCGTTTATTCCATTCCATTTTTCCAAAGAGGGCGCTACTGCAAAAACCCGTCCGGTATCAGGAATTTCTTTAAAATGATCAATACAAGCTGCATATATTCCATTCAATGTTTTTGTTTCTCCCGGCTTAAGGAATAAATCACCTGAATGATTAACTACGAGATTCTGCTGATAATTATTTTTATCCACAAGCATATCTCCAGGTTTAATATTAATAATCAATCCGGCTTTTTCAGCAAGTGAATCAATATCTAATTGTGTCGGAGGTGCTTGACTATCACCCATTACACCCTTTCCAGTAGGCCATCCAGTCCGTTTGTTTTTAGCTAACCAGCTTTTATCTTGGCTTAAACTATGATCTGGATATTTCGAGTGGTAGAGATTTAAATAATCATTTGCAGAATATGTTGTAGTTTTGTCTTGCTCATTTAGCCAGCTACCATCCGGCTGCTTTTGGTACGAAGAATATTGATCATCTAAACCCATCAGGTGCCCTGCTTCATGCCCGTATGTACCTGGCCCACCCTGATCGGCGGGGTACCAAGTGCCACTAGCAACTCCATCATTTGGTTTTCCAAGTCCATCAGTATAACTGATAGCTTTTTGTCCGCTTCCACAGGCTAACTTTATTTCATCAAAACCAGGTGTACCCGGAGGTGATGAAGCACCAGGATGTGATAAGTGTGGAATATCTACTATTATTTTCTGACCACTGCTGGTGGCAAGTCCGTTCCATTTATTATAAATATCCTTCACAATTTTATTTTCATTCGCAGAGTTATCACATGGACCATAAAATTCAAGATTTAGTTTTATGTGAATTTTTTTATCTGCGGGTGTTAAATTATTTGGGTATTTTCCTGTTATTGAAACATCATCACCATAAAAATCACCTTTACTACTTAAAGCGGCTGTACCGTTTCCAACGGCATCATATAGGGATTCTTCATAACCTATTTCAACGCCTGCGTGAGGTATTTGTACTACATCCTTTACTGAATTAGTCGTATTATATTTGGCAAGCAATTTATTTAACTTCGCCTCTGAAATTTCTTTCTTGTCAATTGAAAAAGAAGAACCAAATGGTGAATTACAAGGATCCTGGGGTATTATGTTAATTTTCTCCGGCGGTGTATAATCTATGTTGTAATCTGAAGGAACATTTGAATTTATTGATGATATAATGTTTTGTATCTGCTGCTGCGAAATGTTTTTTACTGTTACTTGTTTCGTTACACCATCTGCTGTAATAGTAAATATTGCATAGGAACCCCCCACAACTGTATCGTTTTCATAATTTGAATTTAGGTTAAAGAAATTTTCATTTTGAACAGACTGCCATATTTGCTGGACTTGTTCCGTGGTTATAGTAAAGTTTGTGTCTAGTAAGACTTCTTGTGAATTCCCTCCTTTAGATCTATAAAAATTTCCCTGACCGTTAGCTTCAATTGTAATTGTTTCTGATATCTCCCATAGTTCCATTCCTCCGGTAGATACTTCAAGCTTAAAGTCTGATGGAGGGGTTTGTGCATAAATGGAAAATGATATTAAAAAAAATAGTATTAAATATTTCATAAACTATCCTCATATTAAATTTACTATAAAGGATAAAACCAAAGACCGGAGCATAAAACTAGTACATATTAGGAATTGAGGTAAATGTACGGAATCATCAATTAAAATAATTTGTTATAAAATTAATTTTTTTTAACATATTAAGTTTATGTGAGAGAAATCATATTTAGTAAATATTGAATTGTATGCGAGTTATATATTAATCTTTGACACATATGAAAAATATGGTTTAACCATTGAATCTATTGGATGATATAAAAATACCTTCTTTCACATTCAATAAAAAAATTACAATAAAGTAGTTGATGAAGTAAACCGGGTAGCCAGTACAAGTGAAGAGCAATCGACAACCGCGGAGCAAATTCGCAGTAGCATAGAAATAAAAATTAATTATTTTTCTTATTCCTATTAAATTGATTTAATCGAAATGACCAAAAAACTTTATTGTAATTGCATAAGCAAAAATGAAAATGTTAACGCACTTTCAAATGCTACTTCTTTACCGGTCACACCTGCAGAGTGCCCACCTTCTGTGTATTCATAAAAATAGACAGGATCTCCGAATGATTCCATTTTAGCTGCCAACTTTCTGGCATGCCCGGGATGCACACGGTCATCTCTGGTTGAAGTAGTAAATAGTATAGGCGGATACTTTTTGTCTTTAAAAACATTTTGATATGGAGAGTATTTTTTTATATATGCCCAATCTTCAGGCTTATCTGGATTTCCATATTCACCCATCCAGCTTGCACCAGCTAAAAGCTTATTGTAACGTTTCATATCGAGCAAAGGTGACTGACAAACAACTGCATTATAAAGGTCAGGTTTTTCTATGAGCATTACTCCCACAAGTAATCCGCCATTGCTGCCGCCCATTACTCCCAGATGTTTTGGTGAAGTAACTTTTCTTTTAATCAGGTCTTCAGATACTGCAATCATATCTTCATAAGCTTTATGACGGTTTTCTTTGATTGCACTTAAATGCCACTTAGGTCCAAACTCGCCTCCACCGCGAATATTTGCCAGTACATAAACTCCGCCGCGGCTGAGCCAGTCAGTTCCAACTGTTGCCGAGTAATAAGGTGTTTCGGATATTTCAAAGCCTCCGTATGCGTACTGAAGAGTCGGGTTATTACCGTCATACTTAATATCTATATTGTAAACAATAAAATAGGGAATTTTGGTTTTATCCTGCGAAACAGCTTCATATTGTTTTACTTCAAATTTATTTGCATCAAAAAATTCAGGAAGATTTTTTACTTTTTTAATAGTACTATCTTCTTCGTATAGATAAAGCGTCGTTGGGTTCAGAAAGTTTGTGTATGTAAAGAAAAATTTGTCGGAAAAATCATCAGTTGAACTAATGTCAATTGTTCCATAATCAGGTGCATTTATTTTCTCTTCCGACCATTTATTATTTTTCAATTCATATTTAAATAGCTCTCCACGAACATTGATTAATTTATCTACAAGTAAAAAGTTTTTAGTGTTATTGATAGACACAATACTTTCGCGAGCCATGGGTTTGTAAATTAACAAAAAGTCTCTATCTCCTTTTACAAACCTGTCATAATCTATACTTATTAGTGAGCCCTGATTGTAAAGTTTTCCGCCTATCTTCCAATCGGATTTTAGTTCAAGAAGTATCTGGTTTTTAAATATTCCATCAAGTCGTGCATCTTCAGGGTAATTGAGTTTCACAAGTGAATCATTAATTATTGTATAAGTTTCGTAGGTATAAATAGTTTTTGCTCTAATTACAAATTGATAGGATCTTTCAGGTGTATTTATCTCATATCCCCCAACGCTTACATCGCCGGGTTTACCTTCAAAGATTGTCTTCGCTTCGGTTAACGGAGTACCCCGTGTCCATTTCTTTAAAATTCTCGGATAACCTGAACTCGTCATCGAACCCTTACCGAAATCAGTACCAATAAAAACAGTATTTCTATCAATCCACCCTACTGACTGTTTTGCTTCAGGCAATTGAAATCCATCATTTACAAATTCTTTGGTTCTAAGATCGAATTCTTTAACGACAGTTGCGTCAGAACCGCCACGCGATAAAGATAGTAAACACAAATTAAAATCGGGATAAAGTCGGTCAACACCTTCGTACACCCATGAAACGCTGTCAGCTTTTGAAAGTGAATCGATATCAAGAACCGTTTCCCATTTGGGTGATTCATTCAAATAATCATCAAAGCTTGTTCTTCTCCATAAACCACGCTGGTTTATGCTGTCCTTCCAGAAATTATAAATATACTTCCCCACAATCGATGGATCGGCAATCTTTTCTTTTGAATTATAAATTTTCAAATTACTTTCATATATATTCTGAAACTGTGGGAATTTCTCCAAAGCATCAACTGCAATAGTATCCTGGGTTTTTACCCATTTCATAGATTTAGGACTATCTATTTGTTCCAACCATAAAAATGGATCCGGTTTTTCCTGAGCTAATACTAAAATAGGTGCGAGTGTTATGCTCAATAAAAAATATTTAAATAATTTCATCCAGAACTCCGATAATAAATTAATATGAATTTTTAGCTGGCTGTACTCGCCGCCGAATTAATCACACTCAACGGTTGCCGCTATAAAATCGTAGCGGAATTTCGCGAACCGCGTTCTGCCCCCCTGTTTTATAACCAACGAGGTACATGATTACAATAATTTTCATATTCTTCTTTATAGTCCTTCTTTAATACATCTTCCTCTAAAGGTATTACAATCCAGTTGACATAAACCAATATGAAAGGTAAGACAAAAATAGGCCAAGATTGAGTTAGAAATCCTGCTTCCCCTAAATAAGCAAGAATAAGGCTAACATACATTGGGTTACGAGTAAGTCGGTATGGCCCATGCGTGACAAGCTTTTTAGAACTCTCTCCAGGAGTGGTTGTTGTATGTGCTTTACGAAAAATAATCAAGCTCCATGATGCAAAAACTGTCCCTAATGCAAACAAAACAATACCAATTATCTTAATGAAAAATAATGCTTCCTGAGAAAGGATGTTAAATGGGAAAATAAGCTGAAGAACAAGACCGATTAAATATGTCAAAACAAAAACCCAAGGCACAGGGACATGCAATAAAATTTTCAAGGGATTTGAAATCTTTTTTTGTTGATTCAATATCATGTTTATTTCAATTTAAATGAATTACTAACTCATATTAGGCAAATTCCAGATTTTGTCATATTGAACGAAGTGAAATATCTCGAAATTAGTAATAGTTGCCAACCTAATTTTCTATCTCAAAGGTCAAGTATAAGTGTAGTGCGGGATTATTAGCACTTCACTTTTAGTTTGTCTATATATTTGTTAATGGTCAATTCGTCAAAATTTAGCACTTTTGACCGCATTAGACTTATACAATGTTGGCAACTGGCTTTATTTGTTTCAGTTTTCAAATTCGTGAAATTCGCTTACAGTTAAGAAGTATCCGTCAGGGTCACGAAAAGAAAATTCCTTTTTCATTGGTCTTGGGTTTAAATGAATATCTTCTTCTATTTCACAACCTTCATTTATAGCCCTTTGGTATATTGCGTATATATTCTTTGTCCTGAAGTAAAGCATTAACCCATTCCCGGGGGTAATACTTGGGTCCGTCATTATTGGATGATTGTCCATTTCCCATTGATGAAGGCATAGAACGATTTCATTTGTTTCAGACTTTAGGACTGCAAAACCGTGTGCTTCTGGAGATGAATTTTTGAATCCAAATATTTTTTCATACCATTTTGCACTGCCATCTACATCATTAACAGCAATTATAGGGTCAATTTTTGTCATTTTGCAGAATTTTTTATTTCAGTTTGTTTTTCACCTTGTTGCCAACGTATGTGTAAATGCAATTGTTCTTATCTATCCAATTGGTTCCCATAAAACCTACGAAAAGCTCTCAAACTATTTTGTGATAGGGTTGACTATAAAAGGCGGCCTCTTTTCATAAGGAATTAGTAATGAAAAGAAGTCACCTTTATGTTTTCATTATAGAGTCTATTTCATTAATACAAGCTTTTTGGTAGAAACAAAATTTCCAGCTTTTAACTGATAGAAATAAACACCACTTGCAAAATTACCTGCATTAAAAGTAATATTGTAAGTTCCTGCAGGTTTTTCTTCATTAACTAAATTTGCAACTTCTCTTCCGAGAACATCATAAACTTTCAATGAAACTATTCCTGCTGTTGGAATTTTATAATTAATCGTTGTGGATGGATTAAATGGATTAGGATAATTCTGATGCAGAGAAAATTCAGCCGGAACTTCTTGTGGATCTTCAACCGATACTATTGAACCAAGCTTTACAATTCGTAAATCGTCAAAGTAGTATGTTATGGGTAATTTATCTTCGTTATTGCTCAAGCTAAACCAATTGGCAGATCTGCCTCCAACAACTCCCTCAGGTGTTGAAAAATCAAAAGAGTATTCCTGCCATTTAGTTGTTAAATTTACTTCCATGCCCTGCCATACATTGAAGGAAGAATCTTCTACATCAAAGTTTGCAATAACATTATCCTTATCTGCTTTAGCCCAAACAAAATATCTATATTGGGAATTTTCATCAACGGGAAATGGTTCATTAACAGCTTGAACATCCCATGGATTTGAGCCCAAATCTGTTACTGTGATTTTTAATGCATGGTTACCTTCTTTAACGGTATCATCAACTATATTAAATATTCCAGAAGCAGGTGCACTTTGACCTAAATACCAGCCAGCAATATCCCCGCTTGTTACTCCGACAGGTGTTTCCTCAAATCCTTGGTTAGTGTTAACCGGCTCCCCATGCGCTACAACATCAATAGTAAAAATACCGACATCGATTATATTATTATCTATATCAGTAACAGAAAAATTGTAGTCTATGTGATCACCCAGAGAAAAGGGGCCAATCTGATTTCCATAAATACCATCTCCTACAGCCCAATCATTATGCTGTGCATCATCGAATAGCTGAAGGGAATTTTCCGGACCGCCGTTAAGGGAGAAAGTAATGTGAACATCTTTTATACCTGTTTCGTCTTTTATATCTCCAAGAATAGTTTCGACCTTACCGGGTTCGAAATAATACTGATATACGGAATTGTATAATACTGCTGGAGGTGAATTATTGTCATCTGTAGTTCCAATAGTGCCATACCAGATATGAGGAACATTATAAAACTTTTGCCATCGAGCGGAAGAGAAAGCAACAAATGGTTTATTATTCAGGAGGCACAGGTTAGAAACATAACCGTCCCACCCAGCATATTTTGTAAATTGAACCGGGCTGCTCCATGTACTTCCATTATCACTGCTGAATAAATAATTAACATCAGCAATATAATCATTCCAATTCCGGTATAATAAACAAAGAGAATCTTTGCTTATTCTAATCACGCGGGTATTATCACCATTATCAGAACTGTCATAAATAACAGATTCAGAAGTCCATGAATCTCCTCCATCTGTACTTATCTGCTTTACAATTCCGTAATTAGTTCCTAAATTTTTGGAATATACGGCTAAAAGTTCATTTCCCTCACCGGATACAATACTCCCCATATTTTGATAACCAGGCGAATCCGAGAAAATTTTTTCCGGTTCCCAAGTAATTCCGTCATCTGAACTTTTCCGAAAAACTAATACGGAATTGTCACTATCAATATCCTGGCTGTAAGCAAGATAAAGAGTATCATTTGACGATTTTGAAATTGAGGGATACCAGCAGGGAAATAAAGAACCAATGGTAATAACCGAACTCCAGGAATCACCATTGTCATCAGAGTAGACCATTTTATTTGTGGAAGTTGAATCATAATTTGTCCAAAAAGCTATAATTCGTCCGCTATTAGTTTGTATACCGGTTAAATAATAAATTGAATTAAAAGGAGAGTGAGTTATATCTTTTTTATTTATCCATGTTTCACCACCATCCGTACTTGTTGTACAAAAAAGAGAGTCATCATTAAAATCACGGTCATCATATGAAGCATAGAGAATCATTAAATTTCCATTTGATAATGCTACAGGTGTTGTTTCATAATAAGAAATGTTTGGAATCTGATAAGGTAATTCCTTAAACTGTGATAAATCTGAAGTATTTAATGAATTACTTGTGTGTGAATTTTTTAACATAAGTCTTTGAAATTTTTCACCTGCAAATTTATTTTGAACCTTAGAACTATGAACTACCTGTCTATTTCTTTTTACTTGCTTGTGCTGGGAAAAAATAGAACATTGGCAAATAATAAAAAGAATTGTGATGGGTAAAAGAATCTTTTCATATACTTTCTCCTTAAAATTGATTGTAAATAAAATTTATATGGGAGTTCTCAAAATAATTTCAACTTCCTGAATTAACATAATATTAACGAATGACTGAAAGTAAGAGTAAAAAGATTCAGCTGTCAGGTTAGAAATTCCTTTATCCTTTTGAACGATATTCTGTGAGCTTTTAACTTTTTCAGGACCGGAAGGATTAGGGTTGTCTTTTTCACGGCCGGTTAAAATAATTACAGCTGTGATAATAAATAATAAGGTCTTCATGCATGCCTCCAATTTTCATCCATGGGGCCGACTAAAAAGTGTCATTCCGGGCTTGACCCGGAATCTAACCTTGTAATTTTGCTCTGAAAACAGATGCTGAATCAAGTTCAGCATGACAATCTCTACTTTTTGGTCACCCTCAAAAATCAAAAATAAAAAAAGGCATTTCTACCAATTTTATAACATTTTATTTCGAAATTGTAACATTTAAATGTTTAAGTGTTTTAGGAAGGTGGATATTCTGTTATTGGTTATATCTAAAATTTATTAACTTTTATTCAATATCGGGGTCAAAATTCTCTATCATCCATACATCGGAATTTTCTTCTTCCACAGTAAAGAGAATTGTCTTGCCATCGGGAGTAATATCAGCTCCCACTACTTTATCGAAAGGCATTTTAATGCTCTCTTTAATATTGCCATTTTCAGCAGATACCTTTATAATTTCAGTTGGTATTTTATCATAATTAATTGCATAGATATATTGGCCATCCCGCGACCATTCTATGGGGCGTATGTTTCCCCATATCAAATGATTTTGCATTGAATCATCTTTCGAAATAATCCATAAACCATCCAAAGTTTCATCATTCCATCTGTTCCAGAAAACAGCTATTCTTTCTTTATCAGGAGAAACAAGTGGATTATTTATCCATCCCATATTCTTATCATTTTCTAAGAATTTCTTTTTCTCTCCTGTTTTCATATTAAAGATAAAAAAATTGAAATCTTCCGGATCATTATAAAATATAATAGAATCTGAATACCAATATAAATTGGATCCGAAATCAACATTCTTGAATTTTTTTTGAATAATCCCTTCATAAGCATCAATTAGAATTATATTAGAACCGGAAAAAAAAGCTATTTCTTTTCCATCCGGACTCCAGGTCGGGCTTAAGCAATCAGAATCAAATGTAGTTAGCTGCCTCATTTCCTTATCATCAATAGACTTTATAAAAATGTTTCCTTGATTACCAAAGGCAATTTTTTTTCCATCAGGAGAAATAGCCAAGGAGTAAATATAAGTTGTGCCGTTCGTTAACTTTTTCGTATGGTAAGAATTTTTACCCTTTTCCAATGATAATTTCCATATGTTTGAGTGAGTGACATCTTTTGTATATACAAACTTTTTATTGTCATTCGAAATTGAAAACCCATATGCTTCCAATCCTGTTAAAATAATTTTAGGTTTACCTTCTACTGTTCCATCGGAAGAAATTTCTATTTTCATTAAATCTCTTGTTCCTTTTCTTTCCTGAAGATAATATATATCGTTTCCATTTGCAGACCATCGTGGTGACCAAACATCTTTTTCGCTTTCAATAACTTTTCTCTGTTCTGTTCCATCGGTTTTAATAGTCCATATATTATATTTTTTATTGTTATTATTGAATGTAAGACAGGTAAATCTATCAACGGCAGGAGCCCAATCTATATCATAAAATTGAGTATAATCTCCATTCAATTTTATTTTTCTTATCCAGTTCTGAGTTTTCTTATCCAGAATCTTAATAGAATCATTGCTTAAAAAAATAAATGCTAAATTATTCCCATCAGAAGACCAGCATGCAGTAGGTTCCTGTACATCAATAGTGTGAGCTGTCCCTCCAGATTTGGAGATTATAAAACTAGAATAATTTTTTGCAATTTTTTGATCTAAATGATCTGAACCTATACCTGATGCAGTAAAAAAAATCTCATTATTATCAGGTGACCATCTTAAACACCAAATATTTTTTGCATTATAAATCACATTAGTTTTTCCACTAAAATTCTCTTTTACACAAAGGCTTTGTTCATTTCCTTTATTCATAACATAAGCAGTGTATTTCCCGTCTGGGGATATTTGAGTAAAATCGGTTGGAAAGTAAATATAGATGTTTCCATCAAATGTCAGCTGTGTATGTTTCGGCGATTTAATTATTTTCATTTTATTATTTAATAAATAATATGCAATAAAAACAAGAAGTAGTATAATCAGAATTGAAGCCGCAATTATATATTCTCTCTTCTTCGTTTTTTTGATCTTTTCATAAGAACTTTTATTTATAATAATTGATTCAGAGCTCTCTCTCTTTTCTCTTTTCAGATCAGAAAGCAAATCATCAATATGCTGGTATCTTGTTTCAGGATCTTTATCTAATGCCTTATCTATTATTCTTTGAAAACCTTCACTTATACCGGATTTATATCTTGCTATAGGTTCCGGCTGATCATTTATTATTGCATAAAAAAGTGATGCCTCATGTTCTCCTTTGAACGGATATCTTCTTGTTATCATTTCATAAAGCATTATTCCTACTGACCATATATCTGTCCTCTGATCTACTTTTTCATTCCTGATCTGTTCTGGAGACATGTACTTTACTGTACCTAGGGTTGAACCGTCTTTTGTTAGATGTGTCTTTCCTTTAACCCTGGCCAATCCAAAGTCCAGTATCTTTACACGTCCTTTTTCATCTATAATTATGTTTTCAGGTTTTATGTCTCTGTGGATTATTCCTTTACTATGTGCTTCATTTAATCCTTCACATACTTGTACTGAGATATTAATTATTTTTTCAGCTGTCAATTCATCACTATTTAGTAGATCCCTAAGTGTTTTCCCCTCAATATATTCCATTGCTATGAAGCTTCTATTCTCATGAGTTCCAACATCATATATTGTAACAATATTTGGATGCGATAATGAGCCCGCAGTCTGCGCTTCTCTCTTAAATCTGGAATTTATATCAGGATCATTAGTAACATCAGGAGGTAAAAATTTTAGAACAGCTTTCCGATTTATATTTACATCATCAGCTAAGTAGAGTACTCCCATTCCACCTTCGCCGAGTTTACTAATAATTTTATAATGTGATATTATTTTACCAATCATAAAGTATCCATTAAATTTCGAAGTTAACAAATGGATTTACAGGAAGGTTTATTTGTTAATGTTATTATACCAATAATTTTTGATTGTACAAATGGGGAATTTATAAAAATATGAGGGATTTTAAATAAAAGTGAGGCTTTTACTCTATATAGATATAAAGAAAGCCTCACATGATACTATGCTAAGTGTCCCCTTATTAAATTAGAATCGAAATCTTTACTGATACTCTATTTTATAACCAGGCACACCAAGTTGCGATAAAACAAAACCAATAACATCAACACTATAATTAACTTGCTTGTCAAATCCGTTTGCCCAATGCCCGCTTTCATAATCAAAGCTTAATATGACAGGATTTTCAGAAGAATTTGCCGCAAGCATTTTTGCATAAAACTTTACAGGTTCCCAACTAACAACCCTTGAATCATTTGCCCCTGTTGTAATAAGCTGTGCGGGATATTTAATCCCATTTTGCAGGAGAACTATATTCTATATTAAGCTGACAGTAAAAAATTTCAAATATCTTTGGCTAGATTTTAATAAGAATTTCGATTTAGAAATATTTAGAAAAAGCTCCGCAAGTATCGGAGCTTTTGAAAGTTGGTTTTTTAGCCGATTTTCAGGGGCAAATTGGTTATTGTAGGTGGCTTTGAAATTAATTTTGAGCATTTAATAGTGCCGCTAATAGTATAAGTTGCACAAAATATTATTATGGGGGGACCAGGATGACCATCAGGCGATTGTGGAATCAGTCTTCTTTCGGTTTCTTGTAATTGAGGCAGATTGGTATGGATTGTTTTCAAATTACAGCTAGGCCGACATTGGTGTGAAGTAAGATATTCATGTAAAGCAGCCATTACCAGACTGTAAGCTGAATGTCGCGCTTCTTAATTTCAGATTTTGGAACTGGATTTACTCGAGGGGGACCGGTCTTTAATCTTCTTAACAATATTTTTATCCAGAATTGTTCCAACTTTCAGATATTAAATTATGAAATGTTCTATTTCGAGAAAAAGGCCTCTCAACCCCCCATTTTTAAAGAGAAAATTTTTTAGGCATACCTAAGTATGCCTCACCTTGAGTTTGTTTAAAAAACCGGTAGTTGAGAGGCTGTTTTTAAACAAAAATCGAAAAGTAAAACAACCTCACAACTAAAAACTTTGCCGGAGATATATACTTGATAAAACATTTATTCATAATCTTGGATCAACATCTTCACTTTCCAAAGCCAGGACGCCAATGCACTTTCATGTATTCTTTTTAACGGTTCTCTTCTTATAAATCGTTCAAGACTTTCTATACCAAGAGCAAATTCTCTTAACGCAAGCGATTATTTCCTTGATAATCCCATCTTTTTCAACCTTAATAAATTTTCTTTCAGTGGCAAGGATATGAAATGGAGCAAGTTTATACTCGGCGTTTTGGAAGTATTAAAGTAGGCGCTCCGGTTATACTATCTTGTCCAAAGTAGACATACTAAAAGAATTTTTCAGATTATAAAATTTAGTAAATTAAATTTGCATTTTAGTTATCTGTTTAAATGCTTGATCTTTATGGCCGTTCAAGATAACAGAACATGGAGAATTTATGAAATTTCTTTGCCTTGGGTATTTTGATCAAGAAAAGATGGGAGTACTTCCTAAAGAAAGCAACGATGCTGTCATGGGTAAATGTGAGCCACATATGAAGGTTTTCCACGGCACAGGTAAAGTCCTGCTGGATGCTGAGCTCACGTTGGAGACAGTCTACTTACATCGAGTTCATGGTGAAGTAATTTCCCACACAAATTCCGATACAACTCAGAGCAACGTGTTGGCGGAGTGCAAATCATTGAAGCGAATGATTTAGAGGAAGCTATCCGGATTGCTAAACTTCATCCCACCACACTTTTCTAAATTTGATTTAAACAGATTAACTGAAACAAATAATGTTACTTTAGCTAGTAGAAAAAATTTTTCTTTACCAAAAGTAGTATATGTTATTTTTACTATCATAGTTATGTCTATCTTTGGTGTCCTTGGAAAAGAATGTGCAAATAAATTAATAAAACCTCATAAAAATATATCTGTAGAATCAACAGAACAAAGCAATCATGATAATCCGTTTTTATATAGATATCCAGGTAACCCGTGTGGGGCATATCTGGTAACTGGCAATTCTGCCACGACTAAACCAAAGGAGAATATTTTGAGAATTGCAGTAATTTCAGATATCCATAGTAATATATTTGCTTTAGAAGCTGTTTTAGAAAATATTAAAAAGCAAAATATTGACTTAATATTAAATTTAGGTGATATTCTCTATGGTCCTATTGCACCAAAGAAAACTTATGAATTAATTTTATCTGAGAATATTATTTCAATTAGCGGAAATCAAGATAGACAAATTCATGAGGCCAAAGAATCTGAAATTGAATTAAATCCAACATTAAAGTTCATTTTAGAAGATTTAGGGACAGAACCATTAAATTGGTTAAAAACATTACCTTTTGAAAAAAGAATTTCATCAGAAATTTATTTATGTCATGGAACTCCAAAAAGTGATTTAGAGTATCTTCTTGAAAAGGTTGAATCTGGATATCCATTGCTGAAGACAGATGAAGAAATTATAAAATCATTAAATGGAGAAACTTCAAAAATAATTTTATGTGGACATACACATATCTTTCGTTCAGTAATGTTAAGTACAAATCAAATAATAGTAAATCCGGGAAGTGTTGGTTTACAAGCATACAAAGATGATGAACCAATAGTTCATGCTATGGAAAATTATATCCCTTATGCCTCATATGCAATAGTAGAAAGAATAGGTGAAGATTGGGAAATAAGTAATAAAAAAATTCCCTATAAAGTAGAGAAAGCCGAAGAAGAAGCAAAAAAGAAAGGGAGAGAAGACTGGGCATTTTACTTAAAAACCGGTAGAGGTTTATAACCAGGGCGTCTGTTCCAGGCGGCCGCTTATCGGCAACACCGTTATATTGCTAAAAGGGAAAAATGGAAAAGCATCATCAAGAATCAATTGATAAGTTTCTAGAGGCTTATAAAAATGATCCGTCTATATTGGGAATACTTTTAGGTGGCTCAATTGCTCATGGATTTGATCAACCTGATTCTGATATAGATATTCTTTTGTTAGTAGAACCTATTGAATATGAAGAACGGAAAACATTGAATAAATTGGCATTCAGTTTAAGGGATATTTGTGTCTATGAAAATGGCTATATAGATTGTAAAATCATTAGTACAGATTTGTTGACCAAAGTGTTAAAAACTGGAAGTGACCCGGCAAGATATGCATTTAAGGATAGCAAGATATTATTTTCAAGAATAGAGAATTTATCAGATATTTTAGAAAAGATATCTGCGTTTCCCAAAGGGGAAAAAGAAGAGAGAAGAAAAAGATTTGTTTCTCAATTATTAGCATGGAAGTGGTATTATAGTGAAGGAATAAAGAAGAATAATAAATACTTGGTCTTTTTATCAATTCAAAAGATAATCCTATTTTCAAGCAGAATAATTTTAAACGAAAATGAAATACTATATCCATATCATAAATGGATGCTAGAAGAGCTTAAGATTGCAAAAAGAAAACCTATAAGAATATTAGATAGCATAAATAAATTATTTGAAATCCAAACAGTGGATGAGGTAGATAAATTTTGCAAAGAAATTCTAGATTTTATTGAATTTAATGAAAATCAGGTCGATTGGCCAAACTATTTTCTAAAAGACAGTGAACAAAACTGGATTAATCACGAACCACCGGTTGATGATTTATAACGAAGAAAGTAATTCAATGTAATTGGAGTGTAATAAGTATAGAACTATTAAAAAGCAATATAACCATGCGTTTGAACCCGACCGCGACATCGCGCTTGGCAATTTCAAATATCTTCGGCTGAAGTGCTTCGTTTCGGCGAAGCTGTTCAAAGTTATCGAATTTTAGCAAAAAATATTAAATTTATTTTTTCAAAAACAAAAATAAGTACTTCTATGGAAGATGAAATAACAAAACATACAAAGAAAATATTTCAAACAGCGAAAGGAACTCATCGCTCATTTTTTGTAAAGATGAAGGATATTAGTACAGAAATAATTATAATTATTATAGCTGTAAGTATTTCAATTGCTTTGCAAAACTGGAACACAGAAAGACATAACAGACAAGAAGAACGAGAATTTCTTCAAGGATTTGAAAAAGATCTTCAAGGTGATATCCAAAATATGGAAACAAGCAAAGCTTTTTATGACGAAAGTGTTCGAGGACTTACCTATTTCTTAAAAGCAATCAAGATTCCTTCAGAGATAAACAAGGATAGTATCAATAATTATAGTGATATATTTTTCAGTAGTACCAGCCTTGATCCTCACATAGAACGATATGAAGCATTAAAAAGTACTGGAAAATTTACAATTATTCAAAACAAGGAATTGTTAAATAAAATTATCAGTTTACATGAAGTAATTATTCAAAGGATTCATGTTCTGAATGACAAATATTACAATCATCAAGAACGACTTGGTTCGATCATTTCTCAGAATATTCAAATAACTCCTAATGGAATGAACGTTCCTCTTCTTTTAAAAGAAGTGATATATTCTTAATATTAAATCTTGGAAGAGGTATAATAAATAATAATATTATTCCCATTCATTCTGAGGGTATAAAGATTTGTAAGGATATTATAGCTCAAATAGATGAGGAATTAAAATAATTATTTTAATAATCTTAAATTTCAATTAATAATTTAATAAATTAAAAATAGAAATCTATAACTTATCCCCAATTCTCCCTCCCCATCCTCCTAATCTTTTCCTCCATCTCTTTTTTCAGCAAACAAAACTTATTCCAACACTTCGTCCGAACGAAATAATCACTTATTATTGGAAAGTATTTTTTAGTTTCAAATTTATAAATCCAAAATAATATTGGGCCGGAATAATCATCTCGACCATCCGGCCGATTAATTAAAATTTAATTATTCTTGGCCATCATTTTTGAGAATTCATCCGGGGTTGTTGGATCGGGCACTCTATTGCTAATTGGTTTCAAAGACTGCAAATATGCAAAAATATCCTTTAGCTCTTGATCTTTTAATGTCGCATAATTTTCCCAAGGCATAGGAGGTAAAATTGGGCGACCTTCACCTAAATGTTTACCGGTTCGTAAAATTTTTATAAATCTCTCTTCTGTCCAATTGCCAGTCCCTGTTTCTTTGTCAGGTGTAAGATTCGCCGGATAAGAAATTCCCCAAGGACCAATCATAGCAGTAAAATCACCTCTGGCAACAATCCATTTGCCTTGTAAAACAATTTGAGGATCAAAATCCGTAGAGGTAACAGAACCAACCGATCCGGATAATAATCTTGTAGTATCCGGGATAGGACCATTTGCCGTCATTACTTTTGGAGAATGGCAGTCATTGCATTCAAGTAAGTTAACTAAATATTGTCCCCTCTCTATTCTCATCTCTTTACTCATAGTTTTCTCTTCCTGTTTCTGAGTACAATTTAGTTGAGAAAATATTAGGGCAAGAAAAGTTAATAAGAAAAAAATGTATAAGATACTTTTTCTCATATTCCCTCCATTTGATTTATAAGTAATAATTTAAGAATTGAAACTATTTTGATTGAAAATTGGATACTCTTTATTTAGAAGAAAAATGTTATGCCAATCAGTAATAATGTTATAACAAAAACGGACTTAGGATAGTAACTAATCGTGTGGAAAAAACAAATTATCAATTTTTTATTTTTATTATAAATATTTTAAATAGCAAAAAATATAATTTGTATATATAATTTAGAATTTTATTTTACATCTTATCATTGATTTAAAGCACAACATAACTTTAAAGAATTGATTGATAAATTCACTACCCCCAATTTTTCCCCTCCATCCTCCTTATCTTCTCCTCCATCTCTTTTTTCAGCAAACCAAGTTCTATAAAATGTTCTTTATGTAAATCTGGCTGACAATGTAAAGACCGCGCCAAATTAAACAATTATAAGATTTTTAAGTATAATGGTATTTGGCGGGGCAGGTCAACTGATGTTCTTGTTTATGTTAAGTGGTTAGAAAAAAGCAGTCGATGAGCTTATGAGCTAGAGCAAAATCTTTAATGATACGGGAATAAATGACAAAAAACACTGTTTATGCCTGCCGGTTTATTTAACTTACTGACAGTTCAATCTTTACAGGAGACTTAAAATTGAAAACTCTAGCTGTGGTTTTTTATTGTTTGTTAGTTCCTTCCTTCCGATTTGCCCAGATTCAAATTACAAGTAATGATGTTGCAAACACGTTTGCACCGGGAAAAGCATGGCAGCAAGAAACTAGCCCGGATACTATTACAATGAACGTCGGGAATGCTTCCGGCAGCTCGCAGATATGGACGGTTCCCGCTAATATATTTAGCGATACAACCGTACGAATAAATATTTCTCCCGCAAATACTCCTTACGCAAGTTTATTCCCGACGGCAACCAATGCGCAGTACTCTAATAATCAAGCCTTTCCGGGAAATGGAAATACGGCTACCATATATGAATATTTAAGGATAACACCAGATACCATGTGGACCCTTGGAGCCGTGACTCATGTAACCGGTCCCGGGTTGGATACTATCTATATAGAAAGGGTGAATTATATTACTGCAATTTTTCCCCTCCATTACGGCGAAAAATTTGTAGAAGGACATGATTCGATAAATTACGGCTTTGGATCTTACCAGGTAACAACATTAACTATTTATTTCGATGCCTTCGGGACAATTACTTTCACCTGACGGAACCTTTAACGCATTAAGAGAAACACAAGTAGGTCAAACAGATACATATATCAACGGTTCTTTATCGAGTTCTACTATAACGCATGACTTTAGCTGGCTTACAAAGGCACACGGTGATTTTAACGTGTTTATCGATACCAGTTCGAAGATATCGGGTGATGTTTCCGTATACCAACCCCTTCTTAATCTTGTTGAAAATTACCCTACTGCCGTGAACGAGAGCACTTCAAATATTCCGGAGAAATATGAACTATTTCAAAATTATCCCAATCCATTCAATCCAACAACAACTATAACTTATTCATTACCTAAAAACAGTTTTGTAACATTAACAATTTATGATCTCTTAGGAAGAGAAGTAGCAACACTAGTAAACGAAGAAAAACATAGCGGAACTTACAAAGTAACCTGGAATGCTCAAAATAAGCCTTCGGGAATATATTTTTATAAGATTACTGCAGGCGGATATTCCAAGATTAATAAAATGATTCTGCTTAAATAGGGTAATCCGCTTACGTAAATCTGGCTGACAATGTCAAGACCGCCAAATTCTGCAATAATTAGTTTTGGAGGATTAAAATAATTTGGCGGGGCAGGTGAACTGATGTCCTTGTTTATGTTAAGTGGGTTTATCTTTCTTCAACTAAAGAAATTTTGAAGAACAAAAGTTTCGTGCTCAACCAAAGGGATTAATCCATTTTTCATACTTTTGATTGATGCTTTATTCTCAAAAAATTTAAATCTTTCTAATTATTGTATTTAGAGTGTTTGGTTTAGAAATTTCTAATCTCGCAAGCTTAGAACATTGATACGTTGTTATGATAATTGATACGGTGTTAAGATAATTGATATGTTGTTAAGGTAAAGATATACAGTGAGAAAGGGGATTTGCCCGCGCCAAATGCGGGCATTTTTTTTATTGCATTTAGTAAGATGATAATATTAAAAATGGTCAGAGCAGTTTGTTGATTTTTTCTATTGTCATCGGCGCATACCCCTCATAATGATTATTAACATTCAGATAAACATCCACATCTCTACTTTGCAGCTCTTTTATCATTTTAACTATGTCAGCTAATTCTTCATCCCCGGGTAATATAAATCCTTTGCCCCCTATGTAAATCTGGCTGACAATGTAAAGACCGCGCTAAATTAAACAATTATAAGATTTTTAAGTATAATGGTATTTGGCGGGGCAGGTCAACTGATGTTCTTGTTTAGGTTAAGTGGATTAAATATTTAAAGGAGGATAAAATGGTTAAAATTTCTTGTTCACTATTGTATTCTCAGGGATTCCTCTCCGGAATGTTTAAAGATAAAACTTAAAAAATTTATCATTCATACCTGAGTGATTCAACCGGATTAGCCGTTGCTGCTTTTATTGCTTGAAAACCTACGGTTGTTATTGCAATTACCAAAGCCATACCACCGGAAAAAACAAACAGCCACCAGGTTAATTCAATTTTATAAGCAAATGTTTGAAGCCATTTATTCATTAAATAATAAGCAACAGGCCAGGCAATTATATTTGATAAAACAACCAGAATTAAAAAATCCTTTGAAAGAATTAATGCAACGTTCGAGATTGAAGCGCCCAATACTTTACGAATGCCAATTTCCTTGGTCCTCTGTTCTGCAGAAATGGAGACGAGACCAAACAAACCGAGACATGCGATTAATATTGAAAGGAAAGAAAAATATTTGAAGATTGTTCCCATCCGTATTTCGGAAAAATATTGTTTGTTCAACGAATCGTCGTAGAAATAATAATCAAACGGACTGCCTGTAATTTGTTCATGCCAGATTTTTTCCAGAGACGATATAAGATTATCCGGTGTTTTTGATTTAAACCTGATAGTCATTACCTGGAAACGTCCAGCTTGCTGATTACTATCGGGCATTGTAAAAATCAAAGGTTCAATTGCCGTACGAAAAGATGTGTAATGAAAATCTTTTATTACGCCAATAATTTTACCCTTCTTACCCCATAACTCTATTTCTTTATTAAGAGGATCTTTGAATCCCATAGATTTTACTGCAGCTTCATTAATCACGAATGCACCGGTTTTATCGGAGGGATATTGTTCGGAAAAATATCTCCCCATACTCATCTTGAATTTGTAAGTAGCCGCTAAATTTTCATCCGAATTAAGTACCCAAAAATGAACTTCTTCATTTTGTGGCTTTCCAATCCAATTTACGCTCTTTGTTCTGGTAAATGTACCGTTCATCGATTCCGAACGTGATATGCTAATAACTTCCGCATTTTTCAGGAATTCATTTTTTAATACAATATATTTACTGTTTGCTTCGCCCGTCATTTTGATACAAAGAAGGTTCTCTTTGTCAAATCCTAGGTTGCTATATTATGCTTTTATTGAAGCAATGAAGGAAATTAAATTTATTGAAAGAATTAAACCCGGGCCCCCCAAAAGCCTAACCACATCTGATAGTACAATTTCCCACAGGCATTAGTGTTATGTTAAACAATATTCAGCATTTCGTACTGCGCATAGGTATCTTTAAGATCTTTAAGTGAAAAATATAAGTCAAAATCCTGGAGATTTGATCTAAAATCGCTAGATTTCGAAAGTGCTTAATGAATGGAACAATAACCCTGGAAAGTGAGCCCGGAGTTGGAAGCACATTTACATTAAGGCTCCAGGTAAATAAAATTGTTTCTGAAAAGTTTATCGACACCAATTGGGAATAATAATAATGAAAGGAAAAAAAGGGGAAGAAAAACTCGCAAAGCCAAGGCTGTTATTTGTGGAAGATGATGATGTAACAATAAATGTGATAAAACGAATATTAAAAGGGATATATGTTGTAGACAGCACTAACAATGGAATGGATGCATTAAAGATGGGAAGGGAAAATAATTACGATGGTTTCCTAATTGATATTGGACTTCCCGGACATATGAACGGAATACAAACAACAAATAAAATTAAGGAAATCAAAGATTATAAAAATAAATCCTTCGTAGCTATAACTGCATACGCAATGCCGGGTGACCAGGAACATTTTCTGTCAAATGGACTTACACACTATATTTCCAAGCCATTTCAAAGTCAGGAGATTTTAGATTTAATTGCTGAGGCGCTGAATTCAAACAAGCCTTGAATTATGAACAATATTCATTCACAATTCAAAATTCAACATCAACAATCTGCATTATCTTTGTGCTTTTTCTCTTTTCTGTGTACGTTTCTGTTATTGCTTTGCAATTATCTATTGAAACAGTATTGATGGGTTTAATTACAAATATATTAATAAATTTTATTGTTGATTTATAGGAATAAAAAAATGGAACAACTTTATACTATAGCATCAAAAAAGATCAAGGAATTAAGTCCTATGCTTCCTGATGCCGTTTTGAAAAAACATTTTAAGTTGATTAATAAGATAATTCTTAAGTATTAATATGGAATCTAAAGACGGTCTCCTGCTTTATTGCGATAATTCAGGACTGATTACTAAAGTAGTTTACAATAATATTTCTGGAAGTGATATTCATTTAGAGAATAAATTATTTATTGATCTTTTTGTAAGTGATCATTCAAGAAAGGCTCTTCAGTTTATTGTTGATATTAAAAGGAATTCTGCCTCATTTGGTTGTGAATTAACACAAAAACAAAGTCATAATACAATGTTTTGCGGAGGTGTACTTCTTGATGACTCAATAATCATTTTTGGTTCTCACTATCCTATAAAATTTGGAAAATTTTTATCCGAAATGATGATTATCAACAATGAACAGACTAATACCATCAGAGGATTGGAGAAATCGAAGGTTCAGAATAATGAGCCAATAACTAACGCAAACAGCAAATTATTTGATGAAATAAGCAAGCTGAATAACCAATTGGTAGGAATGCAAAGAGAAATTGCAAAGAAAAACTCAGAGCTTGTAGGCTTGAATAACCTTAAAAATCAATTTATTGGAATGGCTGCTCACCTAATTGAAGAACTGGATCTTACAAAAAAAGATGTTGAAGAAAGAGCACGTGAACTAATACTAATAAATACTGAGCTTGAGGAAGCAACGATAAAAGCAGAAGCTGCTAACATTGCAAAGTCTATGTTTATTGCTAATGTTAGTCATGAAATTCGAACACCGATGAATGCCATTCTTGGGTTCTCTGAGATATTATTAGGGAGCATAACAGACCCTACTGCCCGGGGGTATTTGAAAACAATTTTTTCCAGTGGTAAGGCATTGCTCAGTTTGATTAATGATATTCTTGATTTATCTAAAGTTGAAGCTGGCAAAATTGAATTGGTTATGGATTTAGTTGATCTTAGAAAGCTAATTGATGACATTTATTTATTATTTAAATATAAGGCTGAAGAGAGGGGACTGGAACTCTTGGTTGAATACCCGCCCGGTTTACCCCAATCAATAATAACAGATGAGATCAGAATTCGTCAAATTTTAGTTAATATTATTGGAAATGCTCTTAAATTTACAAATGAAGGTTATATTAAAATTGTAGTAACTGTAAATAATTTTCATAAAGAGAAAAATCTTTTGGATATTTCAATATCAGTTGAAGATACAGGAATCGGCATTTCAGAAGAAGATCATAAAATAGTTTTTGAACCTTTCAGTCAAGCTAATGATAATCAGATAAAAAATATTTCGGGAACAGGTTTGGGTTTAGCTATTTCGAAACGTTTAACCAAATTATTAGGCGGCAGTATTCATCTTGAAAGTAAATTGGGTAAAGGGAGTAAATTTACCATTGAATTAAAGAATGTTGAATATTCAAAAGAAATTGCACAGAATTACATCGAAAATGAAAATATAAAAGTAATTTTCGAAAAAAGAACTATCCTTGTTATAGATGATGTGATTCAAAATATTGAAGTGCTAAAGGGCTTTTTAATGGATCAGCCGTTTACTATAATTGAAGGGCACAACGGAAAAGAAGCAATAGATTTAGCTAAAAAATATAAACCCGATATAATTTTTATGGACATTAGAATGCCTGAAATGGACGGTTTCCAGGCAACAGGGTTATTGAAAAAAGATTTAAAATTAAATTCAATTCCAATAATAGCTTTTACAGCTTCTGTTCAAAAGTTTAAGGATAATCCTAAACTTAAACTTTTTGATGATAATCTTATAAAGCCGGTATTCAAAAGAAATCTATATTCTCTGTTGATGAAATATTTTCCATATAAAGCAATTGAAACAGTAAAAGGAACTAACTCAGATTCTATTGTTTCTGAAATTCCACAATTAAAGGATTCAGAAAAAATATTATTAAATAAAAAAATTGATGATTTAGAAACAAAATTTTATCATAAAACTTTAGAGATTTGCGAGATTTTTGATTTAAATGAAATAGATATCTTTATTGAGGAATTAAATAAATTTATAAAAGAAAAAAATATTATTTATTTTGAAATTTATCTTGATAAACTTAGAGCAGCTAAGGATAGCTTTGATTTTGAAGCTATGCAGAAAATACTTGGAAAGTTCATGGAAACAATTCAATGTATCCGAAAAAAAAATTCACTTTAAATATTTGTATTTAGAGGAAATATGAAAAATATAGTATTGGTAGTTGATGATAATCCCAACAACCTTCAATTAATTAGTTCTGTACTTAATCCATATTATCAATTATTATTAGCGAATAATGGAGAGAGTGCAATTAAAACAGCAGAGGTAAAGTTTCCGGATTTAATTTTGCTGGATATAATGATGCCAGGTAAAAATGGTTATGATGTCTGTAAAATACTTAAGGAAAATGAGAAGACTAAAGAAATACCTATAATTTTTTTAACAGCAAAAGCCGAAGAGGAGGATATAGCCCTGGCTTATGAAGTTGGCGGAGTTGATTATATAACAAAGCCATTTAAGGCTAAGGAAATGCTTGCCAGAATTAAAACACAAATAGAGTTAAAAGATATAAATGAAAGGCTGCAAATTCAGAATGACGAGCTTAAAGTGTTAGTTGCTAACAGGGATAAATTCTTCTCGATTATTGCTCATAATTTAAGAAGTCCGTTTAACGCTTTATTAAATGTATCTCAAATGTTAATAGAAGAAAAAGATGCAATTGGAGCACAAGAAAAAGATATAATGATAGAAAATATTTATAATGGCTCGGAAACAGCATTTACTTTGGTAGAGGATCTAATATTATGGGTACGTCTTCAAACCGGACTTATTCCTTTTAACCCTGAATTATTTTCTTTGGGTAATGCCTTAGATAATATAATTATTAGTTATGAAAAATATTACGAATCAAAACAAATCTCCGTTCATACTAACTATGAAGATTTTAATCAGCAAGTATTTTTTGATAAAGATGCATTTGAACAAGTTATAGGAAATTTATTATCAAATGCAGTAAAATTTTCTAATGAAGGTGGGGCTATACAGATAGGATTCAAACAAAAGGAAAATAAATTATATATTTATGTTAAAGATAATGGCGTTGGTATTCCTCAAAAGATACAGTCAAAACTATTTAAAATAGAAGAGAATACTTCAGCTAGGGGAACAAAAAATGAAAAAGGCTCAGGACTCGGGCTGATAATCTGTAAAGAACTGGTGGAGCTGAATTATGGAGAGTTTGGGTTTGAAAGTTCTGAGCAATCCGGGACTACTTTTTATATTCTTCTTAACTATGTCCCATTTAATAATATTTTATCTGCCTCCAATAAACCTAAAGCAGGTGCTTTATGATAAAAGCTTTAATAATTGATGACGATCCTAATGCAATCAGCGTTTTACAAAGAATGCTATTAAAGAAATTTAATATTGAATCTTCAACTGCTTCAAATGGTATGGAAGGTTTATCCCTTATAAGTAAAAACAAGCCCAACCTGGTCTTTTGTGATATTTATATGCCCTTAATGACCGGGGTAGAAGTCTTGGAAGCAATAAGATCCGATCCGGAATATGATAAGTTAAAAATTGTTATGATCAGTTCTGTAAATGAAATAGAAACAATAAATAAAGTGATATCTTTGGGTGTAAGTGATTATATCCTCAAACCATTATTTGCTGATAAAGTTTATGAACGACTAAAAAAAATAATAAGTATTTATATGGCAACTGTAAAAGCAAATGTAAGTTCTCATGATTCAAATTCTTCCACCAAAGGAAATAAAACTTTGTTGCTTGCAGATAAGGATATTAATTTCAGATATTTTTTTAAACAACTGTTTGAATCACAATTTAAGATTATTGAAGCAACTAATGGTGTAGAATGCTTACAATTTTATTTTGAGGATTTCCCTCAAATTATTATGATAGGTGAAGAATTGGGAGTGATAAATGAATTTTTAGTTGCAAAAAAAATTAGAACTACCGAAGTTCATTTTGTTCCTCAAATTTTTCTATTAAATGACTCAAGGATTGTTCATGAAAAGTATATTTCACTTTTTGACGGGATAATTAAAAAATCTTTTGTCCCGGAGTCTTTTCAAAGTTCTTTCATGAATATTATTCAACATAAAAATACTTTTAATAATAAAATAAGTGAGACAATCAAAGATCAGATGCATTCGGCAATTCGTAGAACTATCGGGGATCTTTTGCATGAGGAAACATTCTTTGTTAAATCGGTTGAGAAAATTAAGTCGGATAATCTACTATGCTGCAATATCACTTTTCTTGAAGAATCAATGAATGTTAGAATTATATTCGAGCTTATAACCTCAAGTGAAACCTTAAGCCATATTAATGAAAAATTAACTGGGAAAACAACAACAGAAAATGAGATAAGTGAAACCTTAAAAAATATTAGTAATACTATTATCGAAAGATTAAAATTGTCATTGGAGCAAGAGAAAATTAAATTAACTCAAAGCCTACCTGAAATTACAACACATGATGCTAAATATTTACTCCATGAAAGAGATATTCAGGTAAGCTTTAAGACTGAAGGCCAAAGTGAGTTTTTAGTTGCGGTTATTTTTGAGGATATTAAAAAATAGTTATCATGCATTGAGACTGCATTTGATTCTGATGTTATTGAATAAAATTTTATTGCAAATTTAATCTTTTCGATATAATTTGAAAAGTTCATCAAAAAAAGTGGCAACTTATCTTAAGGAAAACCATTCATTCACAATTCAAAATTCAACATCCACAATCTGCATTATCTTTGTGCTTTTTCTCTTTTCTGTGTACGTTTCTGTTATTGCCTTGCAATTATCTATTGAAACAGTATTGATGGGTTTAATTACAAATATATTAATAAATTTTATAGTTGATTTATAGGGATAAAAAAATGGAACAGCTTTATACTATAGCATCAAAAAAGATCAAGGAATTAAGTCCTATGCTTCCCGATGCCGTTTTGAAAAAACATTTTAAGTTGAGGCCTGAACTTGAAAAGAAATATACGAAGAGATTAACTGACCTTTATATCGAGGACACCAGATATCATCTTGCATATTTATCGGAAGCAGTGAAAACCGGAGAGCAGGCTTTGTTCAATGAATACGTCAGTTGGATAAAGGTGTTTTTTTCGAACTTACCTGTTGAAGAAGATGATCTGATTTTAAACTTTGAACTGATCAGGGAATATATTAAAGAGCATTTGTCAGAAGATGTCTCATCAATTTCTGTAAGGTATATTGATACAGGCATAGATTATTTTAGATCACAAAAAACTGTTCCCGAATCTTTTATAGTTGACACAAATCCTTTAAAATTATTGGCAAGTGAATATCTTAATTGTGTTAATGACGGCGATAGAAAGGGAGCAATGGAACTTATAATGAACTCTTTCAAAGCAGGTACGAGAATAAGAGATCTATATCTGAATGTTTTCCAACCTGTCCAAAAGGAAACCGGGCTGTTATGGCAAATTGGTAAAATAAATGTCGCGCAGGAACACTTTAATACAGCAGTGACTCAACTAGTAATGTCTCAATTTTACCCCTATATGTTCAGTCCAATTAAAAAAGAAAAGAAAATAATTGTATCGTGTATAAATGGTGAACTTCACGAAATTGGTGCCCGTATGATCGCAGATCTTTTTGAAATGGATGGATGGGATTCTTACTATTCTGGTGCTAATACTCCACAGAATAGTCTGATAAGTTCAATAGAATATTATAAGCCAGATGTGTTAGCAGTTTCAGCAACAATGACATATAACATTAGTGAAGTGGAAGACCTTATAAGAAAAGTAAAGCAGTCAAAAGATTTAGCTAAATTAAAGATACTGGTCGGAGGCTATCCATTTAATATTGCTGCTACTTTATGGCAGAAATTAGGCGCTGACGGGTTTGCAAATAATGCAGTTGATGCTATTAAAGTAGCTAATAATATTATTTAATAATTTAATAAGATAATTCTTAAATACTAATATGGAATCTAAAGACGGTCTCCTGCTTTATTGCGATAATTCAGGACTGATTACTAAAGTAGTTTACAATAATATTTCTGGAAGTGATATTCATTTAGAGAATAAATTATTTATTGACCTTTTTGTAAGTGATCATTCAAGAAAGGCTCCTCAGTTTATTGTTGATATTAAAAGGAATTCTGCCTCATTTGGTTGTGAATTAACACAAAAACAAAGTCATAATACAATGTTTTGCGGAGGTGTACTTCTTGATGACTCAATAATCATTTTTGGTTCTCACTATCCTATAAAATTTGGAAAATTTTTATCCGAAATGATGATTATCAACAATGAACAGACTAATACTATCAGAGGATTGGAGAAATCGAAGGTTCAGAATAATGAGCCAATAACTAACGCAAACAGCAAATTATTTGATGAAATAAGCAAGCTGAATAACCAATTGGTAGGAATGCAAAGAGAAATTGCAAAGAAAAACTCAGAGCTTGTAGGCTTGAATAACCTTAAAAATCAATTTATTGGAATGGCTGCTCACGATTTACGGAATCCACTGGGTTTCATAATAAATTATTGTGAACTATTAGAAGAAGAAAAGTCATCATTTTCAGATGATCAAAACGAGTTTATAAGTCAGATAAAATCACTAGATAATTATATGCTTAACATTGTTACTGATCTTTTGGATGTTAGTTCAATTGAATCAGGTAAACTGATCCTTGATTTAAATATGGTCAATATAATTGACCTGGTAGGCAAAATAGTAAATTTCAACCGCTTGATTTCTGAGAAGAAAAAAATAAAACTGAATTATCATTCAAGTATTAAGTCGTTGGAAATTGAAATAGATCGTGTTAAGATAGAACAGGTAATGACTAATCTTATAAACAATGCTATCAAATATTCATATCCTGAAAAAGAAATTTTTATAAACGTAAGTGCTGATGATTCCAATGTATTTATTTCGGTTAGGGACCAGGGACTGGGGATAGAAAAAAATGAACTAAATCTTTTATTTAAACCATTTCAAAAAACAAGCACAAAAGCAACAGGTGGTGAAAATAGTACAGGGTTGGGCCTTTATATTGTTAAAAAAATAATTGAAGGACATAAGGGGAAAATATGGGTCGAGAGTATAGTCTGCAGTGGCAGCATCTTTAATTTTTCTCTACCATATAAAAAAATATTTAATGAAACAATGTAATGAATATTCTAGTTGTAGAAGATATGGGACAAAGTATTTTTATTTTTAAAAACTTTCTCAAGGATCATTCCTTGAAGTTTTGTGAATCTGAAAAAACATTATATGAAAATCTTGGGAAGTATAATTTTGATTTAATAATTATGGATATTGGTCTGCCTGGCTCAAAAAGTGGACTGGAATTAATAAAGGAATTAAAAAACTCGGAGACATACAAAAAAATTCCGATAATTTGCATTACTGTCCACAGTTTTTATAAGGATGACGCTATAAACGCTGGTGCAGATATATTCCTGGTGAAGCCGTTTACCAAAAGTGAATTGAATCTTGCTATCGATAAATCAACTAGGACTAACATTTAAATAATAAACATAAGTGGGGTAAATTTATAAAATGAATAAAGGTTTTGTTGCACTAAGTATTTTTGAAGTTTCTAATGGTATGATAAACGAAGTTCAAGAAGCATTTGTTAATCGCCCCCATTTTGTAGAAAATGCTGAGGGATTTGTAAAACTAGAAGTACTCTCTCCATTTGAAAATAAAAATGAAATATGGCTAATCACTTACTGGGAAAACGAAAACTGTTATAAAAATTGGTTTAAAAGCGAGAATCATAAAAAATCGCACGACTTTATGCCTAAAGGGTTAAAGTTAAATCCCGAAAAAACATCCTTGTTAAAGTTTAATTTTATTTCAAAATAAAGTTCAACGTAAAGTTTAATATGGAATTAGAGAAATATTCCTTTCAGAGACAAATAACATTTAACCCACTTTGGAACTTTTGATGGGACTCATGAGAAAAATAATCGTTTTATCATTTATTACATTAGACGGAGTAATGCAAGCACCTGGTGGACCTGAGGAAGATACATTAGGCGGTTTCAAATATGGCGGTTGGAGTGCACCTTATTTTGACGAGGTCGTTGATAAGGTCATGGAAAAACAGATGAAACCTGCAGACCTTCTTTTGGGCAGAAAAACATTTGAGATTTTTGCCGACTACTGGCCTGAACATGCAGACTTTTGGCCAGGTATCAATGATGTCACAAAATACATAATGTCCAAGACCATGAAAAAGTCAGATTGGAAAAACTCAGTTTTCCTCGAAAGTTTGGCGGATATCGAAAAGCTCAGGAATTCAGAAGGTTCCGACATTCAAGTTCACGGCAGTGGTAAGTTTATTCAACTGCTACTTAAGAATGATTTAGTGGACGAACTCTGGCTCAAGATTCACCCGTTGACTCTTGGTAAAGGGAAAAAGTTGTTTGACAATGGCACGATTCCGGCAGCCTTTACATTAACAGAGAGTTTGGTTACACCAAGTGGAGTGATTATTGCCAATTACAAGCGAGCCGGAAAAGTCCAGACAGGTATTATTGGAGCTTAAGACTGCCAACTTATTTATAATACTCCAGATAAGCTGAATATCTTCACCATGTGTTTTAGTTTAAAATCATTGGTGGCATTTACGCAATCAAGCGGCAAAATCAAAAATTTGGGGATTGCCTAACGTTGTGCTATAAGATAGAATATATTAAATCCATTAAATGTAAATAAATGCAGCACATAAAGCATTTCAAGCCAACAGCGTATACGCACTTGCATTTTAGAGATTTTTAAAATAGATGATCTGATTAACGTATCTTGTTCGACTGAAGTGCTCCAATTAGTTTCTTGCAAATTGTGCTTGTGAAAACAAGTTAAGCACAGTTTGCTTAATCTTTGGCAGAAATAATAAAAGCGGCAGTCTTGTTATAGGCTGCGGCTTAAATACGGGGCATTATAACGCAAGAGTTAATAGATATGAGTAAGAAAAGCATCAGCTACATAGAAAAAACTATTTTAATAATGATTGCCATTATTCCGCTTGTTTATTTTAATCAAATAAAAAATGTTCCAATAAAAGCATTTATTTTAGGAGCAGGATCTTGGGGTTTGGGAAATATTTTCAAAATCATTTTACACCAAGTTGTATTATTACCATTGCATAAGAGAAATACATCCATCTTTCTTACATCGCTTATTAACGGTTTATTTTCAGGATTCTTTGAATTATTTGCAACTTATATCATTATCATACTGATGAAAGAAAAATTTATTTTTGACTACGATGCAATAATTAGTTTTGGTCTTGCAATTGGTTCGATGGAAATTATTGTTGCTGTTAGCAAAGGGGCAAAACTTTTCAAAGGAACCACCTTAGAACAAACAACTGGTAAAATAGTTGACTATTTAGATAATTTAAAGGGGAGTAGAAATTATATCTTTAACTTATTATTACCTGTTGCTGAAAGAATAATTGTAGTTTTTATTCATATATCAACGCGTGGATTAGTATTTCTTACTATAATCACAAATAGTGCAGTACCAATAATATTAGCTTTGCTTGTTTTCATAATTGCAGATGGAATTTTAGGATATTACTATAATATATCTGGAAAATTAGCAACAAGTAAAGGATACATTCAAATACATTTGTATTTATTTATACTTTCTCTAATAAGTACAATAATATTTCTAATTTTAATGAGTCCCTATAAAGAAGTTGCGTTATAACGTTATAAGGGATTCATGCCGAAGCAGCAAAAAGTATTTTTTATTTTTATACGGCTCATTTAGTAAATTTAAAATTATTTAATTATTTTTGATCTTTAAATTTTACAGAGATGGATCTTAAGATCAAAGATATCGTTGATTTATTAAACGTGAATGAGAAGACAATCCACCAGTGGATCAAAGAAAAAAAAATTCCGTATCACAATATAAATCATCAATACAGATTTAACAGAGCTGAGATTACTGAATGGATATTAATTCATAAGGTAGAATTTTCATCTTCACTAATTAAACTGGGACTGGCAGATAGATATAGCTTAATCCCGATGTTTGAAAAAGGGGGAATTATAAATAATGTTCCCGGTTCCAATAATAAGGACGTATTAAAAAATGCTTCTGCAAATATTTTAATTCCTGCAGGATTATCAGCAGAGGAGATTTTAGATTCTTTATTAAACCGAGAAGATTTAATGTCAACTGCAATCGGAAAAGGGATTGCACTTCCTCACCCTCGAAATCCTATAATCACTAATCCAAATAATGCAAGCATTACAATCTGCTATTTACATAAGCCTGTCGACTTCAGCGCCTTAGACGGTCAGCCTGTTCATACTCTGATTATTCTTTTAACAGCAAGCCCTAAGATGCATCTGGAAGTTCTTTCCAAAATATCTTATCTATATCAGGATGAGAAATTCCGGAAATTATTAAATGACAGAAAAGATAGAGAAACGATTCTGAATTTTATAAAGATAAAAGAACTGGAATGGTTAGAAGTGGAAACTGGTAAATAATGATTCTATATATTACCGGACTAATTATATTTTTAGCCGGAGGTATATTTTCAATTTTTTTCAATGAAAAGGCCAAAGGTATTATCTTCCTCTCTTTTTCCTTGTTGAGCCAATTTTTCATTTTGCCTCGAGTCTTTGCCGCTTTAAGTGGTGTTGAAATCGAATCAGCTGTAAAACTTTCCGAACCAATCGGTATTTCATATTTAAGATTAGATCCGCTTTCTGCAGTCTTTGCATTAATAATTTCGATCGGATCTTTATTGGCTGCAATTTATTCGATCGGATATATGAAAATGTACAGCGGCAACAAGGCAGGACTATCCTATTACTATTTTTTCCTGGGCTTACTTTCCTTTTCTATGCTTTTGGTTGTTGTAGTTCAAAATTCAATTTTGTTTTTGATCGTTTGGGAATTAATGTCACTGGCTTCTTTTTTCCTAGTAATCTTTGAAAATAGAAATCAAGAAGTGCTTAAAGCAGGAATATATTATTTAACCGCCATGCAAATTGGAGCAGCATTCTTAATTGCTGCATTTAGCTGGGTATCATCAGTCTCCGGATCATTAGACTTTAAATCATTCGCATCAGTTTTTAATAAACTAGGGAGTACCGGTATAATTTTGTTCATTCTTTTTTTTATAGGATTTGGAATGAAAGCCGGATTTCTACCCATGCACACATGGCTCCCGCGTGCACATCCGGCAGCCCCAACAGGAGTATCTGCCCTGATGTCCGGTGTAATGATAAAAACAGGAATTTACGGGATTTTAAGAATCGTTTTGTCTATAGGAATCCCCGATTTAACATTGGCTTACGGTGTTTTTATACTTTCACTTTTAACCGGCATTTCAGGAGTAATAAATGCTATTGCACAGCACGATATTAAAAAACTCCTTGCTTATCACAGTATAGAAAACATTGGAATAATCGGGATGGGGATTGGGCTTGGAATGATTGGTTTAGCATATAATAATTCACTAATTGCAGCGTTAGGATTTCTAGGTGCGCTTCTGCATACAATAAATCATTTTACATTTAAAAGTGTTTTATTTTATGGTACAGGAATTGTGTATATGCAGACTCACACAAGAACTATAGACAAGCTTGGCGGACTTGGTAAATATCTACCTTTGACTTCAATAATGTTTCTAATAGCATCGCTGGCAATTACCGGCCTGCCAATCTTTAACGGATTCATTAGTGAATTTGCAATTTACCTCGGAATGACAAAAAGTTTTTCTGCCGGGGTTTTAAATTTAGATATTATATCTATTCTCGGGATAAGCGGTTTAGCATTTATTGGATCCATGGCTTTCCTATGTTTTACTAAAGTATATGGGATTTGTTTTCTTGGAAGCCCGCGTTCAGATTTTAAATCTGAACCAAATGAAAAGGATATTTCACTTCTTCTGCCTATGGGTGTTTTAACAGTTGCCATTTTTTTAATAGGCATGTTCCCATTGTTCTTTATAGATCTGCTTGTAAATGCAATAAATCAATTTGTACCAAATAATCCATTATTCATTCCGCAGGATATCATTTCAATATTTTCTAAAATATCTATTTCCTTAACCGGATTTATTCTGATTTTCATTCTCTTTTATTCATTAAGGAAGTGGCTATTGAGAAAGAAAGCAGTGAGAACTTTTAAAACATGGGACTGCGGTTACCAGGCAGAAAGCAGCCGTCTTCAGTATACCAGCAGTTCATTCGCCCATCCGTTTTTACAGCTTGTTTCTGGATTGGTATCTCAAAAGATCCGGATTAAAAGTGAGCAGTTATTATTTCCAAAAGAAGTGTCGTTGGAAAGTCATTCGCAGGATCTAACAGAAAGATTTCTGATTCAGCCCTCTATCCGTTTCATCAATAAATTCATGAATTTGTTTTCCTGGATTCAAAGCGGGAGGATGCAGCAATATATTGTTTATGGTTTAACTTTTTTAATTCTTCTTCTAATCTGGATTTTAGGAGTTGAATAATGTTTAGAATTTTATTGTATCTCTTATTAATAATTTCACCATTCTTTTTTACCGGTGTAATTAATAGAGTTAAAGCAATCTGGGCGGGAAGAAAAGGTTCGCCCTTACTACAGAATTATTATGATTTTTTTAAGCTAATACAAAAAGGGGAAGTTATAAGTAAGACCACTACTTTTGTTTTTATAATAGCTCCATCAATTAATGTTGCAGCCGTTCTTATATCATTATTAATAATCCCGCTTCCTTACATGGGATCGATAATCAGTTTTCCCGGAGATTTTGTTTTATTTGCTTACATATTAGGGCTCGCAAAATTCATGACGGTACTGGCAGCATTAGATACAGGGAGCAGTTTTGAAGGAATTGGCGCCAGCAGAGAAGTTACTTTTTCATCTATAGTTGAACCGGCATTCTTTATAATAATTGGTTCACTGGCACTTATAACCAACGAATTATCATTTCAATCAATCTTTAATATTATAAACGCAGCTGCAGGTTATACCATACTTATAAAAATTTTGTTTGTTGTTTCTTTATTCATTATGCTCGTAACTGAAGGAAGCCGTGTTCCTGTAGATGATCCGAACACACACCTTGAACTTACTATGATTCATGAAGTGATGATCCTGGATTACTCAGGACCGGATCTGGCTTTTATGCTCTATTCATCAGCATTAAAAATGCTGGTAATCTCAATGCTTATTGCGAATTTGCTTATTCCTTCATCTTTCAGCTTATCTGCAGCTTTAATATTATTTCTCCTGATAATATTATCAGTCTTTACCGGTGTAGGCTTGGTTGAATCCATGATAGCACGATCAAGAATTTCCCATGTACCTCAATTTATTTTTATAATGACGGCACTTTCCCTAACTGTTTTTGCAGTAATTGCATTCTTTATATTTGGTGGAATTTAATGTCAGATATATTAATTATTCTTCTCGGAACAAGCATGCTTTACATCTTTGCGGTCAGCAGGCTGGAAGCATATGTAAAAGCTTTATCCTTACAAGGATTTCTTTTATTTTTTTTAGTGATTCTGGATATAAAGCAGCTAAGCTGGATAAATATAGCTTTCCTTGGTATTGAGACTCTATTAATAAAAGCAATAGTAATTCCCTTCTTTTTACTAACCGTTATCAGGAAGAATGAAATAAGCCGGGAGATCGAACCTTACCTTTCACAATTTTATTCACTCTTAATTGCAAGTGCTATTTTCATATTTGGATTTGTAGCGGCATTTTGGTCTGTCAAAGTCGGAAGTGAAATTAAACCACTCTATTTCGGTGTCTCAATAGTAATTATTATATCCAGCTTGTTTTTAATAATCAACCGTAAAAAAATCATTACACATATATTATGTTATATGATGCTGGAAAACGGGATTTTTCTTCTTTCTCTTTCTGTTGCCAATGAAATGCCCATGCTAGTAAATATCGGTGTCCTGCTTGATTTGTTTGTGGGAATTTATCTGTTCGTCATTTTCTTTAATAAAATACAGGAAATGTATGACGGAGACCATATTGACATTTTAACGGAGTTGAAGGATTAAATATGATTTCCCTAATTCTAATCCTCCCGTTAATTTCCGGTTTAGCAGTTTTTTTTATCAGGAATAAAATTATTAACCGAATTGTACTGCTTGGTATTCCATTAATATTTTCTTCAGTGGCAATTTCAATTTGGTTTAAGATTGAATGGTACTGGCTGCCGGACTGGCTGCTTGCTTATTTCAGCTTCGATAGTATCGGTTTATTCTTCTTTTCGATCATGACCATGGTTTTTCTAAGCATCTCCCTTTACAGCCTGTTTTATTTTGAAGAACATCAATTATCACCGGTACAAGAAGCGGTTTATATAGTTGAAATTCTGCTTTTTGTAGTGGCGATGACAGGGGTAATACTTTCAACTCACCTAGCCCTGCTTTGGGTTTTTGTTGAAGCAACTACGTTAACAAGTGCATTATTGATTTACTTTGAAAAGAAAAAATCATCCCTTGAGGCAGCGTGGAAATATGTCTACATCTGCTCAATCGGAATAGCCTTAGCTTTTGTAGGTATAATTATTCTTTCAATCGGAAGCAGAAGTTTTGATTCTTTATTCTTTTAAAGATTTGTATTCAAATGCCGCCAGGATAAATCCTTTCTGGTTAAAAGTATCGTTTGCATTTATTTTTGTTGGACTGGGAACAAAGATTGGCGTAGCTCCATTACACGCATGGCTTCCGGATGCACATTCAGAAGCACCTTCACCTGTATCCGCGCTGCTTTCGGGTACTTTATTGAATTCCGCATTTTTAGGCTTACTCCGGTTTCAGGAGATCTTTATCCGGGCAAATTTAGAAAGTTTCTCAAATTTCTTTTTCCTCCTTACAGGTTTTCTTTCAATTATGGTAAGTGCTGTATTTATGCTCCGGTTAAAAAATTATAAACGGATGCTTGCATACTCATCTATTGAAAATATGGGAATCTTATTTATCGGGATTACCTTAGGCCCGGTTGGAATATTTGCAGCCATGCTGCATACACTTTCTCATTCGCTGGCAAAAACATCATTATTCTTAACCTCCGGCAATATACTTCATGTTTTTAAGAGTAAAAAAATAGCGGAAGTAAAAGGAATACTTAAAAAAGATTCAGTAACAGGCTGGTTCTGGATTATTTCAATGTTCTTGATTATCGGGATCCCGCCTTCTCCTATTTTTCTAAGCAAATTTTTAATTATAAAAGCCTTCTGGTTAAATGGGACCGGCTGGTTTGCAGTATTATTCTTTTTGTTCATAATCATTGTTTCTTATGGAATGTTTACATCAGTTTTCAGCATGACTTTTGGAGAAGATGAATCAGGCGATATAAGCAGTAAAAAACTCTCGTTGTTTGCTTATATTCCCCAGTTTACATTGTTAATTATTCTTGCAGTTCTTGGAACCGGCATACCATCCCAGGTTCTTGAATTACTTAATAGCGCTTCGGGTTTTCTTAAATGAAAGAGATTATGTCGAATTGGATCGAGATTAAAAACCTTCAGCCGGTTTATTTGAAAGATATCCCGGTTCTTCCGATTGATGATTTAAGATCACAGCTTATTGAAAAAGTAAGAAACGAAAAGAGACTGGTTCAATTGTTTGGTAAGAAAGATTCAGATAAAATTATTTTATACGCAATAGCTGCAGACGATAACAATTCTAAATTGTTTCTAACCTCATCCAAATTCATGAAAGAAGGAAGCTACAATTCCATCACAACTGAACTTCCTTCTACCCATCTCTTCGAAAGAGAATTCTATGAAGAATTTGGAATCAAACCTGCAGGGCATCCGTGGCTCAAACCTGTAAGAAAAGGGATCGCGGGTATAAACAATGCAGAAAATAAATATGAATTCTTCTCAATGAAAGGAGAAGAAGTTCATGAAGTTGGTGTGGGACCGATTCATGCAGGGGTAATTGAACCGGGGCACTTCAGATTTTCATGTCACGGAGAAAAAGTATACCACCTTGAAATTGAATTGGGATTTCAGCACAGGGGTGTTGAAAATTTATTTATAGAAAAAAAGGATCATCCTGTATATTTAATTAAACTTGCAGAATCAATTGCGGGCGATTCCGTAATAGGGCATGCCGGAACTTTTGTTAGAGCTATGGAATCATTAGCCGGACTCAATGTTTCTAGGAGGACAAAATATATCAGATCAGCAATGCTTGAGCTTGAAAGAATTGGAAATCATTTAGGAGATTTAGCCTCTTTATCAAATGATGTTGCTTACTTAACGGGAAATGCAGCATTTGGTGCCCTAAGGACAAAAATAATTAATTCTACAATGGCTATCTGCGGGAATAGATTCGGCAGAGGAATGCTAAATTACGGAAGTATTAATTTTGATTTGTCTGCTGAATTAAGAGATAAAATCTTATCAGCTATTAATCAATTAAATGATGATGCCGCAGTTGCTGCAGAAGTTTTATTTTCCTCTGCCTCTGTTATGGAACGGTTTGAAAAGACCGGAATAGTTAATAAAAAGACTGCTGCTGAAATCGGAATGGTTGGTCCGGCTGCAAGGGCAAGTGGTTTATCAATAGACGTTCGCTCTGATCATCCATTTGAATCTTACGAATTTTTCCCTTTTCACAAACTTACGATGGAACACGGAGATGTATTCAGCCGGTCATATATCCGCTTTATTGAAATACAGCAGTCGATTAAAATTATAAATGAACTGCTTGAAAACCTGCCGGAGAGTGATTCCCCAAAAGGCATTTCATCACTTCAGCAGGACAGCTTAGTGATTTCAATTTCTGAAGGCTGGCGCGGAGAAATCGCTCATTCTTTGATAACAGACAACCTGGGAAAGATTGCACATTTAAAAATAAAAGATCCTTCTTTTAATAACTGGTACGGACTTGCCCTTGCTGTTCGTAATGAGGGTATTTCAGATTTCCCTTTATGTAATAAAAGTTTTAATCTTTCATATTGCGGATTTGATCTTTAATATATTTATGAGAATAGGATGCTGGATTTATTTAAACTAAGAATAAAACATGGATTTCCTGTAATCAGTGATTTAAAGAATGCCAAAATAATTGATACCCATCGTGGCTTTCCTATAATTGCTGAATCAAAACTTGTTGAGGATCATGAAGATATAGCTAATATCTGTCCTGTCAATGCAATATTACAAAAACCTCTTTCCATTGATCTTGGTAAATGTATATTTTGCGGTGAATGCGAAAGAGCAACAAAAGGGGCTATTAAATTTACAAGTGGTTATAAATTAGGAAGCTCAAACCGGGATCATTTGGTTGTAAAGTCAGGTGAAAGCTATCAAGAATTTGTAAAAGATGCTATTGAAGCCAAAAAAGGGATATATAGAATTTTCGGACATTCCTTAAAGTTCAGACAGGTTTCTGCCGGAGGCTGCAATGGATGCGAGCTGGAATTGAACGCCTGCGGAAATGTAAATTTTGATATGGGGAGGTTCGGTATCGATTTTGTTGCATCACCAAGACACGCCGATGGAATTGTAATCTCAGGTCCAATTACAAGAAATATGGCACCTGCTCTACAGGATGCATACGACAGTATTAGTGATCCAAGAATTGTCATAGCTTTTGGTGCCTGTACAATTAGTGGAGGAATATTTTCGGAATCGGATTCATTAAACCGGTCCTTTTTAGATGAAATAAAAATTGATCTTTATGTCCCGGGATGTCCACCTCACCCCTTAACTTTTATTAATTCAATAATAAATTGGATGCAGAAAAAAATATAGGGATTGAAGAACTTTTATTATCATACATTTATTACAATTAATTTTACATATAGTAAATAAGGAATATCAGATAGAGGGATAATTTCCTAGGCTCAAGATTGATTACTCCATTAAGAAAATTTCAAGTATTTATTTCAATATTAAAAATATTTTTTGGAATTAAAGTATTTTATTAACAAAGACTCAATAACTATTTGGACTATGTGCTTCCTTACCATTTATATATATCCCATCCATAATTTATTGTTAATTCTTCGCCACTTTGAATTTCTCGCAAGGCATAAATATTCAATCCATTTTCCCAATCAATATTTTGATTCTCACTATGGTTCATAAATCTTAATAAAGAATCACGTAAATCATAAAATTTATCATCAGTAGTTAGAAACATTTCTTTTTCTTTCCCTGGTAATGTTTTATTTAACAAAAGATAAGTTGCTTCTGTTATTTCGGTTGCATTAAAATAAATTCTTTGTCCCTTTTTGATGTTACTTTCCGTGAATAAACCGATATTATCAATATTACTTTGCCGGGTATAAAGCCAAATAACAAAATTATCAATCCGGACTTTCTTCTTCCTTAAAATTTTCAAAGGTTTATCAATCATTATATATTCTTATTTTGGTTTTAAAACGTCTTAAAAGATTAAGAAAAAGAATCTATACGTTTCCTCTACTTTTAAGACAAATTTATATAGGTAATTATGGAGAAGACTACGATTTAATTATTAAATTAATAAGTTTTTGTAGTGTCTCTCATTTTATTTGATTTCTTTTTCCAGTGTTTGCTAGTTTTTGATTTGGTTGAATCCCACATCATTTTTTTCTTTCCCATTTTGTGTCTGGTACTATCCATCTTCATATTATTTGAATTCATCATGCTATCACTTTGCATAGTATTTTGTTTCATTTTTTGATTCTCCATTTTCTGCTGTTTATTTTGAGCTAAAGAATAACCGCTCATCATTAACAAAGAAATAACAAACATTGCAATTAAATTCAGAACCTTTTTCATAAATAACATCTCCTAACTTAGAATTTTGTAAACTTAATTTAACTACACACCAATATGTAAATAATAAAAGTCATTCTCGGTGAGCAAAGAGCAAAATGGAAATTCTGATGTTTATTATCACACATCTCAACTGTTCCCTCATCCTTATTTATTTCCCAGGACTTCCCCTCAATGTTCCCGTACTTTTTGATTAAATCAGCTATTTGCCTTTTTACAAGTGTTTCATTTTTCGGTGGAGTATTTACACTGTTCAATAATAATCCAATACCCATTATAAAAAGACATTACAATGTGCCGATGAAAATTCAGCTCATTATTTAAGCGCCTTTATTGAAAAATAACAAGAAAGGCGCTATAAAATTAAACGGGATTAAAAATTAATCTTTAAGTACATAACCACCTTGTCCCTTTACAAATGTCCATCCGATATTACCTGCATCCGTATTGACACTTATCTGAATATTTTTCTGATTAATCCAGCTTACTTTAGCACTTTTAACAACATTTTCCGCGTCGTTTTGATCTTTTACCGGAACAACTATGGTAACGATGAAGGTTGAATTTGTTTTTGCATGCGTAACCGTTTCAATGTAGGGGATTTCGGTTAATCTGGAATTTTCAGTAACAGGAACAAATGGATCAGAACCTTCAACAAGCTTAAAATCGTTGTCAAGAACAAGAGGAATAACAGCCATATTATGATGTCTTTGATCTGAAAGCATCACATAGTTTTTCATAATTTCATATTTGCCGTTAGAAGCAGGGGCAAATCTTGAACCATGTTCTCTCCTGCTTACTTCCACACCAACACCCGGATGGATTCTTGCTGCTATCTCTGCTCCCAGTTTAGCTTCTACTTCATCAAAAATTACTGTTGTTACAGGTTTTTCCAGAATAACATTACGTCTCCATTTTATTAATTGTTTATCCGGGTAAGCATGTGTCGGATCCATCAACACATAATCAAGTTTAGGTCCCGTCTTGTATTCTAGAATTCTCCCTCCAATTCCTTTAAGCCAGGGAGTATTTTTTTTCTTTGCCGTTATTTGTTTTTCGCCATTTACAAAAATCAAATTATGTCCAAGACTTGAGGCATACGGATAATCGTATTTATCTTCACCGAAATAAAGTTCATCATACACTCCGTTGCCCAGATCTCTAATAAATGGGACATTATACCATGTTACTGCATATTGTCCGCAATCCAGGTGTCCATGGTGAGGGTCATCATTATAACCGGCTTTACAAGCGACGGTTACTGTTGAAGAATCAGTAAAACTGCTTCTTAGTATAGCCCAGTTAACAGTTCTGAAAAGCTTTGATTTTTGTTCCGGAGCAACCGGTTTAACATCCGGTTTTGGCCAGATTACTTCGAATACATTAAGATCACTATTAAGGTATTTTTCACGGTACCAGGCACCGAGACTGTTACCAGTTTCTTCAACCAGTTTATTAACCGAGTAAGTTGGACCAACAGGGCTTCCGCCACCATCTTCAAAATTTGCTGTTAAACCGTATAATTCAAAATCAAGAGGATGATCGGCAACATTTTTATCTTTAAACATATCATATTTTCCATTTGTTAGACGTTTCAAAGCATCCATAAAATAAACACCTTCGCCCATCATATAGGCATAGTATCCACGTCCTTCCTGCCATCCCCCATCTTTACCTATATAACTAAAAGTTGTATCAATGCGATTATGAACTTCTGCAACAATATCGAGAAGCTCAGGATTATCTTTTAAAAGCGTAAAAGCAGCCAAACCCATACTTGAATAGCAAAGTACCGACCAGTTGCATTTATAAGCGGTTGACCACCAAAAGTAATTATAGTTACCGCGGACATTTGTAATAACTTTTTCCATGAGTCCATTTCTAATTTTATCCCTTTCAGGCCTTGTTAATACAGGATATATCCAATCATAAGCAATCGATAGTGCCAGGGCTTTATGCGTAGCTATCTCACCATAAGAGAAGTCAACCCTGTCATCCGGAACATTAAAAGGCCAAACACGTGAATAGATAACATCAAAACGATGTGCAGGGTCCACCCAAGTTGGCCAATCCGCTATATCCATTGCAAATGCAATAGCTTTATTTGCATAAGTTGTATCCCCTGTGATTTGATAAAGAAAAGCTAGAGTAATTGCTCCCTGCATTATATCATCTTCATATTGAGAAGCAGGATCCTCACCAAGATACCTATTATGTTTTGGATGGGGTGGTTCCGGATTTTGTATTGGAACATGAAGGAAACGGTGACCATTAGCTATTAATGCAGCAAAAATGTGTCCGGACTCAGGATCGTTTTTGATTCTACTTATTATAGCTTGTTTATCCTGGTTATTAAAAAATAAATAAGGATGTTCAAGCTCATGAACCGATATTGATTTAATCAATTCTCCTTCTGTAATTGGAACTGCAACGGGATTAGCAGGAGACAATTCTTCTTCTTCACCAGCAATCTGGGCTTTTAAAGAAAGAGTAATTAAAAAAAATAGGACAAAAAATATTTTGCCTGCTTTTGATAATATTTTTACTTGATACATACATACCTCTGAAATAAATTGAGAATAATTATAATTGCTTCATCTTCTTGATAGATTAGAAGGTGTAGAAACGAATTTAACTAAATCGCTAAGTCAATACAAGATGTTTTGAAAAATAAAAAGGTTTTAAAGGCATTACAGGAATTTCTAGAGCTAATGGATGATAAAACGGCTGATAAAGTCAACAATTTTAATAAACTTTCACACAATCAAATTCCCTGAACATATAATCCCGATAGAGAAAGAGCGTGAACTACTAAATAAAATAAAATAAATTATACTTATAAATTCAATGCGGCAGATTTAGAGATGAATAGCTGTAGAAGTTATTAATAAAACTAAAAATTTGATAATTCAAGGATTAATCTAGTTTTATAACAAACATTGTTTCGACTAATATGTCGAATAAAACGTCAATATTGTCGTTTTATTTTAATATTTAATTTAAAAGGATCATTTGATTTTATAACCGGAGTTATTCAATTATAAAGAATTGAGAGATGATATCTTTACTTTTTTATTAACAATTCATTAAAAAAATAGATATTTCTTTCGAATTTGATATTCATTTTTGTTATAAAAAGATATCATCTCTATACATGCGTAGCTTCAGTAACTAAAACAATTTTACGGCACTTGATTTGACTTAACCAAGGCGGAGGAAGATCATGAAATCTTTAGTAATTATTATTATTGTGTTATTTTATTATTCTCTAGCATATTCTGCAGCACCTGATTCTTTAAATACAAATCAAAAGAAACCTGCTGTAGAAGAAGCAACAAAAGTAAGTGAAAAAAAAGCTGAAAACTACGGAAGAAGAAAAGGGAAGATAGATGCATTCATTGATAAAGACGGTGATGGCATCTGTGATCAACGTGTAAAAGGAATGAGCTTTGAAAAGGCACAAAGAAGGCATATGCAAAGAAACCAGGGAGGAAAAAAGGGGAATGGGAAACAATAAATATAATATAATCCCTTCATTTCTAATATCTTTATTTTTTATATCCTTATCTTCTCAGGCCACTTTCCCTCAAATCTCTTTGGAGACATATACTGAAAACTATTATGATGATAACATTTATAACAACAGTTATAAAGTTGAAGATTTTATAAATAGTCTTTCATTAAATAGCGGTTATAATTTTGAGAGTGATTTTAATAATTTACAATTCTATTATTCGGGAAATATTAGTTATTACCAAAAAAATATATTCAAGTCTTCCAGTTCTCATAAAATCGGAGTAGTAGATACTTATATATTTTCAGACAATGATAACCCTATGAATATTGGAATTAATTATGCCTGGAGAAATAACAGGGAAGACTTTGTCCTTTTTGATTTCAATCAACTTTCAGCCTATGCAAACTATAGACATACTTTATCCGAAAATAAAAATATTTTACTAGGATATATTTTTAATATAAACAGTTATAAAAATTTTGATATCTTTTCACATTACGAACATAAATCCTTTATTACAGGAATTGTCTCATTCGAAACTAAAACAACTATAACTCTAGGTCTAAAATACAATCTTAAAGTGTACCGGGAAAATATCGCCACTTCTATTGATGCACATACAAATTCACAATTTGGTGTTTCTGCTAATATTTCCCAGTCAATTGACGATTATACCGGAATAAGCGGTTATGCATCTCTCAAAAAAAATCTAAAGGATGCAGCCAGATATTTGAGCTATAATGATTTTATCTTTTACGAAGAAGAAATTTTTAATGATTTGTATTCAAACGATGGGTATGATTTTGGATTATCTTTAGCAAAATATTTATCAGCAAGCGTTTTAACAAAAGTTGAAATTATTTATTCAAAAAAGAATTTTTCTAATATTCCGGTACCGGATGCAGAAGGATATGATACTGAAATTATGCGAAAGGATGACCAAATTGCGGCAGCTTTTGCAATGGAGTTTTATTTAAACAATTTAATTAGCGGATTGTCCCTGGAATTAAATTGGAATTATATCCATAATAAATCGAACGATATGTTTTATAATTACAATAATAACTTATTGTCGATTGGTTTTAATTGGGGATTGTGAATTAGTCTCTACATTTTTATCTAGTATAACATAATTTTCCTATCGTGTGATATAATTTAATTGATAAAAAAAATAAATTCGAAAGATTTTAGATGTGAGAGAACAAATAATTAAGCCCTATTTTTAATACCGTATTTATTGATCTTATATCTCAGGTTTCTTTCCGTAATTCCTAAAAGGTTTCCAGCTTTTGTTTGGTTCCCTCCGCTGTTTATTAACGCATCGTAAATTAACCTTTTTTCAAGATTTTCAACTTGTTCAATTAAAGATAGTGAAACTGAATCAGAGATCTTTTCTTCGGTTTTAAAACCTTTAACATTCATTGGTAAATCACTAAGAGTTAAGATATCTCCTCGTGCCAGGACCACAGCTCTTTCGATAATATTTTCAAGCTCTCTTACATTTCCTGGATAACTATATTTTAATAAATAATCTGCAGCTTCTTTACTAATCTCAAATTTCTGTTTATTATTTTCCTTTGAATATTTCTCAATAAAAAATTCAGCTAACGGGAGGATATCTTCTCTCCTCTCTCGAAGGGGAGGGATATGAATCGAAATAATGTTAAGTCTGTAAAACAAATCTTCCCTGAAAGTACCTTCTTTAATTTTTTTCTCCAAATTTTGATTTGTTGCAGCAATAATTCGAACATCAATATCAATGGTTTCTATACTGCCGACTCTTTCTATCTGCTGTTCCTGCAATACCCTTAGAAGCTTCACCTGTGTTGAAGTTGATATTTCACCGATTTCATCAAGAAAAATTGTCCCCTTATCTGCAAACTCAAACCTGCCTTTCCTTAATTTTTCGGCACCTGTGAAAGAACCTTTTTCGTGTCCAAACAATTCGCTTTCCAGGAGATTTTCAGATAGGGCATGGATGTTTACAGCTATAAATGGTTTATCTCTTCTTGGACTAATATAATGAATTGCTTTGGCAAGAATTTCTTTACCTGTCCCATTTTCTCCCGTTATCAAAATAGTAGCTCTACTTTCCGCTGCACGCGATGCAATACTTAAAACTTCTTCCATCTTAAGCGAGTTGGAAATGATTGAAGAAATTTTGTGTTTTTCTTTAAGTTGAGCTTTTAGTATTTCATTCTCTGATTTCAAGTTTTTATGTTCCAATAACCTGTCGATTATTAAATCGAGTTCATCAAGATCAACCGGTTTTAATATATAATCATAGGCACCATTTCTTATAGCTTTTACAGCATCTTCCACAGTTCCATAAGCTGTAACAATTATAAAATCTATTTCCGGGTTTATTTTCCTTACTTCTTCCAGAACTTCCAAACCTGTTTTATCAGGCATTTTAAAATCTGAAATGATAATATCAATTAATGTATTTCTAACTATTTCAATCCCTTCATTACCGGATGAAGCAGAAAAAATTTTAGCGCCTTTTTTCTTTAGGTATCCGGTTAAAAGTTCCAATTGATTTTTTTCGTCGTCAATTAAAAGTATGCTGATGTTTTTCATTGTAGTGGAATTTTTATTCTAAAAATGGAGCCTTCAGGCAAATTATTTTCTATCTCGATTGTACCGTCATGCTGTGATATTATTTTTTGGGAAATACTCAACCCCAAACCATTCCCATCTTTTTTTGTTGAATAATATAAATCGAATATTTTCTTTTTATTTTCTTCACTTATCCCTTTCCCGTTATCTTTGATGTCAATTATGAATGAGTTCTTATCAATATAATAATCTAAAGTTACAACTCCATTACCGTTAACAGCGTCAAAAGCATTTTGTATTATATTCATTAAAGATTGTTTTATCAATTCAGGGTCTAAACAGATTTCATTATCCGGATGATTAAACAATTCAAATTTTATCCCTTTTGCCTTTGCCTGATCAATGAATAAATGATAAACACCATCAAAAAATTCTTTTGCATTAATTTTTCTTTTTTGAAGTTCAAGAGGTTTTGCATAATTAAGGAATTGAGAAATAATTTTATTAATCCGGGTTACTTCATCTTTCAATACTTTTGTAATAATTTGATATTCACTTTCATCATTCTTAGGTACGAATTCTTTATTCAATCTCTGGGCAATCATTCCTATTGAATTTATAGGGTTCCTAATTTCATGAGCAACACCGGAAGCAAGCTTGCCCATTGCAGAGAGTTTTTCATTTCTTTCAGCTTGCTCTTCCATGATTTTTTGTCCGGTTAAATCTTTAATAACTATGGTATTGTTTTCTATTGCTCCATTTCCATCCTGATGTGATGAAATACTGAAGGACAAATATTTTTTGAGATTATTTAATTCAATATTTTTTTCAAAATATTTATTCTTATTCAATCCTTTTATTTCAGGTTTTATAAAATCCAATTTTCTACCTGCTATTTCAGAAATATCATTATTTATTGCCTCGCCGGCTTTTGTATTAAATAATTCTTCAGATTGTTTATTAAATAAAATAATCTTCCATTCTTTATTTAAGACTATTACAGCTTCCCCCATATTTTCAAGTACAGAACCTGTCAAAGTTTTGAAGCTCTTAAAGTCATTTGAAATCATTTTTAAGTTTTGTGATATAAACAAAATACTCAAAATTATAATTGCTATCATTGAAAGAACAACTGAAATTATTATTATTCTACGGTTCATCCTACTTTCAACGCTTCGAACCTCATCTAAAGATAATCCCACACGGAAAATTCCTAGAACTTCACTACCCTTTATAAATCTTTTAACTACTTCATAAGTTTCTTGATTATTAAAATTTGCAATCCGGGTATATATTTTATTATTTCGCACAGCTTCAATTAAAAGACTGTCATTTGTAATAGGGGACAAATGTTTAACATTTTTACTTGCCGCAATTATTCCGATAGTATCCTGGAGTGCGATAAAATCAATTCCAGGGTTATCTGCTATATCTTGTATAATTTTTCCAATTCCGATTTTCTTTCTAAACTCTAAAAAATCATTTGCATCAAGGTTAATTACTATTGCACCATTATTGTTAGCTCTTGCAATCGCTACTGCATATCGTTGACCATTAGAATATTCTGCTTCCTTTAAACCGATTATCAGCCTATCGGTTTTATTAGTAAGGATTGGTTCTAATTCTTCATACCTGTTTACAATTCCTTCAGGATGAAAATGATTTTGTATTGAAACCCTATTAGATAAAATTCTATTCCCCTTTTTATCAAAAATATTTATCCTAAAAAGATTATTAGTTTCAGCAATTCCAATAAGTTTCTTTTGAGATAATAAATTAAGGCTGTCTAAATTTCTAATTAACCAGGCATTATTAAATAAGCGTTCAATAATTAAATCTTCGATTTCATAACCCGCGTTCAGAGTATTTATAGTACTGAGTGAAACCGTTTGTATTAATGACGATGCATGTTCGTTAAGTAAATGAAATACTTCATCTTTACTTTGTTTCAATTCCAGATAAGCGGAGGCAATCATAATGACCCCGATGATTATTGAAATCGAAACTATGATTCCCGGATTAGATTTAATTTTTTTTATCATTTAGAAAATTATGAAAACCCTAATAGTAAATTTAATAATTCATTTGGTTTGATTCTTATTAATCGAGTAAGATTCCATATTTTTTTCGACAAGGAAGTCGACAAAATCGTCTTTATAGTCGGATTTATCATGACTGACTAATAATAATCTATAATTTTAGATTAATTTATGTGGCACATTGATTGACTATCATGTGTTGAAACAATTAAACCCCAAAAAATAGAAGGAGCAATATCATGAGACGAAGAAAATTAACTTTAATATTTTCACTGGTTTTAGCCCTGTCGTTTTATTTTACATCATTAGATGTGCCCGCACAGACAAAAGTGAATAAATCAGGGAAAGCATTTGTAGATTTAAATGGCGATGGTATATGTGATAACTTTCAAACCGGCTACGGTTTTGATAATGATGGTGATGGTATTCCAAATGGACAGGACCCTGATTATGTGAAACCTATGGATGGAAGCGGGAAAAAATTTATGCATGGAAATATGAGTAAAAATAATGTCGGAAAGGGAGCATTTGGTACTGGTGATGGTACGGGAAACAGCGGAGTAGGCCCTAAAGATGGAACAGGTTATGGGTCAGGTTTCGGTACAGGTACGTGTGATGGTACAGGGCCAAAAGGAAAAAGAAATCAGAATTCCGGGAAAAAATAACGTTAACCAGAATCACCCGGTTAGCACTTAGCAGTATGCGGTTTAGCAGCACCGCATACTTTTTTTAAATATGTCCTATCAAATAACTTTTTAATAATATTCAACTCAAACCTTTCCTTATTTATTTATTTATAGTATCAATTTCTTATCTTGCTAACCAAAAAATTTTAAGTTTATGGCAGAAGTTTCTAACTTATAAGGCAGCACTAACAATATTATCAGTTATTTCATTTTTTAAGCAAGAAAACCTACCTAAAATTCCGGAAGGGTTTGATGAAATTATTAAAGATATTAGACAAAATATAAATAAAAAAACTTCAAAGAATAAAAATGATCTAGATGTAAAAGAATACATTAAAACTAGCTTAGCCGTTATTTTTTCTCGATTAGGAATGAATATAGATTCTAAGAATCTTGAAGATGTGAAAAAGATATACCGAAATATTTTAAAGAAAATTAAAAAATCCCATTGTGGTTTAATGTTTCTGAATTTTTGAGATTTCCAGATTGGGTGCTCCGGTTAAAGGTTCTTGTTTAAAGTAGTTCTAATAAAAGTTAAAATCACTCTCTAACCTAATTCCTAAAAATCGTGCTGATGCTACGCTTTTATAGGAATTATGGTTGCTTTTATTGGGCTTAGATTTTATTTTAATGTAGTCAATCTGCTACATCAAATGGATTAATCCATATTTCATACTTTTGATGTATTGTTTTATTTACTAAATAATAATAATATATTTACTCAAGACTAAATACAGAGAAAAATTTTTTGAAGAGATAGAGTCATAATGAATTTTTTAATGTATAAGACTTATAGAGGCTGTTTTAAGATACTATGATTCTTAATTGCATTTAGTAAAAATGATAAGTATATATAAGTATATAATTGAAGCAAAATTTAATATGTTAGAATAATGATTAAACTTAATATTTTTTATAAATTAAAGTGATTATCTAAATGAATATGAAGTTAAAAAACAAGGCAGACATTAAGAGTCTTCTCTATATATTTACTACCACCATCATGTTAATTATACAATGGGTTTGGATTGGTGTTAACCCTTTCATCTATGCATGGTATTTATTTATGTCAGTTGCAGTATCTGTAATGACACATAATCACAACCACCTTCCGATGTGGCAATCTAAAAACCTGAATATACTTACCGGTTGGTGGCTAACTGTGTTTTATGGTTTTCCAATATTTGCATGGATACCTACACACAATAAAAATCACCACCGTTTTAATAATCGCGAAGGCGATGATTCTATAACATACAGGATAAGTGAAAAGAATAACTTTCTTACTCTCATTTCATATCCGACTATAAGCGGATATTATCAGCAAAAGGCAATCTTCATCTATTTGAAAGAGATGAAAGCAAAGAACAAAGAGAAATATTGGGTGAGCATTTCACAATACGCCGTACTTATTTTATGGGTAGCTATAGCTTTATTAATTGATTGGCATAAAGCATTACTTTTTGTTATTATACCCCAACAGGTATCTCTCTTCAGTGTTTTAGTTTTCAATTACGTGCAGCATGTTCACGCCAATGAAGAATCCGAGTGGAATCATTCCAGAAATTTTACAGGTTTTCTAAATTTTCTTCTTTTTAATAATGGCTATCATACAATACACCATCATAAAGCCGGACTGCATTGGAGTAAAGTTCCTGAAGCTCACAAGGAAATTGAACATAATATAGATCCTGTTCTTCTTGAAAGGAGCTTTTGGTGGTACATAATAAGGAGTTACTTTCTCTCTATTTTCATACCCAAATTCAGAACTAACTCAATGAGACTAAATAGATTGAGAGAAGAGAAGAGAACTTTCATGAATGCGAAAACAGGAGCAAACGAGTCCTCAGCTGTGTCCTAATAAATCTTAAAACTCTTTAATCATCTTATCTATATCAGTTAATTCCTCATCTCTGTTGATATTAAGATACAGAGGCTGGGATGAAGGGGTGGGAAAGAAGCGGTTTTTTCAACAGCACCTAGCTAAAATTAAGTGCTATAGTCCAGCATCATTGTGTTACAACATATAAAATTGTAATAGGATACACTTGTATAGGGCGTACATGAGAGCTTTTCTAAAAAATTTAATAGGGTATGTTAATTCTCTTGAAACTAAAAACCGCCTTCGTAGTATGCACTTTTAGGGTCAGATTTGTCACAGTAAAAAAATTGTACTTCAAATTTAAACACAGTTCTTTTAAATACAGTAATTATAGCATTGTAGGGAGTGTAAAATAAAAATTAGTGCCATAATCTTTTTTGCTTTCAACTCCGATTTTGCCACCATGTTTTTCAATTAATTCCTTGCAAAGCACCAAACCTAAACCTGAACCTTTTTCTTTTCCGGTTCCCTCTGTAGAATAGCTTACTTCTGTTCTAAATAACTTATCCAAATTCTCTCCCTCAATTCCTACCCCGCTGTCCTTAACATTTATAGTAATCCATTTTCCGTCTGATTTTGATGAAATTAAAATTAAACCACCGGGATTTGTAAATTTTATTGCATTTGAAACAAGATTTCTAAAAATAGTATCTGTCATTTTAATATCAGCGTTTAAGAATATACCTGGCTCTACCTTTATAGTTAAAGTAATTTGTTTATTTTTTAAATTTTGAGAGTATAATGATTCAATTCCCCTTAATATAGGAAGAAGTTCAATTTTTTCAGGATTAAAAGGAATTCTTCCGGTTTGGATTCTTGACCATTCAAGAAGGTTTTCCATAAGTGTATATACCATTTTTGATGCATCTGCAGCTTCAGTAATAATATGAAATTTTTCTTTTTCATCAAGAACATCGTAAGAATCTTCAAGAACTTCAAGAATCTGCATTAATCCCCCCAATGGACTCCGTAAATCATGTGATATAATTGAAAAAAATTTATCCTTAGCAGCGTTAATCTCTATGAGCTCGGAGTTCACTTTTTTTATCTTCTCTTCAAACTCTTTTTGAGCATTAATATTAGTGCATGAACCGATAAATCCCATAAAAATACTATCACTACTTAATCGGGGTGTTCCTTTAATCATCATCCACTCGTATTTACCCTCTCTGTTTTTTAGTCTAAATTCGAATGTAAAAGGATTTCTAGTCCTAATGGCATCACTATATTTATTTAATAAATTTTCCACATCATCAGAGTGAACATATTTCAACCAATTCATGCCTAATTGTTCCCCTATCCCTTTACCTGAATATTCAAGCCAGATTTTATTAACAAAACTGAACAATCCGCTTACGTCGGCAATCCAGATCATTACCGGAGCTGTGTTTGCTATATTCTCAAACCTTGCTTCACTATCTTTAATTATTTCTTCTTTTACTTTTTGCAACGTAAAATCAATGATAAATAAAAAGTAAAATTTTTTTTGTGCATGTTGTAATACATGGCATTTAATCATAATTAATGAAGGGAGATAATTATCGACAGCCTTTTTAATCCTGATTTCCTCTATTTGGGGCTGTGAACTTTCGGAAGCTTTATTTAAAATCTTCTCAAATATCCTTATGTCCTTCTCAAAAATAAAATCTGAGAATTTTTGATTTAGCAGCTCTTTTTTCTTCTTACCAATTAAAGATTGACCAAAACCATTTATATCAACTATTTTTTCTTCCTGGTTTAAGACGAGAAATCCCGAAGGAAAATGTTCCGAATCAAAAAACTCAGATTTATAATTTTCGGGATTTTCTTCAGATGAGCTAAAGAATCCATCCACCTCTTCTTTCATAAATTAAATAATCCTCTTAAAAAGGAGTTTTGATAAAATTTTTTCTTTAGCCTATAGCAAAGTTATAAAAATTATTCCTTCATATTCAAAAAAAACAAATTAAAAATTATTCCAAAATCAAACACTTTTGCATTTCTTGGTTATTCAGCTTATTAAACAATTACTTTTTATTGCAAAAATGATTAAAAATAGAATTTTTGAACAAAATGCATCATTATAAAACATAGTACAAAAATAAAACAGTAATTCTTACTAAACCGCTAAGAATTATTTACTGATAATATCGTACAAATAAAATCATCAAGTAATAATTACTAATTATTATATGGTATCAGCGTTGAATAATGAAATACACAGTTTGTAAAATGTTAAAAAAAATATAAGGAGAAAGAGATGTTAAAATATTTATCAATGCTAATGGTTTTAGCCTTATTTGTAATTGGCTGCACTGATGAATCAAATATGGTTTCACCAGTTAATAATTCAATAAATACTGATGAGCAAGTCAGCAATCCGAATTGGATTACCCTGCCTTCTTCTGATGATTTGGCTCTCAAAAAAGATATTTTTGTTGGTAAAACTATCTACGGTGATCAGGAATCTTTATTAGAGATTAATACCGGCTATGCAGGCGGTCCTTTCGGATGGATTTCTATTACTGCTAATGCAAGATTCCAGCGGTATTCTTTTACCGGTTCAAGATATGTTTCTATGTCTGATTAATGATCAGTTTGGCACTGCTTCATTTTCGCCTTCCGGTACCTGGGCAAAACCTGTAATTTATAATTTAACTATTATGGGTGTTGATCTGAGCAACGTTGATCCTTCTAATGTAAGCTTCGTTTATATGGCACCTGACGGCAAATATTATAAAGCAAAATATCAGAGTATTTATGTTGAAAAACAGTCAGGTAAATTACAAATAATCGATGCCCAGCTGCCTCATTTTTCACGATGGGGATTTATTAACTAATTTTTTATAGAAAAAAAAGATGTCAACTCCGAATTCTACATTTGATATTGAATTAGACAAGCTGCTGAAAGATTATCTAGGTGATAATAATTATAGCGACTTTAATGTCAACTTAATACATCATGAAACCGGAGTTAACGGAATAGATGAAAAGATTAATAATTTCTACAGAGACCAACTGAAAATAAAAGCTGATAATTTTAATGAAAGAATCAAAATAGATAGAACAATAACATTTTCAGAAAAGAAATTAGAGACTAATAAGTTCTGTAAGTTTTTGTTAGAACTTGGGAAAGTATGTATTTCCGGCGGCAAATTAAATTTAGCCGCCGAAATCTTTAAAAAAGCAAAGATAAAAAGTTCCGGTTTAAGTATTTATAAAGCAGAATCCTTATTGGGATTAGCAAATGTATATATCAATAGGGGAAGCTGGTCAAGAAGCCTGTCTGCAATTGCAGAAGCACAATCGATCTTCAGCCAGGCCAATGATAATTATGGAATGGCAAAATGTGAGAATTTATTAGGTTCTATCTCTGGAGAGCTTGGTGATATAGAAAATGCCAAAAAACATTTTGAGGCAAGTCTGATCTTAATGAATCCTGAAAAGAATTCTGAAATGGCAGCCAACGTAGAAGCTAATTTGGGTATAATAAATAATATCCAGGGGAATTTTGATGATGCACTTTTCCGCTTAAATAATGCTCTGAAAATATTTAAAGAACTTTCTGATTATAAGAATATAGCAAATGTTACTCTCAATTTAGGGATGGTATATTTTGAAAAAGAAAATTATTCTGCTGCAATCTCTGCTTTTGATGAAGGAATCGAAATTACAAAGAAAAATAGATTCCTTTCAATTTTATGTATGTTTTATCTCGCAAAATCCAGGGCCTTAATTCCATTGAAAGCTTTCCATTATGCTGCTGAGTTTGCGGAAAAAGCACTTGAAATAAGTCATTCTACCGATAATAAAATTACTATTGCCGATATCTATAAGGTTAAAGGAACTATTGAGAGAGAATTGAAAAACTTTAATATTTCTGAGAATTATTTGCTTAACAGCCTAAGGATAAATACTACATTAAAAAATGAATTGAATATAGCTGAAACATGTATTGAACTGGGTATGCTTTATGATGATTTAAAAAATTTTGAATCGAAAAGTTTTTATTTAAAAAGCGCATTAGATTTTTATAAAAAGATAAAAGATGCTATGAAAGTTAAAAAGATTGAGGAAACTTTAAATTTTAATATGGGAATGTAAAGCATAAATAAGAAAATGGATAATAATTTCTCACATATTGAAAATGATATAAGAAACCTGATCAGCAATTATCTGCCTGAAAATGACACTGAAAATTTCATTAAGGTTCTTAAAGAAGATATTTCCTGCACCGGAAATGTAAATAATTCACTTTCTGAATTGGAATTAGAACATGTAAGTTATAATCTGCCGGAAGGGATTAACTATCGCCTAATCATAGATAAAATAATTATAGATTGTGAAAAACTCTTAGAGGAAGAGAAATATTATAGATTGATACTGGATCTTTCGCAGCTGATGCTTTTTGTAGGAGAAAATACATATTCTCTTGAGATAGCTGAATATCAATTAGACAAAATCAACTCTCAAAATTACCCGTCAATATTTGCTGAAACAAATTTAATGATTTCAAGAATTTATTGGTCGCAAGCATATTGGGAGGACAGCAGCTATTATCTCTCCGAAGCGATGAATATTTTCAAATCAATTGGCGATGAATCAGGCATAGCAAAATGCGAAAACATGCTGGGTACGCTTTACGGGGAAAAGGGTGAATTTGAAAAAGCACAAGAACATTTTGAAAATGCCTTGACATATCTCAATGGTGAAAATGATCTATCATCGCATGCCATGATTTTAACTAATCTGGGAATTATCAATGCAATCCAGGGAAATTATGAAAAAGCTATCTGGAACTGCAAAAAATCTGTTGAAAAGTTTGAACTATTAAATGATACCCGCCGCTTATCCCGGGTATATCATAATATAGGAATGTTATACACCCGCCTGGAAAAATTTGATGCTGCTCTTGATGAATTTAATAAATGTATAACAATTTCTCTGGCAAACGATTATCTTTCAAATTGTGCGGTTGCATATATTGGAAAAGCATTCATTTATACAAGCTTAAAAAACTATTCCTTAGCTGATGCATATACGGATAAAGCAATGGAAATTGCATACAAAATCAATGATACGCTTTCTATCGCGGATATATATAAAATCAAAGGAATGATTCAAAACAATTTAAATAATTTTCAGCTTTCTGAAGAACTCTTTGAAAACAGCATCAGACTCAATAAAGATATGGAAAATAAATCAAATGAAGAAGAAACTTCCGCAGAGATGGGTAAACTCCTGGAAAAGAAAGAAAGGGATCAAGCAAAAGAATAAATTAGGATTAGAAAACAATTAATTTACAATACAAATTTTAATATAATGAATAATCATTCCTCAACCCTTTAAAAACCATACCAAATATCGTAGGTTTTAAGGTTAATGTCATTCACACAGACTCTCTATTATTGTTAAAAGATTTTTCCTTACATTTAGGTATGAAAAAATCGTCAGGCTTATTATTTATAGTAATTTTGATTTCAATTCTTTTTAGCTGTAAAGAAGGAGCAGGCTCCGAAAACAATTTGTTTACAGAAGCTGAAATTGATACAACCTTAAATATTAAGGTAATTCAAGATGGTGATCTAACTATATTTAAGATCGATAAATATTCTACAACAATTGTAAAAATTCCCCGTATCTCTTCATACCTATATTCACAGCGGCCTGTAAATTCACTTGAACAGATCGCTAATGACAGCGGTTATTCATTAATTGTTAACGGGTCTTTTTTTGATGAATTATATGATGACTCTTCCGCACATACGGGAATTCATTATAAACATTCTGGATATCTTAAAATAACTAATAATATTTATGAAGATATAAAAGATGATAGACAGCTTTCGCGTTTATTTGCATATAACTCAAAGAGAAATATTGTTGATTTTTTTAGTTTGAATGAGCTTGATAAAACCAGGGATTATGATCTTGTTATTCAAACAGGACCACAGATAATAAAAGATAATCAGGTTGATACGTCCAGTATTAATTTATCAATCAATGGAAACCGCCAGGCTAGACGTACAACTTTTGCAACTGTTAATAGTAATGAATTCTATGTAATTATAACTTTAGACTTTGTCACTCTTACAGAACTCGGCAAAATGCTTATATCAACAGGAATTTTCAAAAAGGAATTAAATGTTATAGATTTTGACGGAGGCCCTTCAACCAGAATATATATTAGAAATCACCCTGAATTATCCTGGTCTTCTAATGTTCCATGGCCCCTTTTAATATGCATCAAATAAGATTTTTTGCTTGCATTGATAATTATGGAATAAACCTCCGGGGTTTTAGAAACCCCGGAGGTTGAAAAATTTACTTGATTAAGGATTCTTTCAACCTTCTCGCTACCGAAATGAAGAATCCGAATACCATTATCAGAACCCCTCCCCAAACGAAGTTGATAAACGGCTTAACACTTGCCTCTACTGTTAACACTTCTTTTGGAGACGCTGAGCTTTTCTTTGTATCCAGCTTAGTCAATACAAAATCTGCTTTTTGAGTGGAAGGATCTATCTTTTTTAATTCGATTTTTATATCCGCCTCTTCAAGTGTAACCGGAATATATGAAAATCCTTTTTCATCCCGCTTAATAGTGGGTTCTGCACTATAGGTTTTACCATTCTTGGAAATGGTTAAATCTGTCCCCATCTGGAAATTCCCGCCGCTCATCATAACACTCATATCAGGTTTCACAAAATCTTTATATACAATTTCAGACCCGTTAAAGTTAATTTTGTCCCCGATTTTTAAAGAGGCAGTTTGTCCGGCATCTTCACTGTTTTTATCTTCATACCCGAGCGGTGAAATATATATGTCTTTTGTAAAAGGAGATAGTATAGTCGCCTGCCATAAAGTAAGAATTGCTGGCTCTCTCATTAAGCCATTGCTGTAATCGCTAATGTACATAACAGGAGAAATTTCATAACTTTTATTCCCCTTCTTCATATCAATACTGAAGGCATATTTCTGATTATTTTCGATTGGGTGGTAGCCCGTGAAAGTTAATTGGTATCCAAAAGCTTCCTGAGGAACATTTTTAATCAGATCGATATTAATTTCTTTGCTGTATGCTGCGGAACCAATTACTCCTAATAGGAATACAGCTATACCGATATGAGCTATATAAGCTCCGATCATTTTCATGTTCCCTTTTATTATTTGAAAAGCAATTTCAACATTAACAAAGAGAGCGAAAGCAGCAGAAAAAGAAAGGATAATCATCATAATATCGCTTATACCGCCGAATAAGACTATTAAGGCAGTTACTACTATGGCTGCTGAGACAGAAAATAATGATTTCTTTACAATATCTTCTCCCTTTGTATGATTCCATTTTAGGAGAAGGCTTAAGCCATTCAGAAGACCAATAATTATTGCAATCGGAACATGCATCTGGTTATAAAAGAATTTATCTACCGAGCTTCCGAAAATCGGCGAAGATGTTCCTACTAAAACAACAAGAGCTGATGAACATAAAACTATCGCGGCTGTAAATAAAGCCAGGTCTCTTGAAAGTAAACCTTCATCCCTCGAAATTTCTATATTTAAAGATTTCCACCTGTAAAGTAATGTCCCAAATCCAAGTAAAATGAAGGTACCGATAAATATAAGCAGGAAGAGATATACAAGCATTCCCGGATCAACAAAGGAATGTACGGATGCATCTCCCAACACCCCGCTTCTTGTAAGAAATGTTGAGTATAATACCAGTATATAAACCATTATACACAGGATTAAATTTGTCTTCGCATACTTCCCTATCCCCCCTTTTGATTGAGTTTTTCTTTGAACAAGAAGTGTGTGAATTGCAGCAACTCCGACAAGCCATGGAATTAAACTCGAATTTTCTACAGGGTCCCATGCCCAATATCCGCCCCATCCGAGCATTTCATAAGCCCAGTAACCGCCGAGCATTATTCCTAATCCTAGAATTCCCGCTCCAGCTAAAACCCAAGGGAATGATTGTCTTACCCAATCCCTGTAATCATTTTTCAACATTGCAGCCATTGCAAATGTAAAAGGTACTGTAGCCATGGAAAAACCTGAAAATAGAATAGGCGGATGGATCTGCATCCAGAAATTCATCAGCTGCGGGTTCAAACCTTTACCGTCAATAATAAATTGACTCATATGAATCCCTCCTGAAGCAAGAGTAGTATAGAGAGCCTGACTTATTTTTACAAAATTCTGCCCCGATGAACCGTCACTAAATATAAAACTCTGCATCCATGGCTGACTCAAAAATGTCGCATTTATATGGTTGGTGGCTATAAAAAAAGGTTCGGACCAGATATAAGCAAATGGATTCTTAAATAAAGGTGATACCATTATTAAAAGAAATGTTGTGTGAAGTGTAAAAATGGGCATTACCCTTTTTTCCAGATCTCCTCTTTTAGATGTATACGACTGCAGTACAATTCCAACGATTGAACTTAAAAGAAGCCATAGCATAAAGCTTCCTTCCTGACCTCCCCAAAAAGAAGCTATTAAAAATCCGAACGGCAGATTGTTTGCACTGTATTCATAAACATATTTGAAGCTGTAATCATGATTAATAATTGCGTACCACAACAATGCTGATGCTACTATAACCATCATTGCCATTGTATGATAAGCTATCCTTCCATAGTTTATTGTGTTCTCATATCCCCTGTAGCTAAGAAAATACATTACCATTGCTATTGCACTGCATGCAAGTGCGATCGTTAGAACTATACTTCCAACCATGATATATCCTATATTATTTAATGCATAAATTCGCTCTTATCATAACCTTTTCTTATAATGCCTTGTTAAAGATTACAAATAAGAAATTAATTACAGGGAAGAAGATTTGATCTGAGAATTCTGATATTTACTGGGACATTTTGTTAATATCTCTTTTGCATGGAAATAACCGTCTACATAACGACCGGTTACTACTACACTTTGGGCGGACTCAAAATTGTTTGGAATTGTACCGTCATATACAACCTTCATCTCATTTCCATGCTGATCTACAAGAAAAAAGCTGAATGTCCTTTTCTGTTTATCAATATCATAATTCTTTGCTTTATCCCAGCTTCCGGTAGCTTTTACGGTTTTATCAACACTCATCACAGTTTGAAAATTATCTTCATATTTTATATTGCTCTGAGTTAATAAATACCCCATCAATCCTAGAAACACTACTATAATTACACCGCCGAATAGATACTTATTTTTCATGTTTGTTTTCCTCTATTTCTTTTTCCATATTTTTAAGTCTTTTGTCCAAATTTAAGAGATACAAAAAGACCCCTGCCCATACGATAAGTACAATAACCATTACAATGTAGATCGCGTTTTTCTGTAAAAAACTATAAAGTTCCGCCAAATTACCCTCTAGTTAATTTTCTGTTAAGTTTATCTTTATAAATTAAAGATTTATATCCAATATTCCACATCCAGAAGAATAAAATTGTGAATCCTATCAACGAAAGAAAAAAGATTAATAACATGTTTCCGTTCATTTTAAAATCAACAATGGGCCCTGAATTTGTATCATTAGCTGAACCCGGATGCAGACCGCTCATTATTCTAGGCATAATAAAAATAAAGAATGGAACAGTTATAAACGCGATAATATTGTAGACTGCAGAAAGTGAAGCTCTTTTTTCTTCCGATTCAATCGATGAGCGCAGAGCAAACCATGCACCATAAATCAACAGAAGAGCAAAAATACTTGTCTGTCGCGGATCCCAGCTCCAGAATGAGCCCCATGCAAATTTAGCCCAAATTGCTCCAGTTATGGTTGCCAATACACAAAATATTATTCCTAATTGAGCCGCTGCATATGATTTTGCATCATCATCCAGATTTTTCTTTCTTAAGTATTTTATACTGAAGATTGTTGACATTAAGAATGCGATTACTGTAATCCATGCTGTTGGTACATGAAAGAATATTATTTTTGCATTCTGCTCCAATCCCGGAATCAGGGGAAACTGGTACCATGTATGTGGATTCTCAACAATGGGAAAAGCTATTCCAGCCACTGAAACAAATGCAATTAATATGAACAAAAATATTTTCCAGGCCATGTTATTTCTTTTATTTTTAATTAAATAATGCAGATCATAATAAATGTGTTATCGCTATATAAATATTTTGTTGATTTATTATACAAGAATCAAATGTTATGCCATCTAATTAAGAAACAATCTCTTTCTAAAGAAGACTTTTTAATCTACTTTTTAAAAAAATTAAATTAAAGGAATAAATATTAATCTTTCCATATGAAATCGAATAACATATAAGATGCAGAAACCATTATAACATCATAACAGGCAATTATTAAAAGTTCAACTTTAGAGGAATCGAAAGTGGTTCCTTCTATGGAAAATAATGTTAATCTAACAGAAGTTATTATTAAAGGAAGTAAAATAGGAAATGAAAGAACAGGATACAATGTCCCTTTGGAACCTGCTTTAGCAATAATAGCAGCAATAATCGTTGAGGAGACTGCAATTCCAATATTTCCAAGGAAAAAAGTAAGTATAAAAAGTACCAGGTTCCTGATAACAAATTCTTCGAAAAGTGCAGAATATAATAATGTAATTGTTATATTCATCATAAATACTAAAATTAAATTGAAAAGAAGTTTCCCGGTGAAGATGGTTGAAGGAGCTGCTATAAGCTGAAGAGTTAAAGATGTTCCCCTCTCCTCTTCGGATACAAATGCTCTAGCCAGACCCGACATAGCAGTAAAAAATATTACTACCCAGAATAGACCTGCGGTCAATGGAGCAGTTATTCTTTCATTACCTATTGAAAATAGAATAACGCTTAATGCAACTAAAATAAACATTGCAAGAGAATTAACAGCATAACGGGTACGCAATTCAGAATGAAAATCTTTTTGAAAAAGTGAGTATGATTTAATTTTTAAATTCCTCCAGTTTTAATGTTTCTTTACAAAACTGTAAATCTGATTTTTCATTTGAAGCTACAATAATAATATTCTGCTCCCCCTCATTTTCAATAATCCGGTATACAGATTCCTTCCCTTCATCATCAAGGTTTGAAGTTGGTTCATCAAGCAGAATAATTTTTGGTGAATGCATTAAAGCAAAAATAAATTTCATCCTCTGCTTCATCCCTGATGAATATGTCTTTACTAAATCATTTTTACGGTTAAATAAAAGGAATTGATTGAGAAGATGTTCAATTTTTTCCTTATTAAATGGAACGTTCCTAATATTTGCAAAATAATTAAGGTTTTCCCATGCAGAAAATTCGTCATAAAGCACAAGGTAAGGAGAAACAAAACCGATGTAATTATGCAGCTCTTCGGATATTATTTCTTTATCGCCGTTCTTATAAATTATTTTTCCGGATGTTGGAGAATTTATTCCTGCAATTATTTTTATTAATGTTGACTTGCCGGAACCGTTTGCTCCGGTAATTCCGAAAATGGTATTCGCCTTCAAAGAAAAATTTATATTATCAAATATTAATCTTCTGCCGAAAGTCTTCTTTAACTCTGTAACCTGAATTGAAAAATCAATCATGAATCTTTATAAAGTAAGAGTTTCTTAATTATAACACAGAAATTAAGCAAAAATCGGTATTTGAAAGATGACATCTTTATTTTTGGAAAATTAGGTCTTATCTGATTTCCATTTTAATAAAAAGTTGAAAATTATTTTTGCTTTTAAAGATGTCATCTTTACATCTGCGTAATTTTAGTTATTAGTTATTATCATTTGTTAAATATGACTATTTTGCCTGAAGTTGTACTGCTGCCGGTTTTTGTAAAATAAATATATACTCCCGAAGGGAGTTTTTCTCTGTTTGAATCTAATCCGTTCCAGCTCAATATATATGTTCCTCTTTTCCCGAGATATACATAATCCTCCCTGGAATAAACAAGCCGCATTGATGTTGAGTAAATATTAAGATCTGCCTTTTGACTACTACTGGCGGTTGTTGGAATTTCTATATGATTGTTCCGGCTGTAAAAAAACGGATTTGGATAAGCATAGTTGATTGCGAATGATGATGGTACCTGATTAGTAGTGTCCTGACTAATAATTTCATCATTCAAAATAACCGTTTCCGACCATAGGGAAGAGTTTCTCGAATTAAAATCGACAAAATAATTATTATCCGCGGAAGTGGGGCTGTAACCAATGGATAACTGAAATGTGAAATGTCCGTTCATACTGTCTACTCCGCTTCGATAATCCGAATTAGATATAATTACATCAAGTGTGTCATAGTTGTCATTATTTACTTTATTAATGAACCGCAAATAATTTTCGGATAGAGGAGAAGCCGTGGCGTTCAATGTATTTTCCGGGATACCATCAAATTTATTAAATAAATTTAATGCCGGATAATTTGCAGCTTCCATAAAATATTTGCCGTTAACTGCCCTGTAACCGGTGAAATAGAGCCATGTCCCGAAAATATTAAATTCCTTTCTGTAGTTTGAACTATATTGAAGTATGCTGTTATTAATAGCATCCAGGGCTCTCATTTGGGGCATGAGCTCCCATTGCCTTTTTAGTATATTATAGCCGAACCTGTTCCGTAAAAAAATGTTCCAGATTGCAAGTGCATATTCCTGTTCTCCTCCCCCGCAGCTCGAACATGCAAAAGAATTCTGGGTATTATTAAAATAAGCCGGTAAGTAATTGTAGTAATCATTAATGCTGTTGTAAACAAAATCCTCCATTGCTGTGGAAGACAACTCATAAAAAAATCCGTCACTATCATATCTGTAAAAATATCTTCCTATTTGTATAGCGTGAAAAAATTCATGAGCTAAAGTAACCCGTGCTCCGTCAATTCCTTTTGTAGCAAAATTCTGGTAGTTGTTATGTATGACAATAAAAGAAGAATATGTCCCGTTTCCTGTTGAATTTTCCGGCTGAGTATATCCATAACTTCCCGATGTTGAATTGGATATATATATATCATAAGGTGAATTATTAGCATTCGGGAAAAGATAACCTAAATATTTTATTTCAAAATTATAAACCGAGTCTAGTGTCTCCGATATTTGATTCAGGCAGTCATTTAATGATAATCCGCTATATGAAGGCTTATTTATCCCCGCCGGATCATAATGTATTTTGAAATATCCGTCTTGAGTTGTTATACTATCCTGCAGCACTGGTCTTTGTAGAATTTTTTTTATATCCGATTGCTGCTGCAGTGTGAATTGATTAAAATTGATTGCTATTGTACTGATTAATCCGAATCCACACTTTTCGTGATTTGTTTCTCCCTGAACTGATTGATTTGTTTCTCCCTGAACTGATTGAAAAGAGTTTTCATTAAATCTTGATGAATTAAGATAAATCAGTTCATTATAAAGTGAATCAAGTTCCTGTTTCTTTAAGCTCTGTGGTAAAATAGAGTCAGCGGCTAAGCTCAATAATATAAAAATATAAATTAATCTCATTGACTTATTTTATTAATTGAAATCTGGCTTTCATTTTTTCTTGTATACACAATATGATAATTCTTTACATTCATATTCTTAATAAAATAATGATTTAATTCTTCAGCAGCTGCAGCTTTTGTGGATATTATTTCCTTCCCATCCTTAAGAAAATCCAGCCGGTAAACAGCACTGCTGTCCGGATAATAAATAAATAACTTTTTTAAACCGTTAATTCTCATTTCACCTAAAAAAAGCTGGTCCTTGTTTGTAACATTTAACGTTCCGGTTAAGGTATCTTTTCTAATGATTGAAGAGGTCTTATCCTGTGTAATTACAGCAAAACTATCATCCCTGGAAGTTAGAAAACTGATTAATATATCGTTATCATTGTTCAATAAATCTCCTGTAAAAGCAACTATTTTAAAATATGACTGCAAAGATAAGGAAAATTTTTCTTCCAGTGGGCTTTGCGGCTTACTAAAATCCTTTGTAAAAAGGAGTAATTCATTACCGGCTTTTTGCCAGAAACTAACCCTTTTCCCCAAGCCTAAAGTTGTATTCGAAGCCAAATCTTTCAGCTTAGTTTCATAATATTCATTTGAATAATTATTCTCTGAATATTTAAAGATATCTATGCCAAGTTTATCGTTATTTCTATATGCAGTAAAAATATTTACTTTTCCCTGCTCATCTTTAACAGCTTTAAGGTCCATTATTCCGCCGTGCGAATAGATTGATTTTCTGATAATTTTATCGTTATTAAAATCTACTACAAGTGCTTCAATTAATTTTTTGTCGTATGAATAACAATAAAATCCTTTAACATTCGGAGAGATATTAAAGGCAGTTACAAGTGAATGTTCTTGAAATAACGGGAATGAATAATAGCCCTTGGGAATTCCTTCGCTGTTTCTAATAACAGTAATAAGTGAATTAGTAAATTGGTCTAAAAGACAAAAATCTATAATACCATCGTCATCTTTATCAAAAAAAGTTATTGCGGAGGGTTCGGAAGCAAGAGTTATCTGGACATCTTCCGAAAAAGAGGATACCCGTGTTATTGTAAAAAGATCTCCCTTAAATGTAATTCCCGCAATTCCATTTATAAATTTACTGTAAAAGGGTATAATGTCTTTAATATCATTCTTTCTTAAATATATAATTTCCGGGTAAAATTGTTCATCTCCTTTAGCGAATAATATTGATAAAATATTTTTATCATAATTGATATATGCAATATCGATTTTACCGTCTTTATTAAAATCACCTGTTATAACTTTGTCAGGAGGATAGAGCGGATTCAGAGTTATAGTATTTTCAAAAGAATTTCTGAAGTCACCGTAAAAGATCACTATAGCATTATTTTTTACAAAAATTAAGTCCTCATAATCATCGGAGTTTATATCGAAGGAATGAAGTGTATTGATTTTCCCATCAATCGGGATTGACCGGATTTTATTAAATGTTCCGTTTCCATAATTATAAAAAAAATCAAGGGAATTAGTAATAAGATTAAACCCCGCAATATCAGGTATACCGTCATTATTTAAATCAACAAAAATAGCTGCAGTATAGGTAGTTTTATCTTCAACTTTCTTTTCTATTAAATTTCTTTCCGATTGATATAATACCGAAAGCCCATCGAAAGCACTCCCTGATATTAATATTTCCTTTCTGCCGTCTCCGTTAATATCGGCAGCAGATATATTTTCCGGATATGAAGTGAATTGAATAGTGGAAAGGATAGAAAATTTTCTATATTTGGAAATTTGAAATATACCGGCAGTCCTGTCTCTCCTTGAGGCAAAAGCATAGCTTTCTGTTTCTTTTTCTCTATTAAAAATTTTTTGAATGCTGGAAAACTGGTAAGGAACTTTTATGCTGTCCTGCCTCAAAAAATCTCCATTTTCATCTCCGGTTAATATATTTATTTTCTTTCTTAGTGGTGAGTATAACAGAATATCTGAATAGGAATCATTATTATAATTAAAAGAAAAGATAGTAGTATAATTGGGATTTGTCTTGAATTCTCTGTACTTGCAAAATCCGTTTATTGGAATCTGTATACTACTGGACTGATTCTGTGGAAAAATAAAATATGAGTTTAATAAAAATGCTGTGAGTAAAAAAATAGAAGATACTTTTCCAACAGGTGTTGAACTAACTTTTAATAGTAATCCTATCCCGAAGTCTATTTTCCCTCCTTTGAAGTGCTTCTTCATATCTCCTTTTTTCGTCCTCTGTTTCAGGGATTGCTTCAATTCCTTTTGTAGGTTTACCATCTTCATCAACACTTACGAAAGTTAAATAAGCGGTATTGGTATGTATCTTTGTACCCTTTTTAAATGATTCCGCATAAACTTTTACTCCAACCTCCATTGAGGTATTAAATACACGGTTTATAGATGCACTTAAACTTACTGCATCACCTAAACTTACAGGATGATGAAAATCTATTCTGTCAACAGATGCGGTTACACAAATCCTATGGTTATGCTTTGAAGCGCACAATGCAGCGCATATATCGATCCAATGCATAAGCTGACCACCTAATAACTTGCCAAGCTGGTTAGTATGGTTCGGCAAAACTAACTCGGTCATTATTATTATCGATTCACTTATTTTTTTTCCTGAGGTCATTGGTTTGAAGCAGAGAGTTTATTTTCAAGAGAAGTTTTTAATTTCCTGATTTCATCTGCATTTGAATCATTCGGGTATTTATCTAAAAATTTAGACATCTCACTTAAAGCTTCATCATTTCTTTTCCTGTCTAAAAGAATTTTGATTTTATCGTACATTGCCATAGGAGCATATTTTGTATCATGGTAAGTGTCGATTACATCCGTATAATAAATTAGAGATGCAATGTAATCATCCATTTTCTCATAAATCCCGGCACTGTTGTATTCTTTCTGTGCTAATTTATCATTCATTTCGGATATTTTTTTCTCGGCTTCGGTAACTTTTGGATTAGTAGGGAAAAAGTCAATAAATGCCTGGAATTCCTCTATTGCTTTTTTTGTATATTTTTGGTCAAGTGTGTAATTAGGCGAAAGTTCAAAATAACATTCAGCCAGCATGAATTGAGCATCTGCTAGATATGTACTAGCCGGCATATTCTTTACCAGTTTACTAAACTCATATGCCGCCATGATATATTCCCCTCTTTTAAACCTGGTCATAGCCAGATAATATTGGGCATCATCAATAATGGAATTACCCGGATATTGCAGTATTAAAGACTGAAATTCATTTAATGCATCAAGATAATCTTCATCATTATATAAACTTTTAGCATAATTAAGACGTTCATCGGGGGTCATGTTAACAGTATTAACGGATGATGAACAGCCGAATAAATAAATAGAAACAATAATTAGAAATAATATTTTCTTCATAAATCCGGAAATAATTTGTTTAATCAGTATACAATTATAATTAAATTCAAAAAGTCATCAAAGCCAATAATTTATTACTCTCAATGTTTGTACCAGCGTTCTCAGTTTCAATCATTTTAGAATATTAATTTAATTATAGTTGTGCGATGGAGGTGCTATGGATTTAAAGGCCATTTGATGGCCATTAGATAGGAGGAATGATAATTCCCTGATAGATTATTTTTATGGAAACAGCGGCACAAGTTTAGCTGGAAGATGAGAAATACAAAAATTTTTTCACCAAGTTTTTTATTCCTAATATTCTTTATTTCGACATAAAAGATATATAAAAACCGGTTAAAATTAAATAAATATTTTGGTAATTATACATAGAAAATGAACACCGTTAGGTGTGGAATATTATTAGCAAAATAAATAAAAGGTAAAAATCCCAAGGGGGTGACCAAAAAGTAGAGCTTGTCATGCTGAACTTGATTCAGCATCTGTTTTCAGCGCAAAATTGCAAGGTTAGATTCTGGGTCAAGCCCGGAATGACACTTTTTAGTCGGCCCCGACATATGAATAGGAATCCTGGAGCTTATACTTTTAAATAAAAAATTTAATCTTCCCCCATATTTCATCTATCGGCATCTTAGGCTTTTTGCAAATAAAAATATCAACGTTTTCAAAAGGCATTCCGTACTTGCTTGTATGCTTTGCCGCAAGCTTAACATCCTCAAAAAATTCACTGTTATCTTTATAGTTTGAGCCTATAACAATCAATATTTTCCCTTTAAAGTTTTTAGGATAACCCCAGATCCAGTAATTATTGTGTGAGGAAATAGCCTCAGGTAAATTATATTTCTTTCTGTAAAAATTAACTGCGCCTGCCTCCCCATAATTTTGACCGAATATTAAGGTTTCTTTTTTCTCCTCAGGAGATAAAGTATTATAAACTTCAGCAACCTTTTTTGCCAGATCCTCCCAGCCGAATCTGTCTGCATAAAATTGAGGAAGCAGTCCTAATTCCGACCTTTCTCCGCTCTCCGGTTTAATTCCCAATTTTTCGGAATATTTTATGAAAGCTTGGACATTTAATATCGGAATTGAAAAAGGTGCTGTTATAAGTGCAAAAGGAACAACAATAATGATTAATATCCATCTGACAAAGTTCCGTAGATATTTTTCAATTAAATAATCCGCTCCGACAACTCCAGCAGCTAACAGGACAGGATATAATACTCCCATGTAGTAAGGCTTTCCATTATTAAACACAAAAACTAAAAACACCGAGATGAAAATCCATCCTATTATATTATAAACTTTTCCTTCTTTGTTAAAAAAGAAAAAATATAGTCCGGTAAAAAAGAACAAAAAATAACCGGGATTTAGTTCCATTAGAGCATTCAATGCAAATTCCATGATGCCCATCGATTTATTTTTGTATGCAGATGCATTATGCATAAATTCCAGAGTTGGAAAGTTATTTGCTATTTGCCAGATAATGTTTGGAAGGAAAATAATGATCGCTATTCCAGCAGCAATCCAGATTTCTTTCGTTTTTAGATAGCTTCTATATTTAGTTAGAATTAAACCTATCACTAGACCAAATCCTAAAAATAGGAATGTTAACTTATTTTGAAGCCCTATTCCGATTATAAATCCTATCACAATCCAAAGCTTAAGATTGTTTGTATTAATCATCCGGATAAGGAAATAAAACATTAATGTAGATAGAAGAATGTCAAATGAATTCATTGAGAAATAACCGCTGGTCCCTAAAATTACACCCGAAAAAATTACCAGGAACGCAGTAAATAATTGAGCGAATTTACTTCCGTGCAGTTCTCTCGCAATTAATCCCGACATAAAAACTATAAGCGAACCTGCTAAATACGAAAATATTCTGATCCCTAAAATTGAATTACCGAACAATGTTCTGGATACTGCTAAAATTACTGCGCATAAAGGCTGTAAATCAACATAACCCCATGCAAGATGTTTGGATGTTTCAATATAGTAGTATTCATCTCTGAAGAGCCCGTAATTTCCGGCGAATATTAATAATAAGACAAATTTGAAAAGAGATAAATAAATAAGGACTGCGTTGGTTGAGGTTAATTTATTTATTGAATTATTAGATTTCATTTAATCTTCCCGTATTAAAAATAATTAGGCAAGCAATCTTAAATAATTATTGATTTTAAAACTTAAAAAATATTATTCATGGTTTAAATTAATGATTACCGGTAATTCTCAATAAATTGAAAATGGTTTTTTATCCAATGGTTTTTTATCCCATTAAGACTTCAGCTATATTCTTACTTCCGGCACTCTGGAGGGGAATAATATTCCCCGGAATTTCTTTTCCGTTTAAGATTAATCTTTTAATCCCTTTTGAAACATGCTGCGGATTTGAAATCTTAATTCTATAATCAGCTCCTCTGAATTTCCGATTTATTATAAATCCGTCCCAATCATTTGGAATACATGGATCTATTTTTAATCCGTAATATCCGGGCTGAATTCCCAGAATATATTGAGTTACTGCATAGTAATTCCAGGCTGCCGTTCCAGTCAGCCATGAATTTTTAGCTTCACCCGGCTTAGCTGCATCTTTCCCTGCAATCATCTGGGAATATACATAGGGTTCGGTTTTATGTAAATCACTTAAGTCTTCAAGATATGAAGGTGCTATTTTACTGTAATATTCAAATGCCCGGCGTCCGTTGCCTATCAGCGTTTCACCAATAATAATCCATGGATTATTGTGGCAGAAAATGCCTGCGTTTTCTTTATAGCCTGCCGGATATGTTGAAATCTCCCCCATATTTATATAGTATTTTGTAAAAGCAGGATTATTTAATACAATGCCGTACTCGCAGTCAAGATATTTTTTGACTGAATCTAATGCCGCTTGAGCTTTTCCATCATCTAATCCTACACCAGCCATTATACAGAACCCTTGAGATTCTATAAATATTTTTCCTTCTTCATTCTCTTTGCTCCCAATCTTCTCACCATAATAATCATAAGCACGAAGAAACCATTCTCCGTCCCATCCATATGTTTTAATAGCGGTTATCATTTCATTTACATATTTATTTGCTTTTTCTGCATCTGCCTGTTTATCCAATTCTTTGCAAAGGTCTGCAAACTCCTTTCCATATGCTGCAAACAATCCTGCAATCATTAATGATTCTGCAGCTCCCCCTTGCTTGTTTTCGGTAGTTTGGAAAGATTCATCCGGATTTGTTGAGAAACAATTTAAATTTAGACAATCATTCCAGTCAGCTCTGCCAATAAGAGGAAGTTTGTGAGGGCCTAAATTATTTATAACATGGTAGAATGAACGCTTTAAATGTTCAAATAATGAAGCTGCTTTTGATTCATCATTATCAAATGGAACCTGTTCTTCAAGAATTGACCAATCTCCCGTCTCTTTAATATAAGCCGAAGTGGAGAAAATGAGCCACATCGGGTCATCATTAAAATTCCCCCCTATCGCATAATTCCCTTTTTTTGTCAAAGGCTGATATTGATGGTAAGCTCCTCCGTCTTCAAATTGAGTCGCAGCAATATCCAGAATCCTTTCCCTTGCTTTTTCCGGTATTTGATGAACGAATCCGATCAAATCCTGGTTTGAATCTCTAAAACCCATTCCGCGTCCGATACCAGATTCAAAATACGAAGCACTCCTTGACAAATTGAATGTGACCATGCACTGATATTGGTTCCATATATTCACCATTCTGTCTAATTTTTTAGCGTGACTTTCTATATTATAAATGGAAAGAAGATTATCCCAATATCTCTTCAATTCGCCAAATGCCTCATTTACTTTTTCTGAAGTGGAATATCTTTCAATTAAATCTTCAGCTTTTTCCTTATTAATAATTCCTTTCGATTCCCATTTCTTATCAGCTTCATTTTCAACATAACCGAGAATAAAAACAAGTTCTTTCGACTCTCCCGGCTTCAAATTTATTTCGATATAATGAGATGCGATAGGTGACCACCCGTGCGCAATAGAATTTTTTGGCTTCCCTTCAAACACCGCATCCGGTCTGTCAAACCCATTATATAAACCAATAAACGAATCTCTATCAGTATCATAACCATCTATTTTAGAATTTACTGAATAAAATGAATAATGGTTCCTTCTTTCCTTATATTCGGTTTTATGATAGATTACCGAATCTTTTACTTCAACTTCACCTGTGGAGAAATTACGCTGAAAGTTTGTTTGATCATCTAGAGCATTCCATAAACAAAATTCGACAAATGAAAAAAGCTTTAGTGATTTTTCCTTATCACCCTTATTTATAAGTTTTAATTTTTGAACTTCACAATTTGTTTTAACCGGAACAAAGAAAAGTATTTCAGCCTCAATTGAATTTCTCCTCCCTTTTATTATAGTATAGCCTAAACCATGTCTGCATGAATAATCTTCTAATCCGGCTTTCACAGGTTTCCATCCGGGTGACCAGATATCTTCGTTATCATTTATATAGAAATATTTACCTCCGTCGTCAATGGGAACATTGTTATACCTGTAACGCGTTATTCTTCTTAAAAGTGCATCTTTGTAAAAGCTATAACCGCCTGCAGTGTTTGAGATTATAGAAAAGAATTCATCACTCCCCAGATAATTTATCCATGGATAAGGCGTTTGTACTTCAGTAATGACATATTCTTTTTGGCTATCTTCAAAAAAACCGTATTTCATTCTGGTTCCCTTTTTAAGATTAATAGATGATTAAAGAGTTTTTGAAACTTTTATCTTGAGGCAGTACAAAAATAATGATTCTTGTTTAGAATTTGAAATATTAATATATAGATAATCCCCTTAATGATAAAGATTATCACGCTATGATACTCTTTTCTGTGTTAGGGTAAAACTTCTGACATATTTGGCAATCAGGTTATTTGAATAGAAATTATAAATGGAAACCTCATTTGAATCGGCAAAAATCCCATACTTCTCCATGTATTGTCTACTTGGTAATAATTCAGAGAATGTTTTACTTTTATAATTTTGAATATTCTTAATGGGAGATATTAACAATCTATCATAAATACGGAACATATAATAGGATGAATCTTCGGAAATTATAAAAGAGTTTTCTTTTCGAGCGATTTCTTTAAAACTATTAAAATTGCCCCCCATTGAATATTAAAAGACTGAACTTATAACCTTAAAATCAATTTTTTACCGATAATTCTATAAACATTGTTTTTTACAAGAAAAAATTCATGAATATATTTTTAATTATTTTCAAATACACTAAATTGATATGTTAATAAAAATCTGTAGTGTAACTGCTAAATAAATAGAGAGGGATAATGAAGTTTACCTATATTAATGAATCCAAAATAGGTATGAAAAGGACGAATAATGAAGATGCTATAGGTATTTTTAATGTAGATGGAGGTTTGCTGGCTATTGTTTGTGATGGTTTGGGAGGTAATAATGCAGGAGAAATAGCTTCAGGTTTATGCGTTGATGTTATCCATAAATACTTTATTGAATCAAATGAACCTGATTATTTAAAAAAGATTAGAGGTTCTATCGATAATGCAAATAGAAAGATTAAAGAAGAGTCTACAAAAGAAAACCAGCTCGATGGAATGGCAACTACCGCCGAGATATTATTTATTAAAGATAAAACAGCTTATTGGGGACATGTCGGCGATTCCAGAATATATAACTTGAAAAACGGAAAGCTTAAACAGTTGACCAAAGATCATTCTTTAATACAGAAACTAATTGACGATGGATATTTAACTCTAAACCAGGCGGAGGCCCATCCTAATAAAAATATTATCATGCGCGCCTTAGGCGATTCCGATTCTGTAGAAGTAGATTTAAGTAAAATTAAACTCATTCCTTCTGATACACATAAATTCTTTATATGTACCGATGGTGTTTCGAATGTTATAAACCATGAGGAACTCGAAAAACTTCTTCGCAGTGAAGAAACGGAATCTATCTCAAAAAATATTACTAAACTAATTGAAAAAAGAGGAGCTCCCGATAACTTTTCTTATATACTTTTAGAGTCCAAAAGATAAATAAATGGCCTCATCTACTGTGCGCATTAAATCCGGGAACTATAACAACAACCCCTCTCGATTTTTCTTTAGGATGCCATGATAGGGTGAATATATTTAGCCCGTCTTTGTTTTTGAACGTTGACTCTTCCATTTTATCTCCTAATTACTATTGTGTAATAAGTTTTTCAAAAAACTGAACAGATGCTTTAAGTATTACCAGTCACTTCAAATTTTCTAAGACTTTTTTACTTTTATTATTTAAAGACAAGTAATATACCAGGATACTTTATTGCTGTTAATCAACAGTTTTTAAATTATCCGGTTCGATATTTCGTTTTTAGGCGATGAAGGTGCGATATTAAAATCATTTTATTATCAAATTAAATGGATTCAAATAATAATAATGCATAATTTAATTGCTTTATAGGGTGGCAAAGAGAACAGTAAATATAATTTCTATATCGGTTGCTTTATAAAAAATTGTATTTTCTATGAATAAAAATGCTCCGGTAAACAATAAAGCTGAATTGTTTACTTTGATATCTACTATCCTCGCTTCCAGTATGGTATTTATTGATTTCTCGGCGTTGAATGTTGCCCTTCCCGCTATTCAGAATGATCTGGATATTAACGGAAAATCCCTCCTTTGGATTATAAATGCTTATTCTATTTTTCTTTCTTCACTTTTACTTGTCGGCGGTTCCTTAGGAGATATTTACGGCAGAAAAAAAATATTTGTAATCGGAATAATTTTGTTTAGTATTTCTTCTTTTCTATGCGGTATTTCAAGCGGAAAATTAATGCTTATTATTTCTAGGGCATCTCAGGGTATAGGAGGTGCTCTAATGGTGCCGGAAAGTCTAGCAATAATATCTGCAGTTATTCCCTCTGAAAGAAGGGGTAAAGCCTTTGGAACATGGTCTACTTTCAGCGCTTTAACCACGATTATTGGACCTGTTTTAGGTGGCTGGCTTGCAGGTTTAGGACTTTGGAGAGCTATATTCTTTATAAATGTTCCGCTGGCAATAATTACTATATTTATTTTGATTCTGAAGGTACCTGAAAGTCATGACGAATCTGCAAAACATCTGGATTTAACAGGTGCTTTATTCGCAACTCTGGGGCTGGGAGGGATAACATATGGGTTTCTGGAAGCCTCAGATAGTGGTTTTACTAATTTAAGAATTGAGGCTGCATTAATTATCGGCGTCCTTTCTATTATAATATTTATATTCGTTGAAAAAAGAAGTAAGCTGCCGATGATGCCCCTTAATTTATTTAAATCAAAAACTTTTAGCGGTGTTAATACTCTAACTTTATTCATGTATGCTGCATTAAATGCTGCATTGTTTTTCTTTCCTTTAAATCTAATCCAGGTTCAGGGTTATCCGGAAGAAACTGCAGGGCTCGCAATCCTTCCGTTTGCTATTTTAATTTCCGGAATTTCACGTTTCTCGGGAAAATTTTCTGACAAGTTTGGAGCAAGGAAACCTTTGATTATTGGACCATTATTTTCAGGATTAGGGCTCTTTCTTCTAATTTTTCCCGGAATTACAAATGGACCTTCAGAATACTGGACTACATACTTTCCCGGAATTGTATTACTCGGTATTGGAATGGGAATTGTTGTTGCTCCTCTTACTGCTGCTGTCATGGCATCGGTTAGTGAAAAGCATTCGGGAATTGCATCCGGAATAAATAATACCGTTGCTCGTGCCGCAGGTTTGTTCGCCATAGCAATTCTTGGGACTTTCATGATAATTACTTTTAAAAATAATCTTGAAGTGAAAGTAGATAACCTAAAAATTCCGGCAGATAAAAAGGCTGAATTACTTGCGAATTCAAATAAACTTGCAGAAACACAGCCGCCTGCTGGTTTGACCTCGAAAGAATCATCTATTGTGGCATTGAATGTTAAAGAATCATTTGTGGCCTCCTTTAATATGGTCATTATTATTTCTGTAATTCTTTCCTGGTTAAGTTCATTGATTGCATTAATTACCGTAGAAAAAGGAATTTTAAAAAATTAAAGAATATCGGTATTTAAATATTTTTATTCTGAAAGGAGAAATTTATGTCTATACGCCCTGTTAAAAAAATATTAAAGGCGCAGCCGACAATTGAAGGAGCAGGAGTAAATCTTCGCCGTGCTATCGGTTTTGGTGATCCTGCGGAAGTTGACCCTTTCCTGCTTCTCGATGACTTCCGTAACGAACGTCCTGAGGATTATCTCGCCGGTTTTCCATGGCATCCCCATCGGGGAATCGAAACTATTACTTATGTCCTTGCCGGTAGTGTGGAACATGGCGATAGTATCGGGAATAATGGAGTGATTTCTTCAGGGGATGTTCAATGGATGACGGCAGGAAGTGGAATTATTCATCAGGAAATGCCTAAAGGTGATCAGATAGGTAGAATGCATGGTTTTCAGCTCTGGGCTAATCTGCCGGCAGCATTAAAAATGACAAAACCCAGGTATCAGGAAATTAAATCGGCTGATATGCCGGAAGTAACCGATGATGATGGTACTCATGTTAGGATTGTCTGCGGAAATTTTTGGGGAAAAAGAGGTCCGGTTGACGGCATTGCTGCTGATCCAATTTATATTGACGTATCTGTCCCGCCGGGAAAAAGAAAATCTTTATCTATCGATACGAGGAATAACGCGTTTGCGTATGTATTCGCTGGCTCCGGAAAATTCTGTAATGCTTCAGGTCCTCTTGCTGTACCTACGGAAAGTGTTGGCTGGCTGGATACTAATTCACCAGTAGATGCCGACAATAGATCACTAGTTCTATTTGATAGCGGCGATGAGGTTACAGTACAGGCAGGAGATGAAGGAATCCGCTTCCTTCTTATTTCCGGAAGACCATTAAAAGAACCTGTAGCCTGGTACGGCCCGATAGTGATGAATACTCAAGCGGAATTAAGGGAAGCCTTTGAAGAGCTTCAGGATGGAACGTTTTTGAAGACTAAACCAGGTAATTAATAAAAAAAGATGACATCTTTAAAAGAAAAAACACTTTTAACTTATTTTATAATGAAAATATAAAAAAACCTTATTTTTAATAAGTAAAGATGTCATCTTTCAATTACCATTCTTGCATAGCTTCATCTGTGAAAATTTGTGAAATCTGCGTCTCATTTCAGCAGTATCATCTTTTTATTTGCATAAAAGTCACCTGCTTTTAGGCTGTAAAAATATACACCGCTCGAAATATTTGAGGCATTAAAATTAAAACTGTACCTCCCTGCATTTTGTTCTTTATTTATAAGTGTTGCCACTTCACTCCCTAAAATATCATACACTTTTAATAAAACATGTGCACGTTTGGGAAGATTATAACTGATAATTGTAACCGGGTTAAACGGATTAGGATAGTTCTGCAAAAGGGCAAATTCTGCCGGAAGTTTCCTGGTTTCATCCACTCCAACTATTGTAGCTTCCGGAATCGCTATAAAATCAAAGCTCATCCAGTTCCAGTATCCATGGAAAGCTACTGTGTTCAAACCTTTAATTAAATGAATCATCGTTCCTTTGTTCAGCCAGGCGGTAATATTAGGTGCAGTGAATTCGACTGCTTCCACAGTATCGCCGTTTACTACTAAAAATTGTGTCTTGGGAGATTCAAATGATAGTTGATATGCTATCTCAAGTAGGTAGTCCCCTTCTTCTGGCACACTTATATTATTGAAGGTTAACCTCCATGCATCCCGCATTTCCATATAAGCCCCTCCGCTTCTGCTTGCAGATGATATTTTATTCCCCTGCCCGGTGTATATTGCTTTCTCAGCTTCGAACCTTGTAAAATTACCTTTATCAATATAGACTGTTAGTGGATCGGATTGAACCTTAACACCATCATTATCAGTGATGATTCCGGTAATTAAATATTTTGAACTATCTCCGGGTGTCCATTTTATTTGAAAAGGCGCAGAATTAATAGTACCTAATAATTCACCGTTTGAATAAAAATCAACCTGTTGTATACTGCTTGATGTATCTACAGTTACGGATGCAGTTAAAGTCAGTTCAACCTTTGGAGAAACATTGATTGGGCTCCGGATGTAATTGTCATAGTATAGGGTCCCCCCGCACTCATTGCGGGAATTGTAATTAACCAGTTCCCGCTGGAATCTGCCGAAGATGCAATAGTATTATTTAGTATTTTTACTGAAACCAGACTATTAGACTCTGCCTTTCCCCAGACAGGTATAATATGCTCACGCTGCAGAACCATACCATCGCTGAAAATTTGGGAAACACTTAATTGAGAATATGATTCCGTTGTAAAGCAGGTTAAAAACAATAATAGCGTAGTATAAATAAATATTTTTGTATTAGGAGTTTTCATAAGCTTCACCCTTTTTTAGACAGAGTAATATGCAGTGATCAATTATATGTAAAGTTAAATAAAATTAAGAAAAAATTTCAGAACAATTCTATAAAAATTATAAAAATTATCATAATAGAATTCTTTCTGCAACTTATAAAAAGGAGGCTAGAATTTACGAGGGTGACCAAAAAGTAAGATTGTCATTCTGAGCGTCAGCGAAGAATCTCATATTCGAATAATAATTGAGATTCTTCAGTCGAAGACTCCTTCAGAATGACAGAAAAAAGACTTTTTGGTCACCCTCGCTGGGGAGGGGTTCGTTATTGTCTGATACTTAAATCCTGCGCCTTCCGGATACTAAATTGATTATTAAAATAATTACGGCTATAACTAATAATACGTGTATAAATCCCCCTAATGTATAAGACGTAACTAAACCTAATAGCCAAAGAACCAATAGAATTACGAAAATTGTCCAGAGCATGTTGTCCTCCAAGGTTATCTAATTCATATTTATTAATTATTGTGCTAACATCGTATTAAAATGGGTTACGTATAACACTAGTCTATATTAATTATGTTTTAGTATTAATGTTGTTATCTAATCACGTATATATAAAAAATATGCTTTATGGCACATAAAAAAACTATGAGAGAACTTATAATGAGCTAAGAGAATTAAGCATTGTACCTTTCATTATTACAGGAATTGTAATTCTGCAATTCCTGTCCCGATTGCGGAATTGTAATTTTGTAACTTTCTTTTCACTGCCAAAGCCAGAACCAAATTGTTACGCCTTACTATTGCTTTATTATTATATGGCTTTGCCTTTAACAATACGACAATAAAGCAATTAAACAATTTCTTTCCACATTGCGAATAATTTGTAGAATAAAGCAATTATACTAAGTATATTTCCCAAATTATTTTTTTAATGCTCTCTCTTTAGCTTTAGCAACCGAATGGCTCCTAATAATATTTGATGTTTTCTTCGTCTGGTCGGCTAAAACCGAATAATACTTATGAATTACATCCAGTTGTTCTTCGGTAAGGCTTTCTATATCAATTAAAGAATTGCTTGCACCTTTTGTAGCTGCAATTAATTCATTTAATTTTATCTGAATAGCTTCTGAATCCTTATTTTGTGCTCTCTGAATTAAAAAAACCATCAAAAATGTAATAATTGTTGTTCCGGTATTAATTACTAACTGCCATGTATCGGAAAAATGAAATATGGGACCTGAAATAATCCATATAAAAATAATAAAAAAAGCAATTCCGAATGCCGCACTGCTCCCCGCAAAATGAGTAACATGAGAGGCTAATTTATCAAATATCTTATTTATTTTATCTGCCATATTCTATTTTATTTTTCACCCACTGTTTATTATTTTACTTCATGAAAACTCTTAAATAAAGAGCAAATCTATTTGTGCTAAATATCTTGATGATAGGCTGAATTTAATGTGATTATCGATACTTTAACATTCTATAATGAATAAGAATTCCATCAAATACGTAAAAAATTCCTATAAAAAAGTTGAAGGCTGGATTTCCCCTCTTGCTCTTAAAGCAATCTTAAAGCTGGGAGAAATTCAGGAAATAAATAAAATTACCGGCTCTATATGCGAAATAGGAGTTCATCATGGGAGAGCATTTATCCTCCTTCACCTGCTTACAAAATCTAATGAAATGAGTGCAGCAATTGACCTGTTCGAATTACAGTCAGACAATATTGATAATTCAGGTAAAGGCGATAAAGAGAAATTAATTAAGAATTTAAAAAGTAATTCATGTGACTTTGAAAAGATTAAAATAATTACCGAAAATTCATTGGATATTTCTCCAGAATATTTACTCGCTCAAACAGGTAGTAAAATCAGATTTTTTTCGGTTGACGGTGGACATACTGCCGAAGTAGTATTTAATGATTTGAAACTTGCCGAGCAAACCCTTTGCGAAGGCGGAGTGATTATCCTCGATGATTTTTTCGTAAACAGCTGGCCGGGAGTTTCAGAGGGAACATGTAAATATCTCTTAAGTGGTGATACTGAATTAATCCCTTTTTCTACCTTTGATGGGAAGATTCTTTTTACCAATAAAAAAAATATTGCCGGTTTATATATTAATGGGTTATCCGGAATGCATCCTGAATTCCTATCTAAAGAATCTGTATTTTTTAGCAGTAAGGTAATTGTTCTTTCCAGATCAAGAAACAATGCAATCGATTTTCTTAGAAGAACAAAACTATGGCAATTAATAAAAAACAATAAGACAGGAGCATTAATTAGAAAAGCTTTAAGACTCTAATGTAATCTGCGGTGATTACCTTACTATCCATTTTTCCTCTTAAGAAACCAATACTCGTAAAAAGATTTTTAAATACTTATATTAGATTTAATGTTTTTGAACATTTATATAATTATCAAAATCCTTCCCCACTATATGATCTAACAGCCGTCTACCAGCCATCTTACAGCCGTTAAATCCAATATAAACCTAATCATAATCCGTTAATATTTAATATAACTTTAATCTAATTTTAATTGCAAAAAATATTTAAAATTTCACCCATGCCTATTGATATAAAGAGAATAAAAGCATATATATAATTAGTTAATTTTCCCTGATACATTTAAAGGAGGGTGAGCCTATGAAAGTAATGGGAGAATGTGAAAAAGCCAGATTATATATCGAATCCCATTCACATATAATATCCGAAGAAGAATTTAATGAAAGACGACTCCACGGAGGTCCTTTCATTACAATATCCCGGGAAACCGGCGTTCCGGAAGCATTAATTTATGAGAAACTGTTAAAGTATCTGCAGAAAATATACGTTGAAAAAAAGTGGAGGTTTTTCGATAAAGAATTAATAGATAAAATCCTAAATGAGCATGAACTGCCTAAATATTTTACTGATATGTTAATTGAGGATAAATATTCTATCGTTAAATCTTTTGCTTCTCAAATGTTAGGAACCGGAGCAGACATCTGGAGTTTGTTTAGAAAGGTAAGAACTACAATCATGCATTTAGCTGAAGCAGGATATGTTATAATAATCGGCAGAGGGGCTAATATAATGACCTCTAAAATAAAAGGCGGTTTACATGTGCGTCTTATAGCTTCTTTACAAAACAGAATTAATTATATCTCCAATTGCTTGAATATTGATAAAAACGAAGCCCTTAAGTATATTAAAAAAGAAGATCAGAGAAGGAAACTATTCTTGCAGACTTATTATAATAAAAATGTCGAAGACGCTTTATACTATCATATGGTAATCAATACCGATTACACCGGGATGGAAGGAACTGCTAAAATTATAGCAGCTTCGGTTAAACAAATTCAGGCTGACTTTGTAAATGAGGATTTAAAATTACAGGACGTAATTCCCTAATTCCCTGTTTTTTGAATTTCCTCCTTTGGTGCTTATTCGTATTAAATAATATATCTAAAAATTCTTATAATAGCTGCCTTTTGGATATCGTAGACCTTAAGTAAACTGTTTTGACTTTTGACCTTTCCTCCTCATTTCTCATCCCCTCCCCCTGTGGATGGACTTTGTATATTCTCCGGCAGCGTATGTTCACTAGCAGTACCCCCAAGAAATATGAGTGCCCCTTTGGAGGAACCAAAGTCATAATTTTCTACTTTAAATAAAGCTCCCTGCGGCTCATCTCCTGATTGACATGGGTTTTGTTTAGGGTCACTTGAACTGCTGTATTTTGAAATTCTATTATAGTTCCCGCTTTCATCCTTATTAGCAACAGGAGGAGTGACTCCAAAAATTGAAAGAGGTACCGTACTGCACCTATCCTGAGTTTGTCCGTAATATTCACTGAAATTATTTATTGAGTTTCCGCGAATCAGATTCATTTCACTCTTTACCTTTATTTCACCCAAAAAATACTCTTTTGGAGAATCTGAATCAGGGTCCTCAACTATCCAGCCTCCCCACCAGACACCATCTGCTTCTGATCTTGTGCGGGCTAAACGAAATTTGTAAAATATGTCCGATCTGATTTCGAACGAAGACCTGCAGCTCCAGCCGGTTCCTTCACCCCCAAACTCTAGGCAGCTGTCTCCGGTGGCTTCAATTGCATTCCACAAAGAAAAAAGCGCTTGCCCCTTTCCATCCTTATCGGTGTTGAATCCTAAGTAACCTCCGTGAGAAGGATCTGCTGCCCATGTCCAGGTCATAACCCATTGCGAAGTAGGTGCCGGTAAAGCTATCCAAATTTTTTGCTCTACATTCTCTATATCATTTACATCATTTCCAAAATCCCAGAAAGTATATGCATTAGCATTTTGCTGCTGTTGTGCAAAACCGGTTTTGATAGTACATGATAATGTAGCAAGAATGCTAAGTATAAATATTCTGCTGAATTCTGAAATTATCCTTTTCATTTTTCCCACTTTTCATTTAGTTTATTAACTGATTACCCAAACATTGCCATTCTGAAGACCTGCTGTACAACCTGTCCACCGAAACTTTTAGGAAGGTGGAAATTTTATTGTAGAAAAGATATAGTTTGACTTATGGCAAAATTAGGAGTTGAGTTCAACAGTTAATATATGTTTATTTTTAATACGGTACAAGCGGATGCCTGCACCATACAGAGGGTTTGGCGAATGGTAGAATATTTATTTTATGTGCTCTTCATAACACCCCTATTAATTTTACAGTTTTTTCAGTTTCTCCTCATTGCTTTTATTATTTCTTCTGCTAAATTTCTTATTAGAAGTTTGATAATTAATCTTATCAAATTTCAGATTCTAAAATCCATTAGTTTGAATTTTGGAATTGTGATTGGATGGATTAGTACTTAGCCTCAAAACTAAAGAACACCATCCAATCTTTTTATAAATGCCTTTTCGGTTCCCAAACCAAACCTTTTCCCACCCTCTCCGATTTGAAGGAGAGGGATGGTAAGGTTTTAAGTATTTACATTTCTCCTAAACTCTATGCGCTCCTTGCTACCCCTTCATTACTTAATTCTTAAAATCTAAATTTGATGGTTCCGACTTTTGACTGATTTTCTATCACATCGGTTGTTGGAACAGTTTTATCTACAATTTCAAATTTTAAATTACTAACCCAAACTTCTCCTTTGCCTGACAATAGTATACCGATGTTAATTAAATTGCTATTGGAAGGAACATCCAATACAACTTTATATTTCTTCCAATCCGTTGTCCCTTTTATCGGGCGATTACCCATATTATCAAATCCCAGTGGCTTTAGTCGGATTATCTTTTCCATCTATCCTCATCCAAAGTCCTGCAGATAGAATTACATTTTTCGATTTTATATAACCCGAAAGTCTAACTCTTTTATTTAAATATTTTTCCGCTGAAAAATTCTGCATTAAGGTACCAAAACCTTTAATATCTTCTTTAATAGATTTTATATTAAGAGCATTTTCTCCGTTTTCACCCACGTTCTTTATAGTCGTTATTTCATAGCTCTCGGGGCTGGAACCGGCTTTGAACCACCCGTTAGGTATTCCATCCTCAATGATTTTGAACCCTGCAAATGAAAGGGACAGAAAAGTAATTAGGTATGCAATAATTGTTTTATTCAGCTTCATTATTTCCTCCTTAAATTAATCATAATAATAATTATTATTATACAAAATTGAATTTATAACTTTATTAAATTCCTCCTGATTATGATCTTTACCAACATTCCATAGTTCTGTGGATAAGGATTTTTGCTTTTTTGAAGCTATAGCTTTATCTATAACTTTATTAAATTCTTTAATATTATTTTCAATTGAATCCTGTTTTTCTTTAATATCAGCAGAAAAATAATTTTCAGAATTATTATTTTTTTTCTTAGCTCCTTCCTTAATAACTGATGAGACATGAGTAGTTTTTATTTGGTTTGAATTTGGGATAGATAAAAACAGATAAACTAAAACAGTTATTATCGCAATCGAAGTTGCAACTACAAACCCTCCTTTCCTTATATTCCAGTTGAACCCCCTTTTTTTCAAATAAGTATGGTTTATTGCAACCTTCTTCTCAGGTAATTTTTCATAAAATTGAATTATGTTATTTTTTATATTTGCATATTCATGTAAGGTTAACTTGCATTTTTTACACTTAGATAAATGAGATAACAGTTCTTCGCTTTTATTTAAAGGTAATTCGTCTTCAACATAAAGGCTTATCTCATATTCATAATGTTTCATCTACTTTTCCTTAAAATCTTTTAAATATTTTCTAAGAATTTTTTTAACCCGGTATAGTTTAACGGCAATATTTTCAATGGATAACCTTGTTATTTCCGAGATTTCTGCATATGAATATCCCTCATATTCCTTTAAGTAAAGTAATTCACTGTTTTCTACTGAAATCTTTTTTAGCGCATCTCTAACTGAAATGTCAACATCATAGGTCTCCACATAATTTTTTCCAAACGAAAAATCTTCAATCCTGTTACTCTTAAAGGTCTTGCTTCGTAATCTGCTGTAACATAAATTCCGGGTTATAACAAATAGCCATGTTTTATAAGAACATTGACCCTTAAACGATTTCCCGTTTTCAATATGACGAATAAATACTTCTTGAACAATATCCCTTGCTTCTTCATAATTTTTTAATATGCTGAAAGAATATCTTAAGATATCTTTTGAATATTCTTCGTAAAGTTCTTTTACTGAAATATTTTCTATTTCTTTTTCCAAAAAAATTATTTTATATATCTACTAAATAGACGCATTGCAATGAAGAAAAATTACATAGTCTAAAACAAAACTTTACTTTTACATCAGCTAATTATTTAAATTGCATAATTTAACTTTTAGAAGAATAAAATTGTTGGAACAGTTTAAAGATCAACTTAAACAATATTTTTCAAACTGAATTTACAAAAATGAATGTTTCTAATCATGCGCAATCATGATTTCAAAACAGTTTAATGTAAACAGCGAGAATATTCTTGTAGAAGCGTTATACTTGTTTAGAATTACTATGCAAATTCTCTTATAATTCATATTTAATCTATGAAGCTATCCACAAAGGGATATTGTTTGTAAATATTAAAATATTTATGTTTCTATCAGCGATGGAGTTCGCTTAACATTCTGATCGGAATTGATAACTCCTACTTCTTATTATTACACTCTCTAAGCAGATTAAAATTTTTAAAAGGCAGGAGTATTTTTCTCCTACCCTTTGAAAGGTTAAACTAATGAAGGCATTAATAATTTCGGATATTCATGCAAATCTTCCTGCGCTTCAAGCCGTTCTGGAAAAGGATGGAACCTACGATAAACTTATTTTCCTCGGTGATGTTGTAGATTATGGACCGCATCCAAAAGAATGTTTAAAATTCATAAGAGAAAATGCCGATTATTATGTCCGGGGAAATCACGATAATGCTTTAAGCTTTGATGTTGATTGCAATTGTATGGGAACTTTCCGGGAATATTCTATTGCAACACGGGAGTGGCATAAAACTTTGCTGGATGAAAATGATATTAAATTCCTAAAAAATATGCCGGTTATCGATAAAGCTCATTTTGATGAAAATACATTTCTCATGGCTCATGCTTCCCCGCAAGGTGACATATCAAAATATTTAGATGAAGATGAGATTCTTAATGAATTAGATTCATCAATCAGCGGCATTGCTGAATATATACTTGTCGGGCATACGCATGTACAGTATAAAAAAAAATCTGACTATAGCTTAATAATAAATCCGGGCAGTGTTGGTCTTTCAAGAGATGGCGGAGAGGCTTGTTACGCAGTTTATGAAGATGGTAAAATTCTTTTAAACAGAATTAAATATGATGTTGACACAACAATCAATGATTTGATGAAAGCTCCTTTAATGGATAAGGTTAAAGAAGGTTTAAAAAAAGTCTTGCAGCACAAGTGAAATTTCTTAAATTAAAAAAGTACACTTAATACTACTCTGAAATCCAATAAATAACTAAATAAATTGACCGAACCTTTTATTATCTTTCTTAAATATATTTCAAGTTCCTCCGCAATAAATTGAACAACACAAGGATTACAGAAACAGATACCCCTTTGTTTTTTTTCATGTAATTAATAATCTTTATCTCTTAAAAGGGGGGAAATTATTTTATGAAAAAAAGCGAAAACTCTAATTTCTATCCTATTTTGATTAGTCTTGAAAGATTTCCCTGCTTAATAGTCGGCGGCGGAAAAGTAGCTTACAGAAAAGTATTATCACTTCAAGAATTTAATGCTAAAATAACTGTTATCTCTCCTAAAATCTGCAAACCTCTTCTAGATTTAGCTAAACAAGATAAAATTCAAATTATTAAAAAGTTCTATTCTAAAGAATTTATTAAAAATTATAAAATTGTATTCAGTGCAACAGATAATCCGGAAATAAATAAAATAGTGCGAAATGATTGCATAACAGAGGGTATTCTTTTAAATGTTGCCGATAATCCCCCTTTATGCGACTTTATTTTACCTGCAAATATAAAACGGGGGCATTTAACAATTTCCGTTTCTTCACAAGGTAAAGCTCCGTTTTATACTAAAGAAATGAAGGGAAAATTAGACCGTTTCATTCCGCCAATATATACAGATATTATTGATTTAGCAGGCGAATTTAGAAAACAATTATTAAAAAATGAAAAGACGGTACAAGATAAAAGGAAAATGTTCAAAAAATTCACTTCTGTAAATTGGGAAAATGTTTTAACGGAAAATGGAAAGAGAAATTCAAAGTATTATATTCAAAAAATCCTAAAAGGAATTTAACTTATTCTTAAGATTTTTCGGGGAACAACTATGGGTGATCTAAAAATATTAAAGAAAAAAATATTCATCACCTTTTCTATTATAATTCTTTTAATCCTTTGCAGCGGTGTGCTGGGCTGGATGTTAACACAAAAAATTGAAAACAGTAATAAAGTTATTGAGGTTGTCCATAAACTTAAAGAAGCGGAACTTCAGTTAAGAAGAGAAGAAAAAAACCTTTTAATAAGGGGCTATTCACAGCAAAGATACCTTAGATGGCAAAAAGCGAAGGAGGACTTTCACCAAAGATTTGGTGAGTTGATTGGAATGAAAGCTTTAAATGATACTGAAATTTCTACAATAAAAGCAGATTATTCTGAAATGTCGGGTACATATAATAAATTTTTTGATGAAATCCGGTCTAACTCTCTCAGCCAAAATGAAATAATTAATTACGACGAACAATTTAAGAAAGTCGGCAGAGGAACTCTTGAGATGATAAATAGTATTTTATTTCGTGAACAGAAAGTATCGGCTGGAACAGATTCGCAGGCGAATATTCTGATAATTATTTTTCTAATTGTTTTCGTCGCTACTGCGGGTTTTCTTATAGTTAATGTAATCAAACATTTATAATCGAATGAATCATCTATAGGAGAAAAATTTGGAATACGGAAAAGTTTATATCGTAGGAGCGGGACCCGGCGATCCGGATCTTATTACTGTTAAAGCCTTAAAAAAACTTAGACAGGCAGATGTGGTAGTTTATGACAGATTAATAAATAACGATCTCTTATCCTATTGTAAAAAAGAATGTGAAAAAATTTTTGTTGGGAAAAAATCCGGTTATCACCCTATTGAACAGGAATGTATAATTGAAATTTTAATAAACAAAGCAAAACTTGGTTTTAATGTGGCTCGCTTAAAAGGCGGTAACCCATTTGTTTTTGGAAGAGGTTCTGAAGAAGCAGCAGCGCTTAAAAAGGCAGGCATAGATTTCGAAATTATACCTGGTATTACATCCGGACTTTCTGCACCTATTTATAGTGGAATACCAATTACACAAAGAGGGTTGATTACACAATGCATTTTAATTACCGCTCATGAATGTCCGGATAAACCGGAGACACAGGTCGAGTGGGAAAAACTGGCAAAATTGAAAAATGCAAATCTTATTATCTATATGGGTGCTTCAAGAATAGAGAGGATATGCAGCGAATTAATTAAACATGGAATGAATCCGGCTATGCCTGTTGCAGTTATTGAAAATGGTACATTGCCCACTCAAAGAACTGTAACCGCAAAGCTCGATGAAATAGCCGATGAATTTAAAAAGCAAAATTTTCACCCGCCGGTTATTATTATGATTAGTCCAACAGTAGCACTAAGAGAAGAAATATCATGGTTTGAAAAAGAACAGTTGTTCAACATCGAATCTTTATCAGATTTGGGAGGTAAGAGAATTGTTTTAAGCGGGAATAGGGAAAAATCTCTAAAAAGTAATTCACCTCGGACCTTAAATTATCCGGCAGTAAATGCTTGGCTGAAAAAAGTACTGGAAAAATAAAAAGCTGAAGGAATCTGCAAATTAGTTCGCTTTCTTTTATCTAGAACAAAGAATGAAAATATTTAGTATTTATTTACCTGTTATAGGCGTTCACTTTAATATTCTGTTATTAATTTTGATTGGATTCTGTGTAGGAGTTATAGCAGGTTTTTTTGGTGAGGGGGGCGGCTGGTTTGTTACTCCTGCGTTAAATATCTTCGGATTCCCTATGGCTTATGCAATAGGAACTTGCCTTTCCAATATTTTCGGGCAATCAATCGGAGCATTAAAAAAACATCATTCAATGGGAAATATCGATTGGAAATTAGGTCTTATTTCCGTTATTATTTCCATCGTAGGGTTTGAAGCTGGTTCCCGGGTCGTAATCGCTCTCGAAAAAACAGGTAATGCAGGAATAATTATTAGGTGGTGCTATGTTGTATTTTTATCGGGATTAGGCGTGTTTATGTTCTATGATTATTTTGTTTTACAAAAGAAACAACATATTGATGAAGATCCCCCTAATAATAATAATATACAGCCAGTTCGAAATAAAATAGCCGAGAGATTATATGAAATAAAAATTCCCCCCATGATTTCGTTCCCTATTTCTCAAATAGAATCAGTTTCACTCTGGATTATCACAATAATTTTTTTATTTACCGGTTTTTTTTCAGGACTTTTGGGAATAGGGGGAGGGTTCATTATAATGCCCACCCTTGTTTATTTAATAGGCTTGCCTACTATAATTGCAGTAGGCACTACCTTAATTACTGTTCTATTTAGTTCAGCATATGGTTGTTTTATTTATTCTACGCATGGGCGGGTAGAATTAATTGCTGCTCTCATTTTGCTCATTGGTGCCTCAATCGGGGCACAGATCGGTGCTACTGCTGTTAAATATATCAAGGGATATGGAATCAGATTACTGTTTGCAATAATGATTGTCTTTGCGGGTTTATCCGTAACAACAGAACAAATTTTTAAAATAACCGGGAGATTAATTTTTCAAACTATTTCTGAAATTATTTTGATTGGGACTGCCCTGATTATAACTACAATAATCATTGGTAAGCTTGTATCAGAATCGAGAAAAGAGCGAAGAAGAATTTTAAAACCTGTTAAAGAGCCGGAATAGTTAAATATATAAAACAGAAATACATCCAATTCTGAAGATATAAAATCGGGAAAAAATATGGACATATTCAATATCTATTTACCTGTCGCCGGAATAGAGTTCAATGTTCTTTTATTACTGATTATAGGATTTTGTGTGGGAGTTCTCGGTGGTTTTTTTGGCGTAGGAGGCGGTTGGATTGTAACTCCTGCTTTAAATATTTTTGGCTTTCATATGGCTTTTGCAATTGGAACTGATCTCTCTAATATTTTCGGTCAATCAATTGGTGCTGTTAAAAAACATCAAAAAATGGGAAATATTGATTGGAAACTCGGAATCATTTCAATCATCACTTCAGTTATCGGTTTAGAAATCGGTTCCGAAGTTATAATCGCCCTGGAAAAATCAGGCGATGTTGGTTTAATTGTCAGATGGTGCTACCTGGCCCTACTTTCCTCTCTCGGTATTTATATGCTTTATGATTATTTTGTTGTTCATCCGAAGCAGTTGAAAAGAATAACACAGGAAATTGAAAAAATTCCGGGAAATAAATCTAAAAGAGAACGAAGTAAAATTTCGGAGAAACTTCATAGAATAAATTTGCCTCCAATGATTTCTTTTCCGGCATCTGATATTGACAGCGTTTCAATATGGATTATTTTCTTAATCTTTTTATTTACCGGCTTTCTTTCCGGATTTCTAGGTGTAGGTGGTGGATTCATTATAATGCCGGCTTTAGTTTACCTTATTGGCCTTCCTACTACAATTGCCATTGGAACCAGTTTAATAACAGTCCTTTTTAGCGGAGCTTATGGATGTTTCACTTATGCTATGAAAGGACGCGTAGAATTGATAGCAGCTTTCATTATGCTAATTGGTGCTTCCATTGGAGCACAGATAGGATCTACTGCAGTCAAATATGTAAAGGGTTATGGAATTAGATTATTATTTGCAATTATGATCGTACTTGCAGCCTTTTCTGTTGCAACTGAACAGTTCTATAAAATAACGAGGCATCAGCTTTTCCAAACTCTAGCGGGGATTGTTCTAATTGGTACTGCCTTAACACTCTCTATTGTAATAATCAGTAAACTTCTAATAGAATCGAAAAAAGAAAAATGAAATTGCCTAAAAGTTTAACTAACAAAATAAAGTAAAAATATGGATATCTTTAATATTTATTTACCTATTGCAGGAATCGAGTTCAACGTTTTGTTATTATTTATAATCGGTTTCTGCGTAGGTGTGCTTGGCGGCTTTTTCGGTGTAGGAGGTGGGTGGATTGTTACTCCTGCATTGAACATCTTTGGATTCCACATGGCTTACGCCATTGGGACAGACCTTGCAAATATTTTCGGCCAGTCAATCGGTGCTACAAAGAAACATCATAAGATGGGAAATATCGACTGGAAACTAGGCAGTGTTTCAATTGTTGCATCAATTGTCGGTCTGGAAATAGGTTCTCAAGTAGTGCTTTTTTTGGAGAAAGCAGGCGATGTGGGTTCTATTGTCAGGTGGTGTTACCTCTTCCTTATGTTTGGGCTTGGATCACTTATGTTCTATGATTATGTTGCAAACAACCCTAAGAAACTCAAACGTAATTCAGGACAACAGGATGGCTCACCTAATTTAACACAGAAGACACATAAAAGCAGTATTGCTCAAAGACTTCATAAAATCAAACTTCCCCCTATGGTATCTTTTCCTGCTTCTGGGATTAAGTCTGTTTCGTTATGGATGGTGATTTTCGTTTTTTTATTTACCGGCTTTTTATCCGGATTCTTAGGCGTTGGTGGAGGATTTATTAGGATGCCTGCATTGGTTTATTTGATAGGAGTTCCTACAGTCATAGCTGTAGGTACCGATTTAATGAGTGTTCTTTTTGCAGGTGCTTATGGCTGTTTCACTTATGCTCTTAAAGGTCGTGTTGAGTTTGTTGCTGCTTTTATTATGCTTATTGGTGCTTCAATAGGTGCTCAAATAGGAGCAACAGCAATTAAGTATATAAAGGGTTACGGCATTAGGATATTGTTTGCAATCATGATTCTTTTAGCAGGCTGCTCAATTGCTCTCGAACAAATTTATAAAATTTCAGATATTCCTATTTTTCAATCGGTTGCGGGTTTTGTTTTGATGGGAACAGCGGTCATTATGACTATTATTATTATCACAAGACTTATTTTAGAAGCAAAAAAAGAAAAAGTTAATTTTTAATTTAAAAAAAATTTAGGAAATAAATTATGTCAACAAAAAAAATAGTTACTTTGCTGATGTTCTGTCTTATTTTTACCTGTACGTACAACATTACCTATGCCGGCGGTGAATCTGGGGGAAAACAGGAAACAGAATTAAGTAAAAAAATTGATACAAAGGATCTTTCTGGAATTAGCCTGTGGATTGCCGAATTATATAACAACGACAGGGTTTTATATGCTGTTGTAGTAACTCTGGTAATGGCATCATTAGGTTCAATTATGGCTTTCGGAGCCGACCTTGTATTAAAATATTTTGGTATGAATGTTTCGAAAATTTCGCATAGCGAGTGATAATTTTTTATTTTTCAACAATTAAGAATATGAAGCATGGGCATTAATTGAAACTGCTTGAAAAATTCAAATATATTAGTATTTCCACGCGGGTATCAATCTTGCTTGGGGTAATAATTCTTCTTACAATGGGAATGTTTTCGATATTTAGTTTGATAAAACAAAAAGAAGATTCGATCTCTTCCATAAGTAATAATACTGGTCAACTTAGTCAAACCATTGAAAAGATTCTGAGAGTGAGCATGCTTAAAAACCGGCGGGATGATATTTCATTGGCTGTAAATAATATTGTTGGCAGCGAGGATATCAAATCAATAAGGATTTTAAACCATAATGGATCAATCAAGTTTTCTTCTATGCACTCGGAAATTGATAAAAATATATCACAAAGCAGCCAGTTATGTGTAAGTTGTCATGCTAAAAATGATAAAAAAATAAAAGCTAGTATTAAAAAATTTAAACACTTCCGGATAGATGATGAAAATAATCTTATATATAATTCACTCCCAATTTATAATTCTACAAGTTGTTATAATGGTGTTTGTCATTCAACTGCTGAACAACATGTATATATAGTCAAAGGAAAATCAGAAGCCGATACACCTTCGCTTTCACCTCACGATTCTTCACAAACAATATTAGGATTTATCGAAATTGAAGTATCAATTAAAAAAATTATTTCAGATCTTGAAAAAACTCGAACTCAGTTGATTTTTCTTACAATATTATTTGCGTTAATTGCGTCAATAATTACTTATTTTTCAATCAAATATCTAATTGGAAAGCCTGTAAAAAATTTGTTAGATGGAACTTTAAGAGTTGCGCAAGGAGATTTTAACCGTGAAATACCGCCGGGTAAAGCTGAACTGGGATTACTGTCGGAATCATTTAATAAAATGCAGAAGCAATTAATGACAACTCAATCTCAATTAATTGAATCTGAAAAACTTGCATCCGTCGGAAAACTTGCAGATGAAGTTGCAAATGAAATCAATAATCCTTTAACCGGTATAATCATCTATTGTGAAAGCTTGATAAAAGAAACTGATATATCTGATATGAGAAGAAGCGATTATGAAACAGTTAGAATGGAAGCTTTAAAAATTAGAGAAAGCATTCGAAATATTTTATCCTTTCCAAAACAAAAGAAACCGGATTTTACGGAGACAGATATCAACAACGTAATCAGACATTCAATTTCCGTTATAGAAAAATTTTCAAATTTCCGTAATATTCAAATTATTACATCAATGTGTAAAAATCTCCCAAAAGTATCAGCAGATTCTGATTTAATCGAACAGGTTTTTTTAAATCTGCTTTTAACTTCTTCCGGATCGATGACGGCGGGGGGAATAGTAAACATTACATCCTCTTATTTGAACGATGATAAAGATATAGAAATTGTTTTTACGGATACAGGCAAAGAAATCCCAAGTAGTGTTTTACAGAAAATTCTTGATCCGACTAATAATTCAAATATTGAAAATTTTGAGAAAATCAGCATAAGTCTTACTGTATGCAAAGATATAATTGAAATGCATAAAGGTAAAATAATTATTAATTCAAGCGGAATCGGAACATCTGTAATAATTAAATTACCATTGTAACAATATAGAATGAAAACAATAAAAATTCTTGCGATTGATAGTGAAGAAATAATTCTTAAATCAATAGAAAAAGCATTAAAAGGAGATTCAAATATTAATTATTTGGTAACTCTTTGTAATACGGCTTTAGAAGGGATAAAATTGATAAGAAATGATACTTTTGATCTTGTTTTTCTGGACTTTCTGTTACCGGGATTGAATGGAAGCGAAGTTTTAAGAAGAATAAAAAATATTTATCCTTTAATTCCTGTAATTGTTATGCCTGGATTTACTTCAGGAATAAATTTTAATTTAAGTGAAAATAATAATTCCGTTAATGAGACTCTGAATAATGTATCAGGTTTTCTTTTAAAACCATTTACTACTGAAGAATTATGTTCGATTGTATCTCATACGTTAGCAATTGGAAAAGGAAGCTAGAGGTAAAATTATACAAGTTTTGTACTATTTAGTTCTAATACATTCTATTATATATACTATAAAATACCAATCAAAAGTAAAAGAATATATAATTAGGGTATAATAAAAAATTAAATAATGACTTTTTTTAAAAAATTATTAGGGAATAAAAAGGCGGATTCGATTTCATTTAAAGAAAAGCTTCGTCATTTCCAGAGTCTCTTACATTCTAATGACGAAGTGCTGAAATTAATGGGTAGCTTGAGCGAACTTCTCGTTTCGGGGAAACCATTTTCCAAAGGGGAAATTTATGGGATATTTTCTGATATTTTAACAAATACGCAAGAAGTTACTCAACACCTTTCAGTTATGTGTGAAGGTAAATACAAAGGATTACTTAACCAGGTCTCAAAGATCAAAGATAAATGTTCGGATGTACTTGCTCCAGGTTCATTTTGTCCCATCAGATGGGATTGCCTTGAACCTGATTGTGATGAATGCAAAAAGGTTGATTCTGCAAATTCTGCAATTGCAAATAATCCTTACTCATATAGAGTTGATGAAATTACTATAGAGCAAACCAAGGAAGTTGGCGGAAAAATAAGCCGCTTATGCGAAATTCATAATAAACTTTTAATACCTATACCCGATGGTTTTTCCATTACTTCAAGGTTCTTTAAGGATTTTTTATCTCAGGGAGATTTATACTCACAGATCGATAAAGCAATTTCTTCTATTAACTTTAATGATAATGCAAATGTACAACAGGTAAGCCAGGTTATTCAAGCATTAATTATTGCTTCACCTATCCCTCAGCTTATTGAAAAATTAATTATTAATAATTATGAGTATTTGTCAAGTAAATATGGGGATATATTAATTTCAGTAAGATCGAGTGCTGTTGGTGAAGATGACCTCCATTATTCATTTGCGGGATTGCACTATACTGCACTTAATGTCAGTAAATCTAATCTTATTGATGCATGTTTTGAAGTTTTAATTTCCAAATATTTACCCCAGTCACTTGTATACCGTTATTTTACCGGATTAAGGGATGTAGATATGCCTATGAGTATCGGGTGTCTTCAAATGATCGACTCCGAAGTTAGCGGAGTTCTATTTACTAAAGACCCTTTAGGGATTAGAAATGGTTTTATCATTCATGCCGTAAGAGGTCTTGGGACAAAAGTTGTTGATGGAAGTGTCTCTCCCCAGGAATTTATTGTTGATCCGGTTACACATAAAATAATTAACTTCAAACCTGGAAATCAGAATTATAAAACTATCCCAAGAGAAACTGATGGTTTATTTGAAGAGAAAATACCCGATGACCTTGTACATAAATCATGTTTAACCGAAGATCAGATAAAAACAATTACTGAATATGCTTTAAGAATAGAAAATTATTTTAGTACCCCGCAGGATATTGAATGGACGATAGATAAGAGTGGTGAAGTATATATTTTACAATGTAGACCATTGGCTATTTCTAAACCAAATACTTTTAATTCAAATGGAAAACTTGATACTGAAAAAACAGACTTAAAATATCCTATTTTGATAAATGAAGGAGCTTGTGCAAGTCCGGGAATTAGTTCAGGAAAAGTTTTCTTATTGAACAGGTCAAAAGATCTGATCAATTTTCCATCGGGTGGTATTCTTGTAGTTAAAAAAACATCACCTGAATTAACTCGAGTTCTCCATAAAGCTTCAGGGTTGGTAGCAGATATCGGAAATACAACAGGACACTTAGCTATTATAGCACGAGAGTTGGGCATTCCTGTTATTGTAAATACAAAAAATGCTACGGAAATTCTATCTAACGATATGGTAATTACAATTGATGCCAATAAAAATAAAGTTTATTTAGGTTTGGCAGAAGAATTACTTGAAAAGTATAAATCAGCTTCAACTAGTAAAAATGTCTTTATAAAAAGCCCCATGCACCGTATCTGGCAGAATATTTCAAAGCTCGTTATACCGTTAAATTTATCAGATCCAGGTTCCTCTGATTTTACACCGGAGAATTGTAAAACACTTCATGATGTAACCAGGTTCGCCCACGAATATGCAATGAGAGAAATGTTTTCGCTTTATGAGTCCGCACAATTTGAGAATAAACATGCCTATCCTCTTAAATTTTCCGTGCCTTTAGATATCCATGTTATCGATCTGGGAAATGGTCTATCCAATGTTGAAGGTAAAAAATATATCACTCCTAAAGATATTATTTCAATTCCCTTTCTTTCTCTAATAAAAGGTATGACTGCACCTGGTATCAGATGGGCAGGTCCCTTGCCTATCGATCTTAAAGGATTTACAAATCTCCTTATGTCAAACGTAGTTGATTCAAACAGAAGCGATAGAGATTTGGGCAGCCGGAGTTATGCTATCATTTCCGACTGTTATGTGAATTTCTTTTCAAGATTGGGATATCATTTTTCCAGGCTTGATGCTTATGCTAGTGAGGAGCTTAACAATAATTATATAAACTTTAATTTCCGGGGCGGTGCAGCCGATCCGATACGAAGAATGAGAAGAGCAAAAATTGTTTCTAAAGTCTTGGAAACTTTGAACTTTTCGGTTTCACATAAAAATGATCATGTATTAGCGACAATTAGAAAAATTCCATTATCTTCTATTCTATTTTTGCTAACTGAAATAGGAAGATTAATGGGTGCCGTAAGAAACGTCGATGTCACTCTTACAAACGATGAAAATATTAATAAATTTGTTGATGCTTTCCTAAAAGGTGATTCTGCACCTGCTATGAAATTTATTGAAGGAAACAATGATTGAATTCAAAGGATCTGAAGTAACCCTATAAGCTATGCATAACTTATCCAGATAACAACATTTATAAGTTATGAATTAAGTTGAAATATTTTTAACAATCCCTTCGTAATCAGATTATTAGTATTAAAAACCCAATTAATTATGCTGAGACTGCAGCCTGATTTGATGAGATTGTTTTTTGTTCGTTTAATTCTCTCGCTCTGCTTCTTACTGCAGCAACATATACTGCAAGCGGTCGATACAATAAATGACTCCATTTGCCAAAAGGTACTTCTACCACCAGCATTGGTACTACAATCACAAGATGGATCATATATATATAGTATGTCGGCATAACCATATCTGTTACCCTAAATATATGGAGAAGAATTCCGCTGAGAGCGGAAAGGAAAAGCAATATAGGAAATAACCAGTCTGAAAAATGACTGAATTGATGCATTTCAGTCCCCTTTATTATCCGGTCGATAATAATCCAAGCTGTCGATCCAAGTAAGACAATTGTAGCATAATACCCAAGGAAGGCAGTCCAGTGTAAATTTGTGCCGTTCATTTGGAACAATGGAAGAAAAACTACAACAAGAGTAAACATGATAGCATACCCGCTAACAAGAAAGAGATGACGAATCCAGTTTTTAACCGATTCCTTACTATCGCAATCTCCCCATCTCTTTTGCGTCAATCCTTGTACTATAAAATGGGGCAGTTGTGTAAGATATAAGCTGACAGGAATTTTTTCTCCCCGTGCCAAGCCGGAAAACATACGTGCAGCATTGCTAATCAGCAGTAATCCTAGTATAGATGCCATAATCCTGTCGCCCCAGTCTACAATATCTACAGGTGCAAACTTATCGAGCATAACTGTAGATAATGCTGAAGGTCCGGACCGCTTCAGCAGACCAAAACCAAAATTGGATGGTAAAGTAAATAGAAGCACTATTACTGAAGCAAATAAAGCAAGGATACCGGCTTCCCAGAAGACCGAGCGATACATGAGACGGGACAACCCTGTCCAATCATATAGTGAAGTAAGATATCTGCGAAGCGCCATCATTGTTTCACCAGGATTACCTTTTCGAGGACATCTCTTTGAACAGTCTCCACAATAGAAACATAACCAAGGCGATGGGTCTTCAAGCAGGCGATCCTTCAGGCCCCATTGCGCCAGCAGCATTTGTCTGCGTGGAAATCCATATTCTTCTGTCGAGAGAGAACAGGTAGATGTGCAGGTCGCGCATTGATAACACTTTTTAAGATTCTCTCCCCCACTTTTTTTAATATAGTTTATGAATTCCGTATCAGGTCTAATTAATTTTCTGTCATTCATAAGGTAACCCGGAATTTAATCTTTTATTTTATTTTTTACTTTCATGGTTTTTTCACCAAAGAGACAGTACTTCAACCAATTGAATCCAAACATTAATAATTCTTCATCATCATCTTTTATTTTATTTATAATTTCTTCATCTACATTAAACCGTTTTAAAAACGTACTTTCAAATACAAATTCCCTGAACTTATCAATATTAAAGCACACGGTATAAAACATTTCAAGTTTGGCAGGGTCGAGCTGCTTTCCCTTTTTAAAATAATCATGGAGAGATACCTCTTTGAACTGCTCCCCCATTTCAGTGTATTCATCAACTTGTTGATCATTAATCCATTCACTAACAGACAAATTTCTTTCCTCTTCATAACCCTTGCATACAGGCTCCTCAAGGATAAAATAAAATTCACCATCACCGTTATTACCGATTTCCTTTGGAGATGCAACTCCTAGCGGGAACATTCTACAAGACCAGGGTCTATCCTTATACACTGAACAACCTTTGTCACTGACAAAAGGACATGATTTGTTTTCATCACTGTTCATTTTTAACATCACAACGGGATGATTTTGTTTTTCATCTATCGGAAGGAATGTGTACTTATCTAAAAATTCCTGAGATGAAATTTTTAGTCTATTTTTTAAGCGAATAATATCATAAGGAGTTAAAAAAATATTAACATCACTGCAGCACTTATTAAAGCAGCTGATATTTTTATGACAATTGAATTGAAATTTACTTTCTTTATACAGCCTAGGATATTCCTTTAATATTGTTTCTTTTAATTTTTCTATTTCATCCATGATCTCCACCTTTTAATTCTGAATTATTTTACAAGCAGGTTTGCATTTCAATCGATTATAAAATTTTTTAATGCATCTTTAGACCAGACTGGTAGTGGTCCGGATTCCCCGTTAGAAGGATTAAGTCTAAACCTGTAAGATATATTTTGATTGAATTTTTTCTGCATCCAATCCCAGCCTCCAACGTAATAAGAACATTCGTCATTGAAGCATATATACTGGAAATCAACATCCCATGAAGTTTCCGGCGGACACAGCCATTTCTTTAACGGCACGTTACAATGCGGGCAAGAATATGTTTTTTCTGGTTCCATAATATTATTTTTCTTTCTTCATTTGATGTTCTATTATTCCTATTTGATATTAGCTCCGGATATTCAACATTTGAATTCCAAACTACATAACAATGAAATCCATAAATCAAGAGAATCCCATAGAAATACGGGATTCTCTTTTGTATTACAGCTTTATCCGGAAGAAATCCCCTTTTAAATTCCAGATAAGAACTAATTAACTATTGAAATAATCGGTTTTGAGAAGACATCCCATTTATCGCTTTTCGGATCCCATTTCATGTTGACAAATACCTTCCAGTCTTTTTCATCCATTGAAGGTTTATCTGCACGATAATAGTAACCCGGCCACCGTGTTTCTTCTCTATACAAAATTGCTCTAACATGTGCTTCAGCCTGCCACATCCTATGAATATTTTCCCAGCATCTCATTAATTCATGCAAATCAGATGCAGCTAACTTGCTGGAATCTTCCTTCAAGTATTCCAGAAGATCAAGACCTTTTTCTAAAAGAGCTTTACTGGTTTTAAATTGTGAAGATACACCACCTGCATATTCATCCATTATTTTTTGAAGCCTAAACATGAACATCTTTGGTTTAATATAATTCGGATTAACTTCCGGATCACTTGAAGCATTGCTGAACTGATTAAAAATATCGAGCGGTTTTAATATTTCTTCTTTCAGTGCATCAATTTCAGCTTGATTATAATTATGTCCATTTGGATTATCGACTATATAGTCAATAGCCCCTTTTGCAGCAATACGCCCTTCCGCATGAGAGCCGGAAGAAAACTTATGACTCGAAGCTCCCGAAGCATCGCCAGCACAGAAGATACCTTTTATTGTTGCCATATTTGCATAACCCCAGAAATATTCATCAGGTGCAAGATCTTTTGGTCCGCTCACCCATGCACCGGAAGCACCTGAATGAGAACCAATAAAGTATGGTTCTGCAGCAGCAATTTCAGAAGGTTTTTCTTCAGGTGCTGTATTTGTACCTGCCCAAAGTATAGCCTGAGAAATTGTCATATCAAGGAAATCTTCCCATGCTTCGGATTCCAATTCTTTAAGTTTTTTCTTGGTTGCTTTTTCGTCACCTGCTTCAGATGCAATCTTTTTGATTGCTTCATCAGTCTTCATATAAATTGGACCCTTACCATCCATAACATCCAGCATCATAAGCCAGTTACGTAAATTTGCCGGGACAGGTTTTACTTTTCCGTAAGGAACCCAATTTTCCAACTCACTTTGTCTCTCAATCATATAATTGCCGCCTTCGCCATTGGTAGCTCTTGATTTGAATAATAAGAACCATGCGCCTACAGGACCATAAGCATCTTTAAATCTAACAGGAATAAAACGAACTTCCTGGCAGGTCATTTCCGCACCTGCTTTGAGTGTAAAATATGCGCTTGAACCGGCGTTCCATGGGGGATACCATGCACGGCCAAGTCCTTCACCGGATGAACGCGGTTTAAATACATGGACTGCGCCGCCCATAGCTACCAATACTGCTTTAGCTTTAAATACGTAGAATTTTTCTTCACGAATACTAAAGCCAACAGCACCAACACAAACATCGCCATCCATCAAGGGCCCTACAATGAAAACTCTTTCATAAATATTTTCCGCCCCGATTGCATTTTTAGCAGCTTCGGCAACTATAACTTTATAGGATTCACCATTAATCATTAATTGCCATTTGCCTTCATGAACATAATTACCATCAGCATCTTTCCATATCGGCAGCCCCCATTTTTCAAATAAATGAACACTGGAATCTACATGACGAGCAATGTTATATACCAAATCTTCACGCGTAATTCCCATTAAATCGCTGCGAACATATTTTACATAATCTTCAACGGTATTCTTACCGTCTTTAATTCCCACATATTGATTGATTGCTGAAAGCCCCATGGCTACAGCACCGCTTCTATCAACAGCGGCTTTATCGACCATGGTAACCTTAAGGTTATGTTTCTTTGCCCAATATGCAGCTTCAACTGCTGCTCCGCAAGCTGCCATACCACCACCGATTATCAATAGATCGGTATTTACTTCTTCAGTTTTGAAATTTGCCATAATTTTTTCCTTCCTCCTAATTCTTAATTGTTACTACTTCAGGAAGACCTAAAGACTCAGGCTCGGTAAAAAGAACAGGGCTCTTGAGGTCATCATTGCTTGTATTCCACCCGCCATCTGGCACTGCTTTACCCTCTTCAATTGTACGAATCGGGAATTTAAAACGTTTTAAAGTACCATTGCGGAATTTTACTGTCCACATAATAGAATCTGTACTTCTCATTGGTGTAACAGTAGCTCCAAGAGGTACAAAATCAGCATAGCCGCGCACTTCAACTGCCTGGTTTGGACAAATTTTAACACAATTGTAACATTCCCAGCACATTTCTGGTTCACAATTAAATGCTTTCATTGTGTCTTTATTTAACACCATCAAGTCGTTAGGACAGATGTACTGACATGCCGTTTTATCCAGAGCCTTACATCCATCACACTTATCAGGAATTACATAACTTGGCATTAGTTTATCTCCTTTATAGTTTAATTAAATAACAAATATTTATTTTTAAATATTGATTTCAACTTGATTATTTCTTTCCATCGGTTTTAACATCACCGGTTGCAAACTGATGCATTTTAATTTCTACCTTTTCTTCAAGCGTCGAATAATAGTCTCTAAGTATAGCTAATACTTCAGGACGGCTGAATTCGGCTGGAACATCACCACCTTCGGAAAGAGCCTTTCTAAGAGCAGTACCGCTTAAGAAAAGTCTGTCTTCTTTTTTATGAGGACAGGTTTTCATTGATGCCATTCCGCCGCATTTGAAACACCAGAATGTCCAATCGATTGGAAGAGGTTTCAATAATAATGCATCTTCGGGAATTTCGTAAAAGATTTTTTGTGCATCGAAAGGTCCATAATAATTTCCAACTCCGGCATGATCACGACCAACGATTAAATGTGTACATCCAAAGTTCTGACGGAAAACGCCATGTAATAATGCCTCTCTCGGACCGGCATACCTCATATCAAGAGGATAGCCTCCGCATACGACAGAATCTTTTATAAAATAATTTTCAACAAGAACATCAATACATTTTGCTCTAACTTCTGCAGGAATATCACCCGGTTTAAGCTTCCCAACCAACTGATGAATATATAATCCGTCGGTAACTTCGAGAGCAATCTTAGCAAGAAATTCATGCGAGCGGTGCATAGGATTTCGAAGCTGTAAAGCAGATATTGTTCTCCATCCTTTTTCAGAAAATATTTTCCTGCTTTCTTCCGGTCTTTGATATAAATCTCCAAATTCTTTAGGAAAATAACTTTCCGAAAGAACTTTTACTGGTCCGGCAATATTCCAATCCAACTGCTGCATTACCATTTTAACGCCAGGATGTTCAGGATCGTCTGTAGTAAATACCTGTTTGCACTCAAAGTTTTTATCAATCTGGTATTTGTCGGTCACTTTCATCGTAGCTATAATCTCATCGGTTTCATCACTAACTAATGTTACTTCATCATTAATCTTTAAAGATTTAGCCACTTCATCTGAAACTGAAAGAGTGATTGGAATAGGCCAGAATAAACCATTCGACATTTTCATGTCAGTACAAACACCTTTCCAATCATCATGAGACATAAACCCATCTAATGGGGTGAATCCTCCAATTCCAAGCATTATTAAATCACCTGTTTCACGACTGGTCAAACGAATTTTTTTCAATCCGTTAGCTTTTTTAAATTCCTCTTGTTTTTCAGTTCCGCAAAGAAGAAGAGCCTTTAACTCATCACTTCCATGTGGTGCTATCAAAATAGATTTTGACATAAAAAATCCTTCCGTTAAAATATTTTAAGTTTGTCTTTTGTAAATATCTTGAAGATTTGTTCTTCTTCCATTTCGATGAATAAATAATGGAAATGCCTGTTCTCTAAAAGATTTTCCCTGACATACCATATGTTTTTCCCCAGTCAGAACAGGCAATTTCATCTCCCTTTTAATAGATGTTAACGACAATATATAAACTATTATTCAGAACAAATCGGAATAATTTCAAATAAAACTTATAGTTATACTTGTGTAAAATCAACGCGTTAATAGATTCTGTAATCGATTTGTTGTTCATTTATCCAGATTAATTATGTACTATTTTTAGTTAATAAATTATCAAATAGATATCATAATCTTGTAATTTTTCAATCCTTCAATTTTGTAATTTTAAGATCACATTCCCTTATAAGGATTAAATCCTATTTCAGTAATTTCTTCAACAAATTCATTAAATATTTTAGGAATTTTTTCATACTCATCAATTGAAAGTGTGATAAGTTTTACTCTTTCCGGTTCAAGAACAAGCTGCTTTAATTTTTCCTGAACATTTTCCATACGCTTGTTTGCTAATTCACTTCCTTTTACAAAATGGCATTGGTAATCATCACCGTATTTGCAACCTATCATAAGGATCCCGTCAAATCCTCTTGAAAGAGCATCGGCAATCCAAACAGTATTTACCGAACCTAGACACCGAACCGGAATAACCCTAACATTCGGATCGTATTGGAGCCTGTTTCTGCCGGCAATATCTAACGAAGGATAAGCATCATTTTCACATAAGAATGCAAGTATTCGCGGTTTCTCTTCAAATTCATCCGGTATTTCGATTGCCTTAATCATAGAAGAAATCATATTGATAGAATAATCCTTAAAGGAAATGATTCTTTCGGGACAAGCACCGAGACATATACCGCATCTTCTGCATCTTGCAAGGTTGGGCAATGGTGTACCTTTCGCATCTTCATCCAATGTTCCAAATGGACATTCTTCCGTACATCTCTTGCATTGAGTGCATCTTTGAAGGAAGAAATCCGGGTACGATTGATCTCCGGATCTGGGATGCACTGCTTTACCTTCTTTTGCAGTTTGAATTACCTGGATAGCTTTTAAAGCTGCACCATAAGCATCGGTTTTACTCATAGAAATATCCATTGGCGATCTTACTGAACCGGCTGCATAAATACCAGTTCTTCTGGTTTCATAGGGAAAACAAATATAGTGAGAATCTGGGAAACCATATTTTAATGTCGGTAAATCAGTTCCTTGCCTATAGGATAAATTCAATATTTTCGCACCGGTTTCTGCAGAAGCGGCTGCTTTTTTTCCATCGAGCGTCTTTCCTTCTTCTTTTGATTGAGTCACACCGGTTTCGATATTTCCGACTAAAGTTGAAGGAACCATTCCGTTTGCCAGAACAACTACTTCGGATTCAATCTGAATTTTATCTCCTAGAAGTGTATTATCTATATCAATTAGTAAAGAACCATTTCCATTTTTACCAATATTAACAACATCGCCTTTAGTGAAAAAGACATTATCTTCATTCTGAACTCTTTTGTAAAACAATTCATGTTGAGCCGGTGTTCTCATATCTCTATAAATAATATAGATCAATGCTTCGGGATACTTTTCTCTAATATATAAAGCTTGTTTTAACGAAGTTGAACAGCATTCGGATGAGCAATAAGGCAGGTGTTTTTCATCCCTTGAACCTGCACACTGTAAAAAAGCAACACTCTTAACAGGTTTACCGTTAAAAATATTCCTGCTTCCATTTTCGTTTCCATTCTTTGGTTTAAAATATTCTTCCAGCTGAATGCTCGTTATAACATTTTCATATTTTCCATAACCTAATCCATCAAGTTTATTAGGGTTATATGGTTTTGAACCTGTAGCTTGAACTATTGCACCCGCAGTTAAATTCTCAGTTTGTGAATCATTTATTTTAAGTGAAACATTGAATTTACCCGGTTCACCGGAAATTTTATCAATCAAACATGATTTTATTACTTTAATATTTTCATGAGATTCAACTTCGAAGATTAGTTCATCAATTTTGGTATGCTCCGGTTCAAGGAATGGTGAATGAGTCGGAGGCACTTTATATAATTTACTAATCCATCCACCAAGCTGATTTTCCTTCTCCGTTAGGATAACCGGAAATCCGGCATTTGCAACTGCCAATGCGGAAATCATTCCTGCCACTCCCCCACCGACAACTAAAACAGTTTCATTAATATCTTTTTGAAATGGTACCGGCGGTTCGCAGTTTCGTACTTTTGCTATACCCATTCTTATATAATCTTCTGCAAGTATTTGTGTATCGTCATCATTAGGTTTATGTGTCCATGCAACATTCTCTCTTAAGTTTACCCGTTCGGTAAATACTTTTGAATCAAATTTGAAAATATCAGATAAAAATCGTTGTGAACAGGCACCGATTACAACACGGTTTAACTTTTCAGTTTCTATATCTTTTCTAATCAACTCAACACTTTCTTTACTGCATAACCACGAACTAACCTTGCAAACCGGTACTTTATTTTCTTTAGATGCTACTTGAACTAATTGCTCGCAATTTATGCTTTCACCTATTCCACATCCGGAGCATACGTAAACTCCAACTTTTGTTTCGATTGCCATAATATTAATTCCTTTTAATTTTTTGAATAGCTTTTAAAACTGAACCAGTAGCTTCCTGTACTGCTAAAGCAACATCTTTTGGTTCAGTTAATACACCACATCCGGTTTGTCCTTTGGTTCCATTACCATTAAAGTGCAAGAATCCATTTGTATCGATTAACGATTTATCAATTGGTAAATTTTGAGTTGCCGGTTTCATCCCTATAGCTAATACAACTAGTTCCACTTTATTCTTCATTAATTTACCTGTTAGTGAATCCTCTGCTTCAACAATTAATTGACCAGAAGAATCTTGCGATACTTTACCAACTTTACCTCTGTGGAAATGGATTTTATCATCTCCTTGAACATTCCGATAAAAATCTTCCAAAAGACCATTGGAACGCACATCGATATAATGGACGTGAATTTCAGCTTCCCGATTCTGTTCCCTTATATATTGAGTCTGCTTAAGTGAAGCCATACAACAAACCGAAGAACAATATTCAAGATGATGCTCATCTCTTGAACCGGCACATTGTACAAAAGCAATTCTATTAGCTTTTTCTTTTGTGGAAGGTCTTAATATTTGACCTTTTGTAGGTCCATCAGCAGATGCAAGTCTTTCCATTATTACATTTGTAATAACATCCGGGTATTTTCCGAAGCCCAAAACATCCAGGTTCCCGGCATTGTACGGTTCCCATCCGGTTGCCCAGATAATAGAATTAACTTCAACTGAAATTGTTCTTTCAAGCTGGTCAAGGTTTATTGCCTTATATTTACACACTTCAACACATTTGTTACAACTAGTTCCTTTACATGTCTCTTTATCAACAACATATTTTTGAGGATAGGCATTTTCATAAGGAATGTATATCGCCGTTGTCTCATCAATATTATAATTAAAATCGTTTTTCCTTTTTTCCGGGCAGATTTTTACGCAATCTCCGCATGAAGTACATTGATTATTTATAAATCTCGGTGCAAGTTTTACATTTACTTTATAATTACCCGATTCACCTTCTACTTCAGTAACTTCTGCTAAGGTAAAAAGTTTAATTAAAGGATTGGTTCTTAATCTACGAATGTTAATTTCCAGTCCGCAAGCAGGCGGGCAAAGCTTAGGAAAATATTTACTGAACTGAGTAACCTTACCCCCAATATAAGGTTTCTTTTCAATTAAAATTACATTCATTCCTGTTTCCGCAGCTTCAACTGCAGCAGTAATTCCTGCAATACCGGCACCAACTACTAATATTTCAGATTTTATTTCGTTTTTTATCATGATTTATCCACTTAAATATTATTTGAAAATTCTATTTCAATCCTTGATACTCATTTACTTTTTTCAGAATCCGGCATCCAGTATCCGGTTTCCTATTCGTAATATCCAACAATTGATTTAATTACTTTTATAGATTTAACCCCTTCAACTTTTGATAATACATTTTTAATATCATTTTCCCACATTCTTGATCCGACCCTTGGAGTATTCCCTTTAACAATAAGAGAACCGGCATTAGCATCCGCTTCAATTTCAACTTCGCTGCCTTTTGTCCGTGGAGACTGCTGTAAATAAACTTTTGCTTTTGCAGAAAGATGAAGGTTCTCAATAATCTTTAAAGATTCCGGGTTGGACTGAAATTCCTCTTTTGCAGAGATATTAGAAAGTAAATCGGCTGCAAGATCAATACTGATTTTTTCAAGGTTAAGTACAATATCATAATGCGAAGGATTTTTCCAATCAACGCTATACAAAAAGTGAGACCATTTCTCCCTTCTCTCATCAATTAATTTTATATAAGATGTTACTTCTTCCCTGCTTTTTCCTTCTTCTTTCATCAGAGTTTTTATTCTGTAATCTGTAGGAGCCGTAAGCAAAACACGCAACACAAAAGGTATTTCACCAAAAAGGAACTGAGCAAGATGACCATGATAAATTATACTTCCTTTAAGGGCAAAATCTAAAAGCGATTTTTGAAAACAGGATAAATAATGTTTCTTTCTATCACTCATTTTATCCCATATACTAGGAGACTTTTCAATAAAAGATAAATCGCCTAAACCTGTTTCTTTTATTCCGTATTTTTCAGCAGCCTTGATGACATCTTCCCTGGTAACAACAGAACAATTTAATTTTTCGGAAACTTTTTTAGCTAACATTTCCGTTGCACTTAGAGAACCTCTTGAAATTGTTATTATATTCATTGAGCCTCCCGGAATTATTATGATCCATTCTTGTGATTAAGAGTAAGATTAAGCTTATGATTAAGATTTATAATATAGTGCGAATTAATTATTCTACTATACAGCAAATTTCCGCCGCCTAAATAAGAAACATTTTTGTATCCGTAATTCGTAAACATTCGAGCAGCTTCATATGACCTCGGACCCTTTTCGCACACAAACATAATCGCCTGTTCTGGTTTTAATTCATTTAACTTTAGCCTTAATTCTGACAAAGGAATTTGAATACATTTTTCCGGAAATGGAATTGATTCAATTTCGTATAGTTCCCTTATATCAATAATAATTCCTCTAAATGTAGAAAGAAGCAACGGGTTAAAATTTTTAATCCCTTCACACTCCTGGTTAATTACCATGTATCCTAAATTATTCAAAGGTGAAATTGGTGATGAATGCGCAGGCGTATATCCATGTTCAAGATTGATTAAATCTTCTACTGTACTTTTGCGATATAATAACTCAGAAAAAACATCTACATATCTTGTAACTTCCCCTTCACCAACCATCTGCAATCCCAGAAGACGCAGGCTTTCTTTTTCATAAACAAGCTTGCCAAAAAGATTTTTCATTTCAGGATAATAATCAGGTCTATCAGGCCAGCAGCCAATTACACTTCCTGTTTTCAAACCAAGTCTTTTAGCTTTTTCTTCAGTTAAGCCGCTTGCACCTATAATATTATCAAACAGCTTTAATGAAAAAGTACCTGCTGCTCCACTAAATGAGGAGGACTTTCCGGCAATAGAATCGGCAGCTATTCTTCCCATTCTATTAGCAAGGGAACCGAACGAAAAATAATCAGGTTTATTTGTAACAAGATTTCTTACTTCCACACAATCACCGGCAGCCCAAATATCCGGTTGATTTGTCTTCATTTGATCATCAACAATAATCCCGCAATGTTTACCTGTTTTAATATTTGATTTTGAAGCTAGTTTGGTATTTGGTTTAACTCCTAGACAAAAGAAAACATAATCAGTATTGATTTTAGAGTTATCGACGAGAAAAACTACAGGCTTACCGTTTTCGTCAGTTTCAATTTTATTTACAGATGTTGAAGGCATTAATTTAATTTTATCGGATTTAATACAGTCTTCAATGAAATAAGAAATTTCCGGATCGAGGCATCCTGGCAATAATGATTTTTCCTTTTCAATTAAAACAGTCTCAATTCCCCAAAGTGAAGTTAACGCTTCTATCATTTCGCAGCCGATAAACCCGCCGCCAATAATTGCCGCTTTTTCTACATCTCCTTTTTGAACAGCTTTCCTAAAATTTTTTGAATCTATAGGAGAATGAAAAAAAGATATAGCCGGAGATGTTTGATATTGAAATGTAGGTTCTTTTGGTATGGCTCCGGTCGCAATAATTAATGAATCATAGGGAAGCGTAAATGTTTCATTTTTAATGCTACAGCAAACAACTTCTTTCTTTTTAGTATTTATTTCCGATACAAAAGTATTTGTTAATACATCTACACCTTTTACATCATGAAAATACTTTTCATCACGAGTTGCTCCATAAGAGGTTTTTATCAATTCGGAGAAATCATCGATATCTCCCCCTGCATAATATGGAAGCCCGCAGCTGCTAACCGATAGACACTGTTTTTTTTCTATTATTGTGATATGATAATTTGAACATATCCTGTTCAATCTTACGGCAGCTTTACAGCCTGCTGCCATTCCACCTATAATAATTATGTTATACACTTTGACATATTAAATTTCTATCCCGCCTACTCCGGGATCTTCGATTTCTCTTCGAATTGAAAGAGCAATTTTGTAAAATATACTTATCAAAAAGATTCCAATTGCCCAGATACCTAAAGCGATAAATGATTCGGGCAATGTCGGCCAGTATTGAATTACTTTTCCAAAAGGATTTGGTATAAAACCGGTTACAACTAAACCTAAACCTTTGTCAATCCATATAGATAAAAAAACTATTATACTTGCCGTCAGCAGCATCTTCCGGTTATTCCTTAATTTGGGCACAATAAGGAATACTAATGCTGTAATGGCTAGAACCGCAGAAGTCCACATCCAGGGAACTAGTTTTGCAGCTCCATCAAGTCCTACATATAAATATTGAAGATGAGAATTATGATCGGGAATACCACTGTAGATCGCAGTAAATAATTCCATTAAAATAAAAAAGATATTTGCACACATTGCATATGTAATTATTAGTCCTAACTTTTTAATAGCTTCTTCTCCCGGATTAAACTTTGAGATTTTTTTTAATATTATAGCAAAGATTAATAACAATGCAGGACCGGCAGAAAAAGCAGATGCCAAAAATCTCGGGGCAAGAATAGCTGTTAACCAGAACGGACGACCGGCAAGACCGGCAAATAAAAATGCTGTGACCGTATGTATACTAATTGCCCAGGGAATTGAAAGAATAATAACCGGTCTTATCCACTTCGGTGGAGCCACATCTTTGTTTTCTGCACTTAATGTTACACGAGTTATTATAACATTTATAACTAAATAACCGCTCAATGCAAGTACATCCCAGAACATTAAAGAATGAAAAGTAGGGTATAAAAAAATATTAACAAGCCTGGAAGGTTGTCCAAGATCAACAAATACAAAAAGGATGCACATTATTACTGATGCTATAGCAAGAAACTCACCAAGAATAGTTATCTTTCCGAATTCTTTATAATTGTGCAGATAATACGGAAGGACAACCATTACTGCAGATGCGGCTACACCAACTATAAAAGTGAATTGAGCAATATAAAGTCCCCAGCTAACATTTCTACTCATCCCGGTTATTCCTAATCCATAATTCAATTGCCTAAAATAAAAATAAACACCTACGACAATTATGAAACCTAAAAGAGATAACCAGCTCCAATATTTTTTATTTCCTTTTAAAGCATACTCTAACATTTTTAAACCTTATACTAGATAATAGATTTCCGGGTTTGTTCCCAAACCAGGTTTTCTTCTAATTGAAAAATTATCTTTTAATAACTTCCTTACTTCAGATTCAGGATCATTCAAATTACCAAAGACTAAAACCTTCTCGGGACAAACTTCAACACAAGCAGGAGGTAATCCCTGCGCCAACCTCTCGTTACAAAATGTACATTTTTCTACAACACCTTTTGTACGGGTAGGAAAGTCAGGATTAATATCCTTAATGAAGGGTCTTGGATCTCTCCAATTAAAGCTTCTCGATCCATATGGACACGCTGCCATACAATACCGGCATCCAATACATCTGTGCCAGTCCATCATAACTATTCCATCATCTCTCTGAAAAGTCGCTTGTGTAGGACAAACTTCAACGCAAGGCGGATTATCGCAGTTATTACAGAATACCGGAACCTTATTATCCTTAAGTTTTTCCGTCATATAAAAGTTTTCCTGATCAACAAAGACATCTTCATACGGCTCTTTCCAGATCCATTTGATCTCATCTTTTGTTTCACCAAAATCAGGTATGCTATGAATCTTATTGCATATATCAATACACTTTGTACAGCCTTTTTGAGAAATACATTTTCTCAAATCCACAACCATTGCCAGTCTTTCTTTTTTGGCAACTTTTGATTTTGTAATCTTTTTTGTTGAACCGACAGCTCTGTTAATTCTCGAAACAGTTTTTTGAGTTCGGGAGTTAATATTATCTGATGCTATACCAACTGCAGTTATACCAGCTATTTTCAGAAAATTCCTTCGACTCTTATTCATTATTTACTCCCCATAGTCTTGGAAATCAATCCGGGTTCAGTTGGATGTACTTTCTCAGAATGACAATCCCAGCAATAAGGTGAAACGCCTACATAAGTATGGCATTGATCGCAAAAGTGTGCTGCATCGGGATGACATTTTAAACAGGTTCTTGTCAGGCTCATATCAAAATTTTTATGCTCTTCCGATACATAAGTTCTCTTCCCAAGCCTAACTACTTCATATCTCCAATCATTTAATAAGACCATATGGTTGGTTCTCATAAAAGCTGTATCTGCAACGCACTCTTGTTGATTTACATTTGTTGGCAAAACTAGATCCGGTTGTTTAAGTGCTGTTTTTCCATTTAGAAGATCATACCAGATTGGTGAGGTAAATAACGCGACAAAGATTATTAATCCTAATATTATTTTTCCAGAATCGTACATTATTGCTCCTATAAAACCATTTTTATTTCGAATTTCGGATCTCGAATTGCAGATATTCCAATCATCTAGAATCGATAATTTATTCCGCTAACTCTTCCCCTCGTAGATCAGTTGTTCTTTCTTTTTGACCTTTCATAATTAATGCATTACCTACTAGTTCATGAACACCTCCCACATCAACACCGCCAACCCAATAATCCATAAGTGGAGGTAATGTTGCTTTATCAATCGCACAAATGCATCCAAGAAAATTCACACCGTTTTTTTCTTTAACATATTTTACCGCATTAGCTCTCGGTAATCCGCCGCGCATTCTCATTTCCAAATTTTCATCTGTTCCTAAACCGGCTCCGCTGCCGCAGCAGAATGTCTGCTCTTTTATTGTATTATCAGGCATCTCAAAGAAATAATTGCATGCATTTTTAATTATATATCTTGGCTCTTCTATTAAACCTAAAGCACGTGCCGGATTGCATGAATCATGGAAAGTTATTCTCCGATGATTATTCCTGTTTTTATCAAGTTTAATTTTATTATTCTTAATTAAGTCGGCAGTAAATTCACAAATGTGAACCATTTTTGTTGATTTTGTATTTTCAAACTTAGTTCCTGTAATCGGAGATACCGGTTCCTCTAAAAAATCAGCAGGACCATTTAAAGTATCCATATATTGATTTATTACTCTCCACATATGCCCGCATTCACCGCCAAGTATCCATCTAACGCCAAGACGTTTAGCTTCAGCATACATTTTTGCATTTAAGCTTTTCATTAAATCATGCGATACAAATGATCCGAAGTTCCCGCCTTCAGAAGCATATGAACTCCAGGTATAATTAAGTCCGATTTCATGGAACAAAGCTAAATAACCAAGCAAAGTGTAATAATGCGGAGTACCGAAATAGTCTGCAGATGGAGCAATAAACAAAATTTCAGCCCCTTTTTTATTTATCGGCGCATCTACTTTTATTCCGGTAATAGATTCCAGTTCGTCAACAGCAAACTCTATACTATCTTTGAATCCATGCGGCTGAATGCCGAGATGATTTCCCGTTCGAAAACTATTAGCAACGGGGGTAATGATCCAATCAATATTAATTCCTACAAGGTTAAGAAGTTCTCGAACTAATATTGTTATTTCTGCGGTATCAATACCATAAGGACAGAAAACCGAACAACGCCGGCATTGTGTACATTGAAAGAAATAATAGAACCATTCTTTTAACACATCATAAGTTAATTCACGTGAACCGGAAAATTTACCGAAGAGCTTCCCGGCAAGAGTAAAATCATTTCTGTATACTGATCTTAAAAGCTCAGCCCTTAAAACAGGCATGTTTTTAGGATCACCTGAACCTAAGAAGAAGTGGCATTTATCGGCACATGCTCCGCATCGAACACAAATATCCATAAATAATTTAAGTGAACGGAATCTATCTAATCTGTCTCGTAGACCTTCAAGAATAATCTGTTTCCAGTTTTCCGGCAATTGCCAATCCGGATCAGTCGGCTGCCATTTTCTTGGGTTTGGTAATTCTAAGTATTCAACATTTTTAGGGACACCGCTGTAATTATATACTCCATGTTTAAACTCAACATCCGGATTTAACCAGACTCTTTGTTCCGGCTCATAATCTATATCACTAGCTAATTCTTCAGGTTTTAATTTTTTTTCAAACATTTGTTTCAATTAAAAATTATAAATTAAAATTATCATCAGTTAATCTTGTAATTTTTCAATTTTGTAATCTATTAATTCTCTTTATCCAACGGCATTTCTGCTGCTTTCATTACTTCTCTGAATTCATCTTCATATTCTTCATATGTATGAACCCTGACAGGACGATTCCAGGGATTTACATGTCTTTTCATCCGGCTGTTGTTTGCCAAATTTCGCGTTGGTGAAAGGAATATCCCAGGCATATGCAGCAGTTTACTAAATGGAATATATGCTATTAAAACGCTGACCATGAATAAATGAATAAAAAACATAATTCCAATCCCAGCTGGAATAACAGGATGAAAGCTGAACAAACCAATTGCGAGTTCTTTTACTTTTACAATATCCACCTTATCAAAATACCGCATTAATATTCCGGTAACTGCGATACTGAGAATTAAAAAGAGCGGGAAATAATCTGATGCTAAAGAGATATATTTTATTTTTGAATCCAAAATTCTTCTAAATATCAGGAATAAAAGGGCGATTGAAATTAGAGCATCTGTAACAAACAATAACGGAAGACCAATCTGGAAAAAACCATCGAGATTCTGCAGAGTAATTACAAAAGAAGGAATTGGTTCCATGAAAAGTCTAAAATGCCGTAAAAAAATAATTAAAAACGACCAATGAAAAACTATAGCCCCCAGCCATAAATACTTGCTGCTTCCATAAGCTAATTTAGGACCGGTTTTTATTTCTGCTTTTGTATTTCTAAACAGAGATCGAAAGAATAAAATTTCCAGGAGCATCCTTCCAATAACTCCTAAAGTTGAACTCGGACTTTCCAGCTTACTGCTTTTAATCCAAGGTAGAGATTTTTGCTGACCCGCAACCGTAGTAATATGAAATGGAACCGGAGAGCGTGCCCATTTAATAACCTGACCAATTATTCCTACTATAAAAGTTGCTAATGCGGCATAAGGAATAATAATTCCAAAAAGAAATTCCAGTTTTAATGTACCGGCGCCCACCATAGCTGCAGCTATCAATATAAAAACAGCAACAAGCGAAAAGAGAACGTTCATTTTAATTTCCTTCGATTCAAAGATTCTCCAATTATTCTTTTATAAAAACTACTATGTTAGGTATAAAGGAAATATGTTATAGGCGTATAAGATGTAAACATTGCATCCATATACCTTTATACCTTAAATTAAAAGCCACTACTCTACTATTCACTTACTATAAGGTAACTGTGATTTTATTTCACTTACACGAATTTTAAAAAGTTTTTCTCTAGCATCCATATATAAATCAAATGCAACTAGTGCTACATTATCAATGTATGATTCAATATCAATTATTTCCGTTTGAATTTTTCCTTCGATAAGTTCCTTTTCAAGTTCTTTACGTAATACTTTTTTCAAAGAGAAAATAAACCTGATAGCTTCAGATGGCGAAAAATCCTGGACAGCTCTTATTTTTATTATATCATTTAAAACAGTTTTTATTCTTTCAATATCTCTGCCGTTTATTATCTCTTCAAATATTATTTCAGCACTGCTTGATATTGTATACCCGACAGGATTGCTGAATCTATCTTTTTGTAGCTTTAAAAAATTTGAAGTTTTCGAGGGATATGTTTGAACGATTAACTGAATCCAGTTATTAACAATTGATGATTTCTTATTAACTAACAAATCTTTTAGCATAATTCTAAAACTTTATTATTACTCTAACCTTCGAGGTTTTTGAATCGAACAAATTGTTAACCTCTCAAAAATTGATGCTTATGGCAGAAGGTTAACTATACTATACACATCCGGTTGGTTTAGCTAAACCAGCTACTTTGCACGCACCTTTAGCAGGTCCGGATGGGTACAATTCATAAATTTCTTTAAGTGAAAAGCCAGTCTCTTTGCAGAGCTTCCGGATCATTGGTGCTATACCAAATTTCTTATAATAATCACGAAGGTAATGAACAATTTTCCAATGCGCTTCTGTCATTTCTGCAACGTCTTCAGTAGAAGCTAATGCTTTTGCTACTTCCTCATTCCATTCTTCAGGTTTCTCTATGAAGCCGTCTTCATCGACTTCAATTTTTAGCTCTTGATATTCAAAAATTGGCATAATTTTACCCTTATTATTTGTTAATGATAATGTGTTTTTATTAACCTATATTGCTCGATATTTTGTTGACTTATCAATTAAAGGTCAATACTTCATTTTTCCAATGTCCATTTTACGTTGCCCATTTAAATTATTTCATTTCTATGTAACCGCATGGACAATTTTCCGCACATTTTTTACAACCATTGCAGAAATCTAATTTAAATTTATATCTCTGATGTTTAATAACTGGTTTTACTATTGCCTGATCCTGGCAATAGCTCCAGCAAGTACCACAATCGAAACAAGAACCACAGCTCATACATCTCTTAGCTTCATCAATTACCTGTTCTTCTGTTAATGTTGAAGTAATTTCAAGGTTTAAATCATTTAGTCTTTCTTCAGGTTTTAATTTAAAGGGTTCATTTCTCAGTTTACTTTCATAATAACTTAAAACCATCTTGTCATGGGTAATTACCGGTGGCTTAATTACTTTTTCAGGTTCAATATTCTGGAATCTATTATGAATAGTTTCTGCAGCTTTTCTTCCATTAAAGATTGCTATAGTAACTAATCCTAATTCAAGAGCGTCACCTCCTGCATAAGTGTTAGGAATTTTAGTTAAATAATTTTCATCTGTTTTAATCCATTCTTTTTCTTCATGCAAACTATCTAACCCCACAAAATCAGGCTCCTGACTAATTGCAGCAATAACTGTGGAAACATCCAATTCAAAATAGGAGTCTGGAATTGGAATAGGCCGTCTTCTCCCTGAGTGATCAGGTTCTCCCAATTCCATCCGTTGACATTTCATTTTTGTAACTAATTCCCCATTTTTTTCAAAATCAACAGGAGCAGCAAGAAATTCTATTTTAATTCCTTCTTCTTCGGCACCGACAATCTCTTCTTCAATGGCCGGCATTTCTTTTTTTGTCCGTCTGTATACAATCGTTACGTCTGCCCCTAATCTTCTGGAAATTCGGGCAGCATCAATTGCAGTATCTCCACCACCTACAACTAACACTTTGTTTCCAACTTTAATTGTTTGACCAGAATTTATTTTATTTAAAAATTCAGTACCTGTATATACATTTGAAGCCTCCTCATTTGGAATGCCGAGCAGCTTACCCTTATGAGCACCTATACCTACAAATATTGCATCATAGTTATTTTGTAATTCTTCGTAAGGAATATCTTTCCCAATGATTTGATTGCATTTGATTTCAACGCCAAGATCTTCAATCCTTTTTATTTCCTTATCAAGGATATCTTGGGGTAATCTATAATCAGGGATACCATATCTTAACATTCCTCCCGGTTTACTGAAAGCTTCATACACCGTTACTTTATAACCTCTTCTACTCAACTGATATGCACACGATAATCCTGAAGGACCTGCGCCTATTACAGCAATCTTTTGCGGATAAGTTTCTTGAGATATCATCTTAAATTTGAAATCATTTTCTATAGCAAAATCACCAACAAATCTTTCGAGATTATTTATGCTTACAGGATTGTCTTTATGATTTCGATTACACTCTACTTCGCAAGGATGCGGACAAACTCTTCCGCAAGTTGATGGAAAAGGATTTTTTTCCGTTAATACTTCCCATGCCTTTTCAAATGATTCTTTGTTAGTTAGTCCGCAATCTTCAGATTGACCAATAGTTGTTAAAAATTCTCTAATATTAGTTTCATTAGGGCAACCATTTGAACATGGCGGAGTTTTAGGAACCTGTACCGGACGAAGTGGCGAAGTTTCGACTGAAGAACTACCTGCAGAACGCGAACTTAATCCACTTAAAGATCTTTTTGATTTTTTTACTAGCTTTGCCATTTATTAAACTCCATACAGATACTTATTTTTTCAAAATTATTTGACCTGGCTAATCCTCAAACTCCTTTTAAGCATACGGATAAATACCCGATTTAATATCCTCCATCTGTTGTAATATATCATTATGCTTTTGTTCGTCGGTCATCAAATAACCAAGTAAATATCTTACAAAAAAGCTTTTGGAATTTTTTCTGGATTCTTCAGCTAACCTGACTGTTTCTTTTTCAAGCTCAATATGTTTTTCAACCATACTCCAGACATCACCAAGTTCGTCAGGAGATAAATGCAGAGCTTCTTTTTCGAAACTATCTATAATTAACTGCTGAACTTTTTTGTGCATTGCAGAATCCTGCCGGATTATTTCCATAATCTGTTTAACAACAGGGTTTTTAGTTTTGGTAATAATTTCCGAAGTTGATTTCACCGAATCGTCTTCAACTTTTTGCCATCTTTTTAATGTTTCTACTAACTTTTCATTTAGTTCTTTTTGTTTTGCCATTTACTTCACCTTTTAATTTATCCCGATCAAACGGGGAGTTTTTGATTTTTTATAATTTATTGCGCATTTGATCATGCCGTTTATCCATTCCGGGGTAGCCAGCGCATGAACATGCAAATAGCTTGCAAAAACATTTTTATATATTAATCCGTCTCTACCATGAAAACTCCCGCAGCCTCTGGAAACTGCAAGACAACTCTCTATATCCGGATCGTAATCATTAATCTTAGAATAATGAAATTCATGTCCCCTAATTATTGTTCCTATATCATAAAAAGGATTTTCAGTATCAACAGTCATTTCGCAATAACCATGGCCTTGTGGTTTGTTATGCATATCAATTTCAATTGGCAGCACACCGGATAATGAATATTTTCTTTCTTTCCATGTAATTTCTTTTGCCAGATACATCAACCCGCCGCATTCAGCGTAAATAGGTAAACCATCTTCAGCTAATTTTTTTATCGCAGCAATCATACCCCTGTTCGTTGTTAAATAACTTAGATTCATTTCTGGAAATCCGCCCCCAATATAGAGTCCGTCCATGTCATCAAAACACGAATTATGGGTTGAGGAAATCGGAATTAATTCAGCACCCTTTGCGCCAAGCATTTCAAGATTTTCAGGGTAATAAAATGAGAATGCCTTATCCCTAAAATATCCTATTTTTACATTAATAGGTTTATCCTTTGATTGTTTTATATCTTCAAATTCTTTATGTTCCAATAAAGGTGCATTTTCTGCTATATTAAGAATTTTTTCAACATCAACATTATTTTTTATTATATTTTTTAATTCATTAAAAAATTCCGATTTTTTATCAAACTCATAGGGAGTGATTAGTCCTAAATATCTTGATGGTAAAATGAGTTTACCCGGTAATTTCGGAATTGCTCCTAACACAGGAATACCTGTTATTTCTTCTATTGCACTTCTTACTATTTTTTCATGCCTCTCACCTGCAACCTGATTTAAAATTACTCCTCCGATTTTTAATTCAGGATCCAGGTTTTTGCAGCCTAATATTGATGCTGCGGCAGTACGAGTAACTTTAGAAATATCCTGAATAATAATTACTGGAGATTGAAGAAGCTTAGCTAATTCAGATGTACTGTGAACTCCTCTGTTATCAACTCCGTCAAAGAGTCCTCTATTCCCTTCTATAATATTAATTCCGTCTCTACATGCATTTTTAAAAAATGAATTTATAACTTTTTCAAATCCCATCATATATGTATCAAGGTTCCTTGCCGGTTTACCTGAAGATAAACTTAACCAGGCAGCATCAATGTAATCAGGACCTTTTTAAATCCGTATACATTTAATCCCATATCTTTAAAACACTCAAGTAGACCGCAAGTCACTACAGTTTTACCTGAATCTCCTGATAGACCACTGATTACTATTCTAGGATAATTGTTTAAGTTCATTGTTCATTATTTATCGAAGATAAATGATATAAGGTTTACTCCCTATACCAATATACCAATATTCCTTACTCCTTAATTCTCAGCTGCTTCTCTATGAGGAATTTCAATAAAGCTGCCGCCGAAATAAGTATAAACACATTTTCCACTTTCAACCAAATCTCTAATAGCAGATTTAGCTAAAGCTTTATCACATTTATCACCAAATAATTCAACAACTGCTTTATTTAAATCGGTAGCTTTCCACTTTTTCTGCCCCATACTGTCTTTTATTAATTTGTACATTGCATTCGAAACTTCTTCAACACTTGCTTGCTCAGCCATAATGTTCTCCTTTTAATAAGTCAAATGTGCCGAACGTTTAAATGTTAAGCCGGCATGTTTGAAATCATCAATATGTTCTTTCTGGAATGGGATTCCGGTTAACTGGAAGAACTTAGGCCATCCGATACGCTCAACCCATTCACCCATTCTTTCATAAGGTCTTGCATTCTGAGCCCACACTTCAACAAGGTTCTTCACAGCATCAACAACCTCGGGCCATCTAGGCGGATTGTTTGGTAAAAACGGTACTGCAAGCTTTGAAAACATCGGTTCGCTTCTTGCGTTAGAAACCTTACCTCCAACCCAAATAGAAACACCATCATTCAATGGATCATTTAACGGCATTGCAGGACAAACCGTGTAACAGTTTGCACAGAACATGCATCGTTCTTCTATAACTTCTACAGATGGTTTTCCCTCATATGTTGCCGGCTTTATTGCAGCTGTTGGACAAGCAGAAATAACAGAAGGAATTTCACACATTGCTTTTAATTTATCCCTGCTAACTTTTGGGGGACGTCTATGAATTCCGAGAATTGCTATATCGGAACAGTGAACTGCACCGCACATATTTAAGCAGCATGCTAATGCAATACGGAGTTTTGCCGGTAATTTCATATCGGTAAAATATTCTATCAGCTCATCCATAACAGATTTAACAATACCGGATGCATCTGTTGCTGCTGAATGACAGTGTACCCACCCTTGAGTATGAACTATACTGGATATTGAATTCCCCATACCACCCACGGGGTGACCCAGAGCTTGTAATTCCTGAATTAAAGGTTCTATTTTGGATTCATCTGATAATAAGAATTCGACATTATGACGGCTGGTAAATCTTAAATACCCGTCACAATATTTATCAGCCAAATCGGCATAGGCACGTATTTTATCAATACTTAACAACCTTGGTGAACTGGCGCGAACAGTATATAATTTTGCACCAGTTTCCGATACAGTAACCATTACTCCAGGTTTTAAGATCTCATGATATTTCCATTTACCATAATTTTCTTTAATAATCGGTGGTAAAAATTTTTCATAATGTGGAGGACCTATATCGGTTATCCTTTTCTTTTTCTCTTCAGCCATTTTTTTATTCCTTATTAAATGTAATTTTAGATTTCAAAATTGATTTATAAAAATTACTTTTCTTCCTGTTCTTCAGAATCTTGGCCATCTTCTTCATAATATTCCTCATAGAAGACGTATGGATTCTCTCTTGGATGGGCAACCATTTCCGGTATCGGTTCAACTTCAATTGCTTCAAGGAAATTTCCCATCCCAACTCTTTGAATGAACTCCCCAACTCTTTCACGGTTCTTGCCGTTTTCTGCCCATACTTCATGGATTCTATCAACCAAATCAATAAGTTCCGTATACGGTGGTTCAAGTTTTATAAATGGAACCAGAACCGAAGAAAGAAGAGCACCTTCAACGATAGGTGCTTTAGCACCTATAAGGATACATGCACCGCGCTCTTTACCGGGAGAAAGTGCTTTCGGCATAACATTTATACAATGCATACACTTAACACATGATTTATTATCTATTTTAATTTCCTTCCCATCCCATTCCATACATTTAGCAGGGCAATTATTAACTACATCTCTTTGTATATTCAATCCTGATTTTGCATACTCGGAAATTGCATTTTTATCTATCTGGATATCATCTTTCCAGGTTCCGATAATTGACATATCCGATCTTGCAATTGATGCAACACAATCATTTGGACAGCCGGACATTTTAAATTTCCATTTATAAGGAAATGGAGGTCTGTGCAGTTCGTCCTGATAGTGCATTGTTAAAAAATGGGTCAATGCCATTGTATCATAACAGGCCCATTCGCAGCGAGCCATTCCGCAGCAGCAGCTTGGTGTTCTTACATCCGAACCGGAACCACCAAGGTCAAATCCTAATTCTGTTAATTCACTAAAAATAGGTTCCAGCTCTTCTGTTCTTGTTCCAAGGAAGACAATATCTCCCGTAGAACCGTGCATATTTGTTAAACCTGATCCGTGCTTCTCCCATATATCACATAATTTCCTTAATACATCGGAAGTATAAAACCAGCCGGCAGGTTGATTAATTCTCAGAGTATGGAAGTGGGAAACATTAGGAAATTCTTCGGGAAGATCTGAGTACCTGCCAATAACTCCTCCGCCATATCCGAGTACTCCAACTATTCCCCCATGTTTCCAGTGACCAATCCTCTCATTATAAGATCTTTCAAGTTGTCCTAAAAGATCTTCAGCCATTGGATTTTTCTCTGCGGCTGTTTTAATTTCCTTAACAAAACTTGGCCAAGCACCTTTTTCAAGTTCGTCTAATTTTGGTGTTTCATACTTTTTTTCAGCCATTTTGTCTCCTTAATTTTTAGATTTATTTTTCTTTTTAATTCTGAAATTTCATTTAATTTCTTTTTTATTTAGAATAGAAATAAAAATTTGCATTCAATATTTTTAGAATGTAAAGCTCAGCCATATTAATAAACTTATTAAAATAATTCCCCAGCACGTACACCATACTTTCAGCTTTTTCTCAATTGGAAAAAATGTATTATATTCTTTTTCAATTAATTCTTCATTCAATTTATTTTCTTCACTCATTTTGTTATTCAATTTCTTTTATCATTAAATTTTTGATATGATAGTTGAAAATACCGGGAAGGCCATCATGTGCATTTGATATTACTAATGTAGAATTAAAAATATATGTTTTAATTCCATTACCTAAAAAAATTAAGATTATTTCTAAAGAGTGAAGAAATACAAAAAGATTAACCCTTAATGATAGTTTATTTTCACTAATATAATATCTTTTTGTAAGGCTCATGATCTCCCCATGAAACATCTTAAATCAAATTTTCAGAATAAAACTTAAATAAGCAGGTTAGTAAACACAATACAAAATTGGGTTTTGTAATCTAAGTGTTGTAGTGTTAAAGCGTTGAAAAAAAAGTAGATAGAAAAGAATTCTAAGTTTTTAATTAAATAGGAATGTGTATTGATCTGACAGCAAGCTCAACCACGAATGTTCTCATCTCCGGGCTGTCGATTGAAAGATTCAAAGGAATTGGTAGTGTTCCGCAGTTAAAATTTTTGAAATGGGTCTCACACGGGTGCTGAAGATATAGTGAAAGCCTGCTGAATCCTATTGGAAGGGGGACCAGCATCCACCAGGCAATCCAGCCATTGATAATGGGAGCAGGATCATATTTTATCATGTGGAATTTCTCAAATCTTATCTGAAATGCTCTGCATAAACCCTCAAAACGGATTGTAGGTTTTTTGTTAATTCTTTCCTGTAGTCTATTAATAAAAAAATCTTTAGAATCTAAAACGATTTGTTTCATTCTTTTGTCTTTGAAAATAACAAGATAATTTGCGAACTGGTATGACTGATTGGTCTTATAAGCATTTATTGCTTCCAATATCAATTTCTTAATATCGGGGGCAAAATATAGTTCATTTTTAAGCTGTTTATCGTAACATGCCCTGGTAAAATTATTAAATGTAGTCGAATATGGGAAAACTATTTTTAATGCTTCATCTATAGTTTTAAATCCGTAAGACATAAATGTCGGACAAACAAAGCCTCTGCAGTTCATCCGATCAAGCAATCTTGTCCAAACTTCGGTTGAATCTCTTTTTCCAAGTTCAAAGCCTAGTACCACTGTCGATAAAGCATCAATAGCAAGTGCTAGAAACATTGAATGTTCTTTATTCCCTCCGCAGTTACATTTAAAATTTTTCCCCACGAGATGAATTAAACGCGCCTCATGTTTCGGAGTGCATGCATCGAGATATTCTTCCCATGAAGCGCAGCCTAACAAATATTCTCTTATTTTTTGATTTATTCGTATTGGTGAACTTTGATAAATTGCTCGAAGATCTCTATATGAATAGCCGCTAAAATATGCTTCTGTTAATGCACCAATATCAGGTTGATGTTTTTCTAATTTGTTTTGAACCCATGTTTTATGACAAAATAAGCATCTATAACGTTGTATATTAGCAGATGTCATTCCATGTTTAATGATTCTGGTACTATTACAGTATGGACAGTTTAAGCTTGTTTGAATTCCCTTGGATATCATAAAGATATTTTTGGTCAATATTATTCAATTTTAAGGCGCAAAATATATACCACTAAAAATGACTCAATTTATTCCTCTTTATTAAAGGTAACTCTTAAAAATTATCATAAATGAAAAACTTTTTGTCTCTGTTGAGAGATTCAATAACAGAATTTATGGAATCTTTTTAAATTAATTATTGAGGTTATGCAATAGACATTCTGAACAGAACGGAGTGGAGAAACCTGTCCCGCTTGTGGTAAGAATCTCATTACCTAAAATTTTAAACTATGTTGAAATAATCAACATAAATATTATTTAGAAACTGGTGTTAAAGAATTCTGGATTGTAGAGCCCGAAGAAAACAGTAGAGATTTATGAAAATGTTAACGGTATATTCATAACCATTTCCAAAGCAAAAATTAAAGGTACAGTCAATTCGATAATCCTGATGGAATTAAAATTTGAAATAGAAAAAGTATTTGTAAAAATTTAATTAAAGATTAACCCGCCGCTCTTTTATCTTTCTCTATAATGTAGAACGATGCATACCCTATTAAACAGCAGCTTTTGATATTCTTATCCTATTTCTCCTGTTTTATGTTCGGCAAAATAACATTATTAAAATGCGGCAGATTAATTTTCCAGTTAAGACCTGCAACTATATTTTCAGACAGTTCTGTTTTATGACAGGTAGAACATTGCGCAAGATTTGGTTTATCCGTTATTTTTTTTGATTCTATTGTATGACATGATACACATAACCTGTGCAAAGCATCTGTGTATGACAATATATAATAATCTTTCGTAGAATTATTTCTGTCTACGATAAATTTATATGTTGTATGACAATCAGAACATTTCTTTGCAGACTGCGCACTCCGGTATACACCGGCTTTATGACAGTCATCGCATTTAAGATCGGCTCTTTGATTTGTTTTATGCCAAGCATGTCTGAAAAAATCTACCTGCCTGTACATGTTCGAATGACATTCTGAACACGCACTTAGCTTTTCACCAGGTAAGGTTAAATGATGACACATTCCGCAACTATCATTGTTTACAATTGATAAATTATCGAAGACATCTTTTTTGACAATTGAGAGATTGTGGGTCTTTATCCAACTGATATGAGCCTGATGCGGAAACTTGACAAGCTGTCCATCTTCATTACCATTAATATACAAAGTATCAAAACCCGAAGCACGGTTTACCTTAATATTATCAATACCTTTACTGTGCAAATGCTCCCCGGGCATTAAGAACATCCCCAAGGCAAAACTTAGAATGAAGACAAGAGAATATTTTGTTATTCCGGAAACGTCCGGAGTTCCAAGCCAGGTTTTTGAAGTATAATCAAATGACGGAAGCGTATGCGGTAAAGAATCCGGTTCCTTAGGCTGAATATCCCAAACATGGAAATGTTCGATCGCAAATAAAAAGACTAAAGCAGCTGCCGATATAATTCCAAGACTGATAAAAATCTCAGTCCATAACGGTGTATAAGAATCTCCCGTGGTTCCAAGCATTGCTAATCCGCCTACATCAATTCGGTTTAATACAACTCCTAATATTACCATTGAAGAACCGGTCCACTGAACTTTACTGTTATCAGCAAATTTCGGAATAGCAAACAATATAGCAGGAATAACCGTCGATATTAAAACTTCAGCAATAAAAAGATTACTCTGCCATCTCCCGTTAGAAATCATTGAAAATTTTCCGGTTGCAATAATATCTATCATTTTAACCAGGAAGTATGTTGCTAAAACCCAGACTGCTGTTTTGCATAATTTTGCTATAAGATTGGTTTCCTGTTTACGCTTATATATCCAATGAGATAACAGACTTTCAAATGCAACCATCATTAAACCTAAAGCGACAGCAGAAATGAAAAATTGAATAGGTAAAATGTTAGAATACCAAAGAGGGAAAAGCTTAAATGGCATTATTAAAAATAAACTTCCGAGTGATGACTGATGAAGTGTCGAAAGCATTATACCAAGCAAAACAAAAACAAAACGGAACTTCATTAGAAAGTTTCGAATTTTTGCATACCGGCTGAACTCTTCCAGGGGAACAGGACTGAACTCAAGAAACAATACAGTAGTATAGAGCATTACGCACCAGCCGACTTCGAATAGAGGTGAATGAGGATTCCAGAAAATTATCATATGCCAAATATTCCATGGTAACCCTAGATCAACTAGCAGACTAAAAACAACTGCAACATATCCAAGGAATGCAGTTAATACTGCAGGTTTAACAAGCGGATGAAATTCCACCCGCTTCATTATATAGAAGATAGCCGTAATTATAAAACCACCGGCAGCTAATGCAACCCCTCCCATTACATCGAAACCAATCCACAATCCCCAGGGTGTTCTATCATTCAAATTTGTTGTTACACCTAACCCGAAAATAAACCGGTTTAATGCAATTGAAGCTGCAAAACCTGTTATTAACCATAGGATAAGTTTTGTATTGCGAACTCTATTCATCTGCAGATTCCTTTTTCTTATTTTGCTCCTTACTGAATTCCATACGGCGGCGAATTATCCAATTAAGCCCGAGCATTACTCCCCCCATTCCAACAAATGCAAAAGGTACAGATTCCATTGCAGTAGCTGTTTTCTCGGGAAGTGGTGTATCCCCAAGATTTACAGGATACGAAAGGAAGCCAAGATCAATATCCGATAAATATAAAACAGAAGTTCCGCCAACTTCATGTTCACCCCAGACTTTATTAATATACTTTCCCGGATTATCTTTTATTCTCTTATGAGCTATCTTTAACAATTCGGATCGTTCACCAAAAATAGTTGCTTCCTGAGGACATGCATTTGTACATGCAGGCTGCTCCCCTTTTTCAATTCTATCATAACAAAGGATACACTTTTGTACATAAGGAACTGTTCTATCCCATTCATAACGTGGTATTCCATATGGACAAGCCATCATACAATATCGGCATCCAAGGCATTTACTGCTATCGTAAACTACCGCACCTATTTTGGTTTTATGCAATGCACCAACCGGGCAAACCGAAGCACAAGCTGGTTCAAGACAATGGCGGCACTGTTTTCGCACGTAACGATTATCCGGCTGCCTTTGGCGAGCCTCGTTAAATACAGATTTACGAATTATGGATGTCCAATTATCTGCCGATAAACCGTCATTCTTCTGCCATATTCTTGGTTCATCTTCTTTAAGATTATGTACTTCCTTGCAAGCGGCAACACATTTAAGACATCCAATACATTTGGTTATATCTGTTAAAATTCCTTTACTCAAACCGGTGCTCCTTTTTTATTTAAGGTTGTGCAAATATCATCATCTGTTTCAGGTGGGAATTTCCAGGCTAAGGTTGATACTATCTGAGACAAAGGTACAAGTACACAATGAGCTATCTTCGAAAATGGTATTGATATAAATATTAATTCACCTGATAAAACATGAACAATCATAAAAAACTGATAGCTTTGAGGACTAATATTTAAGTTGGCACAGACAAAACCGGTAACAAAAGGAATAAGCAGCAAAATTATCCATAGGTAATCCTGTTTCCTGCTTAATGCTCTTGCCTGTTTAATAACAAGTCTTCCTATAATTATTGAGGCAGCAAATACAATTGTACTTAATGTTAACCAGAAAGCCCAGCTATATGGAAGTGCCAGCCATGAGATACCGACTGATTCTTTCCAAAGCTGAATATGTGCAAATAAAAATAACGGGACTATAATTAAACCAATATGAAAGAGAATTGATAAAACAGAATAAACCTGGAAATTGTTGGATAATCTCTTCACCGGAAAAATCCATTCCCATGAACGGCTGATAATTAATTTCCACGGCATCTTTTTATCACCGGTTTTTTTATAAGCTTTATAGGCAGCCCAAATATCAAGGAAGAAAATCCTGGCTAAGCCAAGCAGCATTACTGCAAAACAAAGCCTGAATAATGGACCACGGGCAAATTCAAGCAGAGCATCCATAATTACTTTTCCTCCTTCCCCATTTCATTCTCTTTATCTGCAGGGGATTCTTCTTTTATGATTAAAGAATCTTCAAAAACTATAGCTTTATAGATCAAATCATGTAATCCGACTACCTGGCACTCTATTTTCTGATCCTCTACTAATTCTCTTAACTGCTTTTTGCAGTTAGCACATGGAGCAACTAAGATTTCACAACCGGATTTTCTAATTTGCTCAGCTTTCATCTTACCCCCAATTGTAGTTCTGTATGGTCTTATTTCATCAATTGAAACTGTACCGCCGCCGCCGCCGCAGCATATATTGTTTTCACCCGAGGGAGTCATTTCAACATAATTTTTACAGAATGCTTTTAATACTTCACGCGGCTGGTTTATAATCCATCTATTTCTAGCAAAATTGCATGGATCGTGATACGAAACTTTTTCAGTTACTATATTAGGATCGAGTTTAAGTCTCCCTTCTTTCCAGGCTTTATAAGTGTATTCAAGGATACTAACAACAGGAATAGCCTCTTCTCCTCCACAGAATACAGGCATAAAACTTTTTGCTGTTCTTGAAGCATGACCGCACTCCCCTATTAAAACTTTTTTCCCTTGCAATCTTTTAGCTTCGCCATCAACATTTTTTATAACTCTTTCTAATATTCTATCACTATAAAAAAGACCGTAATTAATTCCATCAAAATAACCGGTACCTATAGTCCATGAATCACCGGTTGCTGTAAATACTGCGGCTATACCCATTAAGGTCTCTGCTTCCATAAGAAAATCACTTACAGCAGGGAAAAAAACATAATCACTATCTTCAACATCCATTGGAAATTTTATTTTTACATTTTTTTCCTCGAACATATCATCTTCAAGGAATTCCAGAGTATCTTTTAAAGCTGGTACCGGTACTGCGGAAGTATTTCGCGAAGAGCCTTCCAGTTGTTCCCTAGTGCTAACTACAAGAGCACGCGGAGCTATTCCAATCTCACTCAAGATATAACGTCCAAGATGTGTAATTAATCCGTGATCAACACCCATCGGACATTCGAGAACACAGCGCCTACATGCAGTGCAGTTCCAGAAACTATCAGCCATTTCCTGGATCTTTTCGTCCGTCAAATAACCACTGCTCGAAATTCGTCCTTTAAGTAATCCTCCAACGGTAAAATGCCGGCGATATACATCTAATAATAATTCTGAACGGTGACATGGAATATCTTCAGGATCCCCTGTTGCCTGATATATTTGACATGTTGTTGTACAAAGGGCACATCTTGAAACCATGCGCGAATAATGCTCTAAAACCATTCTGTAATTAGAATGTTTTAATATCGCTGCAAAAGCTTCCAAAAAACGTCGGGGGCGATCATTTACATCAAAATCTTCTATATGATAACGTACATCTAAATTCTGCTTCTTTATTACTTCAGGCTTTTTGACTGATTTAAAAGCTTTTATACGTTCTTCATCACTTATTTTACTGGTTCTCATTTATATTCCGTTAATCTATTTTAAATGAATCATAATAAAACATTCACAAAAAACTGTTTCTTATTATTCAATGTTATTTCTCATTTTATAATAAATTTTCCAATTAGAATTGCCGGTTTACTCCTCTTGAACCCCAAATATTCTTCTATTTTTAATAAGATATTTATATTAATTCAAAAAAACTTAGTTAGAATGGTTAGTAAAATCAAAGACATAAAAATTACTGTATCCATTTTGTGGGTACAGTTGGAAAGTAATTAGGATAAGATATTAATCTCCTTTTAATAAAAGGAAATAGTTCTGACAAAATCAGAATAAAAGGATTTGATAAATATAAGAATAAATTTTTCTGATTTTAGCTCTACCAAAATCTGAGGGTGACTGAAACGAACTTAAAATCATGCTGAATCCTATACTGATAGGACTCGGCATTGATTCAATATTAAATTTTCAGAATAAAATTTCATTATCATATTCCGGATAAAGCCCGGAATGATTCTTTTTAGTCACCCGTTTATAATTTTTCTTATAACTATGGTATTAACGGTGTATCCAGTACTTTTAATCCTGCATGGAGTTCTTCATCTGTAAGCTCATGATCTACTAATTTTCCTTTGAAATAATCATCATAGGCTGACATATCAAAATATCCATGACCACTAAGATTAAATAAGATTGTTTTGGTTGTTCCTTCTTCTTTTGCTTTTAAGGCCTCTTTTATAGTAGCTGCAATTGCATGAGTTGATTCAGGTGCAGGTATAATTCCTTCGGTTCTCGCAAATTTTACACCTGCGTCAAAACATTCAAGCTGGCGGAGTGCTTGTGCTTCAATTAATTTATCTCTTAGTAATTGACTAACCAAAGCTCCGGCTCCATGATAACGCAGACCCCCAGCGTGAATTGGTTCAGGTATAAATGTATGCCCTAATGTATACATCGGAATAAGTGGGGTTAAGCCGACTGTATCACCAAAATCATATCTGAATTCACCTTTTGTAAGCTTTGGACAAGATGCCGGTTCAACAGTAATACACCGAACATTTTTACCTTCACGAAAATTAAGACCGAGAAATGGAAAAGCTATACCGGAAAAGTTAGATCCTCCTCCAAAACAACCAATGACAATATCTGGAAAATCACCTGCGATTTCCATTTGCTTTATAGATTCAAGACCAATTACGGTTTGATGCATCAAGACATGATTAAGTACACTTCCGAGGGAATACTTTGTATCATCTCTTGTTGCTGCCCTTTCAATCGCTTCTGATATTGCAATCCCAAGGCTGCCGGGAGAATTAGGATCTGCTGCAAGTATTTTTCTCCCCGATTCAGTTTTATCAGTTGGACTTGAAAATACATTTGCTCCCCATACATTCATCATTGATTTCCTGTACGGTTTTTGATCATAGCTTATTTTAACCATAAAAACTTCAAGTTCAATTCCAAAGAGCTGACAGGCAAAACTTAATGCACTCCCCCACTGTCCGGCCCCGGTTTCGGTGGTTAATTTTTTAACACCCTCCATTTTATTATAATAAGCTTGTGCTACTGCTGTATTCGGCTTATGGGAACCCGCAGGGCTTACTCCTTCATATTTGTAATAAATTTTTGCAGGGGTATCTAGATATTTTTCAAGACTGCTCGCTCTTATCAGCGGAGAGGGTCTCCATATTTTATAAACGTTTCGAACTTCTTCAGGTATTTCAACCCATCTTTCCGTGGACACCTCCTGTTTTATTAATTCCATTGGAAAAATCGGTGCTAAATCTTCTGGGCCTATCGGTTGTTTTGTTCCCGGATGAAGAGGTGGAAGCATTTTGTTTGGCATATCAGCCTGGATATTATACCATTTTTCTGGAATATCTTTTTCCTGCAGTAAAATTTTTTTTGATTGTTCCATAAGCCTCTCTAATATTTATGATGAAACAGAGTTTGATTTCTATAATAAAAGAAACTTTAAAAGATATTAAAGTTTAATATTTAAATCATGGATATTATAATAATTTGACAAGAATTTTTTATTTTTTTCATACTTCCTCTCGAAAATCCACGGTGAGAATAAAATTTTCTATTAATATTTATTATCTGTCATTATTTCAAACTAATGTTGCCGGAATGATATAAATGTTAATATAAATTCTGACACCGATTTACTATAAGTATGAAAACGCAGTGAATACGCTATGAATGCGCTATGAATACGCAGTGAATACGCTCTAATTCCAGGGAACTCCTATGTATATCTCGGTAAACTAAGATTTAATTTTAAATCCACAGCATTGGAAGAATCGTTACAAATACTAAAGGAATAATTCTTAATACTTACGTCTGGAACTTCAAAAGATTTTAATATCCATTTCTCCTGATCTTTCGGGACCTCCTCTTTCATAATCGAACGTGTATAAATTTGCTGATCACCTTTCCATTTTATTATCCCATTTACTGAAGCAGTCGTGGATGATAAAGTCACTTCAATTTTCTTTTGCATTAAATTCTGGTTTGAACTGCTTTTAGGTGTTTGTACTATTATACCGCCGTCAGGTGTCAACATTAATGCTCCCCGATTCTCATTACTGGAACCGATATTACCTGCTACAATGTTCTGATTTGTACATTCCAGCCAGATTGTATCTTGCTTAAGAGGTACACAGACAATAACATGATTAAACTGGTTGCTCGGAAATTCCTCAATTAACGGAAGCCGGTGGTCTCCATTATTTATTAAAACCGGGTAAGCGGTGACTCCGGCTGCTTTAAGCAATTAAACCATATAATTGGAAAGAGCCTTACAATCTCCATAACCATGATCATATACATACATTGCATCAAAAGGCTGCCATGCACCAACACCTAATTGCACACTGACATACCTTGTCTGTGACTGTAAATGTTTATAAAGCTTTAATACTTTTTCCCTATCGCTATCTGAAGGAGAGTATACAGCTTTAATTTCTTTGAGTACCGATTCGGATAATTCAGTTTTATCCTTATATAAATTATAAGCCCATAAGCCGAAATCTTTCCATGTTCTCATACTCCCCTGATACCCTTCAATTTCAAAATTTGAAGGAGCAATTTTCACTGCAGTTGATACATCGTATATCGATTCCCCCACGGCATCATAAGAAAGTTTGATTAGATTTTCAGCCTGCCATGTATAAAGCTTGCCTTCCTCTGAAATTTGCGGCTTTATCGTTGTACTACTACACCAGTACCGAAGCTTAAAATTATCCGGAACCAGTACTTCGAACCTGCTTAGCTCAACAGGATCAGTAGATTCGCGGGAAAACCATGATGGCCAGTTGATATACCCGTCAAAACTTTTTTGATAGGTATATTCTATTTTATAAGGAAATTTATCATAAAAAAGCTCTGCGGCTTTGACTCTATCGTCCTCATATAATGAGTAGCTGCTGAAGGCACTGTAATCTTTCAGATCTTCATCACCAAGGTCTCTTATTTCTTTCCCGTTAGCATCCACTATTCTCCCGTCAAGTTCATCTATATCTATAAATTTATCATAAAACAAATTCAAGATTCCGTACTCTTGTCCGTCTTTATTAAAAATAGTTACAACAAGGGTATCATTTTCAACTACACTTGATTCATCCTTAATTTCAAATCTTGTTGATTGTTTTCGTATAACTGCATTGGCATCCGGAATTAATTGAACCGGTATTTTCTTTATGCTATATTCATTCTCTTCCGCATATAATATGCAGTTAATTGAATACCTGCGCTTTTAAGAAGTGAAAGTAGCAGAAAAATAATCTCTGCATCATTTCCTTTTTTTAGTTCAAGTATATCATCAACTTCATTCTTAGCATATTTACTATTTTCCCCGTTCCAAACTATTGATTTTGAAACCCAATTATATATAGCTTTTAATTTTTCCTCCTGCGAGGTTAAGCCTTTGGTTATTTTTGCAGCTAATTCTTCAATATCTCCTGTAACATCAATTCTATTCAAAAAAGCATCATTGTCAACCAGTTCGGACACAAGTGAATTCCATGTGCGTAAAACATCTTTTTTCCCTGTACTAAAAATGAATAACCAGCTAATTGAATATTAACTTTGTTATAATAATCTTCGACAGTTGTTATATAAGGTTCTTTTCGAATTGCCGGAGCATCTTTAACTACATAATGATATTGGTGACATTTTACAAGGTGACCTCCAAGCGTAGAAGCCGCTGGTTCATCAAAGGTTTCATCAACTTCATCAATATTATTATAATACCAGGGTTCATAACCTCCAAAAACACCGGAATAAATTATATTATGCGGAAATATGACCCGGTATTCGCTCCATAGAACAGGCTCATTATGCTGGAATGTCCAATCTGGCACCATATATAGACTCTTTGCCTCAATTTTATACTTTACTTCTACTACACATCCTGGCTTTAAATTAGGTAGTGTAAAACGGTATCTTGTATTATTGTCATCAACCTTCTCCTTAAATATATCATCGTCATCTAGCTCACTTTCCACAACTTTTCCGTTTCATCTAAATTATAAGTGATACCTTCTATATCATAAACTCTTTCAACACCATCTTTAGTAAGAATTTCAATAGAATGAGTACCCCAGCTGAATCCGTTGCTATTCAGAATTTTAACTCTTATAATTCTGCTGTACTCAACATTAAATTCATCATTTATATGGGACACACCATAATCACAGAGCATCAATGCCGTTGCATTGGTATCTTGAGGATATGATTTCATTTCAAGATCAACCCGTGGTATTTCTCCCCATTTAATTGGAGGATCTTGAGAAAATGTAAATTTTGGCAATAAAAACAGAAATATAATTAGAAAACGGACCTTAAATATATTATACATGACTTTCCCAATAATTAATTTGTTGAAGTTATACAAACTGTCATTCTGAACGGAACGAAGTGAAGTGAAAAATCTCACTGGTTAAATCTTGAACCGTTTAAATATATCTTGCTTCACTTCTGGTATTCCCTTGCAAAACATTAGTTATTTTAGTTGATTAACTTTTTATTCGGGTAAGAATTCCCCTGTTTTTTAAATATAATATTATAATTGTTTTTTACTAAATATCATTAAAAAAATCGCAAAAGTTTTTCTAGTTAAAACAAATATAATGCCATTTAGGAAGCTACTTTATATTAATATAATACTATAAAAAAGCTGTTTTATTTTATAATATATATTTGTCCAAAAAATATGAAAAATTACATCTTTTAAGTCCTTAAATAAGAGGCTCCATTAATATCAATAATACTGCCGGTCATATATTCAAAACCATCGCAAGCAAAAACTGCTATGATTCTTGCTATTTCATTTGGAGAAGCAACCCGTTTCAAAGGACTTTCATTTCTAATTTGTATACCTTTTTCACTATTTAATATCTCAGATGCCATATCAGTTTCAACATAACCTGGAGCAACTGCTCCAACAATTATATTATATTTTGCGAGAGCACGAGCTAACGACTGGCTCAAGGAATTTAAACCTGCTTTACTGGCTCCATAAGCCGGATAATCTGGTTCACCCCTAAATGCTCCTCTCGATGAAATGTTTATAATTTTCCCTCCCCCATTTTTAATCATTTGCCTCGATACAAAATAACAAAGGTTTGCAGCTCCTATTAAATTTGTTGCAATAGTATCATTCCAGTTTAGCTGCCAGTCACTATAAGATACCTCATCAATTTTATGTTCAACATAAATACCGGCATTATTAATTAAGACATCTATTCTATCATACTTCTTTTCCAATTCATTAAAAAATATTTCAACCTTTTCGGCAAAGGAAATATCTAATTGATAAAGGCTATGCTGATTCCCGTTATTCTTTAATGTCTTCAAAGTATCCTCTGCCTGCTGAATATTCGTTTTATAAGTTATAATTACATTTGCGTTCAAATCCGCAAATAAATTAGCGCATGCTTTTCCAATTCCCCTTGAACCGCCTGTAATTAATACATTCTTATTTGAAAAGTCTATTAAAGGTTTTTTATTTTCTTCCATTATTACCTCGCCTATTTTAGTAAATCATTAAATTAAAAGTACTAAATTCTTGCTTTCCATTTACATAGCTTTCCAAAGCTACAAACAAATAAACTTTTACTCAGTACCAAAACTCTCAATACTCTATATCTCACTACTCACTACTAACTACTAACTACTCACTATTTAGCTGGTAAAATTGTTTACTTTATCCTATTTTTTATAATAAAAAAGGTTGTTTTATTACCGGAGGTTTGATGAAAAAAGTCAATTTTATTTTTCTCTTTTTGTTATCAGCATTATTCATCAATGTATCGCTTAATTTTCCTGAAGACAAGGGAAGCAGTGAAATAAACAAAGAAAATATGGACACTACTGTAAATCCGGCAGATGATTTTTTTGATTATGCCAATGGAAATTGGATTAAAAATAATCCCATTCCTGCCGAATATCCGACTTGGGGCTCTTTTATAATGCTTATAGAAAATAATTATAAAAAACTCGATAAAATACTTAATCAAGCTGAGAATAATTCAACATCGCCTAAAGGAAGTAATGACCAGCTTGTAGGAGATTTTTATAATTCAGGCATGGATTCTGTAAAAATTGATGAGTATGGTTATAAGCCGGTTCAATCTGAATTGGATAAAATTGACAAAATAAAAGACCTAAATGATTTTTATTCGGTATTAAGCCGAATTCATCTTGGCTTTTCAAATCCCCTATTTGCATTTTCTTCATCTCCTGATGCAAAAAACAGCAAGATGATGATAGCTGAATTATATCAGGATGGTCTTGGAATGCCTGACCGGGATTATTATCTAAAAGATGATCCTAATACAAAATCAATTAAAGCTGCATACGAAGAATATATTAAAAAGGTATTTTCTTTGATTGGTGATGATTCAACTGCCTCCAGGATTGATGCAGATAAAATAATGAATATTGAGACAGAACTGGCAAATGCTTCCATGACACGGGTTGAACGCAGAGATCCTCAAAAAACCTATCATAAAATGACTCTCAAACAATTAACTGAATTAACTCCTGATTTTGATTGGGAAAAGTATTTTCAAGACATTGGTGTTACTGATCCTGGAGATATAAATGTAGCACAGCCTGATTTTTTTAAGGAAGTAAACAAAATAGTCAAGACAACTTCTTTAAATGACTTGAAAATTTATCTGAAGTGGAATGTACTCCGTTTTGCTGCACCTTATCTCAGTTCCTCCTTTGAAAATGCGAACTTTGATTTTTATAGTAAAGCAATAAATGGAATTGAAGCCATGCAGCCCAGATGGAAAAGAGTATTAAGAGTTGTAGATAGAAATATTGGCATGTCACTCGGACAGCTCTTTGTAAAAGATTATTTCCCTCCTGAAGCTAAAGATAAAGCACTTGATCTTGTACACAATCTTATATCAGTTTTAAGAGATAGAATAAAAAATCTTGACTGGATGAGTGAAGAGACAAAAGAAAAAGCTTTAACAAAACTCGCCGCTATTACAATCAAGATTGGTTACCCCGATAAATGGAAGAGTTACAATGGTCTGGATATTACCAGGGATTCCTATTTTACAAATGTTTTGAATTCAACAATATTTAATTCTAAAAAAGAATTAGCAAAAATCGGTAAGCCTGTCGATCGCACAGAATGGCATATGACCCCCCCTACAGTAAATGCTTATTATAATCCTCTTGTAAATGAAATAGTCTTTCCGGCTGGGATACTGCAGCCTCCTTTTTTTGACGCTAATGCAGATGATGCTGTAAACTATGGTGCTATTGGAACTGTTATCGGACATGAAATGACTCATGGTTTTGATGATCAGGGAAGACAGTTTGATGCAGATGGAAATCTAAAAGACTGGTGGTCAAAAACAGATGGTGAAAAGTTTAATAAAAGAGCTGAAAAAATAGTTGAGCAATTTAATAGTTATACACCGGTAGATACATTGCATATTAATGGGAAACTAACCGAAGGTGAAAATATTGCGGATCTTGGAGGAATAAATATTTCTTTTGAAGCATTCACACATACTGATCAATATAAAAATAATAAAAAAAATGACGGATTTACTCCCCCGCAAAGATTTTTTCTCTCTTATGCAAATGTCTGGAGAAGTAATTCAAGGCCACAGTACTTAACAATGCTTATAAAAACTAATCCTCATTCACCTGGTAAATATAGAGTTAATGGTCCTCTTAGTA
>CAVUGE010000007.1:0-130397 GCA_963740945.1 uncultured Bacteroidota bacterium | reverse complement strand
TCTATGAAAAAAATACTTCTTTTAGTCTTATATTGTGTTTTATTTGTTCCCTGCAGCCTTCCTCAAAATAATGGTGAGAATGGTTACCCGCTTATTACCAATTATTCACCTAAAGAATATGAAGCGCAACAGCAAAACTGGGCAATTATTCAGGACGATAGAGGAATAATGTATTTCGGAAACGGATTAGGTCTTCTAGAGTTTGACGGTGCTGACTGGAGACTTTACCAGTTATCGAATAGATCAGTTGTACGTTCGTTAGCTAATGGTGAAAACAGAAAAATATATGCCGGGGGAGTAGGGGATTTAGGCTATTTTCAGCCGGATTCAATTGGCAAATTAACATTCCATTCATTAATGAAGTATGTTCCGAAAGATAAAAGAGATTTCTCCGATGTATGGCAGACCTTTGTTGAGAACGGTAAGGTATTTTTTAACGCAAGTAAATATATCCTAACATTTAATGTGCAAAAAAAAGAATTTAAAGTCATACAAAGTGAAAAAGGTTTTCATCTGATGTTTAAGGTTAACGGATTATTGTATGTACGTGAATGGGGGAAAGGAATTGAAATTTTCAACAAAGATTCATTAGTTCTTTTAAAAGGGAGTCAAAAATTTGCAGAGGAAAGAATATATGTAATGCTTCCTTTCCCTGGTGAAGAGAACACAATTTTAATTGGTTCACGTTCATCGGGATTATTCAAATATGATGGGAATAATTTTATTCCTTTCAAAACAGATGCGGATGAATTTATTAAAGAAAACTTAATTTATTATCCCGGGGTAATCCTTTCCGATCAAAATATATTATTAGGGACAATATCAGGGGGTTCTATAGTAATTGACACCACCGGAAAAGAAATAATCAGGTATAACAATAAAAGCGGAATAATCAGCAATACTAATGTTTACACTTTCCAGGACCTGTCAGGCGCAATTTGGTTAGCTACGGATAATGGGATCTCGCGAATAGATTATGCTTCTAAAATAAGTTATTTCGATAACAGGAATAATTTTACTTCTTCCCCAAATAATATTATCCGGTTTAAGGGAATTATATATGTGGCAACAAATAATGGTGTTTATTATTTGAATCCCCAAACTTCAGATTTCAATCTATTGAAGAATAATAATAATCAATCTTTTATTTTTCTTAAAAGCAGAAATGATTTACTGATGGGTGGATTTAACGGTTTGTTTAAAGTCGAAAAGGAGCAAATGATCCCGGTTAGAAAAACATTAGGTAATGAATATAATGTCCAATCATTGAGGCAGTCAAAAATAAATCCTGATAGAATTTATGTCGGTGCTACAGGCCTATGGTCTATTTTAAGAAGCAAGAAAGAATGGATAGACGAAGGGCAAATACTTGATATTACAGACGTTGTTAATTCTATTATAGAAGATAGCAACGGAAAGTTGTGGATTGGTACAAACGCATCTGGTGTTTATAGAATTACTCTTTGGAAAGATAATAAGGGGAAAATTATTTTAGATAAATCGGTTATTGAACATTTCGATAAAACCAATGGATTGCCGAATGTCGGAATTTTTATAGACAAACTTAAAGGTATAAATTATTTTTCTTCTATAGATAGTATTTACAAATTTGACGAGAACAGAAAAAAATTTTTTGTTGATAATTCAGATAAAATTATTGCCGGGTTCAATAATTTATCTAATCATAAAAACTTAACCCTTATTCAGCAGGATAGTTTAGGGCGAATATGGCTTGGTGCTGGAAAGATGCTGGCAATGGGTATGCCTCAACCGGATGGTTCATATAAATGGTTAACTGCACCTTTCAAACGATTTTCTGATGAACAGGTAAGCAATGTCTATGCAGAAAAGGACGGTGTTGTATGGTTCCTTGCTGCCGCAAGTTTAGTTAAATATGATTTTGCAAATAAAAATTTGAATAAGACCGACTATTTTGCAATGGTGCGGAATGTGGTAATAGGTTCGGACTCAACAATATATTTTGGCGGGCAGTTATCGAATCAGGAAGTAAAAGAAATATCTTATAAAAATAATTCCATCAAATTCAGGTATTCGGCAACAAGTTATGAAGGTAAAAATACAAATCAATTCAAAACTTACTTGAAAGGCTTTGACGATAATTGGTCAGGATGGACAAAAGAAAATATTAAGGAATATACAAACTTATCCCCTGGTAATTATCAATTTAATGTTATTGCAAAAAATCTTGACGATCTGGAAAGTAAGGAGGCATCATTTTCTTTTGTTGTTATTTCTCCATGGTATAGAACATGGTGGGCTTATATGGGATATATAGTAATTCTTGGAGGATTAGTTTTAAGTGTCGATAGGGTACAGAGGCGTAGATTAATGTCTAAAGAAAAACAGCGTTCACGTTTGAGAGAATCTGAGCTGAGAGCAGAAGCTGCCGAAGCCGAAACGAAAGCATTACAAGCAGAAAATGATAGAAATAAAAATATTGAACTGTTAAGCGAAATAGGAAAAGAAATTACTGCTACTCTTGATCTTGATAAAATCTTTTTAAAATTATATGAACATGTCAATCAATTAGCCGATGCTACAATTTTCGGATTGGGCATTTATAACCCCGAAAAAGAAGAGATAGAATATAAGCTGTCCTTAGAGAGAGGAAAAAAGTATCCCCCTTATTCTAGAAATATTAAAGATAAAGACCAGTTTCCTGTCTGGTGTATAGATAACCGTAAACCGGTTTTTATAAATGATGTGTCAGTAGAATACAAAAAATATATTAGAAATTATAAAAAACCGCACAGGCAGCTTGAAGACGGAACTATGTCTGAAGAGCCATGGTCCATTATATATTTACCTCTTATTTCGCAGGATCGTTTATTGGGTATAATTACAATTCAGAGCTTTCATAAAAATGCCTATCAGGATTATCACCTGAATCTTTTGCAGAACCTTGCTTCATATACTGCAATTGCTTTGGATAATGCAGACGCTTATAAAAAATTGCATGAAACGGTAGATAAATTGAATACAACTTTAAATGATTTGAAATCAACACAGGAAAAGTTAGTAGTTCAGGAAAAGCTGGCTTCACTTGGGCAGTTAACTGCAGGTATTGCTCATGAAATCAAAAATCCACTTAACTTTGTAAATAACTTTGCACAGTTATCAATGGAGCTGGTTACGGAACTTAGGGAAGAATTTGAAAAAATTAAAGATAAGATTGGAAAAGACCCGGCAGAAAATATTGAGGATATTCTTTCAAACATTGAACAGAATGCATCTAAAATTAATGAACACGGAAACCGAGCAGACAGCATTGTAAGAAGTATGCTGCAGCATTCAAGAGGAAAATCCGGTGAAAGAATTCTATCGGATATAAATGCAATACTTGAAGAGGATTTGAACCTCGCATATCACGGATTACGTGCGCGTGATACTTCCTTTAATGCTTCAATTGAAAAAGAATTTGATAAAAGTCTTGAAAAAATATCAATCGTTCCTCAAGATGTGAGCAGGGTATTCTTAAATATAATTAATAACGGATTTTATGAAGCTAATAAAAAGAAAAAGTCTTCAGGTGATCATTTCTCACCTTGTGTTAGAGTAGTTACCCGGGATTTGGAAGATAAATTAGAAGTAAGAATAAAAGATAACGGCAACGGGATACCGGAAGAAGTTCGTGAAAAAATATTTGACCCTTTCTTTACAACCAAACCATCGGGCGAAGGTACAGGTTTGGGACTTTCACTAAGTTATGATATTATTGTAAAGGAACACGCGGGCGAAATTAAATTTGACAGCAAATTAGGTGAGTATACTGAGTTTATTATTACTCTTCCTAAAAAGTGATTAAGGTGAATTAGTGAAGTTCGTGTCAATTAACGGCTATTAAATCTTAAAAACAGCAAAGGAGAAATTAATGAAGCTGATAGTTGTAGATGATGAAAGAGATGTCCAATTCTTATTTCAGCAAAAATTCAGAAAGGAGATTAAATCCGGCGAAATACAAATACATTATGCATTCGACGGTCCTTCGGCATTAACACTGCTCGAATCTCTTGATAATCCCATCGGTTATTTAATTTTGTCGGATATAAATATGCCTGAAATGACAGGTATAGAACTTCTAAAAAAAATTAAATTGCTCTACCCTACGTTAAAGGTTGTAATGATCACAGCTTACGGTGATGAAAACAATTTCAACCTTGCAAAGAAACACGGTGCGGATGATTATTTTACAAAACCGCTGGAATTTGATTTATTAAAATCTAAGTTGAACTATTTATCAGCAAGTTAACCGGAAAAATTTATGCAATTATCAAAAATTCTTGTAGTTGACGATGAACCTGATCTGGAGCATCTTATTATGCAAAAATTCCGAGCTAAGATAAAAGCAAATGAATATGAATTTCATTTTGCAGAGAATGGTGCTAAAGCTCTGGAAAAAATTGCAAATGAAGAATCAATTGATCTTATCTTAACTGATATTAATATGCCTGTAATGGACGGGCTTACGCTACTGACTAAAATTAATGAACTTAACAATAAATTATTAAGATCTGTTATTGTTTCAGCATACGGTGATATGGAAAATATCAGAACGGCTATGAACAGGGGAGCCTACGATTTTATTACCAAACCAATCGATTTAAAAGATTTAGAAATTACTATTGAAAAATCACTAAAGGAAATTGAACAATACAAACACGCGGTTTTATCCCACGATAAATTAATTGCATTTCAACAGGAACTGGATATTGCGACAGTAATTCAAACATCAATATTACCGAAAACATTTCCGGAAAGAAAAGAGTTTGATATTTATGCAAAAATGATTACATGTAAAGAAGTCGGCGGTGATCTTTATGATTTCTTTCTTATTGATAAATATAGACTGGGAGTTGTAATAGGTGATGTTTCGGGTAAAGGTATTGCCGCGGCGCTGCTCATGGCTGTTTGTAAAACGTTATTAAAAGCTACTGCCCAAAAAGGAATGCCCACAGATAATGTTTTATCGGAAGTCAATAATATTTTGACTGATGAAAGTCCGTCGAATATGTTTGTTACAGTTTTTTATGGTGTGCTTGATATAAGAAGCGGTGCTTTCGAATATTCAAACGGCGGGCATAACCCTCCATATTTAATTTCTGTCGATGGAAAAGTTAAACAGCTGGATAATATAGGTGGACTTTTATTAGGAGCGATGAAGGATGCTGAATATGAATCAAATGTTGTAATGATTCAACCGGGAGAAAGTCTTTTCTTTTATACTGACGGGATTACAGAAGCATTTAATAAAGATGAAGAAGAATTTCAGGAAGTGCGGCTCTCAAAAATTCTTGAAAACAAGAATTCATCAAGTGCTAATGAACTCGTCAAACAAGTTTTTGAAGGTGTTCAATCATTTTCAGATGGTGTTGAACAGTCAGATGACATTACATGCCTTGCTTTAAAATATATGAAGTAGTAATTTAGAACATACTTAAACTTTATATTTTTCTTTATACATGTTTTTAACATGACCAACTCATATGCTACTGGGTACTCTGATTCCTTTGTTATAATAAAGCGTTGTATAGATCTCTAATAGTTGCTTATCCATTGTCAACCTCATATTTTTTCTATCAGAAACTTAATATCTTTTTTTATTATATTTTTAACTTTTGCGTAACGTGAGTTATTAATATAATATTTATGGGAAAAAGCTTGAAAATTTTAATCCTAATAATTTGTATAATATTCTGCAGGTTAATTGAACCGCAAACATCAAATTCAAAGATTAGTAAAGAAATCGGCAGACCGTTTATTAATTTCTATGGACCTAAAGATTATAAATCCGAACCGGAAAACTTTGCAATATTAAAGGACTCACGAGGTATTATTTATGATGCAAATAATTCCGGAAATATCCTTGAATTTGATGGGACAGGATGGCGTCATATTATTCTTCCCAATCAATTACCAGTTGAATCCCTGGCAGAAGATGAAAAGGGAAGAATATATGTTGGCGGTACTAAAGATTTCGGATACCTTAAACCCGACTCAAATGGAAATTTACATTTCCAGTCTTTATTGCAATATGTAAAAAAAGAAGACCGGATATTCACAGATGTAATCACGGTTATTGCAACACCCGATGGAATTTATTTCCAGACACAATTTCAATTGTTTCGCTGGAAAAATAGTATGCTGAAAGTCTGGAAATCGCATACTAAATTCTTGAATTCGTTTTGGATCTATCATAATCTATATATATTCCAAAATGGAATCGGATTGATGATAATGAAAAATGATACTCTAAGGCTCGCACCCGGCGGTGATATATTCATCAATAGACCTGTCCAGGCCATGCTTCCATATAATAAAAGGTCTTTTTCTGCAGATAAACATCAGGAAGAAATTAATAAACTAATTTTGTTAGATATCGCTAAAGAGGGTTTATTTCTTTTTAACGGTAAGTCCCTGCAGACTTTTACCGGAGCTGCAAACGAATTTGTTAAGAGAAACGGTATTCGCTGCAGTGCTGCTTTAAATGACACCACTTTTGCTATAGGAACATTACAAAACGGAGCAGTAATCTTTAACTCAAAAGGGGATATTACGCAGCTCATAGATCAGAATTCGGGCCAAGCGTACAATATTGTTTACTCAATTAGTACGAGTTCTAAAGGCGGAATCTGGATGGCGATGCAGCAGGGGGTAGCCTATATGGCAGATATACATTCAAGATTTTCTATTTATGACCAGGGCAACGGCCTGGACGGTGTGGTCCTTGCTTTACCGGCACCAATGAGACTTAATGGGATCTTATATATCAGTACAACTACCGGGGTTTATTATTTGGATCCAAAAAGAAACCGGTTTAATATGGTATCTGGTTTAGTCGGAGATTTTTGGAGTCTTTTTAAATACGGAAACTCACTTTTTGCTGTAAGAGAATCTCTTCGAAAAATTGATGGTAAAAGTTCAAGTTTTGTGAGAATGATGGATGAAAGAGTTGGGAGTGCACAACGCTCCTATATTGATTCGAACAGGATTTATCTGGGGCTTAAAGAAGGCGGATTCCAGGTATTGCAGAGAGAAAATAATAAGTGGGTTGAAAACAGAAAAATAAAAGGGATATATGAATTTCCGAGAAATATGGTTGAAGAACCGAACGGTGATGTTTGGTTTGGAGATGAAAGTGATGGTCTTATTTATGTCCATTTTTCTAGTGATAAAGAAAATCCTCATGTACAAAGATTCGGTGCTGAAGATGGATTACCTCCCGGCCGTATGTATGCTTACAGAACTTCACTGCATCCCGTATTTTCAAGCAGTAGGGGTCTTTTCAGATTTAATTCTAATACCGGAAAGTTTATTCCGGATACAACTTTTGGAAATCAGCTTTCAAATGGTTCTCTGGGCACTGGTTTTCTTTCAGAAGACAAAAAAGGAAATATTTGGGTATCTGTTTTTGATGGAACGAACTACTACCTGAATGTCTCGCGTCCGCAGCCTGATGGCACTTTCTCTCTTGAAAGTGCAGCTTTTCTCGGAATGCCTTCTACCGGAATATGGACGATCTACCCTGAAGATAATGGTATTATCTGGTACGGCGGTGAGGATGGATTGATACGCTATGATGACAACCTTCCTAAAAATAAACAATTAAATTTTCATTCATATATAAGGAGGGTAACTGCAAACCGGGATTCAGTTATTTACGGCGGCTCTTTACCAGAAAATGGTAAATTGAGTAGTGTGGAATTGACTTACACATACAATGCTTTACAATTTGATTATGCGGCAGTATTCTACAACAACCCGAATCAAAACCGCTACCGGGTATTTTTAGAAGGATTCGATAAAGGATGGTCGAATTGGATGTATGAAACCGGAAAGGATTATACTAATCTGCCGGATGGCCAATATATTTTCCATGTACAGGCAAAAAATATATTTGGCTATGAAAGCAGTGAAGATGACTTTGCGTTTACCATTTTCCCCCCGTGGTATCGTAAGTGGTGGGCATTTCTTTTATACGGGATTGTTTTTTTAAGCTTTTTTGGATTGGTGGTATATGGTTATAGTAAATGGCGTACCAGGCAGTTAAGACATCGTACTGAAGAACTTGAAAAGATTGTGGCATCGCGCACTGCAGAATTATCCGAAAAGAATTTTGAGCTTCAGGAATTAAGTACAATTAAATCACGTTTCTTTGCAAATATCTCACATGAATTCCGCACACCGTTAACTTTAATTCTTGGGCAGATTGAGAGTCTTTTGCCTGATCTAAAGAAGGAGCATAATATAAACAGAGCAAAGATGGCGCTTCGCAATTCCAGGCTGCTTCAGCGGTTAATAAATCAATTGCTTGATCTATCTAAATTCGATGCAAAGGAAATGAAGCTTTATGCTTTGGAACAAAATATAGTTCCGCTTCTCAAGCATTTAACACACTCGTTTGAATCTCTTGCGGCACAAAGGGAAATCGGTCTTGGATTTGAGTCCATACAAGAAAATATTCAGGTATATTTTGACCAGGATAAGATTGAAAAGGTAATGCACAACCTCCTTTCAAACGCTATCAAGTTTACAAAAAATGGGGGTAATGTATCGGTGAGTGTAGAATCAGATCCTAACCCAAATGAACATAGAATGCAGAAACCTTCTTCCGATGAAGTGGGAGGAGATGTGAAAATCATTGTACATGATTCGGGTATTGGTATTCCCAAGGATCGACTTCCGAGAATCTTTGACCGTTTTTTCCAGGTAGATAATTCAACTACGCGTGAATATGAAGGAACCGGCATCGGACTTGCACTTACCAAGGAACTTGTACAAATCCATGGCGGGGGAATTTCAGTTGAAAGCAGGGAAGGATTTGGCACCACCTTCACTATACTTCTGCCTTTAGGCAAAGCACATTTGAAACCGGCTCAAATTGGAACGCCGGAAACAGGAATTTCAGGTCTTTCTGAACCGGATTTTGAAATAATACCGGAAACTATTGAAAATATAGATCCAAAAGAATCTGACCAGCCGGTAATTCAAAACAACAAATCGAAAATAATTCTGGTTGTAGAAGATAATCCCGATATGCGGGCTTATATAAATGAAACACTGGTTATTAACTACAATATTATGGAAGCATCCAACGGTGAAGAAGGCCTAAATAAAGCAGTCGAAGAAATTCCCGATTTAATTATAACAGATGTAATGATGCCCCAAATGGATGGATATGAGTTAACCAGAAAACTGCGGAAGACCCAGACAACCAGTCATATACCAATTATTATGCTGACGGCAAAAGCCGCAGAAAGCGATAAACTTGAGGGGCTTGAAACAGGAGTGGATGCTTTTCTTATCAAACCGTTTAGTACAAAAGAATTGCAGATCAGGGTAAGAAAACTGATAGAAATACGGGAACAGCTTAAAAAACAGATAGGTTCAAAAGCTGTTTTAACTCCATCTGATCTTTCTGTCTCTTCAATGGATCAACAGTTTTTAAAACGTATGCATGATATAATTGAAGAAGGCCTTGGAGACGAAAATTTTAGTGTAGATAATCTAGCTGATGGAATAGGAATCGGCATACGCCAGCTTCAAAGGAAACTTAAAGCTTTGACCGATTGTACTCCTGCACAATGTATACGCGTTATGAGGCTTAGACGTGCAAAACAGCTTCTTGAACAAGGGGCAGGGAATGTATCGCAAGTAGCATTTAGAGTTGGATATAGTGATGTAACAGCTTTTTCAAGAGCTTTCAAAGAAGAATTCAATATATTGCCTTCAATTCTAATCATAAAACCTTAATTTGTAGTTAAGAATTTATTCTAATGAATCCTGTTTCTTAACGGTTATGGGTGAACTATAAGATTAACGAATTTTTTCCATTAAAAGTCATAACAAATATCTTTTCTATTTAAAAAATTATAATACAAAGAATATTACCCTCCAGGTAGAGATGAGGTATCCCTCGCCTTTACAATTAATTTAATGTAAATGAAATAAATCACACTTGTCGCATTAAACCGGGTAAATGTCGCTCTCAGCAGAATAAGTTGTTTTTAGCCGGAATAATGTCGTTTTCGGCTGAATGCTGTTAAGGAATTTCATTTATTTTAATCCTCCAAAAATTCCATAGTAATCTGTCTAAATGAAACACAGGCCGGAAATAATTCCCGGGCAAAAGTTAGTAAAGGAAAAAAGATGTTTCAAAAAAACAAATCAACTGTTCTTATCAGGGATGAAAAGTCTATTGATACCCCGGGTGAATTCCATCTTGAACAAAATACTCCGAATCCCTTTAGTGCGCAAACAACAATCAGCTTTTCCATTCCCCGGCCGTGCAGTGCCAAGCTGGTTGTTTACTCTATTCTTGAAGAAGAAGTATCGATTCTTTTTGGCGGATGGCTTTATCCCGGGAAATATCATATTACCTGGGACGGAACAGATACAGATGGCCAGCACCTGAAAAGCGGCGGATATGTTTATTTCCTGGAAACTGAGTCCTTTGTTGCATCCCGGAGATTGACAATAATTAAAGAATAGTTCTGAAAGTATCCGTTTAGAAATTAAAAATATAATTTTATATGGAGAAACATTTGAAATATATTTTAAGACTTTCTGTAATAATATTTTTATTTTTTTCCAGTTTGAGTGTTGGTGAGACAATAACATTTGATCATACTCCCAATACTCAAATAGGAACGAATGATTACATTTCACAGGGAGTAGACTCTATAATAAATGGCTATTATTATAAAGAAGGAAGCGAACCTGTAATGCAGGAGAATGATCCGGACCTGCCTATTAAAATTGATTTTGTAAATCTTCAATCACAGGTCTTAATTGATGTACTTAGCCACTCTGGAACAATCCTATTCGAAGCATTTGATGAAAATGATCAACAGCTTGCAACCGTATATATACATTCTAATGGTACTAATTATAAAATTATCCAAAATAACATAAAGTATATTACGTTAACTAGAATTGGAAGTTCAGGCTACGATTCATATGATAATTTAACATTCCTAACCAGTTTACCAGTTGGATTAACTCCTATAATAACATTTGATGCTACTCCCAATTCTCAAATAGGAATAGATGATTATATTTCACAGGGAGTAGACTCTATAAAAAATGGCTATTATTATAAAGAAGGAAGTGAACCTGTTATGCAGGAGAATGATGGGGATTTGCCTATTAAAATTAATTTTGCAAATCTTCAATCACAAGCCTTAATTGATGTACTTAGACCAGCTCCTGAAAATTCTATTCGAAGCTTTTGCTGCAAATGATCAAAAGCTTGCAACTGTATATATATATTCTAACCGGTACCAATTATACAATTACCCAAAATAATATAAAGTATATTACATTAAAAAAAGATAACCGGGCATGATTACGATTCATATGATAATTTAACATTTTCAACCAGGCTCATGCCAGTTGAATTAACTAGTTTTTATGCTTTCTTAAGAAACAACATAATCAATTTATATTGGACAACTGCAACAGAAGTAAACAACTATGGATTTGAAATTCAAAGAGAAGTCAGTGGTCAGAAATCAGAAACCAGCAGTTGGGAAAAAATTGGTTTTGTACAGGGTTAAGGCAACAGCAATTCACCTAAAGACTATTCTTTTGTTGATACTAATCCTTTTAACGGCAATATAGAATATAGGCTAAAACAAATCGATAATGATGGTGCATTTAAATATTCATTTATTGCTACTGTAAAATCCTTGCCGGCTAAATTTGAATTGTATCAGAATTTTCCGAACCCTTTTAATCCAACCACTACAATTAAGTTTGGTCTTAAAGAAAGCGGCAAGGTAAATATAACTATCTATAATATTCTGGGAGAAAAGATAACAACATTACTGGATAAAGAAATGGACGCAGGAATTTTTGATGTTAAATTTAACGGTGAGAATTTAGCAAGCGGGATTTACATATACAGGCTATCTATACATAGTGCACATAGTAATTTAAGGTTTATGAAAAAGATGCTGATGGTTAAATAAATGCGATATATAATTCTAAAAAAGGATATGCAATGAAAAATAAAACACTCTTATACGTTTTCTTTTTTGTTTTTTTAATTACTGCTGCACTGTTTGCTCAAAACAGCGACAAGAAAAAAACTACAATAGAGAAAAACAAAGGTACAATTACTACAACTGCAGCTACTGGTGATAGTGTTGTCTTTAAGGACTCTGACGCCAATACATTATTAAAAATAACTGATGAGGGAACAACCGGTTCAATAACTATTCCCTCAGCAGGAAGTGCGCCTTCTATCACAACAAATAAGCTTTATAATGTAGGCAGCACAATTTACTTTAACGGAAATGCCCTTGGTTCCGGCGGCGCCCATTCATTAAATGATTTGTCCGATGCTAAAACTGATGCTTTAAGTGTTTTTTTAGGAAGCGGTGCAGGCGCAAGTGATAACGGAAACCACAATAATGCTGCCGTCGGCATATCTGCTCTTCATTCCAATATAAATGGAGGACGCAACACTGCAATTGGTTATGATGCATTAAATTCAAGCACAGCCGGAAGTTATAACACTGCAGCCGGCAGCAATGCTCTTACACTCAATACACTTGGAAAAGATAATTCAGCCTATGGTTATAATGCGCTTGGCAGCAATACTATCGGAAATTATAACACAGCAAATGGTTATGAAGCACTTTTCTCAAACATAGCCGGAGAGAATGGAGCTGCATTCGGTTACCAATCCCAAAAATATGTAAACAATATTGCAACTAATTTCACAAACCAAAATACCAGTGTTGGCTATCAAAGTTTAATGAGCAGCACAACCCCGGCGAATAATACAGGTAATTATAATTCAGCTTTCGGTTACCTGGCACTTTCTTCTAACACAACCGGAGGTAATAACTTAGCAGCCGGTTATTATGCACTTAAGAGAAACACAGCCGGAGATTATAACACAGCAGGAGGTTATGCTGCACTTAGTACCAACACGACCGGGGCGGGCAACACAGCAAATGGTTATAATGCACTTCGCTTTAACACAAGCGGCTCTGATAATACGGCAATGGGCGTGGCTGCACTTTATAATAATACAGGAAGTAATAATACAGCAATTGGTTATTCAGCACTTTATAGTAACCTAACCGGCAGTAATAACACAGCTGTTGGTTATGGTGCCGATGTTGCTTCTAACAATTTAACAAACGCAACAGCTATTGGTTATAATGCAGTAGTTAGTGCAAGCAACACAATACAATTAGGAAACAGCAGTATAACAGCTATTTACGCAAAAGTAGGGATTACTGCTACCTCAGATTCTACTAAAAAAGAAAATTTCTTAAAAGTTGATGGAGAAAAAGTGTTAGAGAAATTTAGAAAATTCCGGTTAACAAGCTGGAATTTTAAGGGCGACAATCCACTGACACAACGCCATTACGGAATAATGGCACAGGATTTTTATTCGGCATTCGGACATGATGCAATGGGAACAATAGGAAACGATACAACAGTTAACGGATTAGACCTAAACGGTATAAATATGCTTGCAATACAGGCATTGGAAAATGGAACTCAAAAACAAGCTTCAAGAATAGCAGAACTTGAAAAACAAAATGCAGAACTTAAAATGAAAAATGTAGCAATTGTAAAGGAAAATACAAAAATTAAGATGCATGACACAGAACTTAAAATTCAGAATTTAAAAATTAAAAATGAATTTGAGAGTGTAAAATTAACTGTTAATAAACTGGCAGACGAAAAGAAAAAGATAAATATAACTAATAAATAGTTGGTTATTAAAACCTTTTACTTTGAAGTAATACGAAATATAATTTTAAATAAGGATATGAAATGGAAAATAAAACTCTCTTATATATTTTCTTTCTTGTTGTTTTAAATACTGCTGCGATATTAGCTCAAAGCAATAACAGTGAAAAAATAGTTGAGCCGAAGGCTGATCAGCCTCAGGTTGAAAATGAAAGGTCTGTAAAGAAAGAGGCAGCAATAGAGAATGGTACAGGGAATGTAAAAACCCCACAGGCAACAGGCGATGAAATAAATTTTAAGGATGAAGATAGTAATTCATTAATAACAATAACCGATGAAGGAACAACCGGTTCGGTAACAATACCGGCAGGCAGTACACCATCGGCAACAACAAATAAGCTTTATAATGTTGGCAGCACACTTTTCTTTAACGGAAGTGCACTCGGTTCCGGCGGTGCCTCTTCAATAAATGATTTGTCTGATGCTAAAACTGATGCAACAAGTCTATTTTTAGGAAGCGGTGCAGGTGCAAATGATGATGGCTCCAACAATAATACTGCGGTTGGCATATCTGCTCTTCATTCCAATACATCGGGGCAAGACAACACTGCAATTGGTCATAGTGCATTAAATTCAAACACAACCGGAAATAGTAACACCTCAGCCGGCGGCAATGCACTTGCACTCAATACATCCGGAAGCAGTAATTCAACTGTTGGTTATGATGCACTTGGCAGCAATACAATCGGAAATTTTAACACAGCAAATGGTTATGAAGCACTTTACTCAAACATAGCCGGAGAGAATGGAGTTGCATTCGGTTACCAATCGCAATATTATACAAATAATACTACAACCGGATTTAGTAACGATAATACCAGCGTTGGCTATCAAAGTTTAATGGGCAGCACAACCCCGTCTAGTAATACAGGCAATTATAATTCCGCTTTCGGCTTCAAATCGCTTTATTCAAACTCAACCGGAGGTAATAACTTAGCAACCGGTTATTATGCACTTAATAGAAATACAACCGGATATTATAACACAGCATCCGGTTATGCTGCACTTAGTAACAACACCACCGGGAATAACAACACAGCAATTGGTTATAATGCACTTCACGCAAATCAAACTGGCAATAGTAATACGGCAATGGGTGTTGCTGCACTTTTAAATAATAAAGGGGATAACAACACAGCAATTGGAGAAACGGCATTTAATATAAACACAACCGGCAGTAATAACACAGCTGTTGGCCTTGGTGCCAATGTTGCTTCGGGTGATTTAACAAATGCAACAGCTATTGGTTATAATGCAGTAGTTAGTGCAAGCAACACTATACAATTAGGCGACAACAATATAACAGCTATTTATGCAAAAGTAACAATTACTCATTCCTCGGATTCTACTAAAAAAGAAAATTTCTTAAAAGTAAATGGAGAAAAAGTGCTTGAGAAATTTAGAAAATTCCGTTTAACAAGCTGGAATTTTAAGGGAGATAATCCACTGACACAACGCCATTATGGAATAATGGCTCAGGATTTCTATTCGGCATTCGGACACGATGCAATGGGAACAATAGGAAACGATACAACTGTTAACGAATTAGACCTAAATGGAATAAATATAATAGCCATACAGGCATTGGAAAATGGAACTAAAAAACGTGCTTCAAGAATATCAGAACTTGAAAAACAGAATGCAGAACTTGAAATGAAAAATGCTGCAATTGCTAATGAAAATACAGAAATTAAGATACAGGACACAGAACTTGAAACTCAGAATGCAGAACTCAAAAAAGAATTTGAGAGCATAAAGCTAATACTTAATAAGCTGGCAAGTGAAAAGGAAAAGATAAATATAAGCTATAAATAGTTTGTTATTGATAGACTTCCACTTTGATGTAATACGAAATATAATTTTAAATAAGGATATGAAATGAAAAATAAAACTCTCTTATATATTTTCTTTCTTGTTGTTTTTAGTACCACTGCGATATTAGCTCAAAGCAATAACAGTGAAAAAATAGTTCAGCGGAAGGCTGATCAGTCTCAGGCTGAAAATGAAAGATCTGTAAAGAAAGAGGCAGCAATAGAGAATGGTACAGGGAATGTAAAAACTCCGCAGGCAACAGGCGATGAAATAAATTTTAAGGATGAAGATAGTAATTCATTAATAACAATAACCGATGAGGGAACAGCCGGTTCGGTAACTATCCCTTCAGCAGGAAGCGCACCATCGGCAACAACAAATAAGCTTTATAATGTAAGCAGTACGCTTTACTTTAACGGAAGTGCCCTCAGTTCCGGCGGAGCTTCTTCAATAAATGATTTGTCTGATGCTAAAACTGATGCAGCAAGTATATTTTTAGGAAGCGGTGCGGGTGCAAATGATGGTGGCTCCAACAATAATACTGCGGTCGGCATATCTGTTCTTAGTTCCAATACATCGGGACAAGACAATACTGCAATTGGTTATAGTACATTAAATTCAAACACAACCGGAAATAGTAATACCTCTGCCGGCGGCAATGCACTTGCACTCAATACAACCGGAAGCTATAATTCAGCAGTTGGTTATAATACGCTTGGCAGTAATACAATCGGAAATTATAACACTGCAAATGGTTATGGAGCACTTTACTCAAACATAGCCGGAAGTGGTGGAGTTGCATTCGGCTACCAATCACAATATTATGCAAATAATACTACAAATGTAATTAATAATTATAATACCAGTGTTGGCTATCAAAGTTTAATGGGCAGCACAACCCCGGCAAATAATACAGGTAATTATAATTCAGCTTTCGGCTACCAGGCGCTTTATTCAAACACAATCGGATCTTATAACACAGCTTTTGGTCAAATCTCCCTTTATAGTAACACTTCAGGAGCAGCTAACACTGCTAATGGAGTACAAGCCCTTTATAATAACACTTCAGGAGGTTATAACACTGCCTATGGTTCCGGTGCACTTTTTGAAAACACAACCGGAGGCAGCAACACAGCTTTTGGCTATACTGTACTTTATGTTCCTGAAGGAAGCAATAACACAGCAATTGGTTATGAGGCACTTAATTTTTATCCAACCGGTAGTAATAACACAGCTGTTGGTTTTGGTACCGATGTTGCTTCGGGTGGTTTAACAAACGCAACAGTTATTGGTTATAATGCAGTAGTTAGTGCGAGCAACACTATTCAATTAGGCAACAGCAGTATAACGGCTATTTTTGCAAAAGTGGGTATTACTGCCACCTCAGATTCTACTAAAAAAGAAAATTTCTTAAAAGTTGATGGAGAAAAAGTGTTAGAGAAATTTAGAAAATTCCGGTTAACAAGCTGGAATTTTAAGGGCGACAATCCACTGACACAACGCCACTACGGAATAATGGCTCAGGATTTCTATTCTGCATTCGGACATGACGCGATGGGAACAATAGGAAACGATACAACTATTAACGAATTTGACCTAAACGGAATAACTATGATTGCAATACAGGCACTGGGAAATAGAACTGAGAAAATAAATTCAAGAATAGCAATGCTTGAAAAACAGAATGAAGAAGTTATAATGCAGAATTCGGAAATTGAAAAGCAGAATGCAGGAATTATAATGCAAGGAACGGAAATTATAAATCAGAATACTGAAATAAAAAATGAATTTGAGAATATAAAGCTAGTTGTTAATAAGCTGGCAAATGAGCAAGAAGAAGTAGATGTAACTTATAAATAACTCATGTTGACTGTCCATTTGGAAACCCGTTGTTCGAAGGACTCTTTCGGAGAAACGAATAATAATAATACTGCTGTGGCAATATTAATAGTATATAAAAAAATATAATGAACCTTTTGGAATTTTCTCTTTGACTATAAAAAAGTTTAATAAAGGAAAGGAAATATTATGTCTCAATTAAAGATAAAGTTTTTAGTAATAATATTTATAATGTGTATAATTCCGGTGCAGGTTTTCGCTGGAATCGATCTTGAGATTAATAACAATATGAAAGTTGAAACCACCGGTAGCGTTGAAGTAGAACTCTCAGGCAATCTTATTGAAAACGGAACAGGCTACTTGAATGGTACGGTTACTTCCGGTGATAGAGCTGCAGTTCAAAATTTTGCCGGGCTAGGCCTTTCATCTGCTCTTGATGGGAATATAACACGTGTTACAGGTACTCAATATTCCGGTACCGGTACTAATTTTACCCGCTATTATAAAATTAATAATCAGAATACTTCAACGGATTTAACGGCAAATGATACGGTTACAACAACTTCCGGTGAAACAGGCAGCCTTACCGGGCCATATTTTCTTTACTCAAAAAATGGAAGTGCCTGGATGGGATATGGCTTTGGTTCTGCCGGAACTACCATAGAGGCTGATAATGTTATATTACTTCAAAATTCAGAGACAGATATTATAATTTCCGAAGGTGTTGGAGTTAAAGCAAAAATATTTCTCGAAGGGCCATACAATACAACAAGCCACAATATGAATACAACGCTTAATCCTGATATTCCACTAACCTCTCCCTACTCGGAAGATGCAAGAACGGCATCAAGTGTTCCTTCAGCTGCGGTAGACTGGGTAGTTGTTCAACTACGTGACGCAACAACTCCATCTACAATAATTGCTTCACGCTCAGCATTTCTAGATGCAGATGGAAATCTTATTGATGATAATGCAACTTCAGGCAGAGGGATAGGAATAGCTGCACCTCCCGGAGACTATTACATAGTTATTAAACATAGGAATCATTTAGCAATTATGACTGCAAGCGCACAAACAGGATTAACATGGGGAACAGCATCGTCAGTATCAACATATAACTATACCTCAGGAAGCGGCCAGTTTTATGGAGGCAGTGCGGGTGCAATAGAAGTAGAGTCCGGTATTTGGGGTATGATATCCGGTGACGGAAACGGAAACGGACAGGTTCAAAATAATGACAGCGAAAGTATCTGGAAACCGGACAATGGTACGTCAGGATACAAGGATTCGGATTTTAACTTAAATGGTGAGGTACAAAATAATGATAATGAAACTTACTGGAAGCCAAACAACGGCAGAGGATCACAGGTGCCGTAATCTATTTTAGTCTCTTTATAAAATTATAAATATAGGTTTTAATAACAAAAGGAGAAAATAATATGAAAAAATTCTTGACTAAGATTACCGGTTTGGTCGTACTGTTTATCTTGTTCATAGCTTTTACAGCACCGGTAAAAGCTAATGAAGGAATAACCTTCAGTTTTGCCAATGCACAGATAACAGGTTCCAGCCCTTCCTATTTAGAGTTTGATATAATGGTTCATGCTACTGCAAATACGCAGTTTAAAGTAGCCCAGGTTTACATAAACTATAATACGGATGCATTTAATCCATCTATTTATGGTAACAGTAAGGTCACAGTAACACCAGGAGCATTACTAGCTCAAGTGAATAACGGTGGTACTGGACTTTATGGATTATCTATTAATGATAATACTACTTCAATACTTTCTATTGCGAATACTTGGTTTGGTACCGGAACCGGGTATGATTTGACGAATACCTTAGGCACAACCGATCAAGTTTATGTTCATGTAAAAATAGAAATACAAGATCCTAGCAAACCGAATGGCATATCCTTTAATGAATCAATAAGCCAGTGGAACAAGCAGGATTTATATTTTACAAGCGGAGATAATGAGTCAAAGTATGTTGTAACAGAGATCGGCACCATTGCTATTGCTCTTCCTGTCGAGCTAAATTCCTTTAATGCAAAACCACAAGGAAGTAAAGTTGAACTTAACTGGAATACTGCTACAGAAATTAATAACTACGGATTTGAAATTCAAAGAGAACTTGATAAGCAGAACGTGGAAAATAATAACTGGGTAAAAGTTGGCTTCGTTAAGGGAAACGGGAATAGTAATTCACCAAATCAATACTCCTTTATAGATAAAGAATCCAGCCGGAGGAACTAATTTTCTGTACCGCTTAAAGCAGGTTGATAATTCATGGCAGAGCTACTTATTCAGATATTGTAATGTAAAAGTAGTCCCAACAGAATTCAAGCTTTATCAAAATTATCCAAATCCATTTAATCCAACCACTACAATTAAGTTTGAACTTAAAGAAAACAGCAAGGTAAATTTAACTATCTTTAATATATTGGGAGAAAAGATAACAACATTACTGGATAAGGAAATGGATGCTGGGATTTTTGACGTTAAATTTAATGGTGAGAACTTAGCAAGCGGGATTTACATATACACTTTATCTATCCATAATACAAATAATAATTTAAGGTTTATAAAAAAGATGCTGATGGTTAAATAAATATTTAAAAGCAACACTACCTTTGAAAGATGACATCTTTTATAACATCCGAATAGCAACTGGAAAGATGTCATCTTTAGTAAGCTATAAACAAGTCATCAATTAGTTTGTCAAAAAGATCACTTACCTATATCTTCATTCCACAGCTCCGGATTCTTTTTTATAAAAGCTTCCATAAGCTGACGGCATTCGGTATTATCAGCAATTACTACTTCAACACCCCGGGATCTTAAATAATCTTCCGGTCCCGAAAATGTTTGGTTTTCGCCGATAATTACTTTCCTAATTCCATAAAGAAGCACTGCACCACTGCACATATCACAGGGAGATAATGTTGAATACAAAGTTGCTTTGCGATAATCAGAAGCTTTAGTTCGTCCTGCATTTTCAAGACAGTCCATTTCCGCATGAAGTACACTACTTCCTTTTTGTACACGCTGGTTATGCCCTCGTGCAACAATTTGATTATCGATAACAAGTACGGAGCCTATGGGGATCCCTCCCTCAGCCATCCCTATTTTTGCTTCTTCAATAGCAGCCGATAAAAATTTATCCATTTTTACTCCTTACGAATGGATTAAAGATAAGACAAAACTTCGAAGAATTATTAATAAAAAATTAATCTTTTTCCTATCTTTCAATTTAACATTTTTAAATAGACTATTAAATAAAAATAAATTATGATAGACCGGATTACAAAATTATTTCCTTTGTGGGCAATTATCTTTTCATTGATTGCTTTTTACCTGAGTGATTTCTTTTCAACTTTTCGATCGGCTATAGTTCCTCTTCTAATTGTAGTAATGTTTGGGATGGGAATGACTTTAACATGGGATAATTTCAAAAGAATATTTAAATCGCCACTAGTAATATTACTTGGATTCGGACTTCAGTATTTAATTATGCCGGCAGCGGGTTATTTTGTATCTATTTTATTTAATCTAACACCAGTAATGATGGCTGGAGTAGTGCTTGTGGGCTGCAGCCCCGGAGGTACAGCCTCAAATGTTATTACATATCTTGGAAACGGGGATGTGGCTTTATCAATTACGTTAACTTTAACTTCAACAATTTTAGCAGTATTCCTTACTCCTTTCTTTTCATATATAATATTAAATCACATTGTACCTGTTCCTGCAGGAGAAATGTTTTTAGATATTTTACAAATAGTACTTGTTCCTGTTTTAATTGGCACTACGATAAATTCTTTTTTCAGTAAAAAAATAAATAAGATAAGAAATATATTCCCGCTAATATCTACTCTTGCAATAGTTTTTATTATTGCGATAATAGTTGCCTTGAATAAATCCCAAATATCTGAGATGAATTTTATAATTATTGCTGCTGTAATGATGCATAATTTAATTGGATTATCATTCGGCTATTTTGTACCAAGATTATTGAAGTATGATAAAAAGATCTGTAGAACAATTTGCATTGAAGTTGGTATGCAGAATTCCGGGTTAAGTGTCGCATTGGCGGTAAAATATTTCTCAGCTGCCGCTGCATTGCCTGGAGCAATTTTCAGCATCTGGCATAATCTATCCGGTTCTATTATTGCTGGATGGTGGCGGTTTAAGGATGAAAGAATAGAGCATCCTAAGTAATTTAATATAAATCATCCCGGAGGCCATTTCATCTCTCTTCCACCTAGCAAATGCATATGCAAATGATAGACAGCCTGTCCGGCGTTTTTTCCGCAATTAAGAACTAGCCTGAAACCCTCCTCATCTATTCCCATATCTTTTGCAATTTTATTTGCAGCATCAAACATTTCCCCTAAAAGTTCCGCGTGTTCCTTCCCTTTTATATCTGTTACTTTAGGTATTTCAATTTTCTTGGGAATAATTAAAACATGGACAGGTGCTTTTGGATCAATATCCTTAAAAGCTAAAACATCCTCAGTTTCATACACTATATTAGCCGGAATTTCTTTATTGATAATTTTTGTAAAAATTGTGCTCATATTATTCTTCCCTTTCAATTTCATATTTCTTTATTTTATTGTAAAGGTGACTTCTTTGAATATCCAGAGCTTCAGCAGTTTTGCTGATATTCCAGTCGTTAGCATTTAATTGTCTAATAATAAAAGCACGTTCAGCTTTTTCTTTAAACTCCTGGAATGAATTGCTTTCACTTAATATATCTTTAATTGAGGATTTTTCTCCGGGCAATAAAAGTTCAACATCTTTTTTCCCTATTTCTCTTTTATCGATGATGATGATAACTCTTTCAATAAAATTTCTAAGTTCGCGGACATTACCGCTCCACTTTTGAGATTGTAAAAATTTTAATGCTTCATCGTCAAATTTAACAGAGGGTTTCTTATGCTTTGCTGTTATATCTGAAGCAAAATTTTCTACCAGAATCGGTATATCTTCATGCCTTTCTTTTAAAGGAGGTATATTGATTGGGATTACATTTAACCGGTGAAAAAGATCTTCTCTGAAATTTCCTTTCTCTATTTCTTCCTTTAAATTTTTATTAGTAGCTGAAATAATTCTAACATCAATATCAATTTTTTTATTACCGCCGACTCTTTCAATTTTGCTGTCTTCAATAGCACGCAATACTTTAGCTTGAGCTTGAGGACTCATATCTCCAACTTCATCCAGAAAAATAATTCCTTTATTAGCTAATTCAAATTTTCCTATCCTTTGCTGGACTGCACCTGTAAAAGAGCCTTTCTCATGTCCAAATAATTCGGATTCAATTAATTCATTTGGAATTGCAGCACAGTTAACTTCAATAAAAGGTTTATCTTTTCTATTGCTCTTAGAATGAATTGCCCTTGCAACTAATTCTTTTCCGGTTCCGTTATCACCTGAAATTAATACTCTTGTATCAAGCGGCGCAACTTTATCGATTAATCCAAGTATCTGGTTTATTGCTTTACTATTACCGAGTATTTTCCCGTCACCAACATAATTTTTCTTTATCTCTTCATTTTCCAGTAATAGGCTGGACTGTTCAACTGCATTTCTAATACTTATAAGAAGCTTATCGCGATCTATAGGTTTTTCGATGAAATCAAAAGCCCCTAGTCTGGTAGCTTTAATTGCATTTTCAACGCTTCCATGCGCTGAAATAATAATAACTGAAACTTTATTGTTATTTTCTTTTATTTTTTTTAGTACTTCAAAACCATTCATTTCAGGCATTTGAATATCGAGCAGTAAAGCGGAAAAGGGGATAGCTTCTAATTTATCGAGGCCTTCGCTTGCTTTAACTGAATAATCAACATTGTATCCTTCGTATTCAAGGATCATTTGTATGCTTTCGCAAATCTCTTTTTCGTCGTCAATAATTAATACTGATTTCATATATTATATCTAAAATAAGATAAAGATTTAATTAACATAATTTGAGAAGGGAGAATGCTTTTATTTTCTTTTAGTATTTCTCCAAAAATATTACCTAATTTGTTAGTTCTCAAATCCCTCTGGTCAATATATGATTGAACCTTAAAACTTTGCTCAAAAACCTCTACAAAATAACCAATTAGGTCGCCTAAATCAAAGATATTTGATGAATAGGAAATGAATGCGCTGCCGAAAAAATGAGCGAGTTTATCTTTATCACCATAATTATCTCCGGGAGTATCATAAAATAAATCTTTCGGGAGATTTTTATCCTTTTGAAGGAAGACCGAATCAATAGCAGAAGTAAGAGGATAATTTAATATTCCGATTAATGGAATTTGAATCGGAACTTCCTTATACGGCACTGCAGCAAATGTAAGTGCAAGTAAAGCCTCTGAATAATCATAATCTTTAAATTTTACTCCTCTTAAGAATAAAGTATCGGTTAATTCTAAATCATTATTTGTTTTTTTTAGACCCGCAAAATAATCTGAGGCAATGAACCCGGATAGATAATTCACCCCTTTCGAAAGAGAACTTTGCTGCGGGTATATATTATATATATAAACAAATAAAATGGTTATAATAATAAACCGTATCATATAGGCTGTATTTCACTGATCAAAAAAAGTATTATTAAATCATGCTACGCAAGAATAGGTATTTGAAAAGATGACATCTTTACTTTTAAAAATTAAAGTTTTATCTGAACTTACATTATAATAAAAAATTGAAGAAAATTTTTCTTATAAAAGATGTCATCTTTACATATGTATAATATTGGTTATTAAATATAAAATAAAATGATAGAATTATTCACTCCAGGTGTATTTAAAAGTTGAGCTTCGTATTTTGTCCCTTTAATATTCATAAAATTATTATTGCTGGCATCATAATTAATAAACTGCATATTTATTATATTAAGGAAATAATGATAACTTCTTGTTTAAATCTGAAATCTATTGTTAAAATAGTACAATATTTAATTATTTTTTCAGCATTAACATCTGCATCTTTCTGCCAATCTGAAAATAACGACACAACCAGATCATATTTGCTTGAACCCGTAGTTGTGACTGGTACAAGATATCAATTGCCTAAAAATGAAATATCATCAAGCATAACTGTTGTTGATAATAAAGAAATTCAAGAAAATCATGATATTAATGTAATAAGTTTATTGGATGACAAAGTTCCCGGCCTTTTCCTAAATGATAATTATTTTATGGGATTCGGGGTTGGAGCAAGCTCTGCAGGAACAATAAATATTCGCGGTATCGGGGGAAGCCCGAATACTCAGGTATTGGTATTAATTGACGGCCAGCCTCAATTTATGGGAATGTTCGGGCATCCTATTATAGACGCTCTTACTTCTTCAAGTGTAGAAAGGGTTGAAATAATAAGGGGACCTGCATCTATTCTTTATGGGTCAAATGCAATGGGCGGGGCAATAAATATAATTTCAAGAAAAATACCGATAGACAAATTTAATATGAACATCTCTTCATTTTACGGCTCTTATAATTCTTTGAATGCAGATGTAAATGCCGGATACCGGAATAATAAATTCGGGGCTTATTTCTCTTTTGATAATTCAAAAACCGGCGGTCACCGTGAAGATTCGAATGATGAATTCAAAAGTTACACCGGTTATGCAAATGTAAATTATTCATTTAATAATGAGTTTAAAGTGAGTCTCGATGGGAATATTTCTAAATCTAAATTCTATGATCCCGGTCCTGTTTACTCAATTACTTTGAATAATTATTATGACTATCTAAGGAGCAGAGCAGCGCTTTCACTTTTCAATTCTTTTAAAGAAATAAACGGAGCATTAAAGTTTTTTTATAGTTATGGTAATCATAATTTTTTTGACGGATGGCACTCTTATGATGAAATGATGGGATTAACTTTATTCCAAAATATTAAAATATATAAAGGTGCAATTTTTACAGCCGGTATTGATTATAAAAAGTACGGAGGCAAGGGGAGTAACCCGAATACACCTCCTTTTGCAGCTAAAGGACTTGGTAGCTATTATTCAAACAATGAAACCGCTGTATACGGGTTGGTCAAGGATTCTATATATAAAGACTTAAATATTGAAACAGGTATTAGATTGTCCAAAAATTCATTATTTAACTATGAATATATTCCTCAATTAGGGATAAATTATTTCCCTGGTAAAACGACAATATTAAAAGGATCAATAGGAAAAGGTTTTCAGGATCCTACTATAGTAGATCTTTATTTATTCCCTGTAGCAAATGAAAATTTGAAACCCGAACATATCTGGAATTATGAGTTAGGAATAGAGCAAAGGCTTTTAGATTATCGAATGGTACTTGAATTGACTGCTTATTATAATGAAGGGGACAACATTATAATAGTAACACCGCCATTATTTATTAAGAATAATTCAGGCTCATTTATTCATAAAGGAATAGAACTCCAGGGGAAATATTTGTTGAATGAAAATTTAACTGCTTCAATTAATTATTCATATATTAATACTGATACGCCTGCTCTATATGCGCCTAAACATAGCTTGAATCTTCAAGCTGATTATCATTATAATATTTTTCAAATCCTTCTAAATCTCAAAGAAATTTCAGGATTATATTCAAATATCCAGAAGCCTGTAAAACAAAATTACTTTCTGGTAAATATGACTGTAAATTTTTCTTTATTAAATTCACTTGAACTTTTTACAAAGGGAGAGAATTTGTTTAACACTCCCTATGAAATAAATGATGGATACCCGATGCCTGGAAGAACAATAATAGCAGGTTTGAAATTAACTTATTAACGCAATTATTTAAAAGAAAGGTATCAGGTTATATTTGATTCATATCATATAGTGCCCCCATAAAATTAAAAAAACATTAATGCCTATTGATTCAAAAATAGCAATTAATTAAATTCGTTTTCCAGCATCACTAGTCGCTTCTTTTAATTATAATTTCTTTTGCCGTTAAAGTATTGTAGGTAAATTTTTCATATCATGTAATTATTTAAATGAATTAATTTTTTTTTAATAATTGGAGGATTTATGAAATTCGTTTATTATACAGTTCATGGCTGTATTTTGTGCGCTGTTCTATTTCTGATTTTAATTGCAGGGTGCAGCAAAAGCAATAATAATCCTACCTCACCGGTAAATACAAATCAAATTAATACAGCTATATTAAACGGGGGCCCTTTTAAGAATGCTCAAATAAGTCTAGTCAGTTTAGGCGGCGAATATGTGATAAGTTCCAATTTTACTGCTGTTATATTAAGAGGACTAGTTAATACTGATACAGTTTATGTCGGGGTTGTTTTCCCGGGTACACAAACCGGAAATTTCGGCTGGCAGAATGCCAATTCCGACAGTTCTAACAGCGGATGTGTTCTTACTATCGGGTATTTTACAAATCCAGATGAGCTGTTTGTTTCCGATGGTTCCGCCGGTTCTACTAATATCACAGGATATGGTAAAGTTGGTCAAACTATTGATGGCAGTATCTCCGGAAAGGTAGTTTCCACAACAAACACTTCGGTTACTATAAGTGGAAATTTTTCCGTTTTCAGAGTTCCCGACGTTGATAACGGTGGTGGAGGAATTAAAAGAAAGGTTTTACAAAAGCTGCATCTATGAATTATTCTTAATAATTATTATTACACGGACATAAAGATGACATCTTTAAAATGAACAGTCATTTTCAATTTTTTATTGAAATATAAGTTCAGATAAATCTTATTTGAAAAAAGTAAAGATATCATCTTTCAAATAAGATTCTTGCGTAACGTGAGTTACTAAAAAATATCTATAATCAAGTTTGAATAACTCCTGTATTAAATCTTGATATTTCAGGATTATTATTAGCAGATTCAATTGCCATTGAAATATATTCTCTTGTTAAAGTTGGATCAATAATTTCATCAATCCATAATCTTGCAGCCGCGTACAGTGGATTGCTTTTTTCTTCATAAGAATTTGTTATTTCATCAAGCAGTTTTTTCTTCTCTTCTTTTGAAAATTCTTTTCCGCTTTTTTGCGACTGCTTTAATTTTATATCAAGTAGAACACTGCTTGCTTGATTACCCCCCATTACAGCAATCTTTGCATTTGGATAGGCAAATATAAAACGCGGATCGTAGGCTTTACCGCACATTGCATAATTACCCGCTCCAAAGCTGTTTCCGATAATTATAGTAATTTTAGGTACTACAGAATTTGCAACTGCATTTACCATTTTTGCACCGTCTTTGATTATACCCCCATGTTCTGCACGGCTCCCAACCATAAATCCAGTTACATCCTGTAAGAAGACAAGAGGGATTTTTTTCTGATTGCAGTTCATTATAAATCTTGCTGCTTTATCTGCACTGTCGGAGTAAATAACTCCCCCTACTTGCATTTCACCTCCGCCTTTAACCGCTTCAGTTTTTACAACACTTCTTTGATTTGCTACAATACCAACAGACCAGCCGTCAATTCTGCCGTAGCCCGTAATTATAGTCTTGCCGTAACCGGCTTTATATTCATCCATATCGGATTCATCAATTATTCTTCCTATGATATCGTATGTATCATACGGTTTAATTGTATCTTCGGGAAGTATTCCTAAAATCTCCTTTGCAGGAAAGAGCGGCGGTTTACTTTCTATTCTATTGAATCCTGCCTTCACCATATTTCCTTTTTTTTCTATAATACTTCTGATCTGCTTCAAACATTCTTCATCATTTTTTACAATATAATCGGTGACTCCCGAAATATTTGATTGAACTTTAGCTCCGCCAAGGGTTTCATTGTCGATTACTTCACCTATCGCAGCCTTTACAAGATGTGAACCTGCTAAAAAGACCGAACCTTCACCTTCAACTATTAATGCTTCATCACTCATGATAGGTAAATAAGCTCCTCCTGCAACACATGGGCCCATTATTGCTGATATCTGAGAAATTCCCATTGATGACATAATTGCATTATTCCTAAAAATTCTGCCGAAATGCTCTTTATCAGGGAAAATTTCATCCTGAAGCGGAAGAAAAACTCCGGCGCTGTCTACCAGGTAAACAATCGGAAGCCGGTTATCAATTGCAATTTCCTGTGCACGAAGATTTTTTTTCGCAGTAATTGGAAACCATGCACCGGCTTTTACTGTTGCATCATTCGCTACTATTACATGATTTCTTCCATGAATTTTTCCAATTCCGAATATTGTTCCCGAAGAAGGCGCCCCGCCGTATTCTTCGTACATTTCAAAAGCTGCAAATGTGTTTAATTCATAAAATGATTTGGGATTATCTATTAAAAGATTAATCCGTTCCCTCGCAGTAAGCTTACTTTTTGCTTTATGTTTTTCCATCGCTTTTTTTCCGCCCCCCAACTTTATCTTTTCCCTTTCGGCATTTAGCTTTCTTAAAAGATTTTTCTGATAATCTTCCCGCTTAAGAAATAATTCATTCTCTTTTATTTCATTGCCTATTTTTTTCATAAGAATCTATGTTAATAATTGAGTTACGCAGATGTAAAGATGACATCTTTAAAAAGAAAGTTAATTTTCAATTTTTATTAAAATGTAAGTTCAGATTAATCCTTATTTTTAATTAGTAAAGATGTCATCTTTCGATAAATTATCATACCAGTCAAGATAAATTATTAATGAGGCTAAAGCCTCTTTCTTTTTTCCCTTCCTTTTGTCTCAGTTCACTAAAGTGAACTGCAATAGATTGATGAAATCTTATATATTTTTTAATAAATCTCTTGCAATCACTATCCTCTGAATTTCTGATGTACCCTCTCCAATAGTACAAAGTTTTACATCACGGTAAAATTTCTCAACGGGATAATCTTTTGTAAATCCGTAACCTCCGAATATCTGTACAGCTTCACTTGATGCCCTTTCTGCAATCTCACTCGCAAATAACTTTGCCATCGCTGCTTCTTTAGTATTAGGCTGGTTATTATCCTTCATAAATGCTGCTCTATGAGTTAATAATCTGGCGGCTTCAATATTCACCGCCATCTCAGAGAGTTTAAATTGTATCGCCTGGAATTCTTTTAGCAGTTTTCCGAACTGTTTTCTCTCATTAACATATTTTAAAGAAGCATCAAGGCAGCCTTGAGCCAATCCCACGCTTAAAGAAGCAATAGAAATTCTTCCTCCCTCTAAAATTTTCATTGCCTGAATAAATCCGTCTCCTTCTTCTCCGATTAAGTTTTCTGCAGGGACTTTACAATTATCGAACATTAATTGTGTAGTATCGCTTGCCCTCATTCCAAGCTTATTTTCTTTTTTCCCGGCAATAAATCCTTCCATTCCCTTTTCTAGTATAAATGCAGATATTCCTTTCTTGCCTTTGCTTTTATCTGTTATTGCCATAATTACAGCAGTCTCACCGACAGTACCATGGGTAGTAAAAGTCTTATTCCCGTTTAATATATAATAATCACCTTTTTTTTCTGCGAATGATCTCATTCCAGCAGCGTCACTCCCTGAAGAAGATTCGGTTAATCCCCAAGCGCCAAGCTTTTTACCCGATGCTAAATCCGGCAAATATTTCTTCTTCTGTTCTTCATTTGCAAATTTATAAATATGATTTGTGCACAACCCATTATGAGCAGCAACAGATAATGAAATAGAAGGATCTACTTTTGCAAGTTCTTCAATTATTACTGCAAAATCCATATAGCCTAATCCGGCTCCTCCGTATTCTTCAGAAACCAGTATTCCTAGAAATCCTAATTTACCAAGCTTCTGCAGTATTTCTATTGGAAATTCCTGTGATTCATCAAATTTCATAATTTGCGGACGAATATTCTTTTCGGTAAAGTCTCTTATCGTATCTTTAATAATAACCTGGTTTTCCGATAGATCTATAACGAATTGCGCAGTAGTTGTTTCCATATAGTTTCCCTTTCTATTTATTCTACTTTTGGCAGCCTAAATTTTAATTTGAAACCTTAAAGATTTATAATATGTCTTTTGGACTACTATAAAATTTTAATATTAAGTTGAGTTACATAGATGTAAAGATGACATCTTTAAAAAGAAAAATTACTTACAATTTTTTATTAAAATGTAAGTTCGATAAATCTTATTTTTAAAAAATAAAAGATGTCATCTTTTAAGCAAATTACTTTTGATTCTTATAATTATCTATTATTTCTTCTGCTATGTGATATGGAGAAAGATTCTGCCATTGACGGATTACTTTTTCCAGATAGGAATTTAATGAATTTTTCTCTTGACCGGTATATGAATTTTCACTTTTTGTCCATAATTCCTTTCTGATTTTATCTTCGACAATGTCCTTTATCCTTTTTTTTGTTCGTTCTTCTCTCTTTATTAAAAATTTATTCCCGGATTTTAGATGTTCTTTATGCCGTTCAATTTCATCTGCTGTTTCCTGAATCCCCTTATTTTCAGTTGCAACTGTTTTAATGATATTCGGAAGCCAAGAATTTTCATCGTGAGCTTTCATCATTAATATAGTTTTTAATGCAGTTAAAGCCTGATGAGAAGCGGGTCTATCACTCTTATTTAAGATAAATATATCTGCAATTTCCATTAAACCGGCTTTCATTGCCTGAACCGAATCACCCGATTCGGGAACTAACACAACAACTGTTGTATCTGCTGCCTGTGCTATATCAAGTTCCGATTGCCCGACTCCAACGGTTTCAAATATAATTATATCAAAGCCTGCTGCATCCAAAACATCGGCAGCATCAATTGTTTTTTTACTTAATCCGCCTAGACTTCCTCTTGTTGCCATGCTTCGAATAAATACATTTGGTATCTGCCCTACATCATTCATCCTAACCCTATCTCCAAGTAAAGCTCCGCCGGTAAACGGACTTGTCGGATCGACAGCAATTATCCCTATCTTTTTATTTTGTGCTGCATACAATTTCGTTAGTTGATTTGTTATAGTACTTTTCCCGGCTCCCGGTGGTCCTGTAATACCTATCCTGAAGGCATTACCAGTTTTACTAAATATTTCCTTTAATAAACCGGAAGATGTTTCATTTCCGGATTCAACAATAGAAATTGCGCGAGCAACAGAACGTCTATCATTATTAAATAATTTTTCTAAAAAGGAATCTTCGATCATTTTGAAGATGCCCTAAAGAAATCAACTGTCTTTTGAAGTCCTTCATTTAATGGTGTTGAAGGCCTCCAATTAAAAGTTTTATACAATTTATCGGAGGTAATAACACTCCTCATTTGTTCTCCCGGAGCAGCATGACCATGCTTTTCTTCTTTATTATTTCCGGCAATTTTGTTTAACATCTGGAATAATTCATTAACATCGGTTTCCTTAGAAGTTCCGATATTATATATATCCGATTTCGTATCGTTTAGTGTAATTAAATTTGCTTTTACCACATCACCGACAAAAACATAATCGCGTGTTTGTTTTCCGCTTCCATTTATCATCGGCTGCTCATTCTTAATTAGTTTTGTCGAAAATATTGCTACTACTCCTGCTTCTCCGAAGGGGTTTTGACGCGGACCGTAAATATTTGCATATCTCAGTATTGTGTAATTTAACTTATACTGTGCATTATAGAAGAACAAATATTTTTCTACGGCAAGTTTCGATATTCCGTAAGGGGATAGGGGAGCGGTAGGATGTTTTTCATCTGCGGGATAATATTCCTGCTCTCCGTAAACTGCTCCTCCCGTGGATGCAAACATAAATTTTTTAACTCCGGTTTTTATACAATTCTGAAGTAAATTAATTGTTCCTAAAATATTTGTGTTCGCATCAAATACCGGGTCAGCTACAGAACGCCGAACATCCATCTGTGCTGCATGATGATTAACAACATCAAATTTTTCTTTTTCGAATAATTCGGAAAGGCTTTTATCACCTATATCTTTCTTTATAAATGTTGCTTTGGGATTAACATTTTTTTCAAAGCCTGTAGCCAAGTTATCTAAAATAAATACATCATGACCTTCATTGATAAATGCATCTGCTATTTGTGAAGCAATAAATCCTGCTCCGCCTGTAACTAGAATTTTCATAATTTATTCCTTATATAAATTAAATGTATTGATATATTCTCTCACTTTTTGAGGTACTAAAAAATCTATCGGTTTTCCTTCCTTTATTCTCATTCGAATATCGCTGCTGCTGATTTCTATCACCGGTGTCTTAACGAAATGTGCAGCACGGTAGTATTTGTCTCTTTCTATTTTTTCATCGTCTGTTCTTCTTCTTAATACAATTAATTTGGCAAGCTCGATAACCTTATCGGGATTTTTCCACGTATTAAAATTAATAATATTATCATATCCGATAATAAATTCCAAATTTTCGAATTTTTTTTTGAACTCTTCGAGAGTTTTAACTGTATAAGAAATTGATTTTGCTTTTAATTCAATATCTGAAAATTCAAAACTGGGGAATCCTTCTATTGCGAGCTCAAGCATTTTTAATCTATGCATTCCCTTTGCTGAAAATTTATCTGTTTTATGCGGAGATATGTATGCAGGTATAAAGATTATTTTATCTAAATTGCGAATTTCTTTAACTGCTTGCGCTGTAATCAGGTGACCAAGGTGGACAGGATCAAAAGTCCCTCCAAGAATACCAACTGCAGTCATTTCAAAAGGTCCTTATATTCTATGAACAAATTTGTAAATCTTTCATGTATTTCCTGGCTGCAGTAAGCAAAGCTTTCCTTTTTCGATAATTGGTTATATAAGTTTCTGAAATCATTTATATTTTTTATTAACATAAAGTTATCTAAAACATGTATAAAATGTTCAAATTTTGCTACCCGGTTGAGAAAATAATCATAATCAATATTTGACAACTCTATATCTTCAAAGATTTTCAGATTGAAAGAATTGAATCCGACAAATGAAAGGCTTTGATTTATACTTTTTCCTAACACAATAGCTTCGTCTTCCATGCAGAGCAAATTGAAAATCTTATCTAAATCTTCCGGAGTTATTCCGATAGAGTTGAAGAAAATAACAATGTTGTTGGTGAATTTGTAAAAATATTTATCTGCTAAACTCTTTAGTATTGAAGTCCCGCCTGATTCAATAAATGTAACATTCTCATAATCGTGAAAATCTTCACTTAAAAAACCTTCGTCTTTTTTATCAAAAATGAAAAATATATTTAATGTTTCAGATATCTTTTTTGTAATTTCTTTATAGTTCAGTATTAAAGTCTTATATAAATAAGAAGAATGTTCTTTATCAAAAGATTCAAAATCAGGGACTAAATCTTTATTAAAAACCGGGAAAGGGGAAAGAATATAAATGGAAGAATTTTGTTTCATTACACAGTTCCGGGAAGTCTATTCAATAGGTCACTAATTTGTTTTCTATAGTAATCAATATCTTGCTCATATGATATTTTTCTTGCTCCTTTTGAATTTTTTTCCTGCATCTTTCTAAAAGCCAAAGTAGTTGCTGCTTTAATATATAATTTCCTAATACTTTCATCAACCCAGCCATGTCTATTTCTTTTAAATGAATTTAGAATTTCTAAATGCTCCGGCGGTATTATCCCATTCTCACTTTCAGGAAGCAGTTCGGAATAAATTATTCTCTTTTCCTTTGAAATAGAAAGTGAATAAACTACTGCATATACCGTAATTGCAAACAGCATAAATATAAACGCCAGTAAAGTTGTTGACCTGTTGCTTACGGTATAATTCCATGAAAAATGTATAAACATTGCTATCATTAAGCCGATAAATGGTAATATAATCTTATGTGTATAACTGTTGAACTTTGCATACCCTAAAAATGCACCTAATGTTCCCGTGGATACACAATGCATTACTGCAGAGAATAATGTTCTAATAATTATTAATGTTAATAATGCCGGGAAAGTCTTTCCGTATGAAATAAAATAGAATAAATTTTCCGTCATTCCGAACCCTAATCCTATTGCTCCTCCATACACTAATCCGTCCGTAACATTATCAAACTTTTTCCTCGATACCAGTACCAGCAGAAATAAACCTTTTGTAATCTCTTCGACAAATGGCGCAATATAAAATGCATCAACTTGATCCATTAGATTTTTATTGATAATAAACAAAGATAAGCTTTCGGAAAGAATTTCACTGAATAATAATGAAAAAAAAATTGCTCCAATCCCTCCCCATACATAGCTTCTTAATACCGATCCAAAAGGTTCCCGCTCATATTTATCCAATCTCCAGATAAGGATTAAATATAAAACCATCGGAATTACAGCAGCTAAAACAGAGATTACAACTAACATAATTAACATATACTTGAACTTGAACTTGCTCTTAAGACTCCCTGATCCATTCCCCCAATTCCTTCAGCGAGGGCCGTTTACCATATGACAAAATTCCAATTCTAAAAATTTTACCTGCAAATTTTATTGCCACATAAATTGAAACGAGCATTATAGCGGATGTAATTACCTGAATTATTATTGGAACGGGAGTTAAATTAAGTCTAAGCAGCATTGCAGTCGGAAGTGTAAGGGGGATATATGATAAAATTTTAATTAAGATTGAATTGGGATTCTCCATTACCGGTAATATCAAAACAATAGGGAGGAGAAGTAGGAAGCTTAAATATGTGGTTATCTGCTGGGCTTCCTGTTCGGTTGTAACAATTGAGCCTATCCCTACAAAAATTGCCGTATAAAAAACATAACCCAGCAGGAAATAAATCAGCATGGGTAAAATATTATTTAAAGCTGTAAAAGGTATCAATGATGCTCCAAGTAATGCAACGGCAATCAATCCCCATATTAGTACTTGAAATAATCCCAGTGCGCCCAGCCCTAAAATTTTCCCTGTCAATAATTCGTCGGCGGAACAGCTTGATATTATTATTTCGATCAGCCTGTTCGATTTTTCTTCTACTAAACTTCTTACAAGCATCTGACCTGATAACATAATCAGCATGAACAACAGCATCACAAAAATAAATGCAGTAAAAAAGGTTGTAAGTGAATCGTTTCTGTTTGCTTTCCCGGTTTCTTCAAGTTTAACAGATTTTATATCAACATTTCTTGAAATATAATCCATGATTTTAGAACTTATTCCTTCTGCTTCTAACCGGCTTTTAATCCTCGCTGTATTGAAAGCTTCGGTAAACTTTTGTGTATCCTTAAAATTACTTACAGATTTAGTTCTATATTCCGCACTTACAGAATCCGTTCCGCCATTATTAACTAAAAGATACCCCTCTACTTTTCCGTTAAGAACATCCGCATCGGCAATAATTCTCAGACTGTCAATGTTCTTATGATCTTCTCCTGCAGAAAGGCTGATTAGAATATAAGCAGGCTGATTCTTTTCAATTCTATATTTATCAAGACTCTCATCCATCGGGTGGTAGTAAATCCCGGAAGTATCAACAATTCCTATAACTTTTGTTGTATCTGATTCTTTTCCTGATAGGAGTGTTGGAGCAAGTGAGAAAAATATTACTATTGTAGGTGTAAGTATAATTGAAATTATGAATGCCTTAGTCTTTACTTTTTCAAGAAATTCCCATTTGGCAACGGTTAATATCTTTTTCATAAAAATTAGTCTGCGTTTTGGTTTATTACATCGATGAATATTTTATTTAGCGTCGGTTCGATTACAGAAAAATTGCTGATACTAATTTTACCGACTATAGCTATTAAAAGCTCATCGGGTGGTATACCATCATTCATTTGAACTTCCGCATAATTACTGTAAATATCAACCTGCTTGACAAAGGGAAGGTGTTTTATAAAAGATGCATCGCCGTTATATTCTATTTTAATATTGTTCCCTCCGTATCTTTTTTTAACTTTGTTTAAGCTGCCGCTTACAACTTCCCTTCCTTTATTTAATAATAAGATTTCCGAGCATAATTTTTCCGCCGTTTCCATTTGATGTGTAGATAAAATGATAATTTTCCCTGAATCAACGAAGGAAAGGATTGTTTCTTTTATTAATTGCTGGTTAATCGGATCAAATCCGGTAAAAGGTTCATCCAGAATTAATAATTTTGGATTATGAATTACAGATATTATAAATTGAATTTTTTGCTGGTTTCCCTTTGATAATTCCTGTATTTTTTTATCCCTATACTCAGCGGCTTCTAATTTCTTTAACCAGTACTCAGCCTCTTTTAAGGCTGATTCTTTTGACATATTTTTCAACCCGGCAAAATAAAGAATTGAATCAATTACCTTGCTTCTTTTATAGAGTCCCCGTTCTTCCGGAAGGTATCCTATTATATTAAAAAATTCTTTTGTTATTTTCTGACCTTCAAAAGAAATACTCCCTGAAGTCGGCTTTATAATATTTAAAACTATTCTTATAATTGTTGTCTTACCTGCACCATTCGGTCCGAGAAGTCCGAATATTCTCCCTTCTTCAATCTTAAATGAAATATTATCAACAGCCCTGACATTTTTGAATTCTTTTACCAGGTTTTCAACTATAAGCATAAGCGATTTTTAACCTTCCGGATAGATTATTCAATTATTTCATTGAAAATTACACAACATTTTTACTCGAACAAAGAAACTCTAATTCCGGCGGTGAATAATCTCTATACACAGCGAAATAGAGTTGTTTAAATATTAAGCATTACATGTCGAATTCTTCTTTAACTTCCTTAAATGCATTAATTGCGAATTCAAGATCTTTTTTCGAATGAGCGGCAGATACCTGTACTCTTATTCTTGCGGTACCTTTAGGAACTACCGGGAAGAAAAATCCTATTACATAAATTCCTTTATCAAGCATCCTTGAAGCCATCTTTTGTGATAAAGCTGCATCTCCAATCATAATCGGTACAATCGGATGTATTCCTTCCTTAATATTTAATCCCGCTTTAGTTATTCCTTCTCTGAAATATTTTGTATTCTCTTCCAGCCTATCCCGTAAATGAGTTGATTCCTTCAGTATTTCAAGTACTTTTAATGAAGCAGATACAATGCTGGGTGCAACTGTATTTGAAAAAAGGTAAGGTCTTGATCTCTGGCGGAGAATATCTATAATCTCTTTTCTTCCGCTTGTATAGCCTCCGCTTGCACCGCCTAGTGCCTTGCCTAATGTACCTGTAATAATATCTACTCTTCCCATTACATCTCTGTACTCATGTGTTCCTCTTCCCTTTTTCCCCATAAATCCGACGGCATGTGAGTCGTCAATCATCACCATTGCATTATATTTCTCAGCCAGACTGCAGATATCCTGCAGATTTGCAATACTTCCATCCATTGAAAAAACACCGTCTGTAGCTATTAATCGAAAACGGGAAGATTCACTTTCTTTTAACCTTTCTTCCAATCCATTCATATCGGAATTCTTATACCTTAACCGGTTTGCTTTACAAAGCCTTATCCCGTCAATAATGCTCGCATGGTTTAATTCATCACTAATAATAGAATCCTCTTCGGAAAGAAGTGTTTCGAATAATCCTCCGTTTGCATCGAAACAGGAAGTGTAAAGGATAGTTTCCTCCGTTCCCAGAAAATCCGAAATTTTTGCTTCAAGTTCCTTATGGATTTCCTGAGTTCCGCAGATGAACCTGACAGAAGATAAACCATAACCCCATTTATCATAGCTATCTTTTGCCGCCTTAATTATTTCAGGATTATTTGCTAATCCTAGATAATTGTTTGCGCACATATTTAATACAGTTTTACCCTCCAGCACATCAATATTAGCCTGCTGCGGGCTTGTAATTATTCTTTCCCTTTTAAATAATCCTTCGGATTCAATCTTTTCGATTGTATCATTCAAATAACTTTTTTCTTTTGCAAACATAAATCCTCCTCAAAAATTAAAGTAAACCGGAATTTCGTATTTTATTTTCTTAGAAACTTCGGATTCAAAATATATTTTGCCGTAAAATGCTGCTTCATCAGGTATAAATTCATCAGGTTTGGAAAAATCACAATCCAATGTTTTTTCAATACCGGGATATAATACAGCTCTATCATAAAAATTATCCTTAACTGAAAACGGTACGTAATTATTGTATAATGTCTTTTCTTTAATATTAATCATCATTTTTCCTGGCTCATTTGCAAATGCAGGTATTATTACAAGCTCCAGCTTTACCGAATCGGAATTGAATGTATTTTTAATTTTTATTGATCCTTCTCTGTAAGACAAAGCTTCTTTTACCTTTGCATTACCGTCCTTATCAAAAATTAACATTGAAAAATCAGTTATTTTGTTAAAATCATTTTTGCTCAGTTTGATATCAAATTCCTTTGAAGCCTCATCCTTTCTCAGAATAAAAGGCACTACACATGTGTCCTGTCCATTTAATTCAATTTTTAATTCACTTTCGTACCCTAAGATTTTGCCGGATAAGTTGTAACTTTCTGCATTATTGTAAAGGTTAATGACATTTATACTGCTGTTAAGGGAATCAAGAAATCCGGAATCAAGTGTTTTTATCCCTAAAAATTGCACAGATAAATTATAATTAGAGCTCTTATCACTTTTATAAGATCCTTCTACATCAAGTTCATACACTCCGGGTGAAATATTGTAAAAATTCTTTTCAACACTTTCGTTGTCATTTATCGAGTTTAATGCAGGTGATAAATACATTTCAGCACCATCCGGTTTAAATAACCAAAACCTCACATCGGCAAATTCTTTATTTACCGGTGATAAATTAATCTCCATAGAAGTTGCACCGGCAGGAATTTCTATAAAATATCTTTCAATTTCTCCCGGAGCTAATTTTTTGTTTTCCCACTTCAATGAGTGGTTATTCGCCTGATTAAATTGGTAAGGAATAACTACGGTTGCCCACATCTCAAATTCCGGCATGTTAGTTTTATCATCTCTGGTTCCGGTAATTTTTCCGGTATATAAGCCGGGCTCTTTCAGTTTATCCTTAGCAAATTTAACTGATATTGAAGCAGTCTGGTCATTTCTTATATATGTCTTTTTCTGAATTGGAATTAACCAGTCACTGCTGCTTTTTATATTAAAAATTCTGTAAAATTTATTCTCTTTCCAGAAATTATCTCTCTTAATAATAAAGTTATACGTTTCATCTCCGGTTAAATAATTACCGTTTCTTATATATAAATTCTCTGCTTTTCCGGTGGGCATATTCGGAGCAAAAGAAGAAATTGAGTATGATTCAAAATTATTTATCTCACCTGCATTTATGTATTTCTTAAGAAGGTTATATGCATTTGTCACATTTATATAACCTGCACCTTCATCCAGAAGATTATAATTATCGAATTTTACAGCACTATTTCTTATCACTTTATATAAAAGAAAGGAAGGTATTTTTGTTCTTGGATATTCCTTCTGCATACCGCTCAGCAGTAACGATAAAACCCCTGCAGTATATGGTGAAGCCATGCTTGTGCCTCCCATTCTATCCCTTGGTGACCAGTTAGGTACAGTGGATGTGCTTGCACCGGGCGAACAGATATCCGGTTTTTTAACTTCTCCGCCTCTTGAACTAAAAAAGAATACAAGATCTTTTTGTAATTCTGCACCATATAAATCTCTTGCAATTTCTTTCGGCAAAACAGCACCTGAGGATAATACTTTCTCTGAGCAAGCGGGTAAACCTGCTGTAGATATTCCCGGCCCGTCATTGCCATTTGAAACGCACACATAAAGATAAGGATTAGAGGTTAACAGAGTATCAAGGAATAACTCAATATCTGATGCCCCTTCTATTTCTGAACCGATGCCGAAACTCATATTTATTATGCATGGTTCTTTTTTTTCTTTAGATACTTTGTCTGCATACAAGAAAGCTTTCTTCATACTTTGAGATACTGTTGCCCCTCCTGAGAATTTGTTATTCCCTATCTTTAAGCTTATAATTTTAGCTCCGGGAGCAACTCCTTCAAGGTAAGTGTCGCCTATATGATATCCGGACGCAATCCCTGCTACATGTGTTCCATGAGCACCATCATCAAAATGTAAAGATATTTTCTTCTCATCCGGGAAGATATTAACAGCAAATGTTAATTGGGGTAGTCCTTTTTCATTTTGAATATGAAAAGTGTCGAATTTCTCTTTATAGTTTCTAATTGGTTGTTCGTCTGATAAATCGCCATTGTCATTAGTATCAAAATATGCAACCCAGTATGTTCCGTTCGAATCTTTTGTTTGAAAAGCTACGATAACATATTTATCATTATCAGAACCATTCCCGTTTAAATCTTCAGCATTGGAAGTGGAATTTTGAAGCTGCGTTTCATTTAATGTACCTATATAATAGGTATCATTTACAGATTTTAGAGTGAGCTTGTCAGCACCTGCTGCTTTTAAGTTTTTATCCTCGTTTACAAAATATTCTTTCCCGTCCTCTTTATTTATTTCACAATCATATAAATTTATATCCCCCTCACCGGTAAAATCCTGAGCATCAATAACTTTTGTTTCCCCGGTTGAAGTCTTCTTCAATCCATCTATCCCCATATCTACACCCGTATCAAGAATAATTATTATTGTTCCCCGTCCGTCATAATCAGGATATTTTGAATGGAATTCATTAACCCCTGTATTGCTCAACGAAAGAAATGTTTGAACTGAATCCTGTGCAAATACTGTTAGTAGTGAAATTAGAAGAATTATTGCAATTTTAGATTTCATTTTTTAACCCCAAATATTTTTGCTTTAATTTGTTTTAATAAATGGTTAGATAGATACTGCACCCTGAAATTGAGGGGTGTTATTATCAAATCCACTTTAAAATAATTTTCCCTGAATTACCTGATTTCATTAGCTCAAATGCTTCTTCAAAGTTTTCATAGGAAAACTGGTTTGTTATAACCGGTGAAATGTCAAGCCCAGTTTGAAGCATCACGGTCATTTTATACCAGGTTTCGAACATCTCCCTTCCATAAATACCTTTTATTGTTAGTCCGTTAAACACAACTGTTTCCCAGTTTATTGCAGCATTGGATGGAAGGATTCCGAGTAAGGCAATTTTACCTCCGTGGCACATGTTTGAAATCATTGATTCGAGAGCTTTTATGTTCCCTGACATTTCAAGTCCTACGTCAAAACCTTCTTTCATTCCTAATTCATTCATAACTGTAAGCAGATTATCTTTTCTTATATCGACTGCTCTTGTTACTCCGATTTTCTTCGCAAGCTCAAGTCGGTATTCATTTAAATCAGTTATAACGACATACCGCGCTCCTGCATGTTTGGCAATTGCTGCAGCCATAATTCCTATCGGCCCTGCTCCGGTTACTAATACATCCTCTCCAAGGACATCAAAAGAAAGAGCTGTATGTGTCGCATTCCCGAGAGGATCGAAGATTGAAAATATGTCTGTCGGTATTGAAGGATCACAATGCCATACATTGGAAACGGGGATTGATAAATATTCAGCAAAACAGCCGGGACGGTTAACGCCTACACCCATTGCATTTCTGCAAAGATGCCTTCGTCCGGCTCTGCAATTTCTGCACCTGCCGCACACTATATGCCCCTCACCGCTTACCATTTCACCAATCCTTACATCTGTAACATTGCTCCCGATAGCTTCTACTGTGCCGACATATTCATGCCCCACAACCATTGGAACAGGTATCGTTTTTTTTGCCCAATCATCCCAATTATAAATATGAATGTCTGTACCACATATTGAAGTCTTATTTATTTTTATTAAAACATCGTTTATACCATAATTAGGAATTGGTACTTCATCTAACCAAAGTCCCGGTTTGGAATATTTTTTTACTAACGCCTTCATTGTTCCCATTTTTATTACCTGTATATTAAAAATTGAATAAAAACAACAGCTAAATTACTGAAGTTATTCAACATTGTCATTCCGGCTTTTTAAAAAAGAGATAATTGTATCAGAAAACTTTTAGTGCTTGTTAGTATGTCATTAAGTGAATGGCGAGAAGGTACTTTGTGTAACTTTGTGTCTTAGAGACTTTGTGGCTATCCGAAGGAGAATAGGCATCAATTTAAAATTTATTCGTACAGTTGCAATAGCTGTGATGACTTAGTTTAACAAGATTTTGCAGTTGTTATAATCCACTAAAAGGATGCCTGGTTTTCTATGGAAGATTTTTTCTTCACTTTAAAAATCAGTGAAAATCAGTTTAATCTGCGTCATCTGCGTGCTATTAAACGAAAATATTCTACCCGATTATCGAATAGAGAGCAAAATCAGATATTGAAAATGAAACTGATGAATTTTTATAACTTTCAAGCTTTTCGTTAAACCATTTTTCATCAATATCATTGTGTTTCGCAGTTTCACTCAGCCAGTTTATTTCAGTATCGGAAATCTTATTATCTGAAAATGCCAACTTTAATCCATCATCAATAAAAGATCTAGCAATTTTCATATTTGAAAATCTTATTGGATCTTCAATGATGTATTCATTTGAAAGTAAATCCCTTAAAACGTCTTCGTAAAAGTCGGAAGCGAACCCTAATTTCTCACCAATACCTCTAATTATCCTTTTCTCGGAATCAGCTAATTGCTTATCCTTTTTAGCTACAATAAGTAATCCCTTTAGGTAATTACTTTTATCTTTTACAGGTATTTCCATAATTTGTCTTTTATTTTAATAATTAACACTACATTCATTAATAATTAAAGTACAAAAAAAATTAAGAATTACAAAATCATAAATAATTCAATTTTTTTATATGATTTGTTTCCCAATTGTTTAGATGCTTCAATATTAAAAATGTTTCCAATTACTTAATTATTGTGATTAGCAGATATAAAGATGACATCTTTAGAAAGAAAAATCATTTTCAATTTTATATTAAAATGTAAATCAAATAAAACCTAATTTTTAAATTATAAAGATGTCATCTTTCAAGAGTTCCCTGATTTACTGCCTATAATATACTTTCCGCCTATTATGATTACTCGTATCATTTTATATATAACTTCAGCTATAATTAATTATCGATAATTTTTTTTGTAAATTTAGTGCAATACTAAATATTATTTAACATTTAAGGGTTGAACATGGACTTTAGAATTGAAACTGACAGTATGGGGGGAGTAAAAGTTCCTACCGATAAATATTATGGTGCCCAAACAGCACGTTCGGTTATGAATTTTAAAATAGGAGGTGAGAGGTTCCCCCGTGAATTAATCCGGGCTCTCGGAATATTAAAAAAAGCCGCTGCTCTTACAAATAAAGGTCTTGGGATTCTTCCTCCGGAAAAAGCGGAATTGATTGTAAAAGCAGCAGATGAGGTAATTGAAGGAAAATTAGACGATCATTTCCCACTTGTTGTCTGGCAGACCGGGAGCGGTACTCAAACAAATATGAATGCAAATGAAGTAATTTCTAATCGTGCAATTGAATTAGCTGGCGGTCAGATCGGGAGTAAAAAGCCGATCCATCCCAATGATGATGTAAATAAAGCTCAATCTTCCAATGATACTTTTCCAACTGCCATGCATATTGCTGCTGTTGAAGAAATTCATAGAAGATTAATCCCAATGATAACCAAATTAAAAGATGCACTTGGCGCAAAATCCGAAGAATTCAAAAGTATAATAAAAATCGGGAGAACCCATTTAATGGATGCTACTCCTTTAACCCTGGGTCAGGAATTTTCCGGTTATGTTCAGCAGCTAAACAATGCATTGGAAAGGGTAAATGGTTCTTTACCAAGGCTATATGAGCTTGCTTTAGGCGGGACTGCTGTTGGTACAGGGTTAAATACTCACCCCGAATTTGCTGTAAAAGCTGCCGAAAAAATTTCAGAGTTAACAGGAAAGCCTTTTAAGTCTGCAAGAAATAAATTCGAAGCCCTGGCTGCCCATGATGCTCTGGTTGAATTAAGCGGTGTTCTTAAAACTATTGCTGCATCTTTAATGAAAATCGCCAATGATATAAGGTGGTTAGGCTCCGGACCCAGAGCCGGAATAGGTGAGCTGCTTTTACCGGAAAATGAACCCGGAAGTTCTATTATGCCCGGAAAAGTTAATCCTACGCAAAGCGAAGCTATGACAATGGTCTGCGCTCAGGTTTTCGGAAATGATACTACTGTTACTTTCGCAGGTGCAAGCGGAAATTTTGAACTAAATGTATTTAAACCGGTAATTATATATAATGTACTCCAGTCCATTAGATTAATTGCAGATGCCTGTGAAAGCTTTACCGATAATTGTGTAATCGGTATTCAGCCTAACGAAAGGGTTATCAATAAGCATCTTAATGATTCTTTGATGTTAGTTACAGCATTAAATCCGCATATTGGTTATGATAATGCTGCAAAAATTGCTAAGAAAGCTCATAAAGAAAATAAAACTCTCAAAGAAACTGCCGTTGAGCTTGGTATTTTATCCGCTGAAAAATTTGATGAAATAGTAAAACCTGAGAAAATGATAGGACCTAAAGCGTAAACAAAAATCTCTCAGATGTTTAAAGAAGGCAATGAACCCAGACCTCCGAGGTTTCCAAAACCTCAGAGGTTTTTTAAAATTATATGAATGAAGTAATACTAAATATTTATCTTATAATAAATAATGATTATGTTGAAGAGTTCCGTGCAGTTGCTTATGAGATGGAAGGAGGCGACGATAATAAGATAAAATTCTTAAAAAGCAAAGCCGTTCAGGATTTTAATAATTCTTATCATTTCAGCGCACCAGCAGATAGAATGGGAAGATATATGAAATACCGGAAGTTCGCTCGACTGGAAGAGAAGGGGAGACAATTCGAACTTTTTGAAGAGATCTTCTCCAATTTTGATGTCCCTGAAAATCCGCTTATATGTGTAACTCCTATAGTTGACGGCAAGATAATAAGCAGCGAATAGCCCATCTATTGCCCTCGGCTTCAGCCGAGGGAGTAGTGAATAAAAAATATAAATGGCTTTAGCCACATAATTATATATATATCTGTCTGAAGCTTGCAGAATGACTATGAATAAACAATCGAATGACTATAAATGACTACCGAATGACCATTGAATGCCTATCCCGCGAAGCCTTCCGGCGTAGCGGGAACTATTAAATGACTTTAAAAAAATAATAAGAGAAAAATAATGTCATCAGCAATGTCATCAGCCAATCCTGATTTAGTAGTTGAGAAAAGAGAACCTACACCTTCCTATAGGTGGATGATTCTCCTTTTTGTTAGTCTGGCAATGTTCGGAAATTATTATGTATACGATTCAATATCTTTAGTCGCAGATCAACTAAAAGCCTCGCTTCAGTTTACCGACCTTGAAATAGGACAATTCTATTCATATTATAGCCTGGCTGCTATAATAGTTCTAATCTTTGGAGGTATATTAGTAGATAAATGGGGTACCAAAAAATCGGCAATTATTTTTGCATCTATATGTACAGTTTCAGGTTTCTTGACCGCCGTATCGTCAAACTTGTATGTAATGCTTGCCGGAAGATTTTTACTCGGTATCGGTTCCGAACCTTTAATCGTAGCGATAACAGTTGCAATTGCAAAATGGTATAAAGGGAAAGAATTAAGCTTTGCCATGGGGCTGAACCTGTTTTTTGCACGCAGCGGTACTGTAGCTGTAGATAATTCTCCTTCAATTTTTCCTGGACTTTACAGCGGCGGATTTTCGGCTCCTTTATATGCTGCCGCCTTTATTGGCATTCTATCTTTTCTTGGGATTCTAATCTATTATTTTGTTGAATCTTCAGGGGAAAAGAAATTTACTTTAGGAGAAGGGGGACCTGTTGATAAATTAAATATGAAAACTATTTTTAAATTTAATAAGTCCTTCTGGTACATAACTCTTTTATGCGTTACATTTTATTCCGCTATTTTCCCTTTCAGAACTTTTGCTGTTAAATTCTTTATGGAAAGTCATCATTTATCACGTGAAACAGCAGGGTGGATGATTTCTAATTTACCTTTATCTGCAATGATTGCTACTCCTCTAATTGGATTGCTGGTTGATTTTATTGGAAAACGTGCATTGCTTATGACAATTGGTTCAATTATGCTGCTCCCTGTTTATCTTCTCATGGCTTACAGCAATGTTACACTTTATGTCCCGGTTATCATGATGGGAATTGCATTCTCATTGATTCCCGCAGTGATGTGGCCTGCCGTATCATATATAGTGGAAGCTAAACGGTTAGGTTCTGCATATGCATTAATGACTTTAATTCAGCAGATAGGGATGATGATTTTCCCATTACTTATTGGTGCAGCCAATGATTACGGAGGAGCCAGTGCAACTAATCCCGGAGGATATAACCTTGGAATGTGGATATTCTCAATTCTCGGAATTCTAGGACTTATTTTTGCTTACTTATTAAGAAAAGCAGAAACAGGACCGCAGGGACATGGTCTTGAACTCAGCAGAGCAGAAGCTGAAGAAAAAAAGCTGGCGGTTGAATCAGGAAGCTGAGCATTTGTTTTTATAAAAACCCCTCCCTAACGAGGGTGACCAAAAAGTAATTATTTTCTTAAAAATAGAACACTGATGACGCAGATTTTAACAGATTTTCACTGATTTCAATTTGAAAATTACTTATTGGTCACCCTCGAACCGCTCCTTAACCCTTCCTTTTAGTAAATAGGCTGGAAAATATATCCGATACATTACTAAAATAAGCGGAAGAGTGTACTCTTTTATAAAAGAGAGGGTGGTACATTCCTCCCCTTTTTCTAAAGGGGAGGATCAAGGAGGGGTTAAGGGAGGGTAGAGCAGAGCGCTACTTACTTTTTTTTTAGAGGGGAGTAATGAAGAGATGTTTAATTAAATCTCTTAGACTAGAATGAGAAGATTTATGGTTGTGTTAGGGTTTATTTAACGGCTGTTAGACGGCTGTAAGATGGCTGTTAGATTGGAATTCGGGCTAATATTTTTTATTTTTATCCAGTTGATTTTTTCATGTCGATAATACTGCTTAGGGTTTACTGTAAAGACTTTCAATAGGTTCTGATCATATCTAAAGATTCCAGAAACAAAGGATGATATTTTGGTATAAATTGTATTCATCAGGCAAATGGAAAAATATTCAAATTTGTTATTTAAAAATAAAATAAAGGGATAAAATGGCAAGAGTTAAAAAAAATTTTTTAGGAGAGGTACATGGAAAAATCGGAGATGTTGTATATAAAAAGAGGGGCAAGACGGAATATGCAGCTTCTACTCCGAAAGAACGGACGGATGATGTTAGTCCAGCAGAAACAGCAAACCGAAATAGAATGAAAGTGGCGGGTAAATTTGCGAAAGCGGTCAAAGGTATCGAAGTACTAAAAAAAATATGGGAATCGGTAGAGATAGAAAAATATAAAGACTCAGATCCAATTAATAAAATAACAGGTATCAATTATAAATCCTTCTTGCCAGGGAAAGCGACAGAAGAAAACAAAATAACACCCGAAGGATTTAATATTCCAGTTAAAAGTGTTAACTGTTTAGATAGTAAGATAGAAGTTAAATTAAATGAAGTACTTCGAAAGAAAGGGAACGAAAAGTTTGTCCTTGTATTATTAACATGGTTTGAAAGGCCAATATTAAAAGAGCATGACTATTACTCAAATGAGTGCATATTAAAAGTGTTAAAAGATAATGGTAAAAAAATATTTTTTGAACTGGATAAAAACATAAAGATGAAAGAAAGCAAATACCAGGATAAGATTATTTATTTAGCATTAGTTGTATTTGATGAAGATGAGAATGTTTTGAGGTGGTCTTCAACGTATGCAAAAAAGATGAGATGAGAAAACCCCTCCCCGACCCTCCCCTTTGGTAAAGGGGAGGGAGCGTATAAAACTACCTTCCTCTTTGGTATGGGGGTAGTGAAGTGCAGAGAGAAGTACATTCTTCCCTTGAGTTAAGGGGGTATTGAAACCCCTCCCTAGCCCTCCACTTTAGTACCTTTAGTAAAGGGGAGGGGAAGCTCCGAGCTGGTTTTACTGTTAAGGTGAGGGAGGTGTATTTAGAGCAAATTATATTTTTTAAGAGAGTGCAATGACAAAGCATTATACTAGAAAATCGGAAAGGGAAAAGCGTAAAGTGCTTAGGGAGAATATGACCTACTGTGAAAGGATTGTATGGCTTCATTTAAGAAAAAGACAATTAGGATACAGGTTCTTAAGGCAATATTCTATTGATCATTATGTTGTTGATTTTTATTGTCCGAAGTTAAAGCTAGCAGTTGAAATAGATGGGGATATTCATGAACTTCCGGAACGGAAAGAATATGATGGTAAGAGGGAAGATTATTTGAAAAAATATAAAATAACGTTTGTTCGTATAACTAATGAAGAATTGAGCTGGAATCCGGACAAGGCATTTGAAAAAATAGAGGAGATGATAAAGATACTGGAGACGTCTTGTGATATTGAAACCCCTCCCTAACCCTCCCCTTTGGTAAAGGGGAGGGAATATCAGATCAGTCTTTCCCTTTGGTAAAGGGGAGGGAATATCGGATCAGTCTTTCCCATTGGTAAAGGGGGAGGGAATATCTGATCAACCTTTCCTTTGGTAAAGGGGAGGAGAAAACCCGCGATATTTTGATATTTAAGTTTATCATTTCTAAATTCTACACTCAAATAATTCAGAAATTATTTTTATTTTTGAGTTTATTTTTTTAATAGAACCGGTTTAAGTGAAATATTTATATAATCCACCAGTAATTGTAAAAAAAATTTTTAATGACTTCCAGTGGAATAGTACAAGTAATAAAATCCTCCTTACATTTGATGACGGTCCAAATATTGATACAACAGAAAGAATTCTGGATACCTTAAACCTTTTCGGTATAAAAGCAATCTTCTTTTGTGTCGGAAATAATATTAAAAATAATCCTTCATTAGTAGATTTAATTTTAAGCGAAGGACATGAAATAGGTAATCATACATATAATCATAAGAAAATAGACCAGTTGAGAAAAGGTAAAATACATGAAGAGATAGATTCTGTCTGTTCCATTCTTAAGGAGAAACATAAATACTGTCCGAAATATTTTAGACCGCCTTTTGGCAGGTTTAATTTTTTAACTTCAAGAATTCTTAAGGAGATGGGGTTAAGAAATGTTATGTGGTCTCTATTTACCTTTGATTATAAAAATGACTTAAATGTTATTAAATTTGTTATAAAAAATTATCTGGAAAAGAATTCTATCATTGTTTTTCACGACAATCTTAAATCGAAAGAAGTCATTATTAAAGCACTGGATTTCCTTTTTGAAGAAGTCAGTAAAAAAGATTTTGAAATCGGAATACCTGCCGAATGTTTGAAATAATATTTTTAATCTTCCTTAGCGGATATTTTATACAATCCATTTTATTTTCTATTGGAGTCAAAAAATCTTTCCCTAAAATTAAAGAGAGTGAATTGCCTTCCGCTACAGTTGTATTGGCTGCTAGAAATGAAGAAGAAAATATACTGATGTGTTTAAAGTCCCTCGATGAATTAGTCTATCCTGAAGGGAAACTAGATATAATAATAGTAGATGATAAATCTACCGATAAAACAGGCGAAATAATTGATAATTATATATCGGGTAAAAAAAAATTCCGGAAAATCGTTACAAAAAAGGAGATTGGTAAACTTAAAGGAAAAACAAATGCACTTGCAAATGCTCTGGAAATTGCTTCCGGTGAAATCATTTTCACAACCGATGCAGATTGTACCGTACATCCAATGTGGGCATATACAACAGCCTCCTATTATCAGCCTGACGTCGCAATGGTAAATGGCTTTACAACACAAAAGGCCTTTAACGGATTCAGCGGTATGCAGGCAATTGATTTTATTTATCTCCTTATAGTCGCTTCAGGTACAATAAATCTGGGAAGGCCTATCAGCTGCATCGGCAATAATATGTCATATCGTAAAAAAGCCTACCTGGAAGTCGGCGGATATGAAAATCTTCCCTTTAGTGTTACTGAAGATTTTAATTTATTGCATGCAATTTATAAGCTTAAAAAATATAGAATAATTTATCCTTTGAATAATGAAATGCTTGTTACATCTCAACCATGTAAAAATTTAAAGAGCTTATACCATCAGAAAAAAAGATGGTCCGTTGGAGGAATAGGAGTCCCGGTCAGCGGATATTTAATTATGGCTTATGGTTTTATAACTAACCTTTGCATTCTGCTTACCCCGTTTTTCTTTTCGCAGGTATGGCTATATTTATTCTTTTTTAAAATAGCGATTGATTTATTCTTCCTTTTCCCGGTTCATAGCAGTCTGGGAATTAAGAACAATTTAAAGTATTTTTTTAACTGGCAAATTTATTATACTATTTACGTGGTGTTAATCCCTTTTGTCCTTATATTTATCGGAAGAAAAGTCACCTGGAAGGGAAGGAAATACTGATGCTTCTGCTGTGCAATTATTATGTAACATATAGATGTAATGCTTTTTGTGAGTTTTGCCATTTTGCCGCCCATGAAAGCTTTAATTCAACCCCTTATGCGAGACTTGAGGACTTCAAATCAAACATCGAGCAGATAGCCGGGCTTGGAGTAAAGTTTATTGATCTTACCGGAGGTGAACCTCTCCTTCATAAAGATATCCATCTTATGGCTGAATATGCAAAACAGTTCAATATGCAGACCAGCATTACGACTAACGCTTTGCTATATCCTAAATTTGCCGAAAAGTTAGCCGGGAATATTAACCTTTTGCATTTTTCTCTTGATTCTCCTGATGAAGAAGAGCATAATAGAATAAGAAAAGTAAACTGCTATCAGCATATTTTGAAAAGTATTGATATTGCCAGATCACTTGGTGAATTTCCGGATATTTTATTTACTGTAACTAATGAAACTTATTTGAAGCTGCCAAGGATGTATGAAATAGCAACTAAGCATGATCTGGTTTTATTGGTAAATCCGGTTTTCTCCTATTTCGGAAATCCGGGATTATCAGATGAAGCTATAGATTATATTGAAATTTATTGTGAAGGGAAATCCAATATTTATTTGAATAAAGGATTTCTAAAGTTAAGAAAAGACGGCGGTAACGATATAGATAACCCAACATGTAAAGCAGTTTCCAGGGTAATAGTAATTTCTCCTTATAATGAAGTTCTGCTGCCTTGCTATCATTTTTCAAACGATAAGATAAAAATTGAAGAATCGATAAAACAAATCAGGAAGTCGGATAAGATAAAATATTTTAAAAAGATGGAAGGACGGTTTGATTTCTGTAAAGGATGCACAATAAACTGTTACTTTGAACCTTCATTTGCTTTCCCGACCAATCTTTATGCAGCAGCCAGCTTGAGTTCTAAGTTTAAATATAGTTATCATAAGCTTATTAAACAGAAGTTGGTTAAAAAGATTGGAAAGATTTGAAAAATTAAAAAGATTGGATGATATAATACTCATTTTGGTCGCAATTGGACATGATATTTAATTGTTAACGGTTTTAATTGTTCTTATTTTTACCGGTCAAATTATTAATCAAAAACAAAAAAATTATGCGGTTTATTTTTCTTTTTTTGTTCAGTTTAACTTTTTTATCCGGTTCATCCGCTCAAGTCAAAGGGGAGTGGTTTCCCTCAAATTTAAACATTCAGCCGTTCACCGCAAATTTTATCGAGCCGGCAGCCGGATTTTCTTATCTCTTAGGTGAAAAAGAAATTGAGCTTGATATTGGAACTTCTTCGGATATTTATCATTTGACCAAAGATAATTCTGCTTTATCTTTCGGGGCTGATCTTTTTACTTATACCAGGCTTAGAGGAGAAAAAGAATTTCATTTTCCTGTGGATTGCGTAGATTATTTATTCGGCATAAATGCCGGATATAAAATTGCAGACTTTAATAAAGAATACGGTTTCCGTTTCAGACTAAGTCATATTAGTGCTCATTTTGCCGACGGACATTTTGATACCGGTTCCAATCAGTGGAGAAACGGAAGAAAACCAACTGTCTACAGCAGGGAATTTATTGAGTTATTTCCATTCTATAAGATCGATGCCTTTAGGGTCTATTTAGGCTTAACATATATTTTCCACGTTACTCCCAAAGGTATAGGTAAAGGCATTTATCAAATAGGTTTTGATCATTATTTTAATAGTTTATTTAGGAAAAATATTTCACCATTTATTGCGTACGACTTTAAATTGAGTAACATAGACAAATATACCGGAAGTAATATAATTTCAGCCGGTATTAAATTTGGAAGATACGATGCTAAAGGATTCAGTATCGCTGTAAAATATTTTTCCGGCAAAAGTGTTCACGGTGAATACTTTGATGTAAACGAACATTATACAACTTTAGGAGTTAGTCTGGATTTATAATGGAAGATTATTACGAACGAACATATTTGGAAAGTGAAATTAAGCAAAGGAAACTGCGTAAAAAAAATAGATATCTTCTCCATATCGGTCTTTTTTTAATTACATTCTTTACTACAACGATTGCAGGAGCAGAATGGATAAGGGGTTCATTTGGAGCTTCTTATGAAATTTCTTTTTTGCTTAAAGGATTACCTTATGCCTTTTCAATTATGTTTATAATATCATGTCATGAATTCGGACATTATTTTGCAGCAAAGTATCATAAGGTTAATGCAACTCTTCCATATTATATCCCCTTTCCGTCTATAGCCGGTTTTTTAAATTTTGGAACAATGGGAGCTGTAATTCGAACTAAGTCTCCTATTTATACCAAAAAGGCTATGTTTGATATAGGTGTTGCTGGACCAATAGCAGGTTTTGTTGCATGTCTTATTGTCTTAATCTATGGATTTACAAATGTTCCTGGTGTTGATTATTTATTAAAAATACATCCTGATTTCTTTTCACCTGGATATGGTAAAAATGCGGTGGATTTGACCTTTGGCAATACACTGCTTTTTTCATTTTTCAAAATAGTATTTATTAAAACAGGACAATTTTTCCCCCCTATGTCTGAAATTTATCATTATCCATACTTATGTGTAGGGTGGTTTGGAATGTTTATTACAGCAATGAATATGATTCCAATAGGTCAATTAGACGGCGGACATATTGGATATACAATGTTCGGCGAAAAAAATCATTTTAAAATAGCAGTAATATCTTTTATCTTTTTATTTATTTTTGGAATCTCGGGGCTCATAGATAACTTGATGGAATTAAATTTAAATATTGGATGGTCAGGCTGGCTTTTTTGGGCTCTGATTCTATATTTTCTTATTAAGATAAAGCATCCTCCCATACCGGATGATTCCGATTTGGATTCAACAAGGATGTTCATTGGCTATTTAAGCTTTTTTATTTTTATAATTTCATTTTCACCCATTCCGTTTATGGTTACTATAGGGGGATAAAAAATAGGGTAATTTTTTTTCCTTGAGTGGTTCTGTTTAAGAAGTTAATATTAAACTATGAAAAAATACATTTTGTTCTTACTTATACCCATCATTCTAGGGGGATGCGAAAAAAATTATAATAATGTCGTCGATAATCAAATTTCATATAATGTTGAATCTGTCAACTCTGTTGATAATTTCATTTATTTACCATCTGATTCTTTAATAACAATAAGTCTGAATGTTACTTCACCATCGAATATAAAAGAAATATATGCAGATGTTTATTCTTCCGATAATTCTAAATTAAATGACTCTCCTATTCAGCTGCTGGATAATGGAGTTACGGGAAACGGAGATACAACTGCCGGCGATAATAAATATTCTGCCAGGTTCCCTTTAAGTAAGAGTTATCCGGTTGGGACATATACCATTAAATATTATATTACCGATATAAATGACTTTACTAAAGAGGTAGCGGTTAAATCTTTTAATTTTGATAATAATCAAAATGCTCTTCCTCCTGAACTTTCAAACCTGGTCGCCCCCGATACAGTTAATGTTGCCGACCCCAAAAGCGTTATCTTCATGTCGGTGTCTGCATCGGACCCTAACGGGTTAGGAGATATCAAAGAAGTCTATTTCATTACTTATAGGCCAGATGGTTCCACCTCTAATAATAAGAATCAAATGTATGATGACGGTGATGATTTCCATGGTGATCTTAAAGCTGGAGATGGTATTTATTCTGTCTTCGTAGAAGTGACTCCACAAAATGCGAAGGGAACCTACAAGTTTAATTTCAGGGCTTCTGATCGCAGTGGTAAATTAAGTAATCTAATTTCTCATAATATAGTAATTCAATAAATGATAAAGAGAGTAATTTTAATTTTATTATTCATAAGCATTTCCATATCCTATTCACAAAATGTTCCTAAATTATTTAAATTTAATAATAAGAATTCTGTTGCAGAATCAGGTAATAGTACACCCGGGGGTAACAGTATCACTGATATTCTTACAATTGGGGATACAATATGGATAGGTTCAGGTAAAGGGTTGAGTTTATCGGTAAATAGGGGAGAATCATGGAAAAATTTTTATGGAACTTCCGATTTTGGAACCGAAAATGAGTCTGCAATGGGCTATTACAAAGGCACGTTCTGGGTTGCTACCGCTCATTCGGAAGAGGCAAACGGACAAAGTGTAGATGTTGGGAGTGGTCTTCATTATACAACCGATAATGGTGCTACGTGGACAAATATACCCCAGCCGGTTGATTCTTCGGGTGACTCTGTTTTAATATATGGAATTAATAATACTGTAAATCTTCCCGGAGTTCGTGCTTTACCTGTTACTGTAGACCAACAAAACCTTACTTTTGATATAGCCTTTACACCCGGTACTGTCTGGATAACATCCTGGTCAAGTGGTTTAAGAAGAAGTATGGATATGGGAAAAACATGGCAAAGAGTACTCCTTCCTTCAGATCGTATAAATAGTTTAAAACCTACGGATACTGTTAAATTTTCCTTACAGGTACAATCAGGTGATTTTGGTCCTGAAGCATATTTAAATCATGTAGCTTTTTCTGTTATTGCAACTGACGATTCTACAATATATGTAGGAACAGCGGACGGTATAAATAAAACAACAGATGCCAATAGTCAATTCCCAAGCTGGGTAAAATTTAATCATCAGAACCAGGATGAACCGATAACCGGAAACTTCGTTGTGGCTTTAGCATATAATCCTTTCAACAACACAATATGGGGAGCTACCTGGACTGCCGAAGGTCAGGATGAATTTTACGGCATTAGTTCTTCTTCAGATGACGGGAATACATGGACGACATATTTGCAGGACGAAAAGGTGCATAATTTTGGATTCAAGAATGAAAATGTTATAGCACTTTCAGACGATGGACCATTTAGAACAAATAATGGAGGAGTAAGCTGGTTACTTCCTACTTCCATTATTGATAAAAATACCAAAATTGAACTTACCGAGAAGGCGTTTTATTCTGCGGCATCACAAGGTAATATTGTCTGGCTGGGTTCAAATGATGGATTAGCAAAAATAACTGAACCGGGAAATATTATGTGGTCTGGTGACTGGAAAATTTATTTCTCTTCCGAGCATTTAAATACAAGTTCGGAAACTTATGCATATCCTATACCATTTTCTCCTAAACTTGATCGTCTTAAAATCAAGTATAGTACAGGCGGTAAAACAGTAAATGTAACCATTAGAATCTTTGATTTTGGAATGAATTTAGTTAGGACTGTTATACAAAATGCGCAGCGGGGTAATCCAGTTAATGAAATAGATAATGGAGGAACTATATCAAACGGCGTTATTGATTTCTGGGACGGAAAAAATGATAATGGTGATATTGTTCCGAATGGAGTTTATTTTTACAGAGTGGAAGTTGGTGATAACAAGCTATTCGGGAAAATTTTAGTTATACAATGATTTGAGTTCAAAAGCAAGTGTAAGTTCAAGTTCAAGAGCAAGTTCATGTACAATGAGGTTTTTTTGAAAAAAATTTTAATTCTGATATTTGCGTTAACTATTCAAATGGTTTTTGCCCAGCCGAAAGCTAGTAAAATAAGCAGTATGCCCGGAGCCTTTAGCAGATTCGGATTTGGGGCAAGAGGTGTAGGGATGGGGAATGCAATGTCGGCTGTTACAGAAGGAAATTTGGTTTCCTATTACAACCCTGCCTTATCTGTTTACCAGGACGGCAATTTATTCCAAACATCTTATTCCTTTCTATCCCTTGATAGATCTTTGAACTTTTTGAGCTTTACCAAAAGATTTGATCTATCATCATCCAGAAAAAAGGCTAGCGCCGGTATCAGTGTTGGTATAATAAATTCAGGTGTAAGTAATATAGATGGCCGTGATAATGAAGGATCTGTAACAGAAAATCTATCCACTTCTGAAAATCAATTCTTCCTTGGATTCGCTAATAGGTTTTCTGAAAAATTATCAATAGGTCTGTCAATAAAATTTTACTATTACAAGCTCTATAAAGATATTAGTGCAACCGGTGTAGGACTGGATTTCGGAGGACTTTATAAATTTAACGACCATTGGAATTTATCCTTGATGATTTCCGATATAAATAGTAAATATAAGTGGGACTCTACTCCTCTTTACGGTCAGAGCGGAACAACAATAGATGACAATTTTCCTATTTTGAAAAAAATCGGTATCAGTTATACTGAGAAAAATGCTGGATTAATAGCCGCTGTCGAATTTGAAAATAGTAACGGCGGAACAAATATTTTAAGAGGAGGAGTTGAATATAATATCTTTGATAAGTTATATATAAGAGCAGGTGTTGATCAATTTAATCTAAGCAACTCTGATTTCCCGGCAAAACCTGCATTTGGATTTTCCTATTTTAAAGACTTCAATAATATTATTATTGGTGTTGATTATGCTTTCATGGTCGAGCAATATTCAGGACAGGATAGACATCTTGTAGGATTGAGTGTTAACTTTTAATAACAATACAGCAATTAAACAATTTAACAATGAAAAAAATCTTTTTACCCATAATTATTTTAATAGCTTTTTCGATAACAAGTTTCCCTCAATCAGCAGGTAATTCAGGATTATCATTCTTGAAATTAGGTTTCGGAGCAAGAAACGTTGCCATGGGAGATGCGGGTGCCGCAGCTTCTAATGATGTGACATCACTTTTTTATAATCCTGCAAAGTTAGCCGGGAAAGAAAATTCAGAAATAATGTTTATGCATAACCAATGGATACAGGATATAAAAAGCGAATTATTAGGTGTTGGGTTTAACTTCTTAAGTCTTCCCTTTGCTATTGGAATAAATGTTACTTCGGTAAATGATATAGAAGTCAGAACCAAACCCGGTGCTCCTGAGGCTACTTTCAATGCAAATTATTTCTTTGTTAGTCTCTCTACAGGATTTTATTTAACCGATAATCTAAGTTTTGGTACAACAGTAAAATATTTGTATGAAGGATTATATACTGATGAATCCAACGGAGCCGGTATTGATTTGGGATTAAATTATAAAACTAATCTGGAAGGATTATCATTAGCCGCAGTTATAAGGAATCTTGGTTCTATGAATCAGTTAAAATTGGAGAAAACAAAACTTCCAAATGAATTTAGAGTAGGTCCTTCATACAGCTTTGTCCTTCATTCCGATTTTGAAATAACTGCAGCAGCAGAATTTCTAAAATACTTGCAAACTAATGATACTCATTTCAATTTTGGAGGAGAAATTTTATATAATAATTTAATTGCACTACGGGGCGGTTATCAAACCGGATATATCTCCAAAGGATTTACAGGGGGAGTAGGTTTAAGGTGGGGAAATCTTAGCTTCGATTATGCCATTTCTCCTTTTGAATTGGGATTAGGTTCGGGAAATTCGATATCGCTTAACTTCAAATTCTAATTTTTTCCCCTTTTATTAATTAAGGAAATAAAGGAAAATTATTCTTAATTTATATAATCATTATATTCACTTTCCTATTCAGCTATATATTTAAGAATGAATGAAGAATTACTGCTGAGAGAATATCATAATTTATGTCATGATATAGAAAAAGTATATGTAGTTCCTTTAATTAATTATTCATTTAAAAAAACAAGCTACCTTTATCTTCTCTATAAAAACTTTATTGAACAGAAAAATAAATATAAAATCGATATTAAAAGCCTTTCTGTATTTGCACATCCAAAAATAGTTTTAAGCAGATTTATAAATGAGAAAAGTATTCTTCATTATCATTGGCTGGAAATAAGTGACTTCCAATCCTTTTACGGTATGTTATGGAAATTATTCTGGATAAGCTTATATAAAGCTCTAAACGGAAAAATTATCTGGACAATCCATAATGAGTTCCCCCACAGCAATAATTTTGTCTTATTAAATAAGCTTATTAGAAAGTACATGGCTCATATAGCAGATAGACTGCAGGTTCATTGCATCTCTGCAGTGGATATTATGGTTCCTATTTTAGATGTTAAAAAGAACAAATTCTTTATTATTAATCATCCGGATTTTTCTACGGAAAGAATAGAAAAAGACCAGGCGGTAGATTCTTTAAATCAAAAATATTTTGCGAATAAAATCAGAAAAGATAATATTATCTTTTTAATGTTCGGGGAAATTGCAGAATATAAGGGAATAGAAGAAGTTATAAGAATTTTTAATACTTTAGGTGAGAAGAAAAAATTAGTAATTGCGGGTACAGTGAAGAAAGGAAACGTTAAATATTTTAACCAGTTACTTTCGTCAATAAAAAATGAAGAACAAATATTAGTCTGTAATAGAAGAATTCCCGATGAGGATGTACCTTTGTTTCTGAATTCGTGTGATTACTCAATATTTAATTATAGAAATGTCCTGACGTCAGGTTCTGTTGTATTGGCGATTAATTACAATAAAAGAGTTATTATCCCTTCAATGGGATGCCTTAAAGAGTTAAAAGGAGAAAATATTATTCATTTTAAAGATGTAGAGGAATTGAAGAATATATTGAGTAGAGATTGAACCTCGCACTTGGGGGTGACCAAAAAGTAGAGATTGTCATGCTGAACTTGATTCAGCATCTGTTTTCTGCGCAAAATTGCAAGGTTAGATTCCGGGTCAAGCCCGGAATGACACTTTTTAGTCAACCCCACGGGGGGTGAGGTTTAAATAACTATTAATTAACCAAATGAATAAAATTCTAATCATATTCGGAACCAGACCTGAGGCAATAAAATTAGCTCCGGTTATAAAAGCTATTAAAAGAGAAAAATCTCTTAAAATGGTAGTCTGCTCTACAGGTCAGCATGATGAGATGCTTAAACAGGTTATTGAAATATTTAAAATAAGAGTAGATCTTAATTTAAGTCTAATGAAAAAGAACCAGGATTTATTTGATATTACATCAGGTTCAATTGAAAAATTAAAATCGGTATTTAATAAATTAAAACCGGATCTGTTAATAGTGCAGGGGGATACAACCACAGCCTTTACATCTTCGTTATCTGCTTATTATTCAAAAGTTAAAGTTGCACATGTTGAAGCCGGTTTAAGAAGTAACAATATTTATAGCCCCTTTCCTGAAGAGGTTAATAGGAGAATTATTTCTATTATATCGGATATTAATTTTGCCCCGACTAAAGCGTCGAAGGATAATTTAATTGCAGAGGGAGTATCAAATAAAAATATTATTATTACTGGGAACACAGTCATTGATGCACTTCTTGAAATAAAGGGAAAATTAAATGAAAAATCTTCCGTTAAGAAAATAGAGAAATTATTTAAAAATCTTGTGCCTAATAATTTCTTTGAAATGGAGTTTATACTAATAACAATTCACAGAAGAGAAAAGTTTGGTGAAACACTTAAAAGTACTTTAATCCAATTGAAAGAAATAGCGGAAGAAAATAGAAATTATAATTTCATTTATCCTGTGCATCTAAATCCTAATGTTAAAAAACCGGTTTATAATATTCTAAGTAAAATCCCCAACTTCAAATTGCTCCCTCCATTAGATTATTTATCCTTTATTTATTTAATGAGCAAATGCCGGTTTATTATTAGTGATTCAGGTGGAATCCAGGAGGAATGCTATGTATTTAAGAAACCAATAATTGTTTTGAGAGACATAACGGAAAGGGAAGAGGCAGTTAAAGCAGGCTACGCTTTTTTAGCAGGAGGAGGAAATAAAGATTTTAAGAAAATATTTTCTCAAATTGACCGTAAATTATCCGAAGATTTTAATTTCTTTAAAAGTAAAAATCCATTCGGGAACGGGAAAGCCTCTGAAATAATTTTAAGCTCAATTAAAAAACAATTTAGTCCTTAAATTCAATGAAAATAAATAAAAATTCATTGAACATTATTTATTTATTTTCGTTAGAATTTTTTGTCCGTTTAATCGGATTTACAGCGACCACATATCTTGCAAGGGTATTAGGTACATCAGGATTCGGGTTAATTAATCTTGGGCTGGCAATCCTTGGTTATGCTCTCTTATTCGGAAACAGTGGTCTGACTTTATTAGGCACAAGAAAGATCGCTTCTAAATCTGGAAATCCTGGTGAATTAGTAACCAATATATTAAGCGCCAGGTTTCTTCTTTCAATAATAATTCTAATAGTTTCAGTTTTAATTGTTCACTTTTTTATAACTTCTCAAGAGACTGAAAACATAGTTTTAATTTACCTCTTTTATTTAATACCATTTGCATTTCTTTTAGAGTGGTACTTCCAGGGACTTCAAAAAATGGGAGTTATTACAATCGGAAGAATTATAGGAATGTCTGCTTATCTTGTTTTTTTAATAATCTTTGTTAAATCTGAAAAAGATACTCTTCTTACAGCAGCAGGCTGGATTATAGGAGGTGCAGTAAATTCATTTATTCTCTGGCTGTTTTAAAAAAGACGGGCTATAAGGCTAAAATAAAGCTTAAAAATTTTAACTTTATTCCGGTTGTAAGAGAATCGATATCATTAAGTCTTGCTTCAATCATAGCAGGTCTGGCAGTATCATTTCCTATCATATATCTAGGATTGGTAACAACGAATTCTAACATCGGTATTTATAGTGCGGCTTTCAAAATTATAGTTTTATTCCTAACATTTGACAGAGTATTTAATGCACTTTTTTTTCCTAAAATAATTAATTATATCCATAATTATTCAGAAAAGCTTGAAGATATCTTTAGTTCAATATTAAAGATAATAGTTGCCTTTTCATTATCTGTTGGCTTAATAGAAATTATTGGAGGAAAATTTATCATTATCTCTGTTTTCGGAAAGTCATTCGTTGATTCGATACTTATTTTTCAACTGCTTACAGGTTACTTTACTTTTACATTAATAAATTCTGTTTTTAGTTTTACATTAATAGGAATGAATAAGGAAAATATATATACAGCCGGATTAATAATCGGTGCAATTGTATTTCTATTATTTTCAGTAATACTTTATAATCATTTCTCTGTCTCGGGAGTAGCATTCTCCTTAGGGCTCTTTGAAATTACGACTCTTATGTATATGTCTTCAAAATTAAAAAAGTTTATTAAAATTAAGTTGTTTAGAAATTTATTTATTCCTGTAATAAGCACATACGCGATTATTTTACCAATTTTATTATTTGTTAAAATTTCTCTGCTTCTCCATTTGCTCCTGATAATATTCATTTGTATACCTTTAATTTTGATACTGTCAGGATTTAATATTGAAGAGATAAAATTTTTGAAAAGGATACTGTTCTGAAGTTAAAAGTCGGCATAACGAAAATTACTCCAGGTTGGATAACCATTCTCCGGCAGATAGGAGTTCCTTTTGAGGAAATCACTTCGATAGAAAATATCAAGAAAGATGATTATGCCGTAATCATAATCTCATCCGGTTCATTAAAAGAGAAAGAACTCAAAATTCTTAATGATTATGTAATAGAAGGGGGTGCAGTTCTTACTGAAGCTGTTTCGGCAAAAAAAGTTTTTAATATTAATTGCAAATATTCTTATTTAAAATTTCTTCATTCCGGTTCAAATCAACTCTTTAATAATTTTTTAATATGTGACCTATACAAGCTGACTAAAGTTGCTAAAAATGCAAACCATCTTGAAGACCAAAATAAAGAGAAAGCCGTACTAGCTTTACAAAAAGGGAAGGGTAATATCATTGTATTTCCAGAAGGATTTGTCTCATTAGTAAACAACAGCAGAACAATACGAAAGAATTTCTTCTCACCATTCAGTGAGCAATTTACTTCAGAAAGAGTTTCAATCGTTTCAAAAGGTGTTATTCGAATCCACGTTCAAAAAGCTTTAGAATATCTTTGTCACCGGAGAAATTTACCCTTTGTACATCTCTGGTTCTTTCCCGGCTATGCAAGATCTATTTTCAGCTTCAGAGTCGATACGGATATGGGAACTCAAGAAGAAATACTATCACTTTATAATTTGCTTCGGAATTATAAGATACCTGCAACATGGTTTGTCGAAACTAAATCCTCACAAAGCTGGATTAAATTATTTCCCGGATTAAAGGATCAGGAAATTGCTTACCATTGCTACAGGCATAAAACTTTTTTAAGCCTCAAAAAAAATTTAGAAGACGTAAGTACAGGATTAAAAATACTGGAAAGTGAAGGAATAAAACCAAAAGGCTACGCTGCACCTTACGGTAAATGGAATAAAACAATTGGAAAAGTGATTGACAAATTTAATTTCTTATATTCATCCGAATTTGATTTTGCATATGATACTCTTCCTCTTTACCCGTATTATAATTCTACTTTTTCAAAAGCACTGCAGATTCCAATTCATCCAGTTAGTGTAGGAAGACTCCACTGGGGAGGGCATTCCGAAGAAAATATGATTAAATATTTTTATAATATAATTGACCAGAAATTATTTTTAGATGAACCTATAATTTTATATACCCATCCTTTTGAGAAGAGACTAAGTGTTTTTGAAAAAGTATTTGAAAAGATTAAAAACACCGGAAATGAAACTAATGAATCTAAAATTCACAGCATTCTCATTTTATCTTTTTCGGAGTATGCGGAGTGGTGGAAAAAAAGACTGAACATTAACTGGAGTGCAGAAGAAAGAAATGGGAAAGTAATCATTTCTGCTGATAATGAAGACTTATCAATCAAATGCAGAGTAATTTATCCGGACCGAGAAAAAGAAATAATATCGTTAGATAACAATGTGCAATTTACAGTTAAAGATGAAGATGATTATAAGGAACAGCTTGAATTTCATAATTCATTTAACCCTGATAAATTAAGAAAAAAAACATTTCAAATGGTTAAATATGATATCATTGGAATTTTAAGAAAATTAAAACTATGAAAATTTGTTTTGCAAGTTATCCTGCTGTTACGTTAACAGGCGGCGGGCCGTTCATAAAGCTCAAAGAAACAAAAGAACAGCTTGAATTGCTCGGACATCATGTCGACTTTTTTGATATGTGGAATTCAAATCAAAAATTAGCTGATTATGATATCATTCATCTAGTAGGCTCTAATTTTGCAGTTTTCGGACTTGCCAGAAGTCTTAAAGAAAGAAATATCGATTATCTCGTTGAACCTGTTTTTTATTCAAACCATACCCATCAGTTCATAAAAGGAATTAATACAATCGATCTCTTTCTCCGAAAAATGACTAGAGGAATATGGTTTGATTATGGAATAATAAGAGATATTTGCAACTGGTCTAAACTTGTTTTGCCTAATACAGGTTCAGAGGGTGAAATTATTTCTAATGGATTGTCAATTCCAAAAGAAAAAATAAAAGTGATATATAATGGTGTCTCCGAAAGGTTTTTATACGGTCAGCCGGAATTATTTCAAAATAAATATGGGATAAGTAATTTTATTTTGTATGTAGGACATCTGGGATTTAAAAGAAAAAATGGCCTTGCTCTGGTTAAAGCACTTAAACAAATAGACCATCCTGCCGTAATTATCGGGAATATTAATAATATAGGAGAAGCTGAAGAGTTATTATATGAGATAAAAAGGAACAATAATATCCTTTTAATTGATGCCCTAGAAAATGATTCACCATTGCTTGCTTCAGCATATGCGGCTTGTGACACGTTTGTTCTACCTTCTCAATTTGAAACTCCTGGTATAGCTGCTTTGGAAGCCGGATTAGCAGGTGCCAAGATCGTTATTACTCCCTTCGGCGGACCGAAAGAATATTTCAAAGATATGGCGGAATATCCTGATATAAATTCCATTGATTCCATTAGAAATTCTATTGAAAAAAGTCTGAATAAACTAAAAGATGAAATTTTAAAAAATTATATTAAGGATAATTTCCTTTGGAATAAAATAGCAGAAAAAACAGCTGAAGTTTATAAAAAAGTTTTGGATGGAAATAGTTAGAACTTACCAAATGATAAAAGAGAAATCACAGCTAAGAATTATAATTTGCAGACCTGATAGAATTGGTGACGTTGTTTTATCTACTCCAATCCCTAGAGAAATTAAAAAAAAATATCCGCACAGCTTTATTGCTGTTCTTTTACGGGAATATACAAAGGATATATATATTAATAATCCTTACGTCGATGAAATAATTTTATATAACGAAACTGAAAAATTATCATTTAATGTAAAGGAATTAAGAGAATACTCTTTCACGCATGCTTTTATGCTTCTGCCGCAGGAAAAATTAAACTGGATTTTATTCTTCAGCGGAATAAGACATAGAATAGGAGTAGGATATAAATTTTATCAATTTATTACCAATACAAAAAGTGTTTACAGATATAAATACAATCCCCTGAGACATGAAGCCGACTATTGTCTTGATATGGTTAGAAAATTAGGAATTGTGTCTGAAACAATAAATCCGGATATCTTTTTGACAAGTAGTGAAAAGGAAGAATCTTTAGATTTCAAAAAAAAGTTATGTCTTAACGGAGAAATTTTAATAGGAATAAATGCTTCAAGCGGTAAATCAGCTCCGAATATTAAACCTTCAGAATATAGAAAACTAATTGATTATTTATTAAATACCGGAAAAATAAAGGTTGTTATTACGGATTTAGATCCATTTGACGAATTGAAGAATATTAAAGGTGTGGTTTATCCAAATATAGGAAATTCCCTAAGAAAATCGATAGTTAATTTCGCAGCTCTTGATCTGCTAATATCCTCAAGTACAGGACCAATGCATATAGCAGCGGCATTAAGGATAAAAACATTATCCCTATTTTCGCCATTAACTGCTTGTTCTCCGAAATTGTGGGGACCTCTGGGAAACATCTCCTATATTTTAATGCCCGATGAAGGTTACTGTGGAGTAAAGTGTTCAGGTGATCCTGGTAATTGTAACTTTGAAGGAGAGGGGGGAATTTATGCTGAGAAAATTTATAATAAAGTATTTGAAATGATTAACTCATGAATACATACAGAATGAAAGTCTTAATTGCTCCCAATACGTATAAAGAAGTTGCAGACTCAGTAGATGCTTCATACTTATTTTCGAAATATTTAAAAGCAAAAAAAGAGTTAAATCTTATTGAGAAACCAATTTCCGATGGAGGTGATGCATTTCTAAATGTATGTAGAAATAATTATAAATTAAAGATATTATCATATAATATTACAAAATGTTACAGTGCTGACATAATGTCAATTAAAGTAGGTTATAACGAGAATAATTCAGCGATTTATATTGAATCTGCTGATATTTTAGGTTTAAAAGTAATTCCAAAAAATAAGAGAAATCCGGGAAGAATTAATTCAAAGGGGTTAGGAGATTTATTACAGAAACTCAAGGAAGATGCGGAATGCCAAAAAATAAAAATTGACAAAGTTTTTATTGGAATCGGAGGTACAGGGACAAATGATCTGGCTTTAGGTGCGTGCTCCCGTTTCGGATTAAAAATATTTGATGATACCAAAGAATTGCAGATAGAACCTATAAGTTATCATATGGTCAAAAGAATTGGATGGTCTAAAACAGAGCTTCCATTTAAAATTATACCTATAATAGATGTTAATAATGAACTGCTTGGTGAATCCGGAGCAACTTTAACATTCGGTAAACAAAAGGGGGCTAATAATGAAGAGCTTCAAATTATAGAAAAGGGATTCAATAATATTGTTGATATTCTTATAAAAATGGATATAATTGATAATAAAAAAAAGCTGTCCGGAGCAGGGGGAGGATTAGCTGTCGGTTTGGCAATATTCTTTAATGCAAAGTTAAAAAAGGCAAAAGATTTTATCATGGAAGACCTATCTTTTGATAAATTGAAAAATAATATAGATTATGTAGTTACAGGGGAAGGTTCTTTTGATACACAAAGTCTAATGGATAAAGGCTGCGGAATAGTTATAAATGAATTTAAAGATTCAGTTAAAAGAATATTTCTTGTTTGCGGAAAGATTGATTCTAAAGTAAAAGAAAAACTTAATACAAATGTATACTGTATTGAATTATCCAAATATTTTAACTCAATAGAAGAATCAATAAACAATTTTGAGAAGGGGATTGAACTTGCATGCAAAGAAATATTGGAAAAAATATTATAACAATTTGGGATTATTAATTAAGAATATGAGAATGCTCAAGTAGAAGGTAATTGCTTTATTGTTATATTGTTAAAGGCAGAGTCATAAAACAATATAACAAAGTAGAGAACAACAATTTGGTTCTGGTTTTGACAGTTTTATCCAGCCTTAAAATTTATTAAATTAAGTACAATTACAATCAATTTATTTTGAAATTAAAAAAGAGTTTAAATGAAGCAGTATTTAGATCTTGTACGGTTGGTAATGGAAGAAGGTACAAGGAAACCTTCACGAACCGGTATTGATACAATATCATATTTTGGAGCCTTTTATAAAGTCGATTTATCCAAAGGATTCCCTCTCATTACAACAAAAAAGATGGAATGGAAATCATTGCTTCATGAAGTTTTGTGGTATTTATCCGGAGAAAATCATATTAGAAACCTGCAGAAACATACAAAAATATGGAATGCATGGGCTGATGAAAATGGAAACCTTGAAACTGCTTATGGTTATTACTGGAGGCATTTCCCAAGTGCTCAAAAAGACGAGAATGGGAACTGGAATGTAACCGAAGTTGACCAGATACAATATGTAATAGATGAATTAAAAAAGAAACCATACAGCAGAAGACTTGTTGTTACAGCATGGGAACCGGGAAATGCTACAAAGAGTAAACTGCCACCCTGTCATTATAGTTTTGCTTTTAATGTAAATGATGGTAGATTAAACTGTCACCTAACGCAGCGGTCCGGCGATATAGCTCTTGGAATACCTTTCAATCTTGCTGCCTACTCAATCTTAACCCAAATAATTGCTCAGGAAGTTGAACTGGAATTAGGTGCTTTTGCACATACCATAATAGATGCTCATATATATGTTGGTGATAAAGGTACTGAAAATGAAAGATATGATCACTTTGAAGGATTAAAAGAACAATTAAAACGTGAACCTCTTCCGCTTCCGGTACTTAAAATAGCCAGAAAGCCAATCAATGATTTAGAATTTGATGATTTTGAACTTATTAATTACCAGTATCATGATAAGATAAAGTTCGAGGTAGCTGTTTGAAAATTATCATTATTTCAGCAGTTGCAAAAAATAATGTAATTGGAAGATCAAACGGAGAAATGCCCTGGCACGTTAAGGAAGAATTCCAGCATTTCAAAAATACAACTTTAGGTTCTCCGGTTATTATGGGAAGAAAAACTTTTGAGACTCTCGGCAAGCCTCTTAAAGGAAGATTAAATGTAATAATAACAAGCAATGTTAGTCTGAATTTTCCTTTTGAAGATGTAAGGATATTCCATAGTTTAAAGGCTGCAATTGATTTCTTTCAATCTGAAAACCGTGAAAAAATATTTATTATAGGTGGCGGAGAAGTATATAAACAGGCAATAAATTTTGCAGACGAGATGATAATTTCAATTATGAACTTTGAAGCGGAAGGAGATGTGTATTTCCCGGAATATGATAAATCAAAGTGGGAAGTTGTTAATAAGGATAAGAGGGATGAATTTGAGATTATTTATTATGAGAGAGTATAATGGGAAATAACTATGCCGGATAACAGAATTAAAATACTCCCTGAAAACATTTCCAATAAAATCGCAGCTGGTGAAGTAGTGCAGAGGCCTGAATCGGTAGTAAAAGAGTTGATGGAAAATTCTATTGATGCCGGTGCGGATACAATAGAATTGATTGTAAAAAGAGCAGGTAAAACTCTCATTCAGATTGTTGATAATGGTATCGGAATGAATGAAGAAGATGCACTGCTTTGTATTCAAAAACATGCTACTAGTAAAATATTCAGCTATGAAGACCTTGAAGCTATTTCTACTCTTGGATTCAGAGGTGAAGCACTCAGTTCGATTACTGCAGTCAGCCAGGTAGAAATAAGAACCGAAACAAGAGAAGAAGAAATAGGTACGTTACTCAGAAATGAAGAGACAGGGAGTATTGTAAGGGAAAAAGGATCTTTTCCCAAAGGTACATCTATTTCTGTAAAAAATCTTTTTTATAATACTCCTGCAAGAAGGAATTTCTTAAAGACAGACGGAACAGAATTAAAACACATTATTGATACTTTTAATAAAATTTCTATAAGTCATCCGGACCTTAACTTTAAGTTTTATAATAATGACGATTTAATATTTAATTATTCAGCCGGAGACCTTGAAAAAAGAATCAATCAGGTATTTGCAGATAATATGCTTGATGCGTTAATACCGGTGGAAGAAAGAACTGATTTTATTTCTTTATACGGTTATATAGGAAAACCTGCACTCTTAAAAAAGAGTAAGGGTGAACAGTATCTATTTTTGAATTCCCGCTTTGTTGCAAGTAAGCAGATAAATCATGCAGTTTTTACTGCTTATGAAAATATTCTTGAAAAAGGAGATTACCCATTTTTTATATTATTTATGGATATTGATCCTAAAAGGATTGACGTTAATGTTCATCCGTCTAAATTAGAAGTAAGATTTGAAGACGAAAAAGACGTTTACAACTTTGTTCTTACGGTAATTAAAAAAAGCCTTGGAACTCATGATCTGGTTCCTTCAATGTCGTTTAATTCAGTAACCGAAGAGACAGAGAAGTTAAAAGTTCATAGTTTTAATCGAACAGAAAAAGGGGATTTCTCAGACAGACCGGGATTCGTTGAAAAGAAATCTTATGCTAAAACTAATTTTTCCGATAAGGAGATAGATTTGATTTTCAGTACTATTCCGGATGAAATTGTAAAATCAGTACCAAATGAATTTCCGCATCCTTTTAGTTACATAGAAGAACAGAAAACAAGAAGTGAGAACATATCGAGTAATTCTATACCAAACATTAAGTATTCAAAAGAGGTTAAAACAGAAGATGAAACAACTTTTATAATTCAACTTCATAACAAATATATTCTGTCGCAGATTAAAACAGGATTAATGATAATAGACCAGCATGTAGCGCACGAAAGGGTGCTTTACGAGAAAGCATTAAAAAGATTCGATGCCAATTTACCTTTCTCTCAGCAGCTGTTATTCCCCAAAACTTTAGATCTTGATCCCGGCACTATCGAAGTATTAAAAGAAATTAATCCTTATTTAATTAAATTGGGATTTGAAATAAAATTTTTCAGCAAAAATACTATTGTTATTGAAGGAGTCCCTGATGACGTTAAAAGCGGTTCGGAAGAAAAAATATTGCTGGAATTGATTGTTGAATATATTTCTAATGAAAGAGAAAAAAAGCTAGAGGAAAGAGACAATATTGCAAAATCTTATTCATGTAAAACCGCAATTAAAGCAGGAGATAAATTATCCGACAAGGAAATGCGTTTATTGATAGATCAGCTTTTTGCAACTTCAATGCCATATGCTTGTCCTCACGGCAGACCTATAGTGGTTAAAATATCTTTAGATGAATTCGACAGACGGTTTGGAAGAACCTAAAAGAGTTGGAATATTGGGAGATGAATATTTAAAGAATGGAATAATGAAGGTGATGCAGATTAAGAATGATAATAAAATAAAAAATTTAAATATTTAAGTGTAAATGATTTGTCTTGTACCGCCCAAAAGGCAGATTTAATAAATTAGTTCCAAAAGAACTTAGAAAAGAGGTTGTTGTGGTATCCGAAGATTATAAGAAAAAGAAAAATGGATATTTATCAAAAGCAAATAATTCAAAAAATACGGGTATGAAATTTACTACGGTTAGCGGTGAAGAGATAAAAGCTTTATATGGTCCTGATGATATTGAGAATATAAATTATTTGAGCGATATAGGTTTTCCCGGTGAATATCCATATACGAGAGGAATTCATGAGACCGGGTATAGAGGGAAAATATGGACTATGCGCCAATTTGCTGGTTTCGGTTCACCAGAAGATACCAATGAACGCTTTCACTATTTATTGAATAAAGGTCAAACAGGCCTTTCGGTAGCATTTGATCTTCCTACTTTAATGGGATGGGATGCAGATGCGGATTTAAGTGAAGGAGAAGTCGGAATTTGCGGAGTATCTGTTTCTTCGCTTAAGGATATGGAAGTCTTATTTAATAAAATTCCTTTAAATAAAGTCTCAACTTCCATGACAATTAATTCGCCTGCTGCAATGATTTTTGCTTTTTATCTGGCAGTAGCTCAGAAGCAGGGGATAGAAACCAAACATTTGAGAGGAACTCTGCAGAATGATATATTGAAGGAATATATTGCACAGAAGGAATATATTTATCCTCCAAATCCTTCTATGAGAATAATTGTAGATATGATTGATTACTGCCAGAGGGAAGTTCCGCTATGGAATCCTGTCTCAGTCAGCGGATATCATATACGGGAAGCTGGTTCGACTGCCGTTCAGGAATTAGCATATACTCTGGCAGATGGTTTTGCTTATATTGAAGCTTGTATTGAACGGGGAATGGATGTTGATAATTTTGCACCAAGAATATCTTTTTTCTTTAACTCCCACCTCGATTTCTTTGAAGAAATTGCGAAATATCGAGCTGCAAGAAAGATATATGCAAAAAGAATGAGAGAAATATATAAGGCTAAAAATCCGCGTTCATGGTGGCTTCGTTTTCATACTCAAACCGCCGGCTGCACTTTAACAGCACAGCAGCCTGAAAATAATATTATACGTACTGCATTCCAGGCACTGGCAGGAGTTTTGGGAGGAACACAATCCCTTCATACAAATTCTATGGATGAGACTCTTGCTTTGCCGAGTGAAAAAGCAGTAAAAATTGCTTTAAGAACCCAGCAAATCATTGCTTATGAAACAGGAGTTATAAATACAATTGACCCGCTGGGCGGTAGTTATTTTGTTGAATCTTTAACCGATAGAATGGAAAAAGAAGCAAATGAGATTTTCGAAGAAATTGATTCTTTTGGAGGAGTAATCGCTGCAATCGAAACAGGTTATTTTCAAAAAGAAATAGCTGATTCGGCTTACTGGTATCAAAAAGAAGTTGAAAGAAAAGAAAAATTTATTGTGGGAGTAAATGAATTTGTAGAAAAAGATGAAAAGATAGATATTCCGATTTTACTTATTTCACCGGAAGTTGAAATAAAACAAAAGAAAAGGCTAGCTGATCTAAGACAAAGCAGGAATGAACAAGATGTAAAGAAATGTTTGGATGATATAAGAATTGCTGCAGTAGAAGGGAATAATTTAATGCCGGTTCTAATAAATGCCGCGCATAATTATGTGACATTAGGGGAAATGGTAAATGAATTAAAAGAAATCTTCGGAATATACCAGGAGGCTGCTGTATTTTAATGGTCAAGGAATATTTAAAGTTATTCCGCCTCCATCAATGGATTAAAAATGTTTTTATTTTTGTCCCGATAGTTTTTTCAAAAAACCTGTTCAATTTAGAATTATTATTAATTGTTGCAGCAGGTTTTTTTGAATTCTGCCTGGCATCGAGCTTAGTTTATGTACTAAATGATATTATTGACATAGAATCCGACAGAAACCATCCGGTAAAAAAAGAGAGACCTTTGGCATCCGGAAGGATTTCTAAGAAATCCGCAATTTATTCAGTAATTATTTTATCTTTAATAATATTATCGCTGCTTCCATTTTTCAACCTTGCTTTTGATGCCCTTCTACTATTATACATCGTTATTAATATTTTTTATTCAATAAAATTAAAGAATATAGTAATAATAGATATTTTCAGTATTGCTGCCGGTTTTATGATCAGGATAATATCGGGAGCGGTTGTTATTAATGTTGAAATATCAAATTGGCTCATACTGACTACGATGTTTATCTCATTATTTTTAGGAGTAATGAAAAGACGTTCCGAACTTACATTAGTAGAAAATGTGTCAACAAGAAAAGTTCTGGCTGAATATTCGATTACTTTTTCGGATCAAATGACAACAGTAGCAGCTGCAGGAGTTATAATTTGTTATGCATTATATTCAGTCGCATCAAGAACAGTATCGGTTTTCGGAACTGAAAAATTAATTTTTACTACCCCGTTTGTTGTTTTCGGAATTTTCAGATACATGTACCTTGTTTACATGAATTCAAAAGGAGAAAACACATCGAAAATACTTGTGAGTGATCTTCCTATGATTATTAATATTTTATTGTATATTCTGACCAGTGTTTTAATTATCTATAAGAATATTTAGAAAAACCGCAAGGTTTAAGAAAACCGGCGTTAAGTAACAATTGAAACAAATATGTTTTCGGAATTTCTAGTTTTAATAGTACTAATAATAATAAGCGGATTTTTTGCTGGTTCTGAAATGGCTTATGTTGCAGCCAGTAAAATAAAAATTGAAGTCCGTGCAAGAAAAAAAGAACTTTCTGCAAAAAATGCATATTTTTTTGCAAATAAGCCTCAAGAGTTCTTTTCGGTAATTTTATTGGGGAATAATATTGTTAATATTTCGTTTGCATCAATGAGTACAATAATCTTAAGCACTGCTTTTGGATTGGATGAGTTTTCAATTCTTTTTATATCAACCTTTTTCCTCCTGATTTTCGGAGAACTAATACCAAAATATTTATCAAGAGAACTTGCAGACCGGGTTATATTAATTTCCGCTTTACCTATTCGAGCCTTATATTTTATACTATATCCATTTGTAAAAATCACATCTTCATTTTCATCATTTTTAACCCAGTCTTCAAATACAAGAGAAGAAAACATTAAATACCTTTTCAGTAAGGAAGATATTGAATCACTTGTGAAAGAAAGTCATGCTGCAGGTAAAGTAAACAAAAGTGAAAGTGATATTATCAGTAAAGTATTTGCCTTAAGTGAACAAAGAGTTTATGAAGCTATGAGACCAAGAACTGATATTACCGGAATTGAAATCCGACAAAATATTCAGGATATGCTTAATATTTTTATTGAATCCGGTTACTCTAAACTCCCGGTTTATGAAGATAATCTTGATAATATTAAAGGTGTGGTTTACGCGTATGATATCTTTAAAAATCCAAAAAATATAGAAAGTGTTTTAAGAGAGGTCATTTTTGTACCTGAAACCAAAAAAAGTTTTGAAATGCTGAATGAGTTTTTAAACAAACATGTATCTATTGCTGTTGTTATTGATGAATTCGGTGGTACAGCCGGAATAGTAACTATGGAAGATATTATTGAGGAACTTTTTGGTGAAATAGAGGATGAATACGATGTAGAAGAAGATATTTGTAAAAAGATAGGGCCAAATGAATATTTAATTAGCGGAAAAGTTGAAATCGACTATATTAACGAAAAATTCAATCTGGAAATACCATTAGGAGATTATGAGACTGTAGGAGGGTACATCTCCTATAATCTGGGAAGAATTCCTGCTCAAGGAGAGAACATATCAATCAATAATTTCAATATATTAATTGCACGATCTTCACAAAATAAGATAGATATGATCAGGTTGACTGTAAACTCAGAACCTGTCTTACCAATTAAATAAAAATCCAGCTTAATCTGAATTCTAATTGCTAAATTGTTTTATTGTTATTTTGTTAACAATGTTATTTTATTAAGTGCTGGCAAAAATTTAGCAGGATAATAATACGGCAACACAGTGAACACAGTAATAAAACGATTGGATTTAATAGTAGTTAAATAAAATTTACCTTAAATTTGTAATACTAATAAAAATGTTTTTTGACAAATAATAGGTAAATTTGCTTAATTTTGTTGCTGAAGGTAAAGATTCAAATTGTAAAGCAAGATCAGGATATTTTATAACTGACCATGGGATGGTTAAGACACCAATTTTCTTACCTGTTGGTACACAAGGCACTGTTAAGGCAGTAAGAAACGACAGCTTAGAATTAGATATTAAAGCAGAAATTGTTCTTTCAAATACTTATCATCTTTATTTAAGACCCGGCACTGAAGTGCTTGAAAAAGCAGGAGGTTTGCACAAATTTATGAACTGGGGGAAACCCATTTTAACTGACAGCGGAGGGTACCAGGTTTTTAGTCTATCCGAACTCCGTCAGCTTAAACCTGATGGTGTTGAATTCCGCTCTCATTTGGATGGTTCAAAGCATTTCTTTTCTCCTGATAAAATAATCAACATTCAAAGGAGCATTGGTTCTGACATAATGATGTCATTAGACGAATGTACTCCTTTCCCATGTGATTATGAATATGCAGATAATTCTATGCAATTAACTTCAAAATGGGCAATATTAAATAAAGAAGCTTTTCAAAAATCTAAATCTCTTTATGGCAATGCCCAGTATTTGTTCGGAATAATACAGGGAAGCATTTACAAAGATTTAAGAGAAAAATCAGCTAAAGATCTCTTGGATTTGAATTTTGACGGTTATGCTGTCGGCGGGCTGGCAGTCGGGGAACCTGTTGAAAAAATGTATGAGATAGTTGATTTTACGACAGATTTTATGCCTGAAAATAAAGTAAGATATTTAATGGGTGTGGGGAGACCCGAAAATATTTTAGAGGCAATTGAAAGAGGAATAGATATGTTCGATTGTGTTATGCCAACCAGAAATGCAAGAAATTCATATCTATTTACTTCGGAAGGTGTTCTGGCAATGAGGAATTCAAAATATAAAGATGATTTTAACAGTATTGATAAAAACTGTGAATGTTATACATGCAGTAATTTCTCAAGGGCATATTTAAGACATTTATTTATTGCCAAAGAAATTGTTGCCTTAGAACTGGCAAGTATCCATAATTTACATTTTTATTTAAAACTGGTTAAAGAAGCAAGGAAGAAAATAATTCAAGGTTCTTTCCTTGATTGGAAATCAAATATAATAGAAAAAATAAACAATAGAGAAAAAAATAATACGGAGGAATAATTGAATACTATTATCGCAATGGCTCCATCAGGTAGTGGAGGCGGAGGAAGTTTTATAAGCACAATTATAATGTTCGGTGCTATTTTCTTAATCTTTTATTTCATGATTATCAGACCTCAGCAGAAACGTTCTAAAGAAAGAGAAAAAATGCTATCCAATATTCAGAAGGGGGATAAAGTTGTTACAAATGGCGGTTTGCACGGAGTAATTGCCGGTCTTGATGAAAAAACAGTTCTGCTGCAGGTAGGAGATAATGTAAAATTAAAATTTGAGCGTTCTGCTATTACAACTGTAATTTCAAGTAAAGAAAGTTAAGCAGAGTTTTTAGGCTGAAACTAAATATGATTTTTTTATCTTTAATATATTTTTTTGAAAAAATTGGGGCTTAACAATGTTTTGTTCAGTTGAAGAAGCTATTGAAGAAATAAAAAATGGTAAAATAATAATAATTGTTGATGACGAGGATCGTGAAAACGAAGGTGATTTTGTATGTGCTGCCGAATATGTTACACCCGATATAGTGAATTTTATGATTACGCATGGACGCGGAATGGTTTGTGTTGCAGTTACAGGAGAAAAATTAGATAAAATTGGTTTACCTTTAATGGTTGATACCAATTCGGCTCTGCATGGAACGCAGTTTACTGTTACAGTTGATGCAATTAAAGGGACCAGTACTGGGATCTCTGCGGTAGATCGAGCATTAACTATTAAAAAAATAATCGACCAGAATTCTAAAGCAGAAGATTTTGCAAGGCCAGGTCATATATTTCCACTGCGTGCATTTGATGAAGGAGTTTTAAGAAGGGCAGGACATACAGAAGCAGCTGTTGATCTCTGCAAGTCAGCAAACTTAAAACCAGCTGGGGTTTTGTGTGAAATTCTTCATGAAAATGGTGAGATGGCGAGGGTTCCGGTTCTGCTTAAAATTGCAAAAAGATTTGGACTGAAGATAGTTACTGTTCAGGCTATTATTAAATTCAGGATTAAAAAGGAAAAGTTAGTCGAAAAAATTACGGATATTAACTTCCCGACTGCTCATGGAAATTTTAGATTAAATCTGTATAGAAGTTTAGTCGATGATAAAAAGCAGCTGGCCCTAGTAAAAGGGGATATAGATCCGGATGTTCCGGTCTTGGTTAGAATGCATTCCGAATGCTTAACCGGAGATGTTTTTCATTCGTTACGATGTGATTGTCATGACCAATTAAATGCTGCACTGGATCAAATTGAAGAATATGGAACCGGTATACTGGTATATATGAGACAGGAAGGTCGGGGGATCGGACTTAAGAATAAAATCTTAGCCTATAAACTTCAGGATGAGGGCAAAGATACTGTTGAAGCTAATGAAGCTCTTGGATTTAAAGCGGATTTAAGAGATTATGGGATAGGGGCTCAAATTCTGCTTGATTTAGGTGTTAAGAAGATAAAATTATTGACTAATAATCCGAAGAAAATAGTTGGGTTAAAAGGATATGGATTAGAAATTGTAGAGAGAATCCCTATTGAAATACAGCCAAACGAGATTAATGCTAAATATCTTAAAACAAAACGGGATAAATTGGGGCATATAATTTTACAGTAATAAGTTTCTAAGATAAGGTGATGATTACTGTTCTAAAATTTCTTTTATAGATTCTTCTATTCCTTTCTGTTTAATTCCATAAGATTGAAGCTTATCAGTATTTAATGAAACATCCTCGACTATTGGCAAATTTTGGATATCATCCATAGTTATCTTATTAAGCAATCCTTTATTTAGATTTCCAATATCACAAAGCATTTCTCCAAGTTCGTATCGTGAAATCCTTTCTAAACCGCCAAAGTTAATAATTTCTCCTTTTATATTTAATTTTATTAAGGAAGAGATTATTCTTGCTGCTTCATATAATGATAGAGGTGTCCGGTATTGATCGCTAAAAAGTTTAACTTCTTTATTTTCTTTTAAATTATTATACATATCATGGAAATGACATTTTGAATGGTTTAATCCGAAACCATAAAGTAAAGCTGTTCTTAGAATAACATAATTGTCTAAAGTCTCCTGTATCTTTGTCTCACCCATCAGTTTGGTCTCAGCATATAAGGAAATAGGAATTAACTTGGAAATTTCGTTTAACATTGAACCGCGATATCCTGCATATACCAGATCAGTAGAAAGATAAATTAATTTTGCATCTACCTTTTCACTTTGTTCTGCTATTATTTTTGTTGCATTCACATTTGTTTTATAAACTTCTTTTGCAGATAATTTTTCGGATAACATCGGAGTTGAAATTGCCGCAGCATGAATTATAATATTAGGAGAGAATTCCTCGACCTGTTGAACCAAGTTTTCAAAATCTGTAATATCAAGCTTAAAGGAATTAAATTCCCGGCAGTTACCGGGATGCTGATTATAGAGGGTTAATATTTCATACTCTTTTGAAAGTTCAATATTCAAATATTGTCCCAGCAGACCGCTGCCGCCTGATATCAAAACTTTCGTGAACATATTCTCCTATCATTTGGATTCTAATATAAGATTAGATTTAAATATATAAAAAAATTGTTAAATAGTTTTATTGTTAAACTGTTACTTCTCTCAACAACATATCAGCAATAAAACAAATTTGATTTACTTTATTTGATTCAAATATCTTAATGGAGCAATTAAGATAAATAGAATTAAAGGTCAAATAATTAAACCTAATTACCTTTGCTTTTTCTACCCACTTTGGTAAATTTAGAACTTCATAAAAAAATAATAATATGAGAAAACTCATAATAATAATAACAATACTGTTCATAAATCAGATAATTTCTGCTCAAGAAGCCAGATATTATGATGCACCGTTTGGCGGCGGCGGCGGTTTTACTCCCGGTTGGATATTTCCTAAATTTGATGAATTAAATAAGGAATTAAAACAATTCGGGGTTCCGGAATTTAACAACAGCGGATTTTTTACCAGCGGAGGAGGTGGTTTCATTTACTTGGGTTTTATTAAAAATCTGAGAGTAGGTGGAATGGGCTTTAGCGGCTCAAAATCTGTTTCAGGAACCGGGAATACTCCTATCCAAATTGAGAAATATTATAATCAGAATTTACAGCAGGAGACTTTAAATAAAGAGGTTGATTATTCCATCGGAGGGGGTGGCTTAACATTTGAATATACATTACCCTTGGTGAAGACTTTCGGAATATCTTTCGGCGGTATAATCGGAGGCGGAAGTACGCAAATTGATATTTATAAGAATAGCGGCTCTCTTTCCTGGGATAATGTTTGGACTGATATTTTATCACCGGTTTCTTCAACAAATACACACAGGACCATTAAAAATTCCTTTTGGTTTTTCACTCCAACACTAAATATTGATATTCCATTTTTTAGATTTATGATATTCAGAATTGGCGGAGGATATCAAGTAACTTTTGCTAATAGCTGGAAGATAGACAATGATAATGATTTATCGAATGTGCCTTCGAACTTTAACGGGAATAGTTTCTATATTCAAACAGGTATTTTAGTCGGATTTTTCTCATTATAGGAGTTCAATGAAAAATATTCTTATTACTGGGGGAGCAGGTTTTATAGGGAGCAATTTTATAAATCAGATTCTAAATGAAAGAGATGATTATTATTTAGTTAATCTTGATAAGCTGACATATGCCGGTAATCTTGAAAATCTTAAACAATCGGAAAAGAAAAAAAATTACCGGTTTGAAAAAGGAGATATAACAAATAATGAATTTGTAGCTCACTTATTTCAAAAACATAAAATAAAATATGTTATAAATTTTGCTGCCGAATCTCATGTCGATAGAAGTATCTTAGGTTCGGAAGTATTTTTTAGAACAAATGTTATCGGAACCAATGTTTTGTTGGAAGCGGCAAGAAGATTTGAAGTTGAAAAATTTATTCAGATATCAACAGATGAAGTATACGGAAGTCTAGGAGCGGAAGGATTTTTCACCGAGACTACTACTCTTTCACCTAATAGCCCCTATTCTTCCAGCAAAGCTTCTGCAGATTTAATGGCTTTAGCTTTTTATCATACATATGATCTTCCTGTTACAATTACCAGATGTTCAAATAATTATGGCCCTTACCAATTTCCGGAAAAACTTATTCCCTTAATTATAATTAATGCAATGAATAATAAAAAATTGCCCGTTTACGGTGACGGCTTATATGTAAGGGACTGGATCTTTGTTCATGACCATAACAAAGCTATTAATTTGGTTTTTGAAAAAGGAAAAGCGGGAGAAGTATATAATATTGGCGCAAGTAATGAGATGCAAAATATTAAAATAATAAAATTAATTTTGGAATATCTTAATAAGCCGGAAGATCTTATTGAGTATGTTAAAGACCGTCCCGGCCATGATCGAAGGTATGCAATTGATTCCGGCAAAATAAAAAAAGAATTAAACTGGAAGCCTGAATTTTCGTTTCAGGAAGCCATAAGACAGACAATAGACTGGTATATGCAGAATAAAGATTGGTGGGGAAGAATTATTTCAGGTGAATACCAGGATTATTATAAAATTCAATATCAACAATAAATTTAATGCTCTTAAAAAAATGAAAAAATACTTTATTGTCATAGTTCTTTTGTATGCTGTTTTTAATAAGGCACAGGATATAAATAATAACAGCAAAATTGATCATAGTATGTTATTGAATGCGGGAGCAATAAGCGTTACTATTGGAGGGAATTTTATTATTACCGGCACATTTTCAGCGTTGATTACTGAAAGGGTGGATCAGTTTGTCACAAGAATGTATAATGAAGCCAAGCTAAGAGCGGAAGGAAGTATTACAGACCTGTATACACTGCAGACTTTGGAAAAAGAATATAAAAAATATTCCTTACGGAATATTACTTTAAAAAGAGCGAATGGAGAAGAAATAAAGCTCGATCTTATAAAATTTAGAAAAACAGGGGATTTTTCTAATAATCCTTATTTAAAAAATGATGATGTTTTGATATTTGCCCCGGCAGACCTGGATAGAGATTTTTTTGCTGTTTCCGGTGCAGTTAATAATCCTAACAAATTTAATTATGTCGATGGAGACAAACTTTCCGATGCACTGGATTTGGCTGATGGGATTAATAAAGCTTATGAAAATGTCGATTCGGTGGAAATCGACAGACTAAGCTATGATGGAAATACACTAAATACTTTAAAAGTTGGGATAAATAGTGATGTCCCTTTGAAACGCGGGGATAGGATAATAGTCCTGGCAGATGAAACTCAAAGAAAGGATTTTAGGGTTTTAGTGCTCGGTGAAGTTAAACGTCCAGGAGAAATTCCTATTACAAAAGATAACACTTCAATTCAGGATGCAATCATTGCTGCAGGTGGTTTTACTAAGGATGCATCACTTAAAAGGGCAAAATTAATAAGAGGAACAAATATAAGGTTTATATTAGAGAAAGAGTTTGGAATTGACCTTGAAAAACGATCTGATTTTTTTAAAGATTATCCGAATCAAATTCTTTATCAATTTGAAAGAGATAAGATGTTAAGAATGTCAACTCTTACAGAAGAGGATACAGCATTCTTCTTTGTTGATGATGCTATTAGACAAATGTTAAATGAGGTAACACTGGATTTCGATAGTGTTTTGGATAATGTTTCAAGAGTTGGAAATTTGAAATTAAGAGACAATGATGTTATTATAATCCCTCAAAAAATAAATACTGTCTATGTTTTTGGCCAGGTAAATTCACCAGGAAATATCAGATATGTAGAAGGTAAAGATTACAAATATTATATTAGTAGAGCCGGTGGTTTAGGTGATTTAGCTAATGATGGAGATATTTCTATAATAAAAGCAGAGTCAAAAGAATGGATTCCGGCTGAATATAAAAATGTTTCTGTTGAAAACGGTGATTTTATTTATGTCCCTAAAAATCCTGCTCATTCATTTAATTATTACGTGGGGGTTGTGGGCAGATATTTAAGCATAGTTGGCAGTATTGCGACAGTTATTCTGCTCTTAGTCCAATTTAATAAATAATTGATTTTGCTAAAACCTGAAGATTTTGTTTAGTATAAAAAAAAGAATAAATTTTTTTGACTGCGATCCTGCAGGGATTTTCTTCTTTGTAAAAGTATATGAACTTTGTCATTCAGCTTATGAAGAGATGATTGAAAGTTTTAATCTGAGTGAAGATTACTGGACTAATGAGAAGTATATAGTTCCCATCCTAAAAAGCGAAGCATCATACCACAAACCAATTAAATATGGTGAAGTAGTAACAGTAGAAATACATGTGAATAATTTAAAGACTTCTTCCTTTGAACTTAATTATGAGATTAAGAATGTCAGAAAAGAAATTTGCACAAAGGTAAAGACAGTCCATATTTTTGTTAATAAAAATACATGGCAGAAAATAGAAATAGTTGAAAATGTTAAGAAAGGTTTAGAGAAAATATTAGTCGGTAAATAGGGAATTTAATAACTTTTCTTTTTGAACTTTTCCCAGCGTTGATCTAGGAATTTCTTTTATAAAGTAAATTTTTCTTGGGATTTTATAAAATGTTAATTTATCCTTTAGAAATGCTTTTAAATCGGAGGAGCTAATTTTCTTGTTCTCTCTGAGAACAACTGCAGCCGAAATTTCCTGTCCCCATTTATAATGATCTATCCCAAATATGAAGACATCTTTGACATAAGGATGACTTAAAATAACTGATTCAACTTCTTTAGGGACGATATTCTCACCTCCTGAAACAATTAAATCATTTCGTCTTGCTTCAATAAATAAATAGCCGTCTTTATCTTTGAACCCTATATCTCCCGTATAATAGAATTTATCAATTAATTTAGAAAAAGTTTCCTCAGGATTTTTATAATATCCTTTTGTTACAACAGGGCTCTTAATAATAACTTCTCCTAAAACATTTACATGTACTATTTCTTTTTTTTCGTTTACTATTGAAATTTCACTTGGATATAAAGCTTTTCCAGATGACCCAGGCCTGTTAATAATTTCGTTATATGTTATAGCAGAAACAAATGAGGATACTTCCGTGGAACCGTAGACTTTCGTTATTTTCCATCCCTTTTTTATTGCTTTTAGAGATAATTCTTCAGAAGTAAATCCGCCGCCTATTAAAATGTTTTTCAGTTCCTTATTTGGTTTAATGTTTTTCTCAATTAATAACTGTAACTGAGCCGAAACAAAAGATGCCAGGGTTGGTTTATCTTTTTTTAGAGTAGAAATAATATCTTCAATTTTTAATGAATTAGGGATTATTATAGAAGCACCTGCCAGGTAAGTTCTAATAAAAATTGAAAATCCTCCAATATGATAAAATGGCAGACTTGCAAGCCATCTATCATTTTCGCTTTGCTTTAAAACTTGATTACCTATTCTAAAACTTTCTATTAGGTTTTCAAAAGTGAGCATGACAGCTTTACTTTTACCGGAAGAACCTGATGTGAATAATATTAAAGCAGTATCCTGTTTATTAAATTTTTTGTCTGAAATCATGTTCGTAGACACTATATTCAAAGGGAAAATGAATAATCCTAATGTCAAACTTATTTAAGTTTATTTTAATATTGCTGCTAATCAAACCTAATTTACAGTCTGCAAAAACAATTTGCTCTTCAATTTCATTAGGTAATAATTTAATATTTATTGGAACAGGTACGGCTTTTAATTTCCAGATAGAAAATGTAATTGCAATTAAATCAGGGTTATTTTCACTTATAATTGCTACTTTATCACCTTCTTTAACCCCTATATTTGCCAGGTATGATGAAAGAACCATTATATCTTTATAAAAATCCGAATAGAAAATTTTATTTCCATTGTGTAAAATGAACAAAGATCTTTGATTAATCGAATCAATATTTTCAATGAGTCCACAAATTGGGTTCATAAAACCAGTATTAATTACAAAGCTAATCCAATAGAAAAAAGGATTCCAAATAATGCAGATAATTTAGCAGCAAGTTCTAAAGTTTTATTTAATTCCGTACCGTTTAATTTATATAGCATGACTATAATTTTATAAGCGGCTGGGAAAGTAAAATAGGGAAGGAATATCAGAATTGAATAATTGAAAAATATATATAATACGGCCGGAATTAAGAAAGAAATTAGAGTTAATGAAATAAACTGATAGCGGGTAAATGTTTTTCCAAATTTAACTGCAAGAGTAAATTTCCCGGCAGCTTTATCTTCCTCGATATCTCTATAATTATTTACAACTAAAATATTTGTAATTAATGCTCCAACAGGGACAGAGGCTATAAAAGAAACTAATGAAAGATCTTTAGTGTGTAAATAATATGTCCCAACAGTTCCGACTATTCCAAAAAACATAAAAACGAAAATATCACCCAATCCATTATATGCAAGAGGGAAAGGTCCGGCAGTATAAGCAAGACCTGCAAGGATAGACAGTATACCAATTATTAAGATTACCAATCCCCCCTTATAAACTAAAAATAGTCCGAACAGAAAAGCCAATCCAAAAGTTATAATAATTCCAACCTTCATTTCCTTTACTGAAATTAAACCTGAAGCTAGAACGCGTCTTGGGCCTTTCCGTTTTTCATTATCGGCACCATTTACATAATCATAAAGATCATTTGCATAGTTTGTTCCTACCTGGATTAAAACAGAACAAACAAGGGCAACGATTGTATAAACTATAACCAACTTCCTTTCGTTAAAAGCAACAGCAGAACCTACCATAACAGGCACTAAAGCAGCTAAAAGAGTTTTTGGACGGCTGGCAATAACCCAGTATTTTATTTTATTCTCTTTATTATTCATAAGAATATAAATTATTTTAAATGATTACGGTAATTTAGGAAATTTATTGAATTCAGGCTTTCTTTTTTCGAGGTAAGCTTTTTTTCCTTCCTGAGCTTCTTCACTCATATAGTAAAGCAAAGTTGCATTACCCGCTAATTCCTGAATTCCGGATTGACCGTCAAGCTCGGCATTGAAGGCTGATTTTAGTAATCTAATAGCCATAGAACTATTCTGCAGAATTCTTTTAGCCCATTCAACACCTTCTTTTTCGAGCATTTCAACAGGAACTACTTTATTCACCAAGCCCATTTTCTCTGCTTCTGCCGCACTATACTGATTGCACAAATACCAGATTTCACGTGCTTTTTTCTGTCCGACAATCCTAGCAAGATAGCTTGAACCGAAACCACCATCAAAACTTCCTACTTTCGGTCCCGTCTGACCGAATATTGCATTATCGGCAGCAATAGTTAAATCGCAAACTACATGCAGTACATGTCCGCCGCCTATGGCATACCCTGCAACAAGGGCAATCACTACTTTAGGGATACTTCTGATTAATTTCTGAAGATCCAGAACATTAAGTCTCGGAACACCTGCCCTATCAACATATCCTTTATCTCCTCTGATTTTTTGATCTCCGCCGGAGCAAAAAGCATATTTACCATCTTCAGCAGGTCCATAACCAGTTAAAAGAATTACACCTATCTTCTGATCCTCACGGGCATCCGAAAAGGCATTATACATTTCAACAACAGTTTCAGGACGGAATGCATTCCTTACTTCAGGACGGTTAATTGTAATTTTAGCAATCCCGTCCATTTTTTCATAAATAATATCTTCATAATCTTTAACTTTTTTCCATTCAAAGCTCATTTTATAATCCTTTCTTTCTTAATAAGCAAAAATATTGAAAAAATACAAAAGATAGGCATGAATAATATCATTTGTGAGGAATGAAATAGGCTTTGAAAAATTGAACCGGAATATCCGTTCAAACTGTATTTATTAGATTTTCGAAAATTATTTAATGGTTAACCAATGATTTGGTTAATTATAGTGAGTCTAAAAAGTTGTTAACTGTTTTAATGAAAGAATTCGGTGTTTCAAGATGTGTATTATGCCCCGAATTCTTTAGAGTCACATGTTTCGCAGAAAGGAAGAGGCTGGCCATATAGTTATTAATTAAATTGAATTTATCATCTAGATCACCTGTAATTAATAAAGTTTTTGATTTAATTTTTTTGAGTTGGTCATATAAGGGAATCATTTGGCCGGTTCCAAATCCTCTTAAAAAAAGAGCTAATCCGGTTTTATTATTGTTTAATTTTATATCTTTAATTGCATTGAGTTTTGAATTGGCAAATCTCTTTTGTGTATTAAAAATATCCTGCTCCATCCAGAAACTTATAAATTCTTCAACTGAATGTTTTTCAATAAATTTAGAAAGTTCTTCGTCACTTTGTTTTCTGATATTTCTCTCCTCATTATCTTCTATACCGGCTGAAGTACTTTCAAGGATTAAGCCTTCAATTTTATCGGGATAATTTACAGCATATGAAACTGAAACCCTGCCTCCCATTGAATATCCTACTAAAATAAATTTTCCGCTGATAACTTCCTTAATAATTTTATTCAGTAATTCAACTATTGATGCCTGAGTATAATATTTTTCTTGAGGTGGGGAATCACTATTACCATGTCCTATTATGTCTATAGAATAGTAATTAAATTTTTTTGAGAGATGTGGAATAATTGGTTCCCAGTCTTTAGTGGAACCGGTAAATCCATGAATAAGCACTACGTTATTTGAACCTATCTGATCGCTAGTCAGACCATGAGCATCATTTAAATATTTTTCAAAGTAAATATTTATACCGGAAATATCTATCAGCATATAATTATATTAAATAGGTTCAGGCTGCTGCAGTAATTGTTTTTCAATTTCCTGCCAGTATTTTTTCCTTAAATCCAGAGATTCGAGAGCATCTGTTTTCACTTCCAAAACCGAGAAATTCTTACTCTTCAATGCGGAAGAAAATATTTCACGAAAATTATCCCAATCCTTAATTAAAGTATAGCTCCCGCTGTAAGCTTTAACAAAATATGAAAAATCAAGAGAATGAGAAGCGATAAAAAATTCTTTAAATACATCTTTATATTTTGATATAGGTAATACTTCAAATATACCGCCGCCATTATTATTGATTAAAATAATAACTAGAGGTAATGAATATTTTTTAGCAGCCAGTAGGCCATTTAAGTCATAATAAAAAGCAAGATCACCCGTAATTAAAAATGTAGGGCTTTTACTATGAGCAGTAATGCCCAATGCTGTAGAAATTATTCCATCTATTCCGCTGGCTCCGCGATTATTAAATATGGCGATATTTCTATCTATATTCCCGGCAAAATAATCAAAATCTCTTATAGGCATACTGTTGGATATCATAACATGGGAATTTTCAGGGAGGAGGGCAATTACTTCAGAAATAATTCTGACTTCATTTAATGAGTTAGATTGATCAATAATTTCATTTTTAATTAAATCAGAAATGTTTTCAGCTTCAGCAAATGTGTGCTGCCATCCGTTTATTTTCCTTTGAATTTTTTCAGCAGTCAGCATATCGAGCATCTTTTGACAAAAGAGAAAAGGTTTGCATGCTACTGCAGCAGTTGCTTTATTGGAAGGATCAAACCAATCACCAAATTCATTTATCATAAATCTGGGAGCCGAACATTTTTCAAGATAGAGATCTAGAGCTTTTGAAGTAATAGTCCTTCCGAACTGAATTATAATATCGGGTTTATTATTATTAATAAAAAACTCAGAACGCAGGAATCCTTCAAAATTTGAAAGAATATTCTGCTTATTATGATGACCAAACCGCAATTGAGAAGCACCGTCGGCTAAAACAGGGTAACCTAATTTTTCAGATAATAACTGACATTTTGTATGGAATGCGGGGTTATAATTTTCCGGCCCCGCGATTATTAAGCCTTTTTCAAATTCTTTAAAATAGTTTAGGATTTCTAAAAACCATTTCTCAGAAGAAATATTTTTATCATCTTCTTTAAAGAATTCTTCTTTATCAAAAGAAATTTCATTAGCAAGATTTAATAATTCTTCACTTATATCGTCGGTGAAAGCATCCGGTTCGAAGGGTTTCCGGAAGGGGAAATTTAAATGCACAGGTCCCTTTGCTCTAACCAGACTTTCATAAACTGCTCTCCTTGCAACAACTTTAATGTGCTTTATTCTTCTTTCAATAGGTTCCGGCAGTCCGACATCAATAAACCACCGGATATGGTTTTTATATATGTTATTTTGGTTGATGGTCTGATTAGCACCGCAATCCAGTAATTCAGGGGGTCTATCTGCAGTACATACAATCAATGGAATCCTCTGCTGGTATGCTTCGATAATAGCCGGATAAAATTCTGCAGTTGCAGTACCTGAAGTGGATACAAGTACAACAGGCGAACCTGAAGATTTTGCAAGACCTAAGCCGAAAAATGCACAGCTTCTTTCATCGATATGAACAAAAGATTTTATTTTTTTACAATTTGCAAAAGCTAATGTTAATGGTGTATTTCTTGAACCGGGAGAAATACATGCATATTTAACTCCCGCAGAAGCAAGCTCTTTTACGAAAGTTTCGGTCCATAAAATATTTCTATTGATTTTCATGAAATAAAGAGAGTATAGGTTTAAATTTTAATTCTGTTTCATTGTATTCCAGATCGGGGTCTGACTTTTCGACGATCCCGCTGCCTGCAAAAGCAATTAACTTATTGCCGGAATTTAGAGCAGATCTTATAGCTACAGCGAATTCTCCATGATCATCGAAATTAAACCATCCGATTATACCGGAATATAAACCTCTATAATAATTTTCAAGTTTTTTGATAAGGTTTAAAGATACTTCTTTGGGTATCCCGCAAACCGCAGGAGTAGGGAAGAGTTCCCTGACTATATTCAGAGGTGTATGATGAAAATTCATCCTGGCAGAAATCGCAGTGCTGATATGCTGGATATTACGCAATTTTTTTATAGAATGTTCATTTTCTATGGTAATGTTTTCAACTAATCCGGAAATTGAATCTTTTATATGATTAACAACAAAATCATGTTCCTTTATATCTTTTTGATTATTCAGAAGATCCTTCTCTAAAATAGAGTCTTCTTCTTCAGATAACCCTCGCGGTGCTGAGCCGGCGAGAGCTTCAATATTTATAATACCATCACAAAATTTTGCAAGTCTCTCAGGTGTAGCACCGAAAAAAGATGATTTGCCTTTATGAAATATAAAGAGATAGCACTCAGGGTATTTTTCTTTAAAATGATTTATGACATAATCAAGATTAAGTTCCCCTGAAAGGAACAGTTCTATTCTCCGGGATAATACTATTTTATCAATTTTATTATTAAAAATATTTTCCATACATATATTCACCAGACTTTTCCACTTCTTTCTATCTTTCGGTGAATTGCCAGTTATTCTATTTATTTTTACATTTTCTGAAGTCTTTACTTTGAAGGGTTTAATTAAGTTTTCGAGCTTACTTTTGAATTTTTCTATTAAATTTACTTTAGAAAATGAGGAATTATATATAAAATTAAAGAAGAAGAACGAATTTTTCTTATTTTTTACAATCACCAGCTCCGGAATAAACCATATAGAATCACTAAAATCCTTCCAATCATCGTCCGGATGTTCAACATTAAATTTCATACCCCCGACAAATAAAGGTTTATTCTCCAGAGAGATACTATCCCAATTATTTATAAAATTATTTTTTAATTCTTTCACTTTTTTATCTGTAGCTGCAAACCTTTTATCTCCATTTTCAGAAATAGAAAATATTTCATCAACTCCAATTATTAAAAAATCTTCATCGGGTTTCTCAAAATAGAATGAACTTTCATAATATTTAATTAGATAGTCTAATTTGCCGGATAAATCGAGCTCGTCGGTTTTTAGTACAAAACTAACAATTGGACTGGCTGCTTTGGATTCTTTAAGATTTGTTCTATTTTGATCAAGAAAGCCGGAAAATGAATTTACCGCAGAGTTAATAAGGTCTTCCATTAAATAAATAATATTAAAAAATAAATATAGTTTTTATAAAAAAAGTTTACAATTTTTAATTGGTATAGCAAAAAAGTAATTGATACCGATCAATTATAAACAGACATGTTAGAAAATTATATCTTCCTCTATCGTCTCCAGAATTCTTAAATAACTATCATATCTATGTTTTGAAATTATTTTATTTTTAACCGCTTCTACTACAGCACAGCCGGGTTCATGATAATGGGTGCAAGTATTAAAATGGCAGTGATAAATATAATCAGTAAAATCTAAAAAGTAGTGTCCCAGATCTTCTTTTTTTATACCGAAAGGTCCGATCTCACGAATACCGGGAGTATCGATTATAAATGTATTATCATTTATTTTTATCATTTTTGATGTAACCGTTGTATGTTTTCCTTTGTCGGTATAAGAACTTATTTCACCTACGTTTAATTCTAAATCGGGGAAAATCTTATTAAATATTGATGATTTACCGACACCTGATTGACCCCAAAACATATTTTTTTTGTTTTGCAAAAGCTCTTTTATCTTATCCATACCTTCATCGGATATAACACTTGTTTTAACAGTTTTATATCCTATTTCCTCATACAAGCCGGTCCAGTAATCAATTGAGTTATTTTCATCGAGGTCAACTTTATTAATTATAATTGTAATAGGAATATGAGAACTTTCACCGGCGACAATAAATCTATCAATTACTTTATTATTGAACTGAGGTTCAAAAACGCTGCTGATTATGAATAGATTATCTATATTAACAGCAATAATTTGTTCCAGGCGCTCGCCTCTGTAACTAGCCCCCTTAATTTTGGGAGCTTTTCGTGATATATAATTTTTTCTTTCCCGGATTTCATCAATCACTCCTGTACCGTCTTCATTCAAATCGAAATTAACGAAATCTCCAACCACAGCAATTCCGGTTTTGAACAGCTTATCTTTTTTTAGATTAAATTCTTTTTTGAATTTTCCCTTTAATGAACATCTGATAATCTCAAAATTATCTAAATTATACACATAATAGTCCTTACTTTCTACTCTGCAGATAATTCCTCTTATAAATCCTCCATTAAATAAAAAAGCGCTATATAAAAAATATAGCGCTTAAAAATTTAAGTCAACAAATACTTCAAATTATTAAAATCTATAGGTTGCAGTCATCATTATTTTATCATATTTGATATCCTGATTAGTTCTTGATTCATTTGAACCGTAGTTATCTCCATAATCCTGCCACCAACCATGAGCCCATCCAAGATCGAGACCTAATGTTTCCTGAGCCAGAATACCAATACCAGCAGTAAAATATTTTCTGTTAAAGCTTGAGGGGTCGCCTTTGTATGCAGAAGGCTGAACAAAATAACCGGTTCTTAACCTCAAACCTACATTGGGGATTGTATACTCAATACCAATATTATAATTTAATACCGCACTTAATTGATCTTTAATATTCTTATTAAGAGTACCAATATCTTGTGAGCTTATACCATCTGCATTATCAAATTTTAACTGTGAGTAATCTATTGCCGTTCCTTCAGCACTAATTATAAATCCCTTAAAATTTGCTGAAAAACCTGCTCCGAACTCAAAAGGGGAGACGATATCATATTTAACATTATCATTATAATCCTGAGGCAAGTCGTAAGTAGTATTAGCAAAATAACTTTTACCGCTCACATTAAAACTTTCTTTAACTCTATAGTACTTGGGGAATTGTACAGTTAAGCCAAATCTGCCATTATTATTTAACTGATAAATTAAACCTGCCTTTGCACTCCAGCCGGAAATATCCCAATTTAATACACGGTTCAAATAAAAAGTTTGAAAATCCGTTGGAGGAGTCCTGTCACCTGTATAAATTATCCCTTGATAAAAGCCTTTTGTATCATCTTCATAATAATCATTATTAGAATTATAGCTGCCCGTAATGATATTTAGATTTAATCCTATGTAAAGGTTTTGAGCAGCTTCAACAGCACCGGAAAAGGTCCAATTATTTGTTGAGCCGGTATTTATGACCGTTCCACTTTGATTAAGATTACCGCGAAATGGAGTTACAAGATTTGAATCCGTAAGTCTCAGATCATAAGGAATATTATACGGGTTTCCGCTATTATCATAATAAGTATCCTCATTCAAAACCTGGATCAAAGAATTGTTTCCACTATTAAACCCATCAAACTTTAATGCACCTGTAAGATCTTTAGTATTATGGTAGGAGATTCCAAAAACCAAACTGCCTCTGACTGTCGGAAAAGGAAAAGCAAAGCTTAATCTATCCAGCCGTGTTGTGCTGTTCGAGTATGAAGTAGAATTTCCTAAAAATTCAGTATTATTGTTATAAGTTGAATAATCAAGTCCACCGGAAAATTCTAATCGTTTTAATAAACCAAATCCGGCAGGATTATAATATGCTGCTGAGGCATCATCGCTTAAACCTATGTAGGCATTACCCATTCCAAGAGCCCTTGCATTAGCTCCTAATCCACTAAGACCTAGCCGCAATGCATCAGGTATACCCTGCGAATAAGCGAACGAACTGCAAATAATTAAGATGGCAAAAACTTTGCAGTAATTAGAATAAAAGTTTTCAGACATTATTTCCTCCCGTTTCCAGAATTTCTACTACCATTATTGTTTCGGGCAGAATTGTTGCCGTCATTAGATCTTGGACTTTCTGAAGTCCTTGTCTGTTCGCCGGAATTATTAGTTGAACTGGTCTTAGATACTGAACCGGAACTATCGTTATTATTACCTGAATTGCTGTCTCTAGTCGGCGATTTTGTATTAACAATAGGTCTTTCAGCGGGAGTATACCTTGAGCCGTTATTATCCCTGACAGAAGAATTTCCGCTATTTCTTTCGGTAGAATGAGATTCTGAAGGTGTTACATAAGCCGGAGTGCCGGTTAACCACCAGGGATAATCATAATAATACCCATAATCTCCGTAATAAGGTTCAGAATAATATATCTGATTATTATTCTCTGATGATGGTAATTGCTCATCGGGTGACCACATAATGGTATAACATCCAGTTAAAGAAAATACCACCGTTACTATTAAAAATAACTTAAATATATATTTTTTCATTTTTTTATCTCCTTCTTGAAGAACCACCACTACTGCTTCTTCCTCCTCCACTGCCGCTGCTTCTTGGCGAAGAGGAACTTCTTGGTGATGAATAAGTTCTTGACGGCGGTGAAGAGCTTCTCGGAGAAGAATATGTTTTTTGAGGAGGATTGTAAGAACTATGATTCCCGCTGCCAGATCTGGGCTGATAGGAATTTGAATGTTCTCTGGAACCTCTTTGACTACTATTTCTTCTCACATTGCTTTCATTTCTTCCACGATTGTTATTCCTCTGTACCGAATGATTACGTGATTCACCCGTAACTCTCGGATTTCTTTTATTTATAGAACTATTTCTTGCAGATCTTCCTGAATTATTAGTATGTATTTCTCTAGACCGATTTGTAGTAGTTATATCTCTTGTACGTCCTGCTGTATTACCTTTTTCCAAACTGCCATTTCTACTACCTCCAGCAGAAACACGGGAACGCTCACCACTCCTTGAACCTATATTATTTCTTAAGGTATATCCGCCGCGTGTTCTTTCTCTATAAAAGTGATTGCCATGTGAATAATATCCACCATGATAACCTCCGTAATAACCACCATAGCCTCCATAATAATAAGGGTCATAAACACTTAAATATGATGGATACCAGTATGAATTCCATGTATAGGGTGTATAGCACCATTCCCATGGTGAACCGTAAAAGGGATCATAGTAATTTCCATAAGAAAAACCAAAAGCATAAGACGGATAATAATTATAGAAAAATCTATGATGGTAAGGAAATCCTAAACCGAAATAATAACTATTTCCCGAAGGTGGGTAATTGTCATAATAATCATTATTATCATCTCCATAATAAGTAGAATCCTCATAATATGTAGAATCATCATCGTAATTATAATTATCGTTATTATTATAATTTCTATTTGGATAGTCCCGCATTGCTACCTGTGTATAGCATCCGGATAGAAAAATTCCGGCTATTAAAAGAATAGAAAATATGTAAAACTTTGAAACTTTCATTTTATAACCTCCACTAACAAACTTTTACTAATATCGGCAAAAATCGTTCCTAATAAAAGTGTTAAATTCATCTCATATGATAGCTTAAATAGTTGCGAAAATAACATTTGTATAATATAATGAACTCATTTGTATAGCTTTGAATACAAGACAGATTCAATTTCCAAACTTTAGACAAATTTTAGTTCTTAAAAGTTTAATAATGGGAGATTTCTTAATTTGTGATCTTCAGAGTTGCTAAAAAATGCTCTTGATATATTCTATCCGTATAGCTCTATCTGCAGCCGTCGGATTTATTTTTTTATTATCGAGTAAGTCCCTCAAATCAAAGCCAAATGTAAATCCATCCCCCAAAGACCATCTTAAGCCCATATTCAGATATCCATTCCCATTTCCAAAACTTCTAACTGCATTATCATTAAATGCAAAATTATACTCACCGATTATTGAAAAATGAGGTCCTAAAGTCTTTTCAAAACCTACATACATATCGATGAAATTATCCCCATCTTTAGTTTCTAAAGAGTAAGATGCTGCTCCGTGAATGCTAAGATATCCTAAAAAAGCAAAATTCTTACTGACAGCTCCAAAAAAACCGGGAGATTTAACTGAATATCTGCCTAATGAATCGAAGTATTCTCCTTTTCCCTGCGAATCAAAACCCAGAGTAATAGCGGGCAAAGTAATAGATTCATTAAATAACCTAAATCGAATATTGATTCCAGGTAGTTTGTACCATCTGGGGTCTCCAGCACCGATTAAATTAGCACCTCCATACGAAATCCCGAAACTAATATTATCGAAAATCCCGACTTCAAGTTTTGATATTAAAACTCCATAAGGTAAAACATCATTTGTAAAACCAACAAAACCTTTTTCAAGAATTCCTGCGGTGGGCATATCTATTAAGCTTCTATATTCATACTTTGCTTTATCGCCGGCAGTCCCCTGAGCATAGATAACTGAAGTGATTAAAACCGAAATCAAAAAGAGAAGAGTTTTAATTCTCATCATAAATATTTTTGTATGGATTCGATAAAACAAAAATAACAATAATTTACGTAGTTACACAAATAAAAGTCCTTTATTTTGAGGTTATACCGGGATAAATTGGATAAATATGTATTTCAATTAAAGAGGGGAAAAGAGCATATTTTGATTTAATATATACAATCACCATCCCCGTCTTATCTTTTGCATTTAATTTCAAAATACCCTTATCATCTTCCTTCAATATAACATTTACTAGTTTTCCGCCTTCTTTAATTATAAATTCACACGGAGCACTTCTAAAAGGGGACTTATATCCCAATGCATTGATAGGCTGCGAAGTAATTGTAACTGATGATTTGTTATCCGCATATAATTCCTCCGGATTAACCGAATATATCACTTCATAAATATTAAAAAGGTAAAAATAGGAGATCAATGCAAACAAAATAATTATGAGAATAAAAATGATATAAATCTTATTTCTCCTCATATGAAAGGAATAGAGGCACATCTTTGTTTAATAAAAGAATCAAATTCTAGCTTTTCTTTTCTCCCTTAAAATGGTTCTCAGCAAATTATTAACTATTTGATATCCGACTGAATCCGGAACACCATCGAGATGTTTTGACTTTAACCTCATATCACACTGATCATTAACATAATCTATTACAACAAAATTATCATAATCTGTTAAAACTATTTCTGTAGAGAAAAAGTCAAGTCCTGTAATCCTGGCGATACTCCTTGTTACGCTGAAAAGCTTTCTTAAGCCGTATTTTTCTATTTCATCAACTTTTAGTTCTTGATAAAGATGGGTCTGATCATCCCACCAAACAGGAACAGGCCTTCCGAAAGCCCAGAAGGAACGGAACCAGGCTCTTTTGCCATTGAAAATTCTAGGATAAATTTTTTCCTGAAGAATATATTTATCATCAGTATTAGTTAACCTTTCATCAAGTACTTCTCTGAGAGACTCTGCACCTGTTACAACTCCAACTCCACCGCCTGTTGTATTGCATGGTTTAATTATAAAAGGTCTGCCGAGAATTTCTAATTCTTCAACGGTAATTGCAATATTTTCAATTTCGCTATGTGGAGGAATAATAATAGAATATGGAACATTCAATCCGTGAGTCATGAACTCCAGGTGCATACTTGCTTTATCTATAGCATGCAGGACTTTCTTATAAGGATTGAAAATTCTGGTCTTTCTCCTATTGATTGTATGTCCTAATGCCTCAAAATCAGCATCAACGTCCCATGCTCTATCGAGGTAAAAATTAAAACCTAATTTTCTGGATAATATTTTATCACGTATTTCAGCAATATTATGATAAGATAAGATGAAAGTAGAAATACCGGCACTCTGGAGGACTCTTTCGATGAGTTCAAGCAATCCATCATCATATTCCCAAACATACGCTAACCCTAAATCGTAAACTTCCATTACTAATTATTTGTTTAAGATTTTGTTCCAAAAATATTATTTACTTAAATAGCATGCAAGGTTTCGAATAGTGAAACTTATAATCAACATGATTCAACGGTCATTCGATAGTTTAGTTATTCTTCATTGGACTATAAGTCAGAGTCAATCAGTTGATTTAGGATTGGTCATTTATCGTTAGATCATTAAATCTATTCCCTGTCTTTAAAATGTATGATTATTAAATATATTTTCTCCCACTATTTATTAAAGGTATCTCCTATTCAGATACGCTTCACATACGCTCCACATACGCTCCACATACGCTCCAGACACGCTTAACATGCAGAAGTCTAACAAAGTATTAAATAATCCGCCGGGATATTCAAAAGTTTGATTATCTCTCATAATTGTTCTTTGGGGATTAGAATTCTCTAGAAATATCCGCCTCCGGAAATTCAAGGTCTCTCGGGAAAGATAAAATAAAATATTTTGGATAGATATATCCATAATAGGATAATAGGTTTTTATCCCCTTTTAATATTCTATCATGGTAGGTATATTTAGTTTTTAAATTTTTAAGTAGTAAATGATAAATATTAGAAACTTCTGTATAGTTGCCCATATAGATCATGGCAAATCCACGATAGCTGATTGCCTGCTGGAAAATACCGGCACAGTATCGATAAGAGAAGCAAAAGCACAGCTTTTGGATAACCTGGAACTGGAAAGGGAGCGTGGTATAACCATAAAATCTCATGCAATCCAGATGAGATATAAAGCCTCGGATGGTATTGAATATATACTAAACCTTATTGATACACCGGGACATGTAGACTTTACATATGAAGTTTCGCGTTCACTTGCAGCTTGTGAAGGCGCACTTCTTGTTATAGATGCTGCACAAGGCGTTGAAGCACAGACTATTTCTAATTTATACCTGGCATTTGATGCAGGCTTAGAAATTATTCCGGTAATAAATAAAATTGATCTGCCAAGTGCAGAGATAGATAAAGTAAAAAAGCAAATAATGGATCTGTTAGGATGTAAAGAAGAGGAAATCCTTTTAGCATCGGCAAAGACAAAAGTCGGGATTGTTGAAATTCTTGAAGCAATTGTAAAAAGAATTCCTGCTCCATCCGGAGACCCGGAGGCTCCGCTTCAGGCGTTAATATTTGATTCGGTTTTTGATTCATACCGTGGTGCAGTTGCAAATATAAGACTGTTTAACGGTACTCTCCGGACTAACGATAAAATTAAATTTTTTGCTATAAATAGAGAATATGAAGCAGAAGAAATCGGTATTTTAGGTTTAAGAAGAATTAAAACGGAAGAACTTTCAGCTGGTAATGTGGGATATTTAATAGCAGGGGTTAAAGATGTTCATGATGAAAAAGTCGGCGATACCGTAACACTGTCAAAAAACGGAGCAAAGAAAGCTTTACCGGGATATAAAGAAGTAAAGCCAATGGTATACAGTGGGCTTTATCCAACTAACTCAGATGATTTTGAGGACTTGAGGGATGCATTAGAAAAATTTAGATTAAATGATTCCGCACTTATATATCAGCCTGAAACATCTGCAGCACTTGGCTTCGGTTTCAGATGCGGTTTCCTTGGATTACTTCACATGGAAATTGTTCAGGAAAGGCTTCTAAGAGAGTATAATCAATCTATAATCACTACACTTCCGAACGTTGAGTATCATGTTTATCAGAAAAATGGTGAAAAAATAATCGTTGATAACCCGGCCCTAATGCCTGAAGCAGGGGATATTGAACGAATTGAAGAACCTTATGTAAAAGCACAAATTGTATCCCCAAGTGAATATGTAGGAAACCTGATGCAGCTATCTGTGGAAAAGCGGGGGGTTTATAAGAATACTTCATATTTAGATCCAACACGAGCAGATCTTCTTTTTGAACTTCCCCTTTCAGAAATAATATTTGATTTTTATGATAAACTTAAATCAATGTCACGCGGATATGCTTCTTTCGACTATGAATATATAGGATATAAAGAATCAGAACTCGTAAAACTTGATATACTTTTAAACAGTGAACCGGTAGATGCCTTATCAATGATAGTTCATAAAAACAAAGCGTATGATTGGGGTAGGAAAGTCTGCAGTAAATTAAAAGAATTAATACCAAGACAAATGTTTGAAATCAATATACAGGCTGCAATTGGTACAAAAGTAATTTCAAAATCTGTAGTAAAAGCACTAAGGAAAAATGTTTTAGCCAAATGCTACGGAGGTGATATAACCCGTAAAAGAAAATTACTGGAAAAACAAAAAGAAGGAAAGAAAAGAATGAAGCGGGTAGGAAATGTTGAAATCCCGCAGGAAGCTTTCCTTGCAGTCCTTCAGATTGATGAATAAGCGGGAATAAATTGCTCTTTAAAGAGATTAATACTACAGAAGTTGATTATCGGAATAACAGCCCAACCAGAAGAGTAAAATTAAGAAAGTATTTATTTACACTCTTATTAACCTTTATATTAGCTCTGCTCATCAGAGGCTTTCTTCTTGAAGCATACAAAATACCGACCGGTTCGATGGAAAATACATTACTGCCGGGTGATTTCATATTGGTAAATAAAGCAGCTTACTCAATTTCAACTCCGCATATTCTGCCGATTATTAATGTTGAGATTCCCAGAATTCAAATCTTCAAACTGCATAAACCTGAAAGAAATGACGTAGTTGTTTTTGAATTTCCGGGAAAGATTGATGAACTAAATCCATTAATGAGTGAAAACTATGTCAAAAGGGTCATTGGTAAACCGGGTGACCTTCTTCAAATTATTGACAAAAAAATTTTTATTAATGGCAAGAGAGTATCAAATCCTCCAATGACCCTGATTGATTCATCAGATATAATGAGAAGCGGGGAGCATGGGAAAGGAATATTTCCTCAAGATATGAATTGGAACAAAGATAATTACGGTCCTATCTTAATTCCTTATAAAGGTTTAACAATTAACATGGATACAAAAAACGTAAGAGAGTGGGGAATTATAATTGACAGAGAACTTGGTAAGAAAGTAGTAAGAGTCGAAGGAACAGTAATAACAATTAATGATAAACCTGTTAGAACATATAAATTCACAAAAGATTATTATTTCGTTATGGGTGATAACAGAGATAATAGCCTGGACAGCCGTTATTGGGGATTTGTACCAGATGATAAGCTTATCGGGAATGTATTTTTCATTTATTGGTCTATTGATATAAACAAACAAGTGTCAGGTATTAGCAAGTTCTTTAATTCAATCCGGTTCAGCAGGATATTTACAACCATACATTGAATTATGGACTTTATCTTTCTCTTTTTTTATACATTCATTAAAGATTATATTAAGCCGTATTTAATTTAAACTTTTTAAACATAAATGAAGAAATTAACCTTATTTTTTATACTTGTATTTTTTACAATATCATATACTCAAACAAAATATTTTATATATTTTAAAGATAAAGGGATAACAAAATCCGCATCTTTAAATAAAGGTTCTGCTTTATATAATGATGCAGTGAATTCCCTTTCCAAAAGAAGCATTGAACGAAGAAAAAAAAGCATGGGGGAGAACTATATAACTTATGAGGATATCCCGATAAAAAAAGAATATTTGAATGAGCTGGCTATTTCTGGAGTCAAAATATCTGGGAAATTAAAATGGTTTAATGCTGTTTCTGCTATTTTAACTGATGAACAGAAAAATAAGGTTTCAGGGCTATCCTTTGTTGATAAAATTGAACCTGTAAAAACATTGATATATAAACGGATAAATATTCAAACCGGTATTCCATCAATAAAAAAGAGCTCAGCAATTAATAACTTTGATTATGGACCTTCATTTGAGCAGGATAATCTTATAGATGTTCCAGTGGTTCAATCCAAAGGGATAAATGGAGAAGGAGTTGTGATAGGTTTATTAGACAGTGGCTTCCGATGGAAAATTCATCAAGCATTGTCTGCCAGGAAAGTGATAGCAGAATATGATTTTGTATTTAATGATAGCGTTACTGCCAATCAAGCTGAAGATATAGGAGGACAGGACTCACACGGAACAAATGTTTTTTCAATTATCGGCGGATTCAAAGAAGGCAGAATTATAGGACCTGCATTTGGTGCAGATTTTATTTTAGCAAAAACTGAAGATGAAAGAAGTGAAACTCATATAGAAGAAGATAACTATGCAAGAGCTTTGATCTGGATGGATTCAATAGGAGTTGATGTTACTAGCTCTTCTCTAGGATATAGTGAATTTGATAATACAACATTTTCATATACTTATATGGATATGGATGGAAAAAGCACAATTGTAACTAAGGCGGCAGAACTTGCATTCCAGAGGGGAATTTTAACAATCACTGCAGCAGGCAATGAAGGGAACCAAAAATGGCATTATATAGTTGCTCCTGCAGACGGCTTCAATACAATTGCAGTCGGTGCAGTTGATAATAGTAATGTAGTAGTGGGATTCAGCAGCAGAGGACCTAGTTATGATGGGAGAATAAAACCGGATATTGTCGCTCAGGGAGCGGATGTTTATCATGCCAACCCGGATGATTCAGCTGCATATGGATCAGGAGCTGGCACTTCATATGCTACTCCCTTAGCTGCAGGAGCAGCAGCATTATTATTATCTGCCTATCCCCATTTAACCAATGTTCAGGCGAGAGACATTTTGATGAAAACTGCCGACAGTTATTATACACCGGACAATAATAGAGGATATGGATTGGTATCGGCTTCAAAAGCAATTTCATTCCCGAATTTGGAAAATGCAAATGGAGAATATAGGCTGCATAAAATATTCCTTAATAACCTGTCGATTAATCCTTTAACGGTAAAATTAAATATTTTGGAAAAGAATACAGAAATTACTCAATTGACTATGGGATATGACGGTAAATTAAAATATGATTCAAATATCCCTATTTTAACGGGCGGTGAAAAAGCCGAATTTTATTTTACATATTCAGATAGTTCGGGCGTAAGTTACAGAGAGCCGGAAAAGGTTAATTATTCTTTCAACTATGGCGATTTATTAATTCAAAAGAACAATGACACCTCCATAACAGAAATCGCTTTTATTGATTCAGTTTTAGATCAAAACAGACCGAATCCCTTTACTACTAAAACAAAAATAAGATTCAATTCACCAGGAAATGAAAACGCTAACGTCATAATTTATAATGTATTAGGAGAAAGAATTAAAGTTTTATTTACTGGTGTTTCGAATCCAGGGGTTAATACTCTATACTGGGATGGAACAACAAACTGGAATTCAAAGGCATCAAGCGGTATCTATATATATACTTTGAACCTTAATGGTAAGTTTTATAGCCGTAAAATGGTTCTTGTAAGATAAATTAAAATCAAATTTGTAAAAATCAGGTGATTTTATATTCCCTCTTTATTTAGAAATTCTTAAATTTGATTTCCAATAAAATTTATTATTCTCTATATGAGTGAAATTTTACTCCCTTCACAAGATGAATATCTTATTAAATTAAGAAAAGAAAGTGATCCATTGTTATTGGAGATGGAAGCTTATGCAAAAGAGCATAATGTACCGATTTTATCTTGGCAAGCTGCTGATTTTATGGAACAATTAATTCAATTAATAAGCCCTAAAAGAGTTCTTGAAATTGGAACAGCCATCGCATATTCAACTATACGAATAGCAAGAAATTTGAAAAAGAAATCAGTTATTCATACTATAGAAAAAAGTGAAGATAATGTCGAAAAGGCAAATGAGAATATTCAAAAATCAGGACTTGAAGAAAAAATAAAAATATTTACAGGCGATGCATTAAGTATTATGCCTCAACTGAAGAAAAAATACGATTTTATCTTCTTAGATGCAGACAAGGAAGATTATAAAAGACTTTTCGATTATTCGCTGGTACTTTTAAAAAAAGGAGGAATGATTTTTATCGATAATCTTTTATGGCATGGTTATGCTGCAAGCAAAAGAGTACCTCAAAACTATAAAATCTCTACAAAACATATAAGAGATTTTAACCTTGTTTTTACATCTCAAGAGAATCTCCAAACTACGATATTGCCAATTGGAGATGGATTAGGTATTGGTATAAAAAGTTAATATTATAATCCTTTCTTTCTCTTAATTCAATAAATAAGTTAAAAATGAATATGTCAAGCAATTTTTCAAATACTGCCGGTGATTTTGTCAATGAAGTCGAAAAGTTTTCTAAAACAAACTTGAATAAAAAGGCTGAACTGCTAAGAATATATGAAGAAAGTATGAGAACAGGTAAAGGAAAAGAATTTCAAGAGCTTGCTTTTACTGCAAAATACTTAAGAGGTTTAATGCGTGTTCTTCAAAACGGGACTAATAATCCCGAAGTTACTTCTATGGAGAATATAAAATCAGATTTTTCGTCAAATATAAAGAAGGTTAAAGAGCAAATAAAAATGACAATTAAAGATTCGGATGAGCAATTAAAAAAACACTTTAGTGATAATTTCTTTGCAATGTCCCAGGAAGGGTTAATAAATCTTAACGAATTGTTAGCTGATCTCGAATGGGCTAAGATGTACTTGAATAATGAGAAAAGGCAAAAGAGTAATTAACAAAAGTTAATCGAGAACCTGTATTTGAAGATGACATCTTTTATTTTTAAAAAATAAACATTTCTAAAACTTTAATTTTAATAAAAAATTAAAGATGGTTATCTATTAAAGATGTCATCTTTGCTTCTGCTTAACTCCGGTAGTTTTTATATATATAAAATTTTTTCTGCTTCATTAATTATTACTTTTCCTTTTGAAATTTCATTGAGACTTGATATAAATTGTGCGGAATTTTCGTAAGGCAGAAAGCAATCAAATTTGATATCAGAAGTAAAATCCGATTTATTTATTCTGCCTTTAAATTGATCTATGAGATGATAAATACTATTTATTAAATTTAAATCTGCTTCGATTAGAATTCTTTTGTAACCTATTTTTTCGATAAATAGAGAACTTTCCAGGGATTGTACTGCAGAATTGTAATAAGCCTTTCCCAGGGGGCCTATTCCAAGTTTAGTACCGCCGAAATATCTAATAACAATAACTAAAATATTTTTGAGATTAAAATGATTTATTGCATTTAATATTCTAATGCCTGCGGTTCCATTGGGTTCGCCATCATCAGAATATTTTACCTTTTGGTCGAGTAAAATGTATGCATAACAATGATGCGAAGCATCGTAATATTTCTTTTTAATTTGACCTAAAGTTTCAATTGCGGCAGTTTCATTTTCAACAGGATAAACCTGAGCAATAAAAATGGAACTCTTTTCTTTTAATGAAGTTTCATTAAAATTCTGTACAGTTAAATATTTATTAAAGTTATTCATAGTATGTAAAAAACCTGCAGTGGTCAGAACTAATTAAATTGATTATCAAACACTCTATAAGTAATATACAAGTTTGAATTTTTAAAATACGGATAATTTGGAAAAAGAAACTATTATAATAAAAGGTGCACGGGAGCATAATTTAAAGAATATTGATATAGAAATTCCCCGCGATTCATTTACTGTTATAACAGGACTTTCCGGTTCAGGCAAGTCATCTCTGGCATTCGATACAATATATGCGGAAGGGCAGAGGAGATACATAGAATCTCTGTCTGCTTACGCAAGGCAGTTTCTTGATATGCTTGAAAAACCGGATGTGGATTTAATTGAAGGATTAAGTCCTGCTATTTCAATTGAGCAGAAAACCGCCTCCGGGAATCCGAGATCAACTGTAGGTACTGTTACCGAGATATATGATTATTTGCGCTTATTGTATGCAAGACTGGGCATCCCCCACTGCTATAATTGCGGAAAACCGGTTACCAAACAAACATCTGCACAAATAATTGACTCAATAATTACAAACCTCAGCGGGAGGAAAATATCAGTTCTTGCTCCTGTTGTTAGAGGCAGAAAAGGACATTACCGAGAACTTTTCGAAGAGATTCTCTCTGACGGATTTTTAAAAGTACGTGTTGATAATGAATTTCATGAGATTACAAAAGGTTTTCAGGTAGACCGGTATAAAATTCATAACATTGAAATTGCCATTGATAAAATTACAGTCAATGAGTCTTCAAGAAGCAGGCTTTCAGAATCTATTGATGTCGGTTTAAATTACGGAAATGGAATTGTAATAGTAAATGATGAAAAAAATGATTTTGTATACAGCCGTCACCTTGCCTGTCTAAACTGCGGAATAAGTTACCGTGAATTAGCACCAAATTCATTTTCATTTAATTCTCCATATGGTTCCTGTTCCGATTGCGAAGGCTTAGGTGAAAAAAAGGAAATAGATATAAACCTAATAATTCCTGACTGGGAAAAGTCAATAAATGAAGAGGGTTTAGCACCATTAGGTAAACCAAGGTCTATCTGGTTTTTTAACCAATTAACTGTGATAGCTGAGAAATATCAATTTACTTTCGATACGAAGTTAAAGGATTTAACGGAAGAACAGAAAAATATTCTGTTAAACGGCAGTAAAGAAAAAATTCCGTTCAGCTATTCATACGGCGGAGGTAAACCTGTAACATATTTGCACAAGTTTGCAGGTATATATAGTTATTTGAAGAACTACTATAATACCACTACTTCTAATAATGTGCGCGAATGGGTTGAATCTTTTATGAATACGATTGCATGTCCTACATGCGGAGGCGGACGACTAAAAAAAGAATCTTTGGCTGTTAAATTTCAGGATAAGAACATCAGTGAAGTAACTAAACTGTCAATTCAAAAAGCTTTTGATTTCTTCAAAAATATTAAAGTTAACGGCCGGGAAGGCTTAATTGCCAAACCAATAATAAAAGAAATAACTACGCGCTTAAATTTTCTTCTAAATGTAGGATTAGATTATTTAACACTGGATAGATCTGCCAGAACACTTTCAGGTGGAGAATCTCAGAGAATAAGACTTGCAACTCAAATAGGTTCACAACTTGCAGGAGTACTCTATGTACTGGATGAACCAAGTATCGGGCTTCACCAAAATGATAATATTAAACTTATTAATCTTTTAAAGAATTTGAGAGATCTTGGGAATACTGTTATTGTTGTAGAGCATGACAGGGAAACTATTGAAAGCTCCGATTATATGATTGATCTCGGTCCGGGAGCCGGAGAACACGGAGGCGTAGTCTGCTTAGCTGGAGAAACTAGGAAGTTAATTGAATCTCCCAACGGTTATGATTCTTTAACATTGTCATATTTAAATGATAAAAAAGAAATAAAGATTCCCGAAAAGAGAAGAGAGGGGAATGGGAATTATCTGGAATTAAAAGGAGCAAGAGGTAATAATCTCAAAGAAGTAAACCTAAAAATTCCTTTAGGGACATTGACATTGATAACCGGAGTAAGCGGTTCAGGGAAATCATCTTTATTAAATGAGACTTTAGTAAAGATTCTAATGAATAAATTTTATAAGTCAAAATCAGTTCCTCTTCCGTATAAGAAAATTGAAGGATTGGAGTTTATCGACAAAATAATTGAGATTGATCAATCTGCAATCGGACGAACTCCCCGATCAAATCCCGCTACATATACAGGTCTATTTACATTTATAAGGGATTTATATGCACAGCTTCCTGAATCTAAAATGAGAGGATATGGTCCTGGCCGATTTAGCTTTAATGTTCGGGGGGGGAGATGTGAAGAATGTAACGGTGACGGCCTGAAAAAAATAGAAATGAATTTCCTTCCCGATGTTTATGTTGAATGCGATGTCTGTCATGGTAAAAGATATAATAGAGAGACTCTTGAAGTATTATTCAAAACAAAATCAATCTCGGATGTTCTTGAAATGACTGTTGAGGAAGCTCTGGGATTTTTTAACGAGATGCCCAGAATAAAGAGAAAATTAAAAGCAATAAATGATGTAGGGCTTGGTTATATAAAATTAGGACAGCAGGCAACTACATTATCTGGGGGTGAAGCTCAGAGAGTAAAATTAGCTACAGAACTTAGTAAAGTAAGTACGGGTAAAACCCTTTATATTTTAGACGAGCCTACAACTGGACTTCATTTTGAGGATGTAAATATTTTATTGAAAGTCTTGAATAAATTAGTGGATAAGGGGAATACTATAGTTGTAATTGAACATAATCTGGATGTCATTAAAACTGCAGACTGGGTCATAGATTTAGGACCCGAAGGGGGTGAAAAAGGAGGAGAAATTATTGCTGAAGGGACTCCGGAAGATCTTGCAGCTAATAAAAAAAGTCTTACAGGCCTTTTCTTAAAAAAAGTTATTCACAGGAACTAAACAAACCTCTGAACCTCTGATACAAATACATAACCGGGAAACTTATATCCTTCAATAACATTTGCATTCATTCTAATGCTTCAGTTCCCAAAAAAGATAACGAAATAGCGTAGCTTTTAGACTATTTTTTAGTCTCTAAGCGTGTTTTTTTTATTAACTATACATAAACACTACTTTGTTTTGCGACACAGCACAAATTAGACTGTGAGGTTATTGATATTATAAAATTGTTAATTATCTTCCGATACATGAAAAAAATCATTCCATTATTATTAATAACTTTAATTTTCCTAAATACATTCGGTTTTAATCTTTTTTTAGATTATTTGCTGTTTCAATGTAAAAGAGATTTTTCGAAGGAAAGCTTTTATAATTCTAAAAGAATTGTCGTATTAAAAATAACACCGGAAGAACAGAAAAACCTTCAAAGGGTGGACGATGATGAAATAAGATATAAAAACAAGATGTACGATATTTTTAAAGAGATTAAAAAAGAAGACGGTCTGTACATTTATTGTATTAATGACAAAACTGAAGACAGATTATTTGAAATATTATTTAAGATAAACAAGACTGATGTTCCCGATGATCAATCGCAGCCTCTTTCTACAAAAAACAATTTAATAAAAAATTATATACTTAATGATAAGGATATTCTAAACTTTCCCCCTGAAAAAGAAATAATATTTACTCAATTAGCTATTTTTTATAATTCACCAATTAAAGAGATTGTATTACTCCCTCCTGAATTGCATTCCTAAAATTCCTGTAAATACAACTAAAAGGTTATTTCATCCAGTTATAAAAGCTCTCTCTTCAAACTTTACAGATTAGGTTTGGAAAGATTTCTTTCATGAAATATCCATCCCTGATTCATCGTGTACACATTAGAAGTATAGAATTTTTATTTCTATGCTTGATATTAGCTCGGTGAGTTGTACGCTGAAATAATTAACAAATGTTTTTTAATAAATTCAGGTGAATGATGAAAAGTAATATATTATACATTCTTCCCTTTTTATTGATGAATATGCACTTTATATATTCTCAAAATTCGTTAGATGGACATATAGTAAATAAGGAGAACGGTAGTGCTCTGGATAATGTTAATGTCTTTATTCCGGAACTTCAAAAAGGAACAATATCAGGCCGTAACGGCGATTATAAGATATCAAATATTCCTGACGGCAGTTTTACTATACAATATAGTTATATTGGCTTCAGAACTGAAGTTCGAAAGTTATTTATTAACAGGGATATAAATTTAGATATACAGCTAATGCCGACTAATATAGAAATTAATGAAGTAGTTGTAGTCGGTAATGCCATTCAGTCTCTGGAAAAAATTCCATATAAAATTGAGACAATTACAAAAAGTGAATTGGAGTCAAACGGAACTGTTTCTCTGGTTCAGGCACTAACGCGTCTTCCGGGTGTTTCAGAAATTTCCAACGGATTAGGGATTACAAAACCGGTAATAAGAGGTATGTATGGATATCGAATTGCAACTATAATTGATGGACTACGGTTCGATAATCAGGAATGGCAGGATGAACACGGCTTGGGCCTTGATAATGTTGGGGTCGGCAGAGTTGAAATTATTGAAGGACCGGCTGCATTATTATATGGTTCGGAAGCTATGGGGGGTGTTATAAAAATTGAGAATGAAAGGAATGCACCTGCGGGTAAAATTTTAGGAAATTATAATTTACAAATCTTTTCAAATACATTAGGGGCTAACACAGAATTAGGTTTTGAAGGAGCAGGGAAGAATTTAAGCTGGCAAATTAATGTAGGAGGAGAGAGTCATGCAGATTATTTAGCAGGCGGCGGCGATAAAATCCCTAATACCAGGTTCGCAGGATTTTCTGGGCAGGGAGTATTAAATTATAATTCAGCATGGGGTATTTCCTCTTTGAATTATAATTTTTCTCACCATTTGTTCGGAGTTGTAGAAGAGGCTGATCTGAATAACCCTAAGGATAAAGCAGAAGATCATTTCGAAAGAGAATTTGAAGGTCCTCACCATACAGTTGATTTTCATATAGCTTCTTTGAGGAATACATTTTTTACCGGAAATTCAAAAGTTAAATTAAACTTAGGCTTTCAAAATGACCATAGGATAGAGGAAGAGGGATCGGAAAAAGCAAGTCCCGGAGCAGATGACGAATTAGATATCTTTTTAAATACATTTTCCTATGATGGAGAATGGATTTATCCTTTATCCGAACAGACTGAATTGACTTTTGGTTCACAAGGATGGCAGCAAAGTTATGAAAACGAAGGAGGCAGGATTCTAATTCCAAATGCCGATACTAAAGAATTTTCACTCTTTGCTTATGCAAAACACGATTTTGAAAAGTTTGAAATTAGCGGGGGGATTAGATATGATACAAAAAATATTCAGACAAAAGAGACGAAAGGGAACGACTCAACGACATTATTCAGTGCTGATAATTCCTATAATTTAATAAATGGTGCATTCGGAGTTTCAATATTTGCAACAGAAGATATGAATTTTAAGGTAAATTTTGCTACCGGTTACAGGGCTCCCAACCTTGCCGAATTAACTTCCAACGGAGTTCATGAAGGAACAACCAGGTATGAGATTGGAAACCCCGCAATGAAAAGTGAAAATAATTTTCAAATAGATGCTGGCTGGAACTACCGTTTAAAAGATTTCAGCATTAATGCAGGTTTGTTTTATAACAAAGTAATGAATTATATTTTTCTTGAGCCGTCAAATGATTTTATAAATCAGAATAGGATCTATAGATTTGAGCAGGCGGATGCCTCTTTAAAAGGAGGCGAAATAAGTCTTGACTGGAATGCAACAAATTTATTAGATATCAGCACTTCATTTTCTACTGTAAGGGGTAAAAAAGATGACGGTTCATATCTTCCGTTTATGCCTGCAGATAAAATTATCAGTCAAATAAAAATTAATCTTGCCGGATATATCTCTTTAGAGAATCCATATATCTCCATAGGCATAAGAAATTATTTTAAGCAGGACAGAACTGCAACGGAAGAAATTCCTACTTCGGGTTATACATTAGTCGATGCAGGACTAGGGACAGATATATACTTATTTAATCTAAAATTAAAAGCAGCGGTAAATGTTACAAATCTGCTGGATAAAAAATATTATGATCATTTGAGTTTATTAAAACCGCTTGGTGTACTGAATATGGGTAGAAATATTTCTTTATCGATTTCGATTCCTTTTGATGTAAAATAACTTTGATAGTAACCCAATGAAACCGGAACTGAGCGAATAAAATATAAATTATTCGCTCTTTATTTCCGGATAATTTATTCCACAAACCAGTCAAGTGCTTTTTGTTTGTCATAAGTCATCAATACACTGGCACCTTTCTTTGTTGCAACATTTTCAGCCACCTTATTTACTACAATGGGTTTAGTAACAACGGCTAATTTATATCCCTTTAATTTTTTTGCAATATCTTCTCCGATGGAAAAGTGTTCCATAAAACTAAGTTTACCTTCTATACCTGTCAGATCCACAAGAATATTTTTTACTTCCTGTTTTTTAGTAAGCAGCATTTTTATTGTATTGATTAAATTTAATAAACCGTCACTTGACACGTCTCCTGTACAAGTAACCTCAAGCATATTTTCCGATACTATTATATTGGATACAGTCATTTAATACAAAATTTTTTTATTTCTAAAAGTAATGATTTCCATTATATTAACTTTGAAATACAAATATAATCATGTATTAATATTAGAAAAAATATTTTTTTTATGGCTTTAATTACAACAAATGGCACTATTAAATGGAATGAACAGGAAGATTCTGCTTTTTATTCATTCTACCTTGTTTGTTTTGAGAGGGGAATAATTTTTTCCCATTCTTTAAGAGATGCCAATTTTATAAAGTGGTGATTAAACAATGAAGTTCCTCTAGAAAATTATATTGGAATTGGTTCCTCATTGTTTTAGTCTTCCTTTCATAACAGGCGACTCTAAAATAAATGTCCTAACCATTATTGCAGATATAATTATCACACCTCCAATCATAGCCATAAAGGAAGGGGTTTCACCATATCCTAAAAATACCCAGACAGGATTGAGAACTGGTTCAATCATTGATAATAAAGAAGCCTCGATAGCAAGCACTCTTTTTAATCCGTAACTAAATATAATATAAGCCGTACCGATTTGAAATATTCCAAGATAAGATACCATTAAGAAATTATTCAGCGAAAGGTTGTTTATGCCAAACATATACGGAGTACAAAATAAGAAGACTATTATATTCCCGTAAAAAATAGCACTGAATTGGTATTCTTTCTTGTTTTTCCTCATACCGAGCATGAATGCAGCAAAAGCAATCCCTGATAAAAGTGCAACAATGTTTCCCAACATATATCCCGGAGAAATTTCACCGATAAAAAACAATAACATACCTATGAAACAAATGATTATCGTTACAATATTTATTTTTTCATAGTTGGTTTTATTCATTATCGGTTCAAATATTAATACATAAATTGGTGCAGTATATTGAAGAAAGATTGCATTTGCAGCAGTAGTCATTTTATTAGAAAGAACAAATAAGATTAATACAGCAGCGTAGGAGAATGCATTTATAAAAGTAAATAAATTGGCATGAAAGACCTGTTTTCGAAAAATTACAGCGAATACTATTGCTGCCCAAACACATCTGAAAAAGGAAATCTGCATAGCGTCTAGGGTAACCAGCTTAATAAATAACCCTCCGGTGCTCCATAACATTGCAGCCGCTAATACTGCTAATAGTCCCTTTTTATGCTCAGGCAGATCTTTCATCCGGAAAATGTTTTATGAATAAAATTGAGTCAGCTAATATAAAAAAAGAGAAAGGGTAAGTTCAAGTGCTAGAGCAAGTTCAAGATCCTGCATACCATAGAACTGCGACGCTGTGGGTACTGACAGAGCAATGAGGAGTTAAAAAGAAAGGGGTGATAATTCAAGCTAAAGGATATAAAACTATTGCAGAAGAAGTTCATTAAAATAATTTGAATTAAATAATACCAGTATTAAGAAAATAGTTACTTAACTTGAAATCTGATTTAAGAATATGACTAACGAGCCATTCATTCAAAAAAATAAGAATTTCAAGTGGAATTGTTTCGTCATTTTCCATAGCCCTTAAGCTTAAAAGACTCGTTTTCTTGATAAAATCCATATGCTCTTTTTTATGCTCATTATATGCAGGATAATTAAACTTCAGCATATATTTTTCTTCCGTACTAAAGTGATATTCAGAATAATTTAACATTTCTAATAAAGTATCGGTAATAATCCTAGAATGAATATTCACATCTTTATTGTCAATAAGGATATTCAGTATATCAAATAACTTTTGATGCTGTCCATCGATATGCTCATTATTTACGCTATATTCACTTTTCCACTTTACTTTTTGAAGGCTTATTTGTTCCATAAAATATTTTAGACTTAAATTGTAATTCAATTTTATTATCGTAAAAATATCCTAATTATTAAGTACCTTACATTAATAACAGACAGCACAGTAAGAAACTGTGCTGCCTTTATTTAATTCTTATAAAATAACTTAAAACTTTTCGAATTCATGATCTAGCTTATCACCGCTATTATTCATTTCAATTAAAGCACCATTTCCGTTTGATTTGGTTGTTTTACCGATTTTTGAATTTGATAATTTAGATACATGCTTCTCAGAATGAGTTACATGAGCTATATTTGTACTATTACCTTTTTTCGACAATAAATTATTATTATTAGCCGGATGCTTAATAGATTTGTTATTATTTTCGAGTTTAAAGAATTCAATAGAAGATTGAAGCTGTTCAGCCTGACTGGCAAGTTCCTCAGCAGTTGATGACATCTCTTCCGAAGCTGAGGCATTCTGCTGAATAACCTGATTAAGCTGCTGAATTGCACTATTAATCTGTTCTGCACCTGAATTCTGTTCATTGCTTGCTGCAGTAATTTCCTGAACAAGTTCCGCAGTTTTTTGGATATCAGGAACAATCATTGAGAGCATTTCACCGGCTTTTTCTGCTACCTGCACACTTGAAGAAGAGAGCTTGCTGATCTCGGCTGCAGCTGTCTGGCTTCTTTCTGCAAGTTTTCTTACTTCTGACGCTACAACTGCAAAACCTTTTCCATGTTCACCGGCTCGGGCTGCTTCTATTGCTGCATTCAAAGCAAGTAAATTTGTTTGTCTCGCAATCTCTTCAATAATAGAAATTTTACCCGCAATAGCTTTCATTGCTTCGACTGTTTCTGCAACAGCTTTACCGCCTTCCTTGGCATCCTGTGCAGATTTTAAAGCTATTTTTTCAGTTTGCTGTGAATTATCCGCATTCTGCTTGATATTAGCGGTCATTTGTTCCATGGAGGAAGAGGCTTCTTCGGCAGCTGCAGCTTGTTCGGTAGCTCCTTGAGACATCTGTTCAGAACTTGAGCTTAATTCCTGACTGCCTGCAGTTACATTATTCCCTGCAGTTTTCACATTTTCAACTACTTCTTTAATATGTTCAACCATATCATTTAAAGCAACTGCAAGCTGTCCGATTTCATCTTTTTGATTTATTTCTATTTTCTGAGTTAAATCACCGACGGCTACACTTTTAGCAAAATCAACTCCTTTAATCAATGGTTTGCTTATTAATTTGGATATAAATATCCCGAATGCTATTCCCAACCCCATGGCACCTATAATAAGTATTATCATATATTGTCTTGCTTCAGCATAGACAACATCGCTTTGATTATAAAGATCGCGGCCGTTTCCTTCTTTTATTCTAACAAGCTGACTTAAAATTGTATCTATTTGATCGGATTGCTGACGGGCTGTTGATTTTGCCAGGTCGACAGATTCTCTATTTGATGATAGATTTTCTCCCGAAGCAATAGAAATTACCTCTTGAACAGTTTTTTTATATCCAATCCAACTTTTATTAAATTCAGCAATTAATTCTTTACCTTTTTCCGATTTTATTAGTGGTTCGGCTTTCTGAATATTGCTTTTTAATAAATTTTCATAATTGTCCATTGCATCCTGAAATTTTGCCTTTTCTTCTTTAGTCGAAGCAAGTAGAAAATTATTTTGAGCCCTGCCAAAATAAATTAGATCTATGTTTGCCTCTTTGACATATGAAATTCCAATGGTTTCATTAGTATATAAAGAATTGAGCATATCATTAATTGTTCCCATGTTGTTTAACCCCTGAAAACCAACAAAAGCTGTTATTGCAGATAATATCATAAATGCAGCAATTAACTTTACACTTATTTTAAGATCATAGAACCATTTCATTGTTTTATTCCTTTTTATTTTATATTTGTTAATTCATTTAATTATTTGACGATTCCTGTGTTTTCTCTATAATTGAAAGCTCTTCGGAAGTGAATACTTTATCAATGTTAAGAAGTATAATGAAGTTATCATCTCTCTTACCCATTCCTTTAATAAAATCAATATTTAACCTTATACCTATTCTTGGTGCAGGTTCAATATCTTCCGGATCAAGTTCAAAAACTTCCTGGACGGAATCAACTAAAGCTCCTAGTATTGTCTTTTCGCCTTCCAGTTCAACTTCAACTACTACAATACAAGTATCCACGGTTGTATTTGATTTTTCCAATCCGAACTTTAACCTCATATCTATTACGGGAACAACATTCCCCCGTAAATTAATTACACCGCACATAAAATCGGGCGTTTGAGGTATCTTTGTAATCTTAATGTAATCCAGTATCTCTCTTATTTGTGCAACATCAACTCCAAAAACTTCATCTCCAAGCTTGAAGGTTAGATATTGCTTTATTTCTGATGCTATCAAGTTGTTCATTTACTTACTCCTATAGTTATTAACTTAAATTCAACTCTACGAAAAATTATATTCTCTTTCGATTATTTTTTACACTATTGGTAAAACTGCAAGATTATCATTGTTCAACATAGTATTTTGTTCATCTTATATTTAAAGAAATTTTATCCCCTGAATTAAGTACTTTCATGTATTTGGATTCGAATTCATTTAAGATCTCATTAATAACTCTATGAAGCCGCTGATTTGAGTTCTGAACAATAGTTAAGAATTCCATTAATTCATTTTGCGAAAGATCAGGTAATCTATCCATTATTAACTCTGTAAATCCTAAAGATCCTACAAGCGGTGTCCTGAGTTCATGTGGAATTCTCCGGGCAATAATTTCGAACAAATTATCTATAAGTAGTTGTCTTTTAACTAATTTATTTTCAACTGCATCAAATAATTCTTTAGCAGTGAAAGGTTTCGTTATATAATCATCGACTCCAAGATTCATCCCTGTGCGTATATCCTCATGCCCGGTCTTAGCGGATAAAAAAATAAAAGGAACTATGTAACTATCCGGATGATTTTTGAATTTTTTATAAAATTCTATTCCGGACAATTCCGGCATCATTATATCGCTAATTATTAAATCTGGAAAATTTTTATCTATTTTTTCTAATGCAATTTTTCCGTTTTCTGCTTCAATGATGGAATAGTTTTTACTTAGAAGCAGTGTTTTTATACCATTCCTTATATCTTTATCATCTTCGACAATCAGTATATTATTCATAAATCTCCTTGTATAAGAATTATTTTCGAATAAAAATGAGACTCTTTTACTATAATGTGACAAATGATAGGTATTTGGTTTAAGTGATGTATTAGGTATGCAAACGATATGTGTAAAAGAATAATAAAGATTCTAGAAGAGGCTTTTCCGGAGTTTGGAAGCGTATCTCTGGCTTACATTTAATTTTTCATCTATATCGTACATCTTAATAAGATATGTGCCGCTGCTCCATTTGATCATCTTTTCAACCCTGTTTATATTTATAATCGTTGAACGATGAATCCTTTAAAAGATTTTTCAGAAAGCTGTTTTTCCCAATCATTTAATGTCTTTCTAACTAATGATTTTTTCTTTCCGGATTGATGAATAGTGGTATAATTTCCGGTTGCAGTAATAGCAACTATTTCAGATACTTTAATGAAACGAGGATTATCTTCTATGTCCACAAAAATTGTGCTTTCCTCACCTAATTTTTCCTCTTCTTTTTTGATAGAATTTTGATGAAAATGAATATTACTTTTTTTTAATCTAATATCGATCGCCCTTAATAAATCATTTGCATTGAACGGCTTTATAATGTAATCATCTGCGCCTAATTCCATTCCTCTTCTAACATCTTTAAAATCAGCTTTAGCAGAAAGAAAAATAAATGGAATAGAAGAGAATTCTTCTTTTTCTTCAAGAAACTTTTTAAGTGTAAATCCGTTCATACCCGGCATCATTATATCGGATATAATCAAATCGGGCATAAACTCAGATATCAATGAAAGTCCCTCTTCTCCATTTTCAGCTGAAAGAGCATTAAACCCTTTTTTCTCAAGCAATATAACTATCCCGTCACGAACAGGGTTGTCATCTTCGATAATTAAAATTTTCTTTTTACTTTCCATCAATTATCGGCAGCCGTACATAAAATTTTGTACCTTTATTTAAATAACTGTTGATTTCAATTGTTCCGCCATGCAGTTCGACAGATCGTTTTACAATTGCCAGCCCTAAACCGGTACCTTCAATGGCTTGACTATTGGATGTTCTGTAGAATGGTTCAAATAAATTAATTAATTCATTTTCAGCAATCCCCATTCCTTCGTCCGAAAAAATAAATAATATAAGATTATTATCTATATTTATTTCAAGAGAAACAGTCCCTCCATTCGGTGAATATTTTACTGCATTAGACAATAAGTTTAAAAATATATGTCTTAAAAGCTTTTCGTCAAGTAAAAATTTATTCCTAGAAGTTTTATAGTTAAAAATAAGTGTATGCTTGGGAGAGCAAATATCTTTAATCTCGGATAAAATATTTTCTGAAAACCTATGTAAATCAATTACAGAAGGAGTAAAATATATTTTGCCGGTATCGGTTCTGCTCAACGTCAGAACATCATTTATAAGTGTTGTCATATTTTTGACAGAAGTTTGGATATGCTCAATATAATTTTTCAATTCAATCTCATTAATTTCTTTACCCATCATAGCAATAAGATCAGTATATAAACGTATAGAAGTCAAAGGTGTTCTGAATTCATGGGATGCCGTAGAAATAAAACTAGTTTTCAATTCATTTAATTCTTTTTCTTTTTGAAAAGCTTTCTGGATTATTTCCTCTGCAATTTTTTGTTTTTCAAGTTCTAGTTTAAGCTGTTCAGTTCTTTTATGTACAACTGTTTCAAGGTGATTCTTATAATTTTCCAGTTTTTGCTGGGCAATTTCTTTTTCAGTATTATCGGTTAAATATTTTCTTATAGTTTTTATTTCCCCGTTATCATCATAATCAACAGCTGCATTTCCGATTATATATTTTGTCTCACCCCTAATATTTTTCATTCTGAACGCATAATTTTTTATTTCACCATTGCTCCTTAACAATTCTTCAATTTTTTCCCTATATTCTAAATCTCCATAAAGATCTTTTATATTCATTTTTTTTGCAGAACTAACATTTGCTAAACCCAGCATTTCCGCAAAAGCCTGATTACAGTCGATTATATTTCCATTAATATCCGACACAATCACTGCGGAGAAGTTTTTTTCAAAAAGGTTTCTATATTTTTCTTCCGATTCTCTTAATTTTTCCTCAATTTTTTTTAGCTCGTTTATATCAATTGCAGCACCTCTGACCCCAACAATTTTACCATTATTGTATATAGGCGCAGTATTAGCAAGTACATTGGTTTCCATGCCATTCTTATGGCGGATCTTGTACTCTGTGCCATTAACTAGTTCTCCTTTTACTAATACTCTCTCAAGGCTTTTACCTGCATATTCCATATTTGAAGGTACTATATAATCGAGCGGATTTAGGTTAGACGAAAATACTTCTTCATCGGATAAACCGGTCAGATCTTTTGCTTTCTTATTAAGAAATGTTATATTTTTGTTAATGTCAAATTCATAAACACTTACGGGGAGAAAATTTATTGTTTCCTTGTATCTCTCTTCATTTTTTAATACTTCAATCTCTGCGAGTTTTTTATAATTTATATCTCTGCCGGTTCCCAGCACAGCAGTAACCTTTCCCATATCATCAAGTACTGCTTTATGGGCCCAGGCAAGCCAGCGCCATCCGAGTTTAGTAAATGCGCGCTGTTCCACATAAGTTGCAAAAGGAGGTTTTAATGAAGCTTGAAAAGCTGATCGGGTATTTTTAATATCATCGTCATGGACAAATGGAAAGAATTTCTTTCCTAGAAGTTCATTCTCAGATTTTCCGAAGAATTCACAATAACTGGGGCTCACATATAAAAAGCTTCCTTCGGGATCAACTTTTACTATGAAATCAGTTTGGTTCTCTACCAGAAGTTTGTATAATTCTTTGCTTTTCTTCAGCTCTGAGTATATACGGTTTCGTTCGGTAAAATCTCTTGCAATACCTATGAATGCATAAGGCTTTTCATCCTTATGGAGCAAAGATACATTAGACTCGATTTCTAAAAATTCACCATACTTGTTTTTAATTTTATAGGACTCTGTAGCTGTAATCTTGTTTCCCTTAATCAATTCGGATAAACGATTATCCAATAGCTTTATATCATCATCATTGACTATCAAACTGCGAATATTTACATTTTTAAGTTCTTCGTTTGTAAATCCCAGCCTTTTTTCAGCTGCTTCATTAATTTCAATAAAATTTCCTTTCAGATCATATATATAAATAAATTCCCCTGACATATTGTGAATGGCTTTATATCTTTCTTCTATTTCGGATATTTTTTGAAGCGAGTTTTTCTGCTCAGTAATATTTTCGATATAACCGATTGAATATATCGGTTTTCCATTAATATCCTTATTAAGATTTGCGGTTAATCTGCAGAACAGGATGGAATTATCCTTCTTTATAAATCTTTTTTCCATTGTGTAAAAAGAGATTTTACCGGTTAATAGAAGATTAAATTGCTGAAAATCATTTCCATAATCATCAGGATGCGATATATCCTCAATTGTCATAGCAAGTAATTCTTCTGCAGAATACCCTAATAAATTGCATATAGTAGTGTTTACTTTTAGGAATTTGAAATCAAGATTTGTAACTGCTATACCTAAAGGTCCGTTTTCAACAATAACATTATAAAAAAAATCCTTGTTTTCGAGGACTTTTAAATTATTGTCATTCTGCTTTAATCTTCCATTTTCTTTTTTTGAATTCTTCATTTAACATTCCATTATCATCAATGCTCATCCAATAGGGATTCAATGGTCATACCAAATAGTCATACATATAAACAATATACCAATAAAACAATTTCCTTTCCACCCAGACTCAACTCCGAACCCCAATAATTAGGATGAAATCTGTTAAATGGATTTATTTCTCTGAAAAGTATAGAAGGTGTAGGTTCTACTTTTTCGGTTTATTTACCTATATTATTTAATTGTGGAAAAGCTGATAAAGTAGTTCTTGGAATTTCGATTAACCTATTCTCAAGGTAATTAATAAATTGAAAAGCATTAGCTACAGCCTGACCTTTAGGATGGTTGTTAAATATAATATATATACGTTCAGCCGTATTTAATTCAGATTCAATAGTCAGTTCAAATTCTTTCAATTCTCCGGGTAAATAAAGATAGTCATACCTGTTATTCTGTTCTTCATAGCTCTGTTTCTTACCAAAGTTATAGATAGATTTCTGCCATGCCCCTTTATTTCTTCCGTGAAATCGAATATAAGCATTATTATTTGTAACGATTGGTTTAAAAGGTAAGGCATTACCTAACTGAGGCTGATCAATTACTACATAGCTGACATTTAGTTGTTTAAAAATTCCATAAACCTCTTCATTCATCCATGATTGATGGCGTATTTCAATAAAGCAATTGAACTTTTCGAAATTTTCTTTGAGACGGGATATATAATTTATGTTGTATTGATTACACAAAAATGAATAGGGGAATTGCATCAGTAATCCTCCGAGACGTTCTGCTTTGTTAAGAAGTTCCAGGATATAACACACCGCATTTATTTTTTGCTGGTCATAATTCCGGTTATGTGTAAAGTCCTGATGAAGCTTTATTGAAAACCGGAAATCATCGACACCGGATACTTTTTCAATCCAGCCGTTAACTATTCCAGGATTTATATAAGCATAGTATGTGGAGTTAACTTCAACGAAATTAAAATAATGGGAGTAAAATTGCAGCCAATCAAATTGAGCGGATTGAGATCTGGGATAAAAATTTGGAACCCAATCTTTATAGGACCAACCGGCAGTGCCAATAAAATATCTTGCTGAACTCATAGTTTTAATCTCTGTTATATATAGTGAACAATTGTGCACTATATATATAATAAATTAGAATAAAATTCAAGTTGAGCAGAGCATGCAAAAGATTTAGATTTGATATTATAAATTATTTAGTATAATTTACCGTATATTCTAAAGAGGCATGTTGAAAAGCTGACGCCTCTTTCTAATCTCCGGCATCTGTTTTATTCCTGAATATTTTAACAATACTATTATTAAGGATTTTATTATTAACTGAGGCATTAGAATAATTCTTAAAGTATGCGGATTTATCTAATAAAAATCAAAGGCATGAATGGATCCCGAAAATTATAAGAATAGAATAGAAGCAGTTAAAGAAATTACCTCACTTTTTAAACTTGAGCGTTTTGTCTACATTGGCATTATTATCATATGTTTATGTGTTTTAATTATCTGTATAGTAATTTCTCTTATTAAAGGGGCAATCGGGGTTATTGAAGTATCATCTATGATGGGTTCCGGAGGTACAATTACAATCATGACAGGGAGACTTCTGCATATGTGGAATAAGACAATGCAATTTTTAGAAAATTCACCTGAAAAAGCAGGATAAGTAAATGAACGAAATGCCGGAACATAAGAAGGTTATAAAATCTTCTAAAACATCAATTATTCTTACAATAATAGGATTCTTAATTGTCATAGCCTCTATCGGTTATAGTATCCTTGAGTTAAATAAACTAGAAAAAGAGAAAAAGGAGAAAATAGGGGAGTTAAAAAAGCTTGACAGTACGAAATCCAGTCTTGAAAAAGATATTTCGGCAATGCAGACGGAGGCTAAATATTATGAAGAAGTACTTAAACTGGTTCGCCAAAAAAATCCGGATTTAGTTGAAAAAGCTTCGAATAATCCCGCAGTTGAAAAAATCCAAAGTGAAATTAAGCCGAGAGTTTTCATTCATCTTCAAGATACTTCCCAATCTAAAATTGCTTTACAAGTGGCAAATACCCTTCAGCAATTAGGATTTTTAGTGCCTAAAGCAGAAATACTTGTTAACAAAGGTCCTGACCATACACAGGTAAGATATTTTAGGAAACAAGAACAAAAAGAAGCAGATGATTTAGTAAATGTGTTGAAAGAGAAATACGGCTTAAAAAATACAATGTCTAATTATCTTAGCGGATATGAAAGATCAGATGTAGTCAGACCAAGGCAATATGAAATCTGGTTTGGAAAAGAAATATAATCCATATCTGAAATTCCAAATAACAAAAAACAAATTACAAATAAATAACAATATCGAAATTCAAAATTTCAAACACCCTAATTAAGTTAGTTCTAAAATATTTAAATATATTTACCAACCTAAAACAGTTTCCCGGAGTCAAAGTTAAAAACATACTTTAAGAGGGATAATAATATGAACTACAGAAGAACTTTATTTCTTCTAATGACAATTATCAGTTCAACTTTTTTAGCTGCTCAGAATAATCATCTGCATATCGGACAAATACCGCCTAAGATTACTTTCACTGATCTTAATTCGCAAAAATTTATTGAGTATAACTATAATAAAATGAAAGGCTCAGTATATTTAATTGATTTCTGGGCAACCTGGTGTGCACCGTGCATCGAAACAATACCACATATCGATTCACTTATTGAAGAGTTCAAAGGTAAAAATGTAAAAGTAGTCTCTATTACCTATGAACCGGAAGATAAAGTAAAGAGATTCTTACAAGAACATGAATTAAAAAGCGAGGTCGGTATAGATACCGGTTTTACAATGTTTAAAAGATACAACGCATGGGCAATTCCCAATATAGTAATGATTAATTCAAAAGGCATAATCGCGGGGAGAATTCATCCGTCAAGATTAACCGGAGAGATAATAAAAAATCTTATTAAAGGTGGAATACCATCCGTTGAAAATACTCCGGAAAATTTATTTGATCCTAATCAAGCCGAACAATATTTCCGTTCATATCTAGACGAAAAGAAAAACGAGAAACATTAATCGAAAAACGTTAAAACGAGAAACATAAAAGCGAAGTAATTACTTAAGTTACGCAAGAATCAGTATTTGAAAAGATGACATCTTTACTTTTTTCAAATTAAGGTTTATCTGAACATATATTTTAATAAAAAATTGAAAACGATTGTTCATATTAAAGATGTCATCTTTAGGTCTGCGTAACTTCAGTTAATTATTTAAAAACCGCACATTCTTTCTGCTAAGAGCTCCTACTTTATTTTAATAACCAGGAAAGTAATATCATCCATTTGTTGATAACCATCAAGCCAGCAGTCAGCCAAATTAAATAAATCATTAATAATTTCTTCGGAGTTTCTTCCGGCAGAATTTAAGAAAGTATCCTTGACATTATTATATTCAATCATTTCTCTATCTGCATTGAACAATTCAACAAAGCCGTCTGTTAAAAGTAGTATGATATCACCCGGATAAACTTTAAAGGATTTTTGCTGGTATGGGAAATCATGAAATGCACCAAGAGGCATTCCTTTAAGTATTATCTCTTCGATTGAATTACTATTCTTTCTGAATATTAAAAACGGCGGCATCCCGGCAGCTGAAGCTGTGATTTTATAATCGCGAAATTTAATTACAGTCAATCCCATATACAGGTTTCCAAGATTCATCTTTTTAATAGTTTTTGTGCAATGGTTGAAGAAATCAGGAATAAAGAAGGTATGAGCCATTGCATCAAACAAGCTTTTAATAAGCGCAACCATTATTCCGGCTTTTATTCCGTGTCCGGTGGCATCACCAATAACAACAGTAATTGTTCCGTCGCTGGATAAATGATAATCATAGTAGTCACCTCCAACTTCTGCAGCCGTTCTCATTTTAGCAGAAACTTCAATTTGAGAAATATCGGGAAATGATTTAGGTAATATTGATAATTGAAGCTTGCGGGCATCTTCGAGATCTAATGATTTTCTTTCATTCTCAGCTTCAAGATATTTCCTTTCAACTTCCTGTTCCTTATTCAGCTTTTCCTGCTGTATTATTTTTAGATTTGATCTGGCAAAACTTTTTGAAAGAAATACCGACATACAAATAAACAAACCTATTGTGCCGAATGGATACCCATTATCGAGGTTCCATATGCTTTTAATAAGATGAAAGTCCAGCAGCCAGTCATACAATGAGAATAAAAATAGAATTGAAAAACCTGCAGCAATAATCGCAACTCCTTCGACTTTTTGTTTTGAAGCTTTTATTATGATTCTTGAACATTCTATAAAAACAATTATAAGTCCTAACTGAAGAAATAGAAAATTTTGTACCGGTTTGAGCATTGCCATTGTCAGAGCAAATAAAAAATAGAATGTAATAAGCAGGAAAGATATTTGTATTTTCTGTTTTAATATAGAATACAGGGAAAGAAGTATAAATACCATACTTAAAGACATTAAGACCCTGTGTACTCTTAAAGAAAGAATTAATTCAGTCGTACTAACAGAAAGATTAGTTTGATAGTCAAAGAAAATACTTGCCGAATAAATGAAGAGAAAAAGGGCATAAATAAGATTTTCTTTAAACTGTCTGTTAAAAAGGAATAAAATAAAATGAAGAATTCCGAAAGCAATCGTTAATGCGGTGAAAAATATCTGTTGATTAGAATAACCTCTCAATTCTTTTATACCGGATTGTAAAACTTTTTCTATATTTCCGAAACCAAATTCAAAACCCGGATTGAACCCTGCATTCCTGTAATATTCTATATTTTTGTTTGTAAATTTTATGGCGATAATATGATCTTGCGTCGGTGAAAAAGTTACGGTTTTTGGATCTTCCCAATCGGAAACATCCGCAGCATATTTTCCATCTAGAAATATCTTCTGTTTGCCTGCTGATCGTATAAGAAGGAAGACAGTTTTATTGTAAAGTGAGGAATCGATTTTAATGTGAAATCTAAACCACCCTTGTCCTTCCCACCTATTTGATAAAGAGTCATTAAACAAAGTGCTTACTTCCGGCCAGCTCCTGTCATCAAATTCCGGGTATTGATAACCGGGAGCATCAACGGGATTATACCTCCATCCCGTAGTAAAATAAACTGAAATGTTTTTCTCTAATTCATTAGAGGAAAGATAAAATCTGCTTTCTCGTCCCCTAATTATTGAAGCAGAAATTAAATATAGCAAGATTATGATATGTATTCTATTCATAAAAAGTTTGTTAATAAAAATATACAAACATTTCTGTTTCTTCAATTTTTAATTTTAATTCATTTCATACTCCGCCGAAAAATCTCTTTAATGGTGATAACTTCAGAAGGAATTGAAATTGGCAGAGTAGATGAATTGCCAGTAGATCAGGAGAATAAAGTCCGCTATCTGGATATTCGGAATAGAGAAGGAACTGTTTTTAATGAAACTATTTTAATCTTTTTATATGAATTGGTACTTTAAATTATCATCAAATAATTCCTAAATCTTCAAGTATTATTGTTGAAGGAATCTATTCCGGTAGAAAAGAGCTATCGCATTATTATGATTTAAAAATCTGGATCGATTGTCCTGCTGACCTCCGTTTGCAGAGAGGTATTGCTAGGGATGGTCCGGAAATGAAAGAATATTGGCAAAATGTATGGATGAAGCAGGAAAATGAATATTATGAAAAACAAAAACACTATTTATTATCAGATATTAACATAAATAGCAGCAATTTATAAGTAGTACCTGTTAAAGAAATCAATATTCCAGCTAGAAATAACGCTAAGCATCATACCCTTTGCTATATACGCTGCATAATGTTACATTTCTAAGAGATTATGTTACAGAATAGGTAGAAATATTTTCTAAAATTTTCAATATTATTAACGAATTAAATAAAAATTGCTATAAAATCCCGATTTTTCTACAAAAAAAATTTAACCTATAAAAATATATATAAATTATTCGATGATAAAATTGGAAATAGATAAAATAGATATAATGGAAAATAATAGCATAAATAAAACGAGTAAAAATTTAGACGAGGCAATAATAAAAATTTATTATGACAAGATAATGCTGTCTACAATAATAATCAGCAAAGATGAGTACTATTTGATTTTTTCTGATGATTCAATGATCGAAGTAATTCACAGCGAACTTAATCCTGATGATATTTATAAAATAATTCTCTTAATTGAAGAAGCTAAGAATATTGTTCACCAGGTTCCGGCTTCCTCTGATGGTTTGCAAAAATTGTTAGATAAATATTTTAATCAGTAATAAATCATATTCTGACCGTTCCTATATTCAATCATTCTTTGTAATTATTATTCCTTTTATTCCTCATAAAATCCTCCCTAAAATTAAATTATATCATTATATCATTGGATGTTTCTATTGCCTTTAAAGCTAATTTGTAATACTTTAATAACCATATAAAAAAAAACGGGTGGGGAAGAATTGCCTTGAAAGGCAGATTCTCAATTCTCTCCCTCCAATCTAGTTCCATAATATTTTTCTTATTAAAAAGGCACTGATAAACAATCATAATTAAATTCGGGGGACCAATGAAAACTTATTCCAATCTATTTTGTTTTACTATATTCATCTGTTTAACGGCAGCCTGTGTGGAAATAAGCGCACAGGTAAAGGAAAACATTGATGCAAAGCGGGATTCGATAATCTTTGCTGCAAGAGAGATTATAGGCAGGCTAAAATACTGTGCTCTTATAACAATAGATTCAGCAGGGCGGGCAAATGTTAGAACAATGAATCCTTTTCCTCCTGAAGAGGATATGACTGTCTGGATGGCTACAAACAGCCGTTCGAGAAAGTATGATGAAATTAAGAAAAATCCGAATGTAACATTATATTATGCAGATCATAGCAAAGCCGACGGATATGTAACAATTATTGGAAAGGCAGTACTTGTGGATGATATGGAGGAAAAACTTAAGAGGAAAAGAGAGTACTGGGATCAGTCATTCCCAGATTGGAATTATCTAATTCTTATTAAAGTAATCCCCGAAAGAATGGAAGTGATTAATTATAAGAGAAGATTTTACGGTGCAGAAGTTACATGGAGCGTGCCCTCAATAGTATTTGAAAGATGACATCTTTATTTTTAAAATATTAAGTTTTTATTTGAACTTACATTTTAATAAAAATTGAAAATGATTTTATTTATCAATTTGAAAACCTTATTTTAGATTATCTTTTTGAAAACAAGTGAGCGAAGGGTAATATGTATGCACTTGAAGTAAAAAATCTCGTTAAATCTTTTGACAAAGTTAAAGCAGTTGACAACATTTCTTTTTCCGTACCGGAAGGTTCGGTATTCGGCCTCATTGGGAGGAACGGTGCAGGTAAAACCACCACAATAAGAATGATGATGAATATTTATCTCCCTGATTCAGGTGAAGTTATTTTAAGAGGCACAAAAGTAGGTCAGGAATTTAAAGATAAGGTGGGCTATCTCCCCGAAGAACGTGGGCTATATAAAAAAATGAAAGTATTAGAAACTCTACTATTTTTTGCCGAATTAAAAGGGAAAACAGGGAAGGATATAGAAAAAAAGGCTGACCTTTATCTGAGTAGATTTGATTTGGCTGATAGAAAAAATTCTAAAATAGAGGACCTTTCCAAAGGTAATCAGCAGAAAATACAATTTCTGACTACAATGCTTCATGCTCCTGAATTTCTGATCCTTGATGAGCCTTTCAGCGGACTTGACCCGATAAATACGAATATGATTAAAGAAATAATCCTTGAATTGAAACGTGAAGGTAAAATAATAATATTTTCTACCCATCTAATGGATTTTGCGGAAAGAATGTGCGATCATATTGCAATGATTGATCATGGCAGGATTATACTGCATGGAGCCCTGAATGAAATAAAGAAAAAACATGCTCAAAGGAATGTAAGTATTAATTATGAAGGGGATATAAGTTTCTTAAAAAATAATCCTATGGTTCAAGAATTAAATGATTTCGGTAACTCAACAGGTATTAAAGTGAAAGAGAATAGGCAAATTCAGGACCTTCTAAAATTACTTGTTCAAAACAATGTAGTCATCAATTCATTTAAAGCTAATGAAATCTCACTTAATGAGATTTTCATTCAGCTTGCCGGCAAATCAAATGACGAAAGGTCGGAGGTTGAATATGTTTAATAAAAGAACTCTAGTCATAATTAAAAGAGAGCTGAGAGCACGCCTGTTTAGCAAATCATTTATATTGACAACGATTCTAATTCCTGTTTTTTTAATGGGAATACTTGCGGTTCAAACCTTTCTTGTAAAATATCAGGGGGACGAAAAGTATAATCTTGAAGTTATAACCACACAGCCGTATTTGACCAATGCTCTGAAATTAGAATTTGGGAATAATGACCAGGTGAAATCGGGAAATCTCTCAATATCCTATATTACTTTTGATTCGGAACAGTTTGAAAAACATTTAGGCGAAATAAAATCTAAGATTTTAAAGAAATCGATCTCGGGTGTTGTCTTTATTCCTGAAAAAGCGTTGAATGATAAAAATATTCAATATTACTCGCTAAACCCAAATAACATTTCTTTGTTTAATAAGCTCAAAGGTACGATTAATAAAGTTCTCGTGGATAATTATTTTAAAGATAAAAGATTGAGCAGTAAGGAAATAGAATTTGCAAGAAATAATGTTGATTTTGCCGGCTTTAAGGTTTCAGAAAAGGGAATTTTTGAAAAAGAAGGGGCGGGAAATCTAATTTTGGCTTTTTTATTTACTTTCCTTATTTATTTTTGACCTGATATTAATAGGGACAATGATGATGCGCTCGGTTGTGGAAGAAAAGAACAACCGGATTGTGGAAGTATTATTATCATCTGTAAGCAGCAAAGAATTGTTAACCGGAAAAATACTCGGCATGTCAATAACATCTTTACTGCAAATGGCAATATGGTTGCTTCCGGTATTTTTTCTAATTTCAACTACCTGGTTTATGCTGCCGCCTCAAATTACTTTAAGTATTGGTGTTCCGCATTTGTTCTATTTCTTATTTAATTTTTTCATTGCTCTGGTAACTTTTCTTGGACTTTATGCTACTGTCGGTTCGGTTTTCGATAATGATCAGGATGCACAATCAGGTCAATGGCCTTTAATGATTTTAATTATGCTTCCCTTTTTCATTGCAATTAGTATGTTGTCTAATCCGGAAAGCAATATTGCAAGGATTGCATCTTTTGTTCCTTTCGCCTCCTTAATCGTTATGCCTGCAAGAATGACAATCCTTGAAATTCCTCTCTGGCAAATTATCTTATCATCGGTTATCAACATTCTTGTTATGCTTTCAATTTTTCCCATTTTCCGGAAAAATATACAGGATAGGAATTTTAAGTACCGGTAAAAAACCGAAATGGTCTGAAGTAGTAAAATGGTTAAAGTATAAATATTAGCACATGGCGCATTACTCTTATTTGTTTAAACCGGAACAATAGGCAATAAATTCATCAAGACTGTCAGGAGCATTTTTAAAAATCTCATCTGCAACATGTCTTCCTAAGAAATAATATGCATCCCACTGATCGGGATCAAAAATTGATCTATAGTTGACTCATGCGGAAAAGCTGGATGATTGATTTTATAATTAAAAGCACTTGCTTCATTTCCTTCAGCTCCTCCGTTTATCTCGTATTTCATGGGAGCCTTAAGAGAAGATTTAATATAGATTAATGTCCCTGTATAACTCTGATCGCAATCCGGTGTTCCCGGAAGACATTTAATTGAAGCTTTTGCATACTGCTGATAAGAGTATCCATAAGATGGAAGCGGTCTAATAATACTTTCAGGAGATTTCTCAAATTCAATTACGAGCCCTAATTTCTCTCTTGATCTTCTCACTAGGTTTTCCAGGTCACTAAAAATATAATTCGGATCTGCTGAAGCATCTATTGCAATAATTAATTTACAACGTCTTCTTAATAGCTCAAAGACAGCTAAATTTTCTATATGCCCTCCATCCGAAATATTGACCCTGCCTCTTTTTTGGTTTGCTTTACCCAGCATACTGTTCCATAGATAGTAAGGCCAGAATGTAAAATAATAATTAATATATCATTTTTTATTTTATTGAAGGGACTGATTTCTTTCCAATTAGGATTTTTTATCCAGTATCCCAGAACTGCATTGAATAAATAAAGAAAAATGGAAATAAATCGATTTGTTCGATTTCCCATTAAAGTGCTCACCGCTGAACCTGAAATTGCTGCTGCTGTTGACAGTGTTATAGAACTATATTCATCTTCGGTCGGGAGATAATTTGTAAATGAAGAACCGCAGAATTTTGGGGATAATAAAAAGTAATCGGCACTTTCACTGCCGGGCATATTTTCATCCCGCCGGTCTGTCAAATTCAAGCATGTATTTATTAAAGGATAAGGATTTACACTCTCTTCTGTTATTACGTCATATAACTTCACATTAGGGTTTTCGGGTATAAATGGTTTAATAAACGATTCAGCAATTCTATCTCTATAGTACCTATGCAGTGAAAGTATATTCGGGTTGGCAAAAAAACCGAATATTATGAAAAGTATAAACAATATTAGAATATTTATCCAGAAATTATTTCCATTAAATAAATGTATATCAAGATTTAGAAACTTAAGGTTGAGCATGTATATCACTGTCTCCTCGGATGGTATTCGGTAGATGAGTTTAATAATCCAGGCGGCTATTATAAAAAAAGAGAAAGAACCCTTCAAAATAATTTAACGTGTTGGATGACCATATCTTATTGTTTCTTAAAATAAAGAAGAAGTAGTGATAAAAAATCAGGAAAGAAAATATGATAATAGTATATGCATGTACTTTATCAATGTTCAGCCATGAATATAACTTCAGACTAACAACTTGTGCAATCAATAAAAAGAATAAAGTTATTAAAATCAGCCAGAGAAGATTCATAATAAAGCTTGATATTATAGCTCCATATACCCTGATATAACTTCCCATTTTTAGTAATAGATTATGATCGGGTATTAAATAATCGCAGTTCAGTTTTATCTTTTCATTATCTCCGGATATGGGCTCAGAGTTATTCCGGTTAAATAGTTCATCAAATTTATTTTTTGATCTTAACTTTGATTGAATATAGCTATGTATAAAGCCGCCGCCCGAAACCGAAGATATATAATCAGCAAGTTCCAGTATCTTCTTCTCATTAAGAAAATTGAGAATACCCATATTAAAAGTTGAGGAACGGATGCCCCCGCCTGAAAGAGCAATCCCAAACAGGTTTTGTTTTACTTTATCGGCATTATCATCAGACAGAATGCCTCCATCCGAAATATTTTTCCTCCTTTTTATGATATAATTTAATTCGGCTTCAAAAATATTTTGAAATTTCTGCCATTGTGTCTTTAATTCCATAGAAGACCTACTGTTATTAAAATTATTAACTCACATTACGCAAAATTGTCATTCTGAACGAAGTGAAGAATCTCACGGTCATAATTTGAACCATTTGGGAGATATTTCGCTTCGCTCAATATGACAAAAAAATAAGTTTGCGTAACATGAGTTATTAAGCTGTATAATATTTCCTCCGGATTCCATTCCACAATTCACACGTTGGTCCGTTACCTTTCCTGTTTGATTTATCTTCATCTTCTTTATAAAAAAATGTCATTGTCATTAAATGTGAAAAAGCAAAACCTTTTTGATCCCTGCACAATTGAATAAACGGCAAATATGTTCCTGTGTTTATATACATTGAGACTCTCCCGTCTATATCTGCTTTAAAAAAATCCTGACGTGCCTCGTGTGTATGGCCGTAAACTACATATTGGATCCTCCTGTCTAAAGTCGCACTATTAAATTCTCCTTCAGCCCCTTTTAATAAATCATCATCACTGTTATTTCTCACAAAAAAATCGAGAATATTTTTTAATCCCAATAATTTGGTCATTGATTCTTCAACCTTTGCTAA
>CAVUGE010000006.1:0-46523 GCA_963740945.1 uncultured Bacteroidota bacterium | reverse complement strand
GTTATACCTGATACGATGGAACGGGCCTATTACTTACTTAATACTCTTAACTTCACTTATTTGAGAGACTCCGTTTTCATCAAATGCCTCAATTGCGAAATAATACTTCTGCCCAACGTTCAATGCTCTCAATTCTAATTTATTCCCTTTATCGGCAAAAACCTGGTAGGTCTGATATAATTTATTTTTTGCAATTCCCCAGAGTATATTATAACCGGTAACGCCGTCCACTTTATTCCACGTAATTGTAGCATTCCGTTCATCTTCATGCTTTTCAACTTTAAGGTTTGCAGGAGTCTCCGGTATATCTTCATCTCCGTTTCCAAAAATTCTAATTGCACACACTGCAAGGTTTGGAGTAGGCACATATATATTTTCATATTTTATGTAACGGGCTTTAACAGGTATATTTAATTCAATATAGTGGTTTGGATGGTCTTCCTTTATATTTGAGTTATCAAATATTATCTCCCAGTTTTTACCATCGGTGGATGAATAGAATTTTGATTGTATAAAAACTTTATTTGTATCATTCGAATATAAATTTGATTTATAATCTGTAAAGTTTATTTGAATTGCTTTTACATCATAATCTTTTTTTAAGTCTATCGTTAACCATTCACCTGAGTTATTAGTTTTTGCCACCCAGAATGTTCTTGGATTTTCATCCGTCACATTTACCGAATAGAATGTATCCTTAACTGATGATGATGTTGTTGGCTTTCTATATGAAAGAAGCATCCATCCGGTAAATAAATCTTCATTGCCGATCAGTTTTTTACCGGGGATGTAATGCGGGAAATCTCCGAAGCGGGTATTTACATGCATTTGGTCGTCGTTATCAAACCCTGCCGGGAACATTGAAATTCTTCTTTCGAAATTCCAGTTTACAGCAATCCATGGTGTTCCGGTATTCCAGTAATTTCCGTACGTATCTTGGAAGGTATTACCATGCCCAGCACCGGTCATAAATCCGCCAGGCTTATAAGAAATAGGATTATAAGTAGCGTAAGTAAAAGGTCCTAAAGGATGATCGCCAATATAAGTGCCGTTTGCATATACATTATATTCTGTTCCGGGTGCCGCATACTGTAAATAATATTTCCCGTGATATTTTGTCATCCATGCACCTTCAATAAAAGGCTTTCGCGGGTCCGTATGATTTCTCCCGAATCTTTCCCATCCATGACTATCCGGATGAAGAGAAATTAAACCTTTCGGTCTGCTGACATATGACAATCCTTTTGCATGGTTTAATTCAACCCCATAAATAGGGTATACATTGGAAGAACCGAAATACATGTACCATTTATTTAGATCACTATCGTAAAAAATATCCGGATCCCATGGACCCATTGAATCCGGTAATAAGGGGAGCAAACGATTAAAGAATTCCAGCTTACCGGTCTCAGGATGAGTTGAATAAAAAATTGGCCTCTGAGTAAATGTTGACTGAAATAAGTAGAGAGTATCTCTAACAGAAAGTGCAGCCGGAGCGCATATATCTTCCATAGGCCATCTACTCGGTTCAATATATTTCCAATGTAAAAGATCATTCGAATGCCAGTATCCTCCCGAGATAGTTACAAATAAATAATATTCTCCGTTTTGATTAACTATAACAGGGTCAGCTCCAGATCTATAAGAAATACTATCATTAATTTGTTCAAAATTATAGCGGTAGTTTATATCAATAGGGTTACAATATGTATTCTGCTTTTGATTTTGAGCATAGCTAAAATTATGAATGATTAACAAAAGCCAAGTGAAGTAAAATATTTTTTTCATATTTAATGAGTGAAGTTAACCAGACCTAAAGATGACATCTTTAATAATAAAGTTATTTGCAATTTTTTATTAGAAAGTAAGTCCAAATAAATCCATATTTTTAAATAGTAAAGATGTCATCTTTCAAATACTGATTTTTGCGTAACTTGAGTTAATAAGTAAATTTATTTGGTATAGATATGACATATTTGTGTAAAGATAGATATTTTTTTTGAAAGAATTTCAAATATTTCATAAAAAATTTTTGAGTTCATTAGGACCATTTTTTTGGAGTATGATGTAATGGTTTAGAGCTTTTATATTTGCTTAAAAAGAAAACTTCATTTTAGTTTTATACATAAAACTAAAATAGAGGGAATACAGATGGGTAAAATCAATAAATACAATTATTATTATTAAAGCAATCTAAGGCTGAAGGTCAGCATATTAATGAAACTTGTTCTAAGAATAGTGCTTATATTTTTTCTTTATTCAATTCTAATAATTGCCCGGCAAAATAATGGAATAACAATAAAGGGGAGAGTTACTGATGAGGAAACAGGTGCTCCTATTGAAAACGTCAATGTCTTTTTAGCAAATACTACAATCGGGACAACTACCGCTAAGGACGGAAGGTTCGTAATCAACTACGTTCCCTTCGGCTCCTATAATATTATTTTTAGCTATATAGGATATGAAATAGAAACCAGAGATTTTTATTCTTTCAAACCATATACATTTGATTTTAATATTGCATTAAAGCTAAAACCAATAAATCTTAACCAGGTAAATGTCACCGGAAATATACCGGAAGACTGGAAGGAAAATTTAAAGTTATTTACTAATGTTTTTATTGGAGAAAGCGAAAATTCAAAGGAGACAAAAATTATAAATCCGGAAGTTTTGAATTTTGTAAAAGAAAAAGGAAGCAGAGTAATAAAAGCCTATTCGGACAGCGTGTTAAAAATTGAAAATGAGGCACTAGGTTATATGCTCTATATTCTTCTGGATTCCGTTGTATATATTCCTGATGAATATCTAAAATATATGTTCTATCCAAGGTTTGAAGAATTATCACCTGCCAATGAAGAGGAAAAACAGACATGGAAAACTAATAGACAGAAGACATACCTGGATTCACCAAGACACTTTTTTTACTCTCTAGTTCACAAACAGTTGGAACAGGATTACTATACCCTGCATGAAGGTCCGGGAATAGGAGCTATTTTCGCCGATGATTTAAGTATTACATGTGATCGAGACTCAGCTATTTATTACTTTAACTATATGGGAAAACTTGAAATTCGAACATACTTAGGAAAACCCAGTGTTTTAAATTTCATCTATCCCTCTGTTTCAATCGATAAATACGGAAATTTATTAACCAGCCTTTATTCAGTGGAAACCTATGGTTACTGGGCAAAACAGCGGATTGCTGATCTCTTGCCGAGAGATTATATATATTCCGGTGAATGATTCAGAAAATTGTTTCTTCGAACCTATCCAGCATTTGAAACAAATAATTATTAGCTACATTACAAATATTTAGATTTTGTAAGATTTCATGTTCTGTTTGAACATATTTATCTTTTACTAGTTCTTCTCTTCCGAAGTTGATAAGTCGTTTAAGCGATTCTTCTGTAAATTCAAGATGAAATTGTAATCCCAAAACATGCATATTATAAATAAATGCCTGGTTTTTACAACCTTCACTTTCTGCAAGGAGAATGGCTCCAACGGGCAAATCAAAAGTATCTCCGTGCCATTGACAGACTTTAAGTCTATCCGGTAGAAATTCAAACAAATTATCTTTCCCACCTTTTGTCAGCTCAATATCCATCCATCCTATTTCTTTATATTTGTTAGGATAAACCTTAGCACCCAATGCCGAAGCTATTAACTGGGAACCGAGGCATATTCCTAAAACCGGTTTTTTACTATTAATTGTTCTTTTAATAAAATCCTTTTCAGGTAGTAACCATTTATATTTATCTTCATCATTCACTCCCATAGATCCCCCCATTATAATCAAAAAATCAAACATTGATAAATCAGGAAGCTTGGTATCCTCATAGAATTTGGTTGAGGTAAGTAAATGTCCATTCTTTCCGGCCCATTCTTCTATACACCCTAGACCTTCATGACTTTCGTGTTGAAAATAATGTATTCTCATAATAATAGGGTACAAGTTCAAGTTCAAGTGCAAGAGCAAGAGCAAGTGCAAGTGCAAGTTCAAGAGCAAGAGCAAGAGCAAGAGCAAGTTCAAGAGCAAGAGCAAGTGCAAGTGCAAGAGCAAGAGCAAGTGCAAGAGCAAGAGCAAGAGCAAGTGCAAGTGCAAGAGCAAGTGCAAGAGCAAGTATACATGAACTTGCATTTACAAATAATATCTCATAATCGGTCTTTTGGGACTTCTTCTTTCAACAGCCTTAAATCCGGCTTTTTCAAATGCAGACGGAATACCTGTCCAGGCAAAAGCTGCAGGTATATTTTCATTATAGGGTTCAACAGGATATGCTTCCAAAATCTTAACTTTTTCCTGTTTGCAGAGTTCTATAGCCCCATTTAATAAGGCTCCTGATAACCCCTGTTTCCTGTAAGGTTTTGAAATAAAGAAACAAGTTATTGACCAGACAGATTTATCATCCACTTTTGCCAGCACTTTAGAGTTTTCCAGTCTCACAAATTTTTCTCTCGGAGCGACGGAACACCAGCCTACAGGTTTGTCATTTAAATAACAAATAATACCGGGTTTTTCATTATTATTAATGATTTTTTTCATTGCATCTTTATTCCCGGCACCTTTTTGCTTCTCAAATTCCTTTGCTTTTAATCTCCATGCCATACACCAGCAACCTCCGCAGGCACCTCTTTCCCCAAACAACTCTTCAAAATCTTTCCAGCGCGACTTGTCCACAGGGTAAACCTTAAAAATATCTTTATTCCCTCGTTTCATTTAGCTGATTAATACCTTTATTTAAGAAGCAATTGTTATGATTGTCTTTATATCAAGGGGTTTAATAATGTAATCAATAACGTTTTTATTTCTTGATAAGATATATAGAATTCCCGATATTTATTAAAAAATCCGCAAATAATTTTCAAATATAATAAAACTATTCCCTTTTAAAAGAATCCTCTACTTATCTAAAAAATATATATTTATAAGTATTAGATAATATAAATATAAAATATGGCATAATAATTGAATCCAATTTACAATTTCTGGTATTTTTTACTTAATCCATTTATTATATTTTATTATTCGGTAACTTTACAATTATATGTTAAACTTTTTTTATAAACAAAATAAATTTTTCATCTATTCATATTCCCTGTTTATTGTAATTTTTTTAGCATTCAGTATTTATTTTTATTTTAATGAAAAAAAGAATGAGAATTTAAGAAACCGGGAATATCTCCAAACACTTGCTAAAATAAAATCTAATGAAATTGCCAGCTGGTATTCTGAAAGGTTTTCGGATGCTTCATTTTTATTTTCCAATCCTTTATTAAGAGAAGATCTTTATAAGTTTTCGAATTCTGCATCTAAGGTTGATTCCATTAATTCGATTAATTTCATTAATCAGATATATAAAAATCATGACTATAAGAATATATTTATTATAGATAAAAACGATAAAAATATAATTAACTTAAATCCCGAATCGGATACAAAATATAATACTGATTCAATTGCTTCCGCTGTAAACCATGATAAAATTGTCTTTTCTAATTTTTATAAAAGTCCTGTTGACTCAAGTATAGATTTAGATATATATGTACCAATTTTATTTAACCATAATCCTGGCTATGTAATTATATTTAAAATAGATTCTGAAAAATTGCTATTCCCCTTAATTCAAAATTGGTATGTACCTAATTCTTCTGCAGAATCTTTTATCGTTTTTAGAGAGAGAGACAGTGTTGTTTTCATTAATAAACTAAAGTTTAATAACATTCCTGGTCTTACTTTTAAACAGCCTATTGCTTCCGAAAATCTTCCCGCTGCAATGGCGGTTAAAGGTATAAATGGAATCGTTGAAGGTATTGATTATAGAGGGGAAAAAGTGTTGGCTGATATTAGGCAAGTTAAAAATACTCCATGGTTTTTGATTACTAAACAGGATCTTTCTGAAATTTACATTCCTGTTACCAATAGATTATCATTTATTTTGCTCCTTTTATTTTCTTTATCCGCAATAGGTGGAATAGCTTTTCTTTATTTTCAAAAAAGGCAAAACTATAAAGCTTCCCTAGCTATTAGTGAATCAAATAAAAAGTTTGAAGTTCTTTATCAAACCTCTAATGATGCTATTCTTATTATCCAGGATAATAGTATCATTAATTGTAATGCTAAAGCTGAAGAAATTTTTAGGACTAATAAAAATCATATACTTGACAAATCTTTACTGGATTTTTCTTCAAAAATTCAATTGAATGGAGTTAAATCAGACGAAAAATTTAAATCTTTAATGGAAGAGATTTATAGCAAAAAATTTCATTCATCTCAATGGATTTTCAAAAGAAATGATATCGAATTTTATGGGGAAATAAATCTTTCACCCCTCTCAGTTGATGATAAAGATTATATTGTTGCTGTTATTCACGACATTACCGAGCAGAAAAAAATTGAAGACCAAAACCTTAAGCTGCTGCATGCTGTTGAGCAAAGCCCGGCTTCTATTGTGATAACAAATTACAAAGGTGAAATTGAATACGTTAATCCTAAATTTGAAAGAATCACCGGTTATTCTTTTAATGAAGTTATAGGAAAAAATCCAAGTGTTTTGAAATCCGGTGAATTAACCAGGGAAGTATATAAAAATCTTTGGGAAAAAATAACTTCGGGATTTGAATGGCGCGGAGAATTTCATAACAAAAAGAAAAACGGCGAACTTTATTGGGAAATGGCATCAATATCACCAGTTAAAAATTCTTTCGATAAGATAACCCATTTTATCGCTGTTAAGGAAGATATTACCGAAGCTAAAAAAACTCAGGAATCACTGAAAAAAATGGCTGCTGAACTTTCCCAGCAGAATAAGTACCTTGAACAATTCGCTTATATTATTTCTCATAACCTTCGATCACCTGTTGCTAATATAATTGGCATTGCAAATATGCTAAAAGAAGCAGATTTAACTAAGCAGGATCAGGAAGTTATGATGGAAGGGCTTTCTTTTTCTGTAAAAAAATTAGACGAAGTTATTGTTGACCTTAACAATATTTTACAGATTAAAAAAGAAGTTAACGAAATAAAGGAAAAGGTCTCATTCTCAAATTTATTGGAAGATATTAAATCGAGTATTTCTAACTTGATTAAAAGTGAACAAGTTGATATTAAAAGCGATTTTGATGAGGTAGATGAGATATTTACGTTAAAAAGCTATATGCGCAGTATTTTTTATAATTTGATTTCCAATAGTATTAAATATAAACAACCGGATATCCCTCCTGTTTTGGAAATAAAGAGCCACAGAATAAACGGTAAAACGGAATTATATTTTAAAGATAATGGGATGGGAATAAATTTGAAAGAAAAGGGGGAGCAGGTGTTCGGTTTATATAAAAGATTTCATGCCCATACAGAAGGGAAGGGGGTAGGGCTGTTTATGACCAAAATGCAGGTTGAAGCTTTAAATGGTAAAATTAGCATTAATAGTGAAGTAAATAAAGGTACTGAGTTCAAAATCGAATTTGATAATCATCCGGAAACTGCATGATTAAAACTCCGGAATTCCTATTATTCGATGATGACGCGGTTAATAATACCCTTTGTTATATAGCTATTAAAAATAAAGTGAAAGATGCTGTAATTAAAACTTTTACTGTCCCTCAAAAGGGTTATGACTATATTTCTACTGAATATATTATAAGCCATAAAAAAGCTATTCTCTTCCTGGATATAAATATGCCCGGAATGACTTGCTGGGAATTTTTAGAAAAATTTGAAACGTTGAGTGAAGAAATAAAAAACAGATTCAGCATTTATGTACTATCCGCGTCACTCAGCCCTGAAGATAAAGAACGAGCGGCTGCTAATAAAAATATTAAATTATTTATTGAAAAACCTCTTACCGGAGATAAAATCTCTAACATTCTCTCTTCAGATTAATTCCATCGGTACATTATCCTGTATTATCTACAATAATATCACACCTTCAATGTTCAAAACTTTTAATGGCCAACTCTCCATTACAAAAAACTCTCTTTCAATCACTCAAATTCATTATTTATTTTTATATTTGAAGCATTAAACAAAAAGATTTGTCTCTGAAGAGTAGAACTAAAAACGAAAGCGGCAATGCAGAAAGCTATTACAAAAGAAGAACCCGAAGTAAATCTTGATCTCGCAGTTGAGCATGGTTTAACAAAAGAAGAATATGAAAGAATAATAAAAATTTTAGGCAGAATCCCTTCTTTTACGGAGATCGGGATTTTTAGTGTAATGTGGAGTGAACATTGCAGTTACAAAAATTCAATTACCTTGCTAAAAACATTACCAAGAGAGGGAGGAAGATTATTAGTTGGTGCAGGTGAAGAAAACGCCGGTTTGGTAGATATAGGTGACGGTTTCGCTGTAGCTTTCAAAATTGAAAGTCACAATCATCCTTCCGCTGTAGAGCCATACCAGGGAGCAGCTACCGGTGTTGGTGGTATTATGAGGGATATTTTTACTATGGGTGCAAGGCCTATTGCTTCTCTGGATTCATTAAGATTCGGCTCTTTAAAAGATGCAAGAACAAGGTTTTTATTCGATGGTGTTGTGAGAGGAATAGGGGATTATGGAAATAGTTTTGGTGTTCCAACTGTCGCCGGTGAGGTTTATTTTGATGAATCTTATCAGGATAATCCTTTGGTCAATGCCATGGCTGTCGGAATTGTAAAAAAGAATCAGGTGGCAAGTGCAGTAGCTCAAGGTGAAGGCAATCCGGTTATGATTGTTGGTTCTTCCACCGGAAGAGATGGCATTCATGGAGCAACTTTTGCCTCTGAAGAAATATCGGAGAAGTCTGAAGCTAAAAGACCTTCGGTTCAGGTAGGAGATCCATTTACTGAAAAACTTTTATTGGAAGCATCCCTGGAAATTATTAAAAATGGATGGTTAATCGGGATTCAGGATATGGGGGCTGCTGGTATTTCCTGTTCTACGTGCGAAATGAGTGCTAAAGGAAAATCAGGGATGAAAATAAATTTAGATAAAGTCCCTTTACGCGAAAAAGGAATGTCTGCTTATGAAATAATGCTTTCAGAAAGCCAGGAACGAATGCTGTGTGCTGTTAAAAAAGGATTTGAAGATAATGTCAAAAAGGTCTTTGAAAAATGGGATCTGCATTGCGAAATAATAGGAGAAGTTACTAATGACGGCAGACTATTGATTGAATATGAAGGTGAAGTAAAGGCTGATATACCTCCTTTTGAACTTGTTTTGGGAGGTGGCGCTCCCGTCTATCATAGAGAAATAAAGGAACCTGCATATATTAAACTATTAAGAGATTTTGATTTTTCTAAATTGCCTGTTGCTGAAAATTTGATTGAAACATTTGAAAAAATATTTTCATCTCCTAACATTGCATCGAAAAAATGGGTATATGAGCAATATGATTCAATGGTTAGAACTAATACTATTGTTGGTCCCGGTTGTGATGCTGCTGTAATTTATATTAAGGATACATCTAAAGCTTTAGCAATGAAAACAGACTGTAATTCAAGGTATGTTTATTTAAATCCTAAAGAAGGTGCAAAGATTGCCGTAGCTGAATCTGCAAGGAATATTGTATGCTCAGGCGGTATACCTCTGGCAATTACCAATTGTCTTAATTTCGGTAATCCATATAAGCCTGAAAATTATTGGCAATTTCAACAGTCTGTCGAGGGTATGGGTGAAGCATGCAGGTTTTTTGATACTCCGGTTACAGGAGGTAATGTGAGCTTTTATAATGAATCTCCGAATGCAGCTGTTTATCCGACACCTACTATTGGAATGGTTGGATTAATTGAGAAAATTGAAAATATCACTACTTCTTTCTTTAAAGAAAATGGAAACTTGATTTATGTTTTAGGTGAAGACTATGAGGAATTGGGAGGAAGTGAATATCTAAAAATTATTCATAAAAAAGTCTCCGGCGATTCTCCAAAAATAGTTCTGAAAGTCGAAAAAAAACTTCAAGATTCTATACTTGAATTAATTGACATGGATTTTATCGAATCCGCTCATGATATATCCGAAGGGGGAATTATGTGCGCTTTAGCTGAGTGCTGTATAATAAATGAAGAAAACCCTATTGGTGCTATTGTAAATATTCCCATTAAATCCAGAGAGGATTTTTCCCTATTTTCTGAATCTCAATCAAGAGTGATAGTTTCAGTTCAAAAGAATAAGAAAGATAAGTTTGAAAACTATTTACGAGGATGGAATCAACCTTTTAATTTCTTAGGAGAAACAGGAGGAAATAGTTTTCTGGTAAATGATAAACTGGAGATAAGTATTAGCAAGTTGATCAAATTATATTATAGTACAATTCCAGATATTATGAATGGTTAAGGTAAAAATAAAAGAAAAAGTTAAAGAAGCTCCTGTTTATCATAGATATAGAATATTAAGATTTAAATTAAATCTTACCCCGCGCTTCCAAATTATCAGAGATTTTATTAATCACTATTTTGGCGGTATTATATCCCGAATAGACAATCACCATGTTTTTTTGCTTGCCGGCGGATTATCATTTTCAATTTTCGTCTGTATTATCCCATTTGCACTGATTGTCTTTGCAGTTGTAGGTACCATTCTAAATTCGGAATACATGCAGTTCCAGGTTAACGGGCTAATTGATACAATTATTCCGTATCATCAATATTCTGAATTTGTTAAAAGAATTATTTTCGCCCGGATTAATGAAGTAATTGAATATAAGAATTTAGCAGGTATTATAGGCGGTTTTGGATTGCTCTTTGCTGCAAGCGGGTTATTCAGCAGTATGCGTACTATTCTTAATACTGTATTGGAATGCAAAACTGAGGAACATTTTATTCTGGCTAAATTAAAAGATTTTGCTCTTGTTATAATGGTAATAATTATATTTTTTATAACTACTATTTTAATGCCTTTTGTAGATCTTCTTAGACAGAAGGCAGACCAGTTTCAGTCCCTTCATTTTTTATATTCCGGAATTTTTGAACATGTAGTATTTTCTATTTTATCACTGGTTTTGGTTTTCATTCTCTTTTCAGTCCTTTATTTTGCACTCCCGAGAAAAAAACTTGGAAGGAAAGCTACTCTTTTAAGTGCACTTTTAGCAGCGTTATTATGGGAGGCTGCTAAACAAATCTTTGGCTATTATATTTATCATTTTTCAGGCCTGGGGAAAATTTATGGAACTTATGTTTTGTTTGTTGTAGTAGCTTTTTGGATATACTACTCATCTATAGTTTTTATAATAGGGGCGGAGATTGGTAAATTATACGCCGATAGAAAATATGCAATTAATAAAGGTGAAGAAATTATCGATGAACAGTAGTATAGAGGAATTTTATTCAATTAAGCTTCAAAATGCAAGGAAGGTAGTTAAGCAACAACATGTATTTAAAAGATGACATCTTTACTAATTAAAAATAAGGATTTTTCTAAACTTACATTTTAATAAAAATTGAAAATAATTTTCTTTTTAAAGATGTCATCTTTAATATCTGCGTAACTCTAATTATTAGCGAATTTCGCAATTTGAAATGTATTTTATTTGTTTTCGACTTTTGCTTTAATATTTACTTTACCTGAGGTTTTAAAATAAAGAGTAAAATTTATTTCATCCCCAGCTTTAAGATCTTTTATTAAATCCATTAACATTATATGGTAGCTGCCCGGCTTAAATTCAATAGAAGAATTTCCTTTAACTTCTAAATTTTTTATTTCCCTCATTCCCATCATATCGTTTTTCTTATAAGTTTCATGCATTTGAATATGCCGGGCAATATTAGAAGTTACTTTATAAAGTGTATCCGGTTTTGCAGAATTATTTTCAATCTTAAAATATAATGCGCTGTTTAAGCCCTTTGCTCCGGTTCTTAGCCAGGCATCTTTTATTTCTACCTTATTTCCTGTCGAAATAAAAACTGAAATAAAAGCAATAATTAAAATTAACATATTTGCTCCAGCGTGATTTGTATAAACTTATAATTAATCGAGTGATTTAATATCTTTTATAATCTCTTTTTTATCAACAGTACTCCCTTTGTATTCTTTCCGGATTCTGTTTTGTTTATCAATTAGGGTAATTCTATCGGTGTGAATAAAAGAGTATGTAAAACCGCTGTTATCGAATCTTATAGTGTCTCCAGGTATAGCATAAATATTCATTTCTTTAAGGAGCGAATCTACAATTTTTTTATTCCCGGTTAATAGCTGGAAATTTTTTTCATCTATATTTCTAACATTTGCATATTTTTTTAAAATGGAAGGAGTATCTCTGTCTGGATCGAAACTTAATTCAACAAATTGAATCCCTTTAATATTATCCTTTCTAAGTTCTTCCTGTATCATCCTTAAATTGTTTGTTGTTAACGGACAAACATCGGGACAGTTAGTATACATAAAGCTCATTACAGTTACTCTCCCTTTAAAATCATCCGGAAAGACCACAGAGCTGCTGTCCTGGTTAACTAATATAAAAGAAGTTTTTAAGTTTTTCTTTACAGGAAGATTGTTCCCACAGCTTTCAAAAAGGATGAAAAAAGAGGAGATTATTATTAGAAATATAAAATACCCGGAAAGATTTCGAAAGTTAGAATAATACATTATTAAGCATATTTATATTTACTAAACTAAAGAATTCTTAAGAAAGGATAAAGAAAGGGTGAGTTGTATCATAACAATAGTAAAATAATATAAACTTAATTGTAGCTTTTAATATTAAAAATAATATTTAATATTTAAAATATAGTTGTTTATTAATCAAGGAGGAATCATGTCTACAAACGTAAAAACCATACCTGAAGGTTATCATTCAATCACGCCTTACTTATATATAAAAGGTGCATCCAAAGCCATAGAATTTTATAAAAATGTTTTTGGAGCAAAAGAAAAATTTCGTATGGAAAATGAAGGGAGAGTGACTCATGCAGAATTAGAGATAGGCGATTCCGTTATAATGTTAGCAGACGAGCATCCTGATATTGGTGTTCTTTCGCCTAAATCAATCGGCGGCACTCCATTAAGTATCATGTTGTATATTGAGGATGTTGATTCAGTTGTAAATAAAGCAGTAGCAGAAGGAGCCAAACTGAAGGGAGCGATTGAGGATAAATTCTATGGTGACCGGATGGGGAGTATAGAAGATCCTTTCGGGCATATCTGGCATGTTTCGACTCACATTGAAGATGTTTCACCTGAAGAGATGGAAAAGAGAATGGCAAAAGCCAAATAAATCTGTTGATATCATAAAATAAACCCCCTTTTTATTGAGGGTGACCAAAAAGTAATTATTTTCTTAAAAATAGAACACTGATGACGCAGATTTTAACAGATTTTCGCTGATTTTCAATTTGAAAATTACTTTTTGGTCACCCTCAAAATTGAAAGTAAGAACGTTCATTAGTTCTAAAAGCCCATAAAATTAAATCCTATTTTATCATCCGGATTTTTTATTAAAAATTAATTTGACAATATCTTTATACTTATTTATCTTTAATCAGACAAAATTATCTGATTATAAAAATGACTGTTATTTTTTCAAAAAAGTGTGAATATGGACTGCAGGCGATTCTTTATCTGGCTGCGAATATGGACAGAGAAGTTATACCAGCAGAAGAGATTGCAAAAAAATTGAATATTCCGAAAGAGTTTGTCTCAAAAATTCTTCAGAATTTAACGGATAGCGGTTTAGTTTATTCAAAAAAAGGAAAATCCGGCGGCTTTGCCTTAGCAAAAGATCCGAAAAGAATTAGGCTTATTGATATCGTTGGTGCGATTGATGGATTGGATATGTTTAATAGTTGTGTATTAGGCTTCCCCAAATGCTCTCCGGAAAATCCTTGTCCCTTACATGATAAATGGGGAGAATTAAGAATGAAAACTTACAACATGTTAACAGACGAAACCTTAGATCAATTTAAAGAAAAGACCTTAAGAAAAGTCGAAAACTTATAATCAAAATTTTTTATATGATAATCAGACAAAATCATCCGAATATTATGAATATGAAACAAAATGAACTGCAAACGGAAGTGAAGGAAATGGAAATAAATTCTAAATCGAATGATGACAAATTGTTTAGGAAGTCCGTGCAATCCGGAAAAAAGAAGAAAAAAATTATACGTAATAGTGAGAAGCCGATTCAGAAATATAGATTTATTATCCAGAGTGCATTCGCTCTTCTTTGTTTGTGGATTGGTATTGAGTTTTTTTTATTCACAAGATATTTGCAAACAAGCGGAGCAGCAGAATATTTTCACAGACCTCCCGGAGTTGACGGTTTTTTGCCGATCAGTTCCTTAATGAGTTTTTATCTTTTTATAACAACGGGGGAAATTCATCCGGCGCATCCTGCGGGATTATTCATATTTCTTGCTATTGTCCTGGTATCTTTAGTGTTTGGAAAATCATTCTGCAGCTGGTTATGCCCGGTTGGCTATATATCCGAATTAGTAGGGGACTTTGGTGAAAAACTTCTCAAAAAGATATTTAAAAGGAACATTAAAACAACACTTCCCAAGTGGCTTGATTATCCATTAAGAAGCATTAAATATTTACTCCTTGCTTTCCTTTTCTTTTCAGTTTTCTTTTTAATGACAACTGTTGCAGTTAAAGCATTTCTTGACAGTCCTTATAACCAGGCTGCTGATCTAAAGATGTATTATTTCTTTGCTGATTTATCCAGGTTAGCGCTAATAGTATTATCTGTTTTATTCGTTCTTTCAATTTTTATAAGAAATTTCTGGTGCAGGTTTTTATGCCCATATGGAGCATTACTAGGTCTGATATCATTTTTAAGTCCTCACAAAATAAAACGAAATCCTGTAAGCTGTATTGATTGCGGATTATGCGCAAAAGCTTGTCCATCTTCCATAAAGGTTGATAAGGTAATAACTGTTTGGTCTGACGAATGTTCAACATGTATGAGCTGCGTGGATGTTTGTCCTGTTGAAGATACGCTTGATTTGAAATCTCTGGTAACAAAGAAAAAAGTTTCTAAGAAAGTTCTCGCGATAGCAATTGCTGCAATTTTTATGATTGTAACCGGAATAGGAATATTGACCGGTCACTGGCAGAATGATATTTCAGCCAAAGAATATCTACATCACTATAAATATATGAATTCATATGGGCATCCAACAGGAACAGCGGCAGTAAAAGAATTCAATAAAGAAGCTGCTTCAGGAACCTTAGATAATAAAGATATTAAGTAAAAAATAATAACAAAAAATAAAATAAAGGAGATATAATGGAATCTTTAGATGAAAAACTGGTTAATGAGGATTTAACTGCTTTAACCTTATCCGACATTGTAACAAAAAATTATAAATCTGCTGCAGTCTTTGAGAAATACGGTTTAGACTTTTGCTGTCATGGAAAAAAATCAATTCCGGAAGCTTGTGAAGAAAAAGGCGTGGATACTGAAGAAGTTCTGATCCAGCTGGAAAAGCTGGATGAAAATAATTCAACCGACAGGCAGGAACGGTATAATCAATGGGAATTGGACTTCCTAATAGATTATATAGTAAATGTACATCATAAATATGTAAGAGAAATAATTCCGGTTATTTCAGCCCATGCTGAAAAGATAGCCTCCAAACATGGTGAGAACCATCCCGAAGTTATCAATATTGCAAATAATTTTTCTATTGTTTACAAAGATTTAAAGCAGCATATGATGAAAGAAGAACAATTGCTTTTCCCTTATATAAAATATTTAGTAAAAACTGAAAAGAATGCCGGAATTGCCGAACAGCCTTTTTTCGGTACAATAAAAAATCCAATTCACATGATGGAGCTAGAACATGAATCTGCCGGAAATTTATTGGTTGAAATTAAAAATTTAACGAATGATTATACACCGCCGGCTGAAGCCTGCAATACTTTCAAAATTTATTACAAAGAATTAAAAGAATTTGAAGAAGATCTTCATAAACATGTTCATCTCGAAAATAATATTCTTTTCCCGCACGCGATTGAACTAGAAAATAAAATGTTTAGTAAATAAATGATTATTCTGCAGTCTTCAACTATGAGTATATATAGGCGACTTAGAGTTATTGGTGTTGTTACTCTAGCGTATTTTAGTATTGGCCTGAAAACAGGCTGGTCGTTAAAACAGGAATCTTACAGTATAACAGAAGAATATCCGGAGACTGTTGGTGAAGATTTTGATTTTAAAAGTGCATAAATATATTAGTTCAAGCCCCATTTTTTTTAATGGGGCTTGCTTTTATTGTTCATAAATCTTTACATTATATAAAAGCTTGGGTTATTATTTTTCGGGCAGGTATTATGGGTAATTCCAATAAAGATATTAATTCCTTTGAAGATATTAAATTGCTGGTAAACAAGTTTTATGAGCGTGTGAATAAAGATGATTTGCTATCATGGATATTTAATGATCTTTCAAAAGTTGATTGGAAAACTCATCTCCCTGTAATGTATAATTTTTGGAGCAGTATTTTGCTGGGAGCAAAAACTTATAAAGGTCAACCCTTCGATGTTCATTTATATTTACCGCTTGAAAAAAAACATTTTAACAGGTGGGTGAAACTTTTCGAAGAAACCATAGATGAATTTTTTTCGGGGGAAGTCGCCAAAGAAGCAAAATTAAGAGCAAATACAATTGCAGAAATATTTCAATATAAAATTAAAGAGATAAAGGATGATGAAGCTAAGATTGGGATGTACCATCGGGAGGATTGAGTAGATGAATGGGGGAATGTATGAATGGATGGATGATTGAATGCACGAATAGGATGAATGGATTCAGTAAAAATACTTTAAATTGGAATTATGAAGCGGCATAAAAGTTTAATTTTGGTTTCGCAGGATCATTATCACGGACTGCAGCTTGCGCAGTTAATTAAAAAGAATGGCCCGGAATTGAAAAACCTGCCTAATGACATTAATGGAAAGAAAAATTATACAATTAATTTTTATGAAAATGACCTGCTTCATCATTTTTATCTTGAAGAAAATATTATTCTACCCGCTGTAAAAGGAAGGGATGAAGAGATAGATAATCTTTTTGATGATGTGGTGCAAGAATCTGAGCGGGAGATTCTTCACTCCACTTCGTTTCGTTCAGAATGACAAAACAGAGTATGTCATAAAATGGTATTATGCTTTCATTCTATTTCCATGTTCTTCATGGATGAAAAGCCAACTACATATTTTCCCGATATTTATTTCTTCAAAATTTTTCCAATAAGCTTTCGTCCTTACATGCATTGAACTCGAATCGATGGAAGGAATTGATTCTACTTCTTCAATTAATTCTTTAATCCTGTTTTGCCATTTAATCATATTTGCTGTTCTTAAATCTACCCATCCTTCATTAGCCCAGCGGTCTATATTTTCTTTATTTATATCTAGAGCATTTTCCCCTCTAAAAGCGGGTATTTTTATATTACTTCCACGTAATAAATAATCTCCTTTCGGAAGAAGTATCGGGATTCCGATAGAAATTATTTCACTCCTTAATTTTTCATCATTTCCAATTAAATTGAAACATTTTTCAGTTAATTCACCGGCAGGAGTATTAATAACATCGGGCATAGTCTTACAGAATTGTCTAATCAAATAAATTTCATATAGGAGCTTAGATAGACGGGGAGGACCGAGCAATTCAAAAGCTACACTGCTTACATTATTCTCTTCTTCCAATTTAGCCATTTTTTCTACTGCCATATGCTGCATATAACCCGCTCTATAGGTTGGTTCCATTGTAGCATGATCCAGGGAACTGACAATATCGTGACCTGTATTACCACCTTTAATTTCATATATGGCAACATCAGCTATTTCTTCAGGTGTAAGGAATTCCATCTGCTTCTGAGCGGTAATTGTTTCAAACTCTCCTTTTGAAAAAATCCCGTTTTCGCCAGTATCAATGAAGACAGATTTCAAAACATTACCTGTAGTTCTGTACTGCTTATCAGAACAGATAATAAACTTATCATTTAAGGGGATGGCTTCGGTCAGAGGTACATCCAGCAGTTTAATAGATTCACCTCTTTTTTTAATTTCACCGAATTCGATTCTTTTCCATGCAATTGCCCCTGTTGGTTTTATTTCTTTTGTAATAGGACCCTCCGGAGTCCTTGCCATTAAAAACAGAAGAAGTGTGTGGGCTCCTGCGATTGCAGATTTACTTAATAGTACCCTTGATGGTTTTTCTTCACTGTGGGTATAAGGAATATTCAATCCCATTCCGCCGGTTCCGCTCGTACCGATTTTTAGATAAAGTTCAGTTTTTACAATACTCATAGTATTATATAAAATCTGAACATGTCTTATCAATTGCGGAATATAGAGTGTACCTAGCATTTTCTCAGATTCTTCGACAAGCTCTTCATAAGAAACTTTATTTTTAATTGCACGGCTGATGCTTCTGTAAGAAGTATATATATCCTGGTATGCAATAGCGGTTGCCGTATTTATACAGTCGATTATAATATCCGGACTATATAAAGTAAGCAGATGAAAAATTGAAGAATTATTTAAGATATCATCATTTAATTCGTCAAGGGTATCTGAAATTATAACTTTCCGTTTATCTGCGTCAGTTATAATCTCAGCTCTATTTAAATTTTAAATTCATTTCTAACAAAAATATCTCCCCCCCATGGAATGAAGAATCCTTTTTCTTTATTAGGAAATTCAATTTCCAGCTTTTCAACAGCCTCCTTAGCTTCTGAATATTTAAGAGAGGTAATTATAAGGTTTCTTGGGTTCTCGTTAACAAGTTTTCTTGAAATGGCGTTCCCCACAAGTCCCCAGCCCCCTAATATTAAAATAGTTTTATTTTGAATATCCATTCTATAAATCCAATAATTATTTGTATAAAATTACAGTTTATTGTGAAGTAAGGCAATAGTTTTGAGTTCTAACAGAGTTATTAATCATACATGTCTGTCAAGTTAAAAGAAAATATTTCACACCTACGGTGTTCATTAACGTTGTGTGCTATTTTGCTAATAACATTTCACCGCTCTGCGGTTATAATATCATCGCAATTAAAAGAGGCATTTATTTCACTCCTGGTTTTACATTTTCTTTGCTAAACTTTGCTGCTATTATTAAATTAGTTATTCTTATTTTAATTATTTTTTAATAAAGAGAATAAATTGCATGAAACTCCATGATTTACTGAAAAAGGAATTTATAATTGCGGATTTGAAAGGGGATTCAAAAGAGGATGTAATAAATGAATTAATAGATTTGTTTAAGGGTGATGATAGAGTAACAGATATTGAGAAAGTCAGAGAATCTGTTTTGGAAAGAGAAAAGATAATGTCTACGGGGGTAGGAAAAGGATTTGCAATTCCTCATGGAAAAACAAATTATGTAAAAGAAATTCTGGCTGCTTTCGGGAAAACGAAAAGACCGATAGACTATCAGGCTCTTGATGGCCAGCCAGTTCACCTGGTCTTTTTGTTAATTGGAAAAGATAATCTGGTTAGTACCCATATTAAATTATTAAGTCGAATTTCCAGAATGATGAATAAAGAAGATTTCCGGAATAAGCTGCTGGATGCTGATACAAATGATGATATAGTAGATATATTTAAGGAAGAAGAGCAAAATTATTTTGATGTTTAATGAAAGGCAAAAGTCAGAGGTCAGAGGTCAGAAGTCAGGGAGCAGAGATCAGAGGTCAGAAGTCAGAGAGCAGAAGTTAGAGGTTAATATTTAATATGATTAAGTCTGTTAGCGGTACAAAAGATATTCTTCCTTTTGAAATTTCCAGTTGGAAATATCTCGAGAAAATAATACAGGATATCTTTAGAGTTTTTAATTATAAAGAAATTAGAACACCAGTGTTTGAAGAGACATCTCTTTTTGCAAGAGGTATCGGAGAAGAAACTGATATTGTCGGAAAGGAGATGTATACATTTCTTGATCGAAGTCAAACTAGTTTGACTCTTAAGCCGGAAATGACTGCTTCTGTTGTGCGTTCATTTATTGAACATTCACTCGGAAAGAAACAATCGTTAAATAAGCTTTATTATATATCGCCAATGTTCCGGCAGGAAAGACCGCAGGCCGGAAGGTTTAGACAATTTCATCAGTTTGGAGCGGAAGCAATAGGGAGCACTTCACCTCTTTTAGATACAGAGATGGTTCAAATGCCTTTTGAGATTTTAACTAAACTGGGGTTAAATAATCTTTCCGTAAGAATAAATTCACTTGGTACTCCTAATTCGAGGGAATTGTATAAAAATCAATTAAGACGGTTTTTAATTGATAAAAAAGAAATTCTTTCAGAGGATAGCAGGAAACGTTTTGATAAAAATATTTTAAGAATATTTGACAGTAAAGCTGAGAATGATCAGGAAATTTTAGAAGGAGCGCCTCTTTTAATTGATTATATCGATGAAGAAAGCAGAAATGATTTTGAAGAAGTAAAAAATAATTTAACGAAAATTGGTATACCATTCGAGGTTGACCCGAAACTTGTCAGGGGTTTAGATTACTATACTAAAACTACTTTTGAAATAATAAGCGGAAGTGTCGGCTCTCAAAATGCACTATGCGGAGGGGGAAGGTACGATTTACTGGTTGAAGAATTAGGAGGATCACCAACTCCCGGTGTTGGTTTTGCTGCAGGTATTGAAAGAATTTTACTTGCATGTGAAAACGAAAATACTTTAAACTTACCTGACTCAAAGATAGATGTTTATGTAATTACCATTGATAAAAATTTATTATCAAATGTCTTTGATATTTCTTCCTCCTTAAGAAGGAAGGACCTTATTGTAGATTTTGATTATCTGCAAAGAAGTGTAAAAGCGCAAATGCGTGAAGCAAATAAATTGAACAGCCGATATGTTCTTTTTGTCGGGGGTGAGGAATATCAATCAGGAAACTTCAAATTAAAAAATATGGTATCCAGTGAAGAGATATCATTTCCGATTAATGAAATATATAAATTTTTTGATCAGCAACTGATGACCGATAATATTAAGATTAGATAATATTTAAATGAATTAATACCTATACAAAATTTTTTTATTTCGGAGGTGACCAAAAAGTGTCATTCCGGGCTTGACCCGGAATCTAACCTTGTAATTTTGCTCTGAAAACAGATGCTTAATCAAGTTCAGCATGACAATCTCTACTTTTTGGTCACCCTCTCTATTTATTTCTTTGGCTTTCTTTCTATAAATAAATTGTCCTTATCGGGACAAAAAAAGGTTGATCTTAGAAATAATAGAAAATGAATATATTTTAATAGAAAAGAATTTTATGTATCCTGAATTATTTAAAATAGGGCCTTTTACAGTCTACAGCTTTGGTTTAATGCTCGGGATCGCATTTATCGTATCAAGCTATTTTTTAACAAAGGAGATAGAAAGAAGAGGATTAGATCCGGATATTGCGACGCAGATTACACTACTTGCCATCATTTTCGGGATCATTGGGAGCAAGCTTTTAGATTTAATTGAAAATTGGAACCTGTTTATTAGCAATCCTATCGGAATGGCATTCTCACCGGGGGGCTTAACTTTTTACGGGGGATTGATACTGGCAATTATTGCTATCTGGATCTATGTAAGAAGAAAAAAAATTCCTTTTTTAGTAATTGCCGACGCAACTTCACCTTCCTTAGCACTAGCTTACGGGATTGGAAGAATAGGGTGTCACCTTGCCGGTGACGGTGATTATGGGCTTCCAACAACGCTTCCGTGGGGGACAAATTATCAGAATGGCACTGTTCCTCCATCAGTCGCTTTTAGTAATCCGGGATTACTTAAACATTTTCCATGGATAGCAGAAAAGTTTCCGAATGGTGTGCCGAACAATACTCCGCTGCAGCCCACACCTATTTATGAATTTATAATGATGCTTATAATATTCCTTATACTCTGGAAGTTAAGAAAGAAAGGCTGGATGGATGGGAAATTGTTTATGTTATATTTAATTTTTGCCGGTGTTGAAAGGTTTATTATAGAATTTATAAGACTTAACCCGCGACTTTTATGGGGACTTTCCGAAGCTCAATTGATTTCCATTCCGATGATGATAGTTGGAATCCTTGGCTTTATATATTTAACACAGAATAAAGACTTAAAAAAGTTTGTACCTCCTCCGCAGAAACTAGCCGTTAAGAAGAAATAGTTCTCTAAGTATTTTATACGCTGCATCTTTTTGTTAGGTAATGAAGTTAAAGTGTAGTTTTACGGAATGAGAATATCCACCTTTAAATCTCATCCCGTCTGGCATGTCCCTATGGGAAGAATCTCAATAAAATAATTTGTTATTTCGAGGGTGACCAAAAAGTAGAGATTGTCATGCTGAACTTGATTCAGCATCTGTTTTCAGAGCAAAATTACAAGGTTAGATTCCGGGTCAATACTGATTTACATCAGTACAGGTCCGGAATGACACTTTTTAGTCGGCCCCTTGAATATTACTATTATATATAGTGTGGCTGCCTTTTTTTATTTTATTAAGGGGGATATATAGCCACAAAGTTTCAAGGGCACAAAGTTGCACAAAGTCTTTTTGGTTATTGTGGGGAGAGAGGAGGGTTTTAGAAAAAGTCTTTTAAAATTTGGCTAAAGCCCATATTCTTTTTATAAGTTCAAAAATCAGTTCACTAAAGTGAACTGCAATAGATCTTTCAATTGAATTATGAGAATTTTAACTTCATTATAGCTATTTTAAGCTCAAAATTTCTAATAGCTTTTTAAGCAGAATAAAATGAGTGAATTCGATAAAATGAAGAAAATAATAATATTCGGCGGAGGAATGATAGGGAGTGCAATTGCATTCGATTTATCCAAACAATATGATGTTACTGTGGTTGATATTGATGAATCCAGGTTAAGGAAGCTTTCTAAAAAACATCAGGTAAAAATAATAGAGGAAGATATTTCTAAAAAAGGGAATATAAATAAAATTATTAGAAACTTTGATCTTGCAGTCTCGGCAGTTCCTGGTTACATGGGGTATCAAACTTTAAAGCATATTATAGAAGCCGGGAAAAATGTGGTTGATATATCTTTCTTTGATGAAGATCCCTTTAGTCTTGACAGTCTCGCAAAACAAAAAAAAGTAACTGCAGTAGTTGACTGCGGTGTTGCGCCGGGGTTAAGCAATATTATCCTTGGATACCATAACGCAAAAATGAAAATTGAATATTTTGAATGCATGGTAGGAGGGCTGCCTTTTAAAAGGGTTCTACCGTATGAATATAAGGCTCCTTTTTCTCCTATAGATGTAATTGAAGAGTATACCCGTCCTGCAAGGATTATTGAAAATAAAAAAATAGTTGTAAAACCGGCATTATCAGATACTGAATATATAAATATCGATCAGGCAGGTACATTGGAAGCATTTAATACAGACGGGTTGAGAACTTTGATTAAGACAATGGATATTCCTAATATGAAGGAAAAAACACTTCGATATCCCGGACATGTTGAACGTATTAAATTTTTAAAAGAGAGCGGATTCTTTAAAAAGGATTTCATTGATCTAAACGAGATAAAGGTAAGACCTGTTGATCTAACTGCAAAGTTATTGTTCCCGTTATGGCATCTTGATGAAGATGAGAAAGAATTTACAGTTCTGCAAATCATAATAAAAGGGAAAGAGGGTAAAAAGAAAAAAGAATACAGATATAATTTATTCGACCGGTTTGATGAAGAAACGAAAATTACATCTATGGCTAGAACAACCGGGTTTACATGTACGGCTGTATCCAGGTTATTGGTCAATAATATGTATAATAAGAAAGGGATTTCTGCACCGGAACATATAGGTGCCGATGAGAAATGTTATAAAAGAGTTATCGATGATCTGTATGAACGGGGGATTGAAATAAAAGGTCATTCAATGGTCATTCTATAGTCATTCGGTTGTCATTTATAGTCATTTTTGGTCATTCGATAGTCATTTGTGGTGATTTGATGATTTTCAGAGAGAACGGTGAAGAGCAGAGTGGAAAGCGAATGAGAAAATGGAGTTTTGGAGTAGTTATGGTGGAATGGTGGGTAATCCAAACCTCCAAGGTTTTGAAAACCTTGGAGGTTAATGGAATGGTGGAATGGGTGTGCAATACAAACCTCCGGGGTTTAGGAAAACCCCGGAGGTTTAGGATAAATTTAATTTTTTTGGCTGAATTTTAGTTATTTTTTTACAAATTTTGAGTAATTTTGAAAAGTTATTAATTTGTATTTAGGGGAAATGGATTTAATTACCATAATCATCCTAATTGGAATTGGACAGGGCTTTTTTGTAAGCGTTCTACTGCTTACGCTTAATAGAGGAAACAAGACAGCTAATCATCTCCTTGGAATATTGATGATCCTGTTTTCTTTATCAATAATCGGCTTTGTGTTTGTGAGAACAGACTCTTATAAAGAGTTTCCTTTCATGATTGGAATTCCATCTACTGTCATCTTTCTTTTCGGACCTTTATTCTATTTTTATGTAAAGGAGCTAACCTCCGGTCATTTCAAATTTAAAAAAGTAGAGCTATTACATTTTATTCCATTTACAGCATTAATTATTTACCGGCTCCCTTTTTATTTAAAAAGCGGGGGTGAAAAATTAGCATCAATAAAAAGTATCGGAACATTAGACGAAAATTTGATAATACTTATTATACAGATAATTCACTTATTTATTTATTTATATTTTGTCAAAAAGATACTGAAGGAATATGAAGATAGAATAAAATCTACGATGTCATCTCTTGAAAAAATCAATCTTCGCTGGATAAGTGTTGGGATGAATTCTTTTTTAGTCATATTCGGAATAATGACGATCTTTATAGGTTTATTTATATCAGGCGCGGATGTTTATACAATTTATATAACAGTGATACCTTTGCTGGTTTCAATAGTTATACTTTCAATCGGTTATTTCGGTCTAACGCAGCCAATAATTATACCTCTGGAAGTCGAAGTTAATAAATCAAAGAAGTATGAAAAATCTTCATTAACAGCGGAGAATTCGGATAAATATTTAAATAAGCTGTTAGAGATAATGGAATCGGAAAAACTATTTCTGAATAATGATTTAACCCTTCAGAAACTTTCCGAGAGGCTTTCAATTTCGCAGCATCATTTATCGCAGATAATAAATGAGAAAATGAATCAGAATTTTTTTGATTTTGTAAACAGTTACCGGATTGAGGAGGCTAAAAAATTATTATTGGATAAAAGAAGCGAATTGCTGACGATTTTAGCGATTGCCGAAGAGGTAGGGTTTAATTCTAAGTCGGCATTTAATATTGCATTTAAAAAATATACATCAATGACACCAACGGAGTTTAAGAAGATTACAAAATTACAAGATTAAAGGATTACAAGATTGGATTAAAGTCTATCCAACCTATCAAAATCATAAGAATTTTAATTCATTTTTCATACTATCATAAGAATTTGATTGGAGCAATTTTAACAATTTCTTCAGAGTTTCACTAAAATTAAATTGCTTAGATACAACGATTCCAAAGTGTTCTTTATTTTTTTCAATCATTTTTTTATGAAGAATCACAAAATCTTTTACATTAAAAGTGAATAAACATCTAGACGTCTTCATCAGAGAGTCCCTTTTTGTTTAACTCCTGTACATTAATTGCATTATATCCCCGTTTTCTTAAAGCTTCAGCAAGACTAGAATGGACATCTTCGTCAATCAATAACTTTATTTTCAAAGTAAGAACCAAATTTATTTTTTACTAAAAGAATAAATTTCATTATTTTCATAGATTTCTTTGTCAATTTCATTCTGATGGTCAAAGTAATATGCCAGTGCTGAATGCACTTGAGAATGGGATAAATGAGTGAGAGTATTTAGTATTTCATCAACGTTCATTCCCAATTGATAATATCCCGCAATTGTTCTTACAGAAGTTCTTGTTCCGTTAATTATAGGAGTACCATTCAAAATGGTTTTTTTTCGTGAAATGTATGGGTAAGAAGTTATTCCGCTAGGTTTTTTAATCTGTTCCTTTTTCTTTTTTTGTTTGGTTAACATTGTTTATCTCACATTCTAATGAAATATTCGTAAACATAATAAAAAATATAGGATAAGTAAATATGAAAAAAATTTCTTCAACCAAACATCTGGGTATTCTGGCATAGCCATAACTATGTAATAAAACATGGAAGTTTTAGATATATTCTTAGTAATTGAAATCAAAGTTTATGAATGCATAATAAAACCCCCTTTAATTCCCCTTTTGGTAAAGGGAAAATCTATCATTGAAAATTACCATTTATCAGTAAAAGAGGTTTTACTTTATAGGGGAAGACACCTTTTATGTTTCGATTTATAATGTAGGACGAAACTCTGCACTTTCTCTAATAATTTTCCACTCGAGATTTTTAAATTAAAGTAAGGGAGAGTAATGATAATCTTAGGGCTTTCAGCGGAGCTTGCATTGAAGTTTGGAAAATTTTAAAAGATGTATTTCAGCAGTGAAAAAATCTGTTTAATCACCGGTGCAAACTCCGGTATCGGTAAAGCGGCGGCAAAAGGATTAGCCAAATTGGGGGCAACTATTATTTTAGTCACCAGAAACCATGTACGTGGAGAAAGAACTCTGGCTGAGTTAAAAGAGATAACAGGCAGGAATAAATCTTACTTATTTATAGCAGATTTATCATCTCAAGAATCAATATTAAACCTGGCTAATGAGATTAAAAATAAATTTAAGAATATAGACATACTTATAAATAATGCCGGAGCTTTTTTCAGCAGAAGGCATGTAACTATAGACGGAATAGAAGCAACATTCGCGGTCAATTACTTATCACGATTTTTACTTACCAATTTACTTATAGAAATTGTCTTAAATAGTAAGCAGGGAAGAATTATAAATGTATCCGGAGAACTGCATAGAAGAGGAAAAATAAATTTTGAAGATATAGAATATTCAAAGAACTATTCCAGATTTAAAGCCTTGAGTCAGGCAAAATTAGCAGATATCTTATTTGTCTACGAGCTTGCAAGAAGATTAAAGAGTACAAAAGTGACTGTAAATTGTTTTCATCCCGGATTTGTTTCGACTAATATAATAGAAAATGATCCTGATTCTTCCATACTAACGAGAATTGTTTATAAAAGTATTTCACCTTTTCTAAAAAGTCCGGAAGAAGGAGCCGATACGATGTTATATCTTGCATCCTCTCCTGAGGTGAGCAGTGTTTCAGGCAAATATTTCATTGATAGAAAAAGTGCTCAATCTTCACCTTTAAGCTATAATGAAGAACTTGCCGGACGGCTATGGAAGGTAAGTGAGGAGATGGTAAGAGGATTTGCCCCTTCAAATATTTATCATGAAGATAAAATTTTTAATGAACTCAAGACAAAATAATAAAGTGAGAAATTATGGATTTATATAAAAAATTAAAACACACATTTGGAAAAATTGTCATTGTAATAGCTATCTTTTCATCCGCTGGTTTACCGCAGTCTAAAATTTTCAACCTGGATGCAGCAATCGGGGCTGCTTTAAATAATAACAGGGATATAAAAGTTGCGAGGCTAGACATAGAAAAATCGCAGGGTGCAGTACATGAAGCATTCGGTTATGCACTTCCAAGTCTCGATTTATCGGCGAATTTTAATCATTTTCTAAAAAAGCCAAAGACACCCTTTCCTGATTTTGAAGCATTGCTTACGAATGCGACCTATAGTATTCTTTTTGATGAAAATGTAATACCGAAGGATGAATCTAAATATAAACCGATCCAGACACAGCTTCAGTCATTTGTTCAAACGAACAGTTATGAAACTTCACTTCTATTGACACAGACATTATTTAATTCGGCAGTTTTCAGAGGAATTGGTGCTTCTCAAATTTATTTGAATTTATCTAAAGAGGAACTGAAACGTAAAGTTTCTTCAACAATACTTGATGTAACAAAGGCTTTCTACGGAGTTCTTTTAACAAAACAGCTTCTCGAAATTACAACTGCGAGTTACACAAATGCGCTTGAAAACCTTAAGAATGTTAAAGCCCTTTATTCTCAAGGACTTGTGTCCGATTATGATGCTCTACAGGCAGAAGTGAGGGTTGAAAATATAAAACCAGTTGTTTTACAGATTGAAAACAACTTAAAAGATGTTAAGAACAGCTTTAAAATAGTTGTCGGGATTAACCAGAATGAAGAGGTTGATGTTGAGGGAGAGTTTGAATATAACAAAGAAGAGATACCGCAAATTGAGGAAACAATTGAAAAAGCAATGGAATCGAACTACAGCATTAATTCATTAAAACTTAAAATGCAGGTAGATGAAGCATTTATAGATTTAGACAGATCAGAATACTGGCCTTCACTTTATGCATTCGGTAATTACACATATGCGGGTTCTGCAGATAATTTAAAGTTTCAAAATTATTCATCTACATTGGTCGGGTTAACACTGTCTATAAATCTATTTAATGGTGAAAAAACGAAGAGCAAAGTACAGCAGTCGGAAATTTCATTAAAGCAGACAGGAGAACAATTTTCACAATTAAAGGATTTCATTACGACTCAGGTTAAAGCAAAAATATATGAGTTAAACCGGGTAAGAAGCTCACTTGATGCACAGGAGAGAAACGTTAACCTTGCTGAGAAGGCTTATGGTATATCGGTTGTAAGGTATAAAGAAGGTACAGGCAACCAGCTTGAAGTTCAGAATGCAGATATGGAACTGAAGCAAGCCCGGATAAACAGGCTTCAGACAATATATGATTATATAATTGCCAAATCGAGTCTTGATGAAATCTTAGGGAAAGTTGATCCAAAATATATCGATAAAATGAAATCTGAAGATTAAGAAAATAAAACAAAGTTAGGAGAAATTAATGATGAAAAAAAGAATATATAAAATAATCATACTGTTTATTATAACAGCTTTTCCCATTATGCTTTTTCAAAGCTGCGGCAAAGAAAAAGCTAATGCAAAAAGCATGGAGCAGATACGTGCGGAAGAAGGGGTACCGGTAAAAACCGAAATACTTAAGAAGAGACCTTTTGAAAAATATTACAGTTTTTATGGAAAACTATCAGGTATAAAAGAAGCAACAAAAGGAGCAATGGTAGGAGGGAAGATTGAGAAAATAAATGCAAAAGTAGGAGATTATATAAAGAAGGACCAGGTTATTGTAGAATTTGCGGAAGATAACCCGGGTATCCAGTTTATGCAGGCAAAGGAATCATTTGACAATGCAGAGAAGACCTATAATAGGATGAAAGCACTCCTTAAAGCAGGAGAAACAGCGCAGGCAAATTATGATGGGGCAGAAACCCAGTATTTAGTTGCAAAACGAAATTATGAATCTTTGAAAGATATGTTGTTTGTTGATTCTCCATTCGATGGGATCCTGGTTGATATGAAAGTAAGTGAAGGGGATAATGTAAATAAAGATGTTCATTTATTTACAGTATCACAATTAAATAAAATGCATACTAAAATATGGGCATCGGAAACGGAAATAAGTTCGATAAAAAAAGGTATGAAAGCCGGGACTGAGTATAACGGTAAAAGCTATTATGGAAAGGTGAGTGAGGTATCAATGGCTGCAGATCCATACAAGCAGGCATTTTATGCCGAAATTGAATTTGATAATCCTCGACTGGAATTGAAAAGCGGTACTACTGCGGATATAAAAATATTGATATATGAAAATCCGGATGCGATTATTATCCCGAGAAATCTTATTATGACAGATGAAAAAGGGGCTTATGTATTTTTAGAAAAAAACGGTTCAGCAGAAAAGAGATATTTGACCAGCGGCAGTGACAGCGGATTGGATTCTGAAATTAAAAGCGGTTTGATGCCGGGGGATAAATTAATTGTGCAGGGTATGTCTCTTTTGGATAATGGGACGAAAGTAAAAATTATTAAATGAAATTGCAAGATTACAAAATTACCCGGCTACACTTCGTTTCGCCGGGAAGACAAGATTAGCAAGAGCAAGAGCAAGAGCAAGAGCAAGAGCAAGAGCAAGAGCAAGAGCAAGAGCAAGAGCAAGAGCAAGAGCAAGAATAGGATCTATTAACTCTGGTGATAAAATAAAAGGAAATTAAATATGTTTTTGGCAAAAGTTTCAATAAACAGACCGGTGATGACAACAATGGGAATAATGGTGTTCGTTATATTCGGTCTGCTGGCTTATTTCACATTAAACTTAAATTTACAGCCGGATGTTGAGATACCGTATGTGACTATTTCAACGGTTTATCCGGGAGCGGGACCAAAAGAGATAGAAGTATTAATTAGTAAAAAGATAGAAGAGGCTGTATCAACTATAAGCCAGATCGAAAGGGTTGAATCATATTCACTTGACGGATTGTCAATAGTAATTATAGAATTTAAAATGAAGAAGAATGTTAATATTGCCAATCAGGAAGTGAAGGACAAAGTTGATGAAATAATAAATGATCTCCCTGAAGATGCAGAGCTTCCTATTGTTCAGAAAGTGGATTTAAAATCATTCCCGGTTGTTGATGTTGTCCTAAGCGGCAACCTTGACCCGAGAGAATTGTATGAAATCGCGGATAAGACTTTGAAAGACAGATTTTCTCAGATAGAAGGAGTTGCAAAAGTTGATATAACGGGGGGACAGGAAAGAGAAATAAGAGTAGTATTGGATAACAAAGCAGCCTTTGAAAATTATATCTCACTTCCCCAGCTTCTGCAAATTCTGAGAGCACACAATATGGATATTCCGGGAGGTTATTTTAAAATAAAAGACCAGGAATATACAGTTAGGCTTAAAGGGGAATATGCTGATATTGAAACGATGAAAAATATGGTAGTACCGACTCCATTCGGGCAGAAAAAGCTTCAGCAGCTTGCCCAGGTATTAGATGCGGGGAAGGATATCCGTCAGCGGGCGGTGTATTTTGATAACATTAAAAAAGAAAAAGATGAGAACGTTGTTAGGATGGGGATAGTAAAAAGTGCCGAAGGAAATGTGGTCAAAGTGGCAGATGGGATTAGAAATGCGTTACCGGATATAAAAGCCTCGCTTCCGCCGGGAACTAACCTTGAAATAGTAAACGATGAATCAGATTTTGTTAAAAGCAGTGTTAATGATACAATGAGCAATGTTTATCTCGGAGTTTTATTTACGGCAATTGTCCTGTTGATATTTTTACATGATTTACGTTCAACAATAATAGTTGCACTTTCGATGCCGACTTCGATAATTTCAACTTTCTTTTTGCTTAAGGCATTCGGTTTTAGTTTAAATATGATGACATTGATGGGATTGTCGGTTTCTGTGGGAGTGCTTGTAGCAAATTCAATAGTTGTAATTGAGAATATTTTCCGGTATAAAGGGCTGGGGAAGAATAATAAAGAAGCTTCATTTTTAGGAACTTCAGAAGTTACAGTTGCAGTATTAGCCTCTACATTAACAAACCTTGTAGTTTTTCTACCGATAGCAAATATGTCTTCTTTAGTGGGGCAGTGGCTGAAGGAACTTGCATTAGCGGCAGTATTTGCGACGATCTTTTCATTGATAATGTCATTTACATTAACACCGATGCTTGCCTCTTTAATATTGCCTGAAGTTAAGAAAAAGAAAAACAAATTAGCTTTATGGTTAGAAAGACAGGAAGAGAAGCAAATTAACCTGTATAAAAATATGCTCGGATGGGTTCTTCAAAATAAAAAGACAAGTTCTATTACAGTCCTTGGAGCGTTTGTAATATTTTTGATAGTGATGATGACTTTTGGACCTAAACTAGGATTTGAATTCATGTCACCAATGGATGATGGTAAAATAAGAGTTGAGGTAGAACTACCGGAGGGATATAATTTAGAGGCGACAGCAAATATTCTTAATGAAATTGAAAAAAGGGTTCAAAAGCATAAAGAAGTAACGCATATCCTTACTGATCTTGGTAAAGTCAGTGATCTTGATATCGGAACAAATATGGCGGCAATGAATATCCAGTTAGTTGATGTTAAACAAAGAAGCGCAGGTATACAGGATATGGTTTCGGCTTTTGTAAGGGAGCTGTCGGATATTCCGAATGCAAAGATAAAAGTCGATTTAGGTTCACAAACAGGGGGACCCGGTGCGCAGATACAATTCTATCTGCTCGGCCAGAATCTTGATAAACTGGAAGAGCTTAAAAATGAAATCATGACAAAGATAAAGGATGTTCCGGGTTTAATGAACCTTGATCAGACTTCGCGTGCGGGGAAGCCTGAAATAACGGTATACCCGGATCGTGAAAAGGTAACCGAAGCAGGGTTAACAGTAGCTGATCTTGCACTGACTTTAAGGTCATCGGTTGAAGGTATTTTATCATCAAAATACAGGGAATTGGGGAATGAATATGATATAACCGTAACTCTGAACGATAATTCAATAAGGACACCGGAAGATATAGGGAATATAACAGTTGTATCTCCGATAGCAGGTTCGTTGCGATTATCCCAAATTGCGGATGTTAAGTTTACACGGGGATATACAAAGATCTTACACAGAGATAAGTTTACCACAATTTCATTTACAGGTTCTCCCGCAGAAGGTGTTCCATTAGGGAATGTGACATCTGAAATAGATAACAGGCTGGCGAAAATAAATTTTCCTCCGGGATACAGTATAAAGTGGGGCGGAAATGTTCAAATGATGAATGATATGGTTTCGGATATGATATTTGCTTTCTTCCTTGCAGTGCTGCTGACTTATATGTTATTAGCAGCAATACTTGAAAGTTTCTGGCAGCCCGTTATGATCATGCTTACCGTTGTACTTGCAATGATCGGTGTAATCCTATCACTGTATTTGACTAACATAGCATTCAGCATAACCTCATTAATGGCAATAATAATGCTGATAGGTATAGTAGTTAATAATGCTATTTTGATTCTGGATTATACGAACCAGTTGAGGCGTGAACAGGGATATCTTCCGAAAGAGGCATTAATGGAAGCATGTCCGACAAAATTGAAACCGCAGATAATGGCAACCACGGCAATTGTGTTAGGGATGCTGCCGCTGGCATTAGGAATAGGGGATGCAGGGAAAGAAATGAGAATTCCGTTAGGAGTAGTGGCTATAGGCGGTTTGATAGTATCAACTATATTGACATTGTTTGTAATCCCGGCGTTTTATTATTTAGTTTCTAAGGCTAAGGTTCATGTCTCGGAGAAGATTTGAGGAGTTAATAGCACGCAGATGACGCAGATTTAACTGATTTTCGTAGATTTTTAAAAATCAGTTCACTGAAGTGAACTACAATGGATTTTATTTGTTATTCCAGGACTGCAGTTCGAATATATTATTTTCCGGGTCGGACATATAACACCATGTAACCAGCGAACCGGTTTTTGTAGTTAATGTTACTATTTCTCCAATATCTTTTCCACCTGCATTTATTACTTCCTGCCTTGCCTTATAAACATCATCAACTTCGAATGCGATATGTCCAAAACCTGTGCTATTTACTTTTTTATTTTCTCTGAATTCTAGCTTATTGTAAGAATATATTTCAAGAGTAGGTGCATTATTTTCCCATCCGGGGAGGCTGAGGTGCACTCCTTGCAGATGTGCATCATCGATTCCGGTACCTTTATCTAAATCTTTTCCACTATAATCTCTTTCCGGAGGGACTATATTACAGCCGAATACTTTTATATAAAAATCTGCAATTAGCTTCCAATCTGCAGCTATTAGATTTGTATGAACATATCTTGCTTTCATATATTTACCACTAAATAATTTTTATGTTTATAGGTTGATAAAATATATAATAATATTGTAATTTAATTACTGAAGTTGCGCGAGAATAAAAATTTGAAAGATGACATCTTTAACTTTTAAAGATTAAGAATATCTGAACTTACATTTTAATAAAAGATTAAAGTAATTTTTGTTTGTCAAAGATGTCATCTTTATTACAGGCGGTTGGATAAATGCAAAAAAACAGGTTAGAAGCATTCAGCGACGGAGTTTTTGCAATAATAATTACAATTATGGTGCTGGAATTAAAAGTACCTCACGGAGAAGAAGCAAGTTCTCTAAATCCTTTAATTCCAGTATTTTTGAGTTATTTATTAAGCTTTATATATATCGGAATCTACTGGAATAATCATCATCATATGCTGCATGCCTGCTTCAAGGTTACAGGACCGATATTGTGGGCAAATTTACATTTGTTATTCTGGCTGTCATTATTTCCATTTGCGACCGGGTGGATGGGGGAGAATCATTTTGCTTCTGCACCTACCTCTTTTTACGGTATCATACTATTAATGGCTGCCATTGCATACTTTATTCTGCAGCAGGTTATTATTGCATCACAGGGACCGGAATCATTCTTAAAAAAAGTAGTTGGAAATGACTGGAAGGGGAAGATGTCTCCCATAACTTATTTGATAGCAATCCCAACCGCTTTTTATTCACCCTGGATATCGCAAGGTTTATATATAATTATTGCGTTGATCTGGTTGGTTCCGGATAAGCGTATTGAAAAGGCTTTGGCGGAAAAAAAGTACTGAGTATTGAGTCGAGAGTCGTTAGATAAGAAGGAAGATAGCAGATTCAGGATAGCAGATACCGGGAGGCAGAGGGATAATATTGGGAATTAAGAATATTTAACCTTTGTCCAGATGTTATCAGTTGGAAAAAACTGGCGGCAATACTTAACGGATAATTTTTTTTAGGATTTGGACGCCGGATTTTAATTTTGGTTTATCAAATGCAGTATAACCTAAAATGAGGCCGGGTTTTTGTTTGAACTTCAGTACATATTCTGAAAGGGGATATGCAATTAGTTTATTCTCTCTTGCTTTCCGGGATATAATTGTATCATCTAGATTTTCGGGAAGCCAGGCTATTATATGCATGCCGGCATCTGAAACATTAACTTTAAGTGAATCACCAAGCTCTTTTTCAATTTCATTAATAAGAAATTCCTGTCTTTCTTTATAAAGCGTTCTCATCTTCCTGATATGCCTGGTGAAGTATCCCATTTTTAGAAATTGCGAAGTAATCATTTGTTCAAACATGGGGCTTTGCCTATCCATCATAGATTTGGCAGAGACAAAGAGATCGACCATCTGTGGATCAGGCAGGACTATATAACCTAAGCGCAAAGCAGGGAATAAAACTTTGCTGAAAGTTCCAAGATAGATTACGCAATTATTTCTGTCCATTCCCTGCAGTGAAGGGAGGGGGCTTCCGGAGTATCTGAATTCACTGTCATAATCATCTTCGATAATCCAGCAGTTGTTTTTGCTGGCATATTGCAGGAGCTGTATTCTTCTTGAAATGCTCATCGTTAATCCAAGAGGGAACTGGTGGGAAGGAGTTGTATAGATCAATTTAGGAGGAGGATATTTTTTTGACGAATATTCAATATTTAACCCTTCATTATCGAGGGGACATGGGAATATCTGTGCATTCGAAAATAGCATAGAGGCTCTTGCACCAAAATAACCGGGATCTTCAAGCCAGACGTTATTGCCGGTTTCGAGTAATACTCTCATGATTATATCCAGTCCCTGCTGCGAACCGTTGACAATAATTATTTGGTCTGCACTACATTTAACTGCCCTGTAAGTCCTGAGATATACTGCAATTTCTTCCCTGAGCTGCTTATATCCTGCGGCTTCACCGTAGCCTAAATGTGCATTTGACAGAGTTTGAGATACCCGATTATTTAATTTAAGCCATACTTTTAAGGGAAAATCATCAAGAGAAGGGAGACCATTTTGATAAGGGATAATTTCTTCTTTCAAAATGTTTCTATGTACCAGGTCAGGTGAACCAAGCTGTGAAATTAAATGAGTTGATATTTTTTTCTCTGATTTCTTCCTATTTACATTTTCTTTAGCATTTAAAATATTATCGGGAATTTCATTAACGAATGTTCCGGCACCTATTTTACCCTTTATATAACCTTCAAGCAGCAGCTGCTCGAATGCCAGAACGACAGTATTACGGGAAATTTTTAATTCCGAAGCGAGTGAGCGGGTACCGGGAAGTTTTTGTCCGGGAGAAAATTTACCTTCCAGTATGGATTGCCTAAAAGCATTGTAAAGCTGTTTATACAGAGGGACATCGGAAGATGAATTTATCTTCACAGAAACTAGAGGTATTTCTTCTATTTGTTTGGGCATGGATGAAAAAAGTCAAAAGTCAAAAGTCAAAGTAAAATTATCATTTCGATTATAAAAAGAAATGCATATACTATGACTTACTCAAAATGGTTTTAATCTTATTGGATTATTTAATCTTGAAATAACTTTTTCATTTAAAAGGAAGAAAGTAATCACCGGACTGAAAGTCCGGAGTTAACCTTTGGTAGAAACAGAAGGCCATGGATAAAATCTGACGAGACTAAATTATATAGTTGAGGAATATTATAAGTTTATTTCTAATGGTTGTCTATAAAGTGGTTCTATAAAATTAGTTAATAATGGCTCTTTCTTAAATACCTTTCTTGTTCTATTTTGCATGTCATTAATAATTATTCAATTTCATATGGTAATTGATTGAAGCCGAAACATTGGTTCGTATTTATTTTGCTTGGAGCAATATGGAGTTCATCCTTTATGTGGATAAAAATAGCATTGCAGGAAATAAGTCCTTCTATGCTTGTTGCGTTCCGGGTTTTATTCGGACTTTTATTTGGAATTGCAGTTATTTTCATAAGGAGAATTAAATTACCAAGAAATTCAAAAGACTGGATAACAATGTTCGTATTAGGTGTGACAAATATAGCAGTTCCATTTTTTCTTATATCATGGGGGGAGCGTTCGGTTGATTCATCAGTAGCGGCTATCCTGGATTCGACAGTACCTCTGTTTACAATATTTATTTCCCATTATTTATTAAATGATGATAAGATGACAATTCCCAAGGTTGCAGGTCTGTTAATAGGATTTGCAGGGGTTGTTATTTTGCTGAGTAAAGATATGGGGGCTTCGGGGAGCACTATATTAGGTCAGGGAGCAGTTGTTTTAGCGTCATTATTTTATGCCGGGAGCGGTGTATATGTCCGCAAAGCTACGCAAGATATGCCGGGAGTTTTGCGAAGTGCGGGGCCGTTATTTTCGGCATCCGTAATAATGTGGGTGGTTGTTTTTTTTACCGAAAAGCCGATGCAAATTCCAGTTGAAGGGATTACATGGATTGCACTGCTTTTTCTTGGTGTTATAGGTTCCGGTTTTGCATTCGTGCTGGCATTTTATCTCATTCATGAAATTGGTCCAACCCGAACAAGTATGGTTACATATATCTTTCCACTGGGAGGAGTGATACTTGGAATAGCTATACTGCATGAGCAGATCACATGGCAGCTGATTGCCGGAGGTATTTTGATTCTTTCCAGTTTAGTTGTTGCAAACCTTCAGGTAAAAAGCAAAAGAATACTGGCTAAAGTCAAAGTGAAATAATTTACCGGAAAATATATCATAACAAAATTTACGAAAGAATCGATATTTAAAAGATGATATCTTTATTATTTAAAAAAATGATTTATTTGAACTTACATTTTAATAAAAGATTGAAAATAAATTTTCTTTTTAAAGATGTCATCTTTACATCTGCGTAATTCAACATTATTATTATAAAAACAGGTGAATATTTGAAAGAGCTAACGATTACAGAGCGGACAAATATAAAAAGGCTTCCCAAAAGAGCTGTGTATGATACCGGTACAATCAACAGCATATTGGATGAGGCATTTATTTGTCAATTAGGCTTTAAAATTAAAGAGCAGGTATATGTTATTCCAACAGCATATGGAAGGAAGGATGATTTTTTACTTATACATGGTTCGCAAAAAAGCAGAATGTTGAATTCAATCAAAAACGGGGAAGATGTTTGTATCAGTGTAACATTGACAGATGGAATAGTACTTGCGCGTTCTGCATTTCATCATTCCGTAAATTACCGTTCGGTAATCATATTTAGTAAAGGTGAAGAAATAATTGGGCCTGGTGAGAAGACGGAAGCTTTGAAAGTCATTATAGACCATATCATGCCGGGGAGGTGGGAGGATGTAAGACAGCCTAATAAGAAGGAGTTAAAAGCAACATCAGTATTTAAGTTTAAAATTGATGAAGCTTCTGCAAAAATCAGAACAGGTCCTCCCATAGACGATGAGGAGGATTTAGGTTTAGATGTTTGGGCAGGGATTTTACCATTGAGAGTTACGGTGGAAGAACCGGTTAATGATACTCTTTTAAGTGAAGATATTTTAATCCCGGATTATATAAATGATTATAAAATTCCAAAGTACAAAAGACAAATTACAAATAAATTATAACAAATAAATTACAAAGGACAAAAGACAAATGACAAATAAATTACAATTATGAAATTCAAAATATCAAACTACTCCAAACCTCCGAGGTTTCTGAAAACCTCGGAGGTTTTCTTAACGATGTTTTATTTGATAAATAAAGGAGGTCAAAAATGAATGAAATAGTAATAGAAAAAAGTGTGGCGGATTTAACGGAATTAGGGAATATTGTTCCTGAGGGGTATAGATATTATAAGAAAAAAGTTGAGTATGGATCATTTCTTAATCTTCAAGGAGCCTGTCTTAAATGGTATAACCTTTATCCTGCAGATAGAGAAATTACAGAGAAGCAGATCCATGAATCAAAGGAGTTCATAAAATCGGAAGCAGCAGCCGGAAGATTGGAACTTGAACGAGAGCTTGGTTTTGTAATACTTCACAGGGCTGGTGAATATCTGCTTCTTCTTGTAACAACATGGCGAAATACCAATGAAATGTGGGAATCTATCTATTTGAAAAAAGCGGAAGGAACAGAAGGTTATAGAAGGATTAAATTCGATAACGAACATAGGGGTACCTATTGCGTATGGGAGTTAGGGATAGTATGGCATGAGCGTAACGGATGGGTACGATTCATTGAATCTAAGAGGGACGAAGAAGCAAAATCGGTTTACATGAATGATCTATTTTCAGGAATGGTTTAATAAAGAAGTTTGTTGTTTTTAGTATGTTGTTTGTGGTAAATAGTGGTAAATAGTATGTGGTTTGTGGTTTGTAGTTTGTTGTATGTAGTTTGTGGTACGTAGTAATATTTAAATGGGATAAATAATTATGGATAAAAAGCATCAATATACTTTATCTGTCAAATGGACAGGTAATAATGGTAGCGGCACATCCAATTACAGAGCGTACGAAAGAAGTCATAGTATAGCTGCGGAAAACAAAGCGGATATCTTATGTTCTTCAGATCCTGCTTTTAAAGGAGATGGAACTAAATATAATCCCGAGGAGCTTTTTGTTGCTTCATTATCATCATGCCATATGCTCTGGTATTTACATTTATGTACGGATGAAGGAATCGTTGTAACCGAATACACCGATAATCCAATTGGAGTATTGAGCGAAGGCCCGGATGGAAGCGGACATTTTACAGAGGTTACTCTTTATCCTAAAGTTGTTATCACTGATAAATTGATGATTGATAAAGCAAATGAGCTTCATAAAAGAGCAAATGAATTGTGCTTTATTGCCGCCTCATGCAATTTTAGGATTAATCATAAGCCGGAATGTAAAATCGAATTACGAGATTAAAAAATTACAAGATTACAAGATTATTTGAAAAAGACTGTCCACTGGATAAAGGGGCTGTATGAAAATTCGTAAAAACCCTTGGTTAATGATGCTCACACAACTTCTAAATTCAACTGCAAATGATATAAAATAATTTTATTTTTAGGAATAATATTGCTTTTATAAAAGAAAAGGAGAATAATGTCAACAGTTAATGTACGATATATAGTAAATGATGTTAAAGAGGCTATTTCATTTTATACCGAATTTCTCGGATTTAGCGTAAAGATGCATCCCGCTCCCACTTTTGCTATGCTGGACAGAGGTGATTTACGGTTATTACTTAATTCACCTAGCGAAAAAGGGGGAGGCGGTAAAACATTAGCCAATGACAGAAAACCAGAGCCAGGGGGATGGAACCGTATTTCTTTGGAAGTGTCAAATCTTGATTCCATGGTTGATATGTTAAAGAGAAAGGGGGCGCATTTCCGGAGTGATATAGTTCATGGAGTTGGCGGGGATCAGATAATTCTGGAGGATCCTTCGGGAAATCCTATTGAATTGTTTGAGGCTTTGCAGCTTTAAGTGTAGAGGATAAAATTATTTATGAGGCTAAAGCCTCTGTCTTTTTCCTTACCCGAAGTGCTGAGGGTGACCTAAAAGTAATTATTTTCTTAAAAATAGAACACTGATGACGCAGATTTTAACAGATTTTCACTGATTTTCAATTTGAAAATTACTTCTTGGTCACCCTCGCAATAGATATGGACAGGAAAGTTTAAGCTTTTAACCTCACCCCCTACCCCCTCTCCTTAGTAAGGCGAGGGGGATATGATGGAGTGATAACAAAAATTAGGAATAAAAATGTTATGTTTAAGATAGATAATATATAGGAGGATTAATGAGAGTATCTGGTAAATTTGAAGTAAAGCTTCAGCCGTTAGAGTCATATGCGAAGGGAGAGAATGGTATTGCACTAGGAAGAATGTCAATTGACAAGACATTTGAGGGGGAATTATCGGCATCGAGTAAAGGTGAAATGTTTAGTGCAATGACACCGGTTAAGGATTCTGCGGGATATGTAGCGGTTGAGCAGGTATCGGGAATTCTATCAGGGAAAAAAGGGAGCTTTGTTCTTCAGCATAATGCTATTATGGCAAAAGGGAAGAGTTCTCTGCATATTGAAGTTGTACCGGATTCAGGAATAGATGAGTTAACAGGTATTTCAGGGGAAATGTCTATTCGAATAGAGAATAGAGAGCATTATTATGATTTTGATTATCAATTTGAGTGATTATTATGATTGAAAATGAAAGTCAAAAGTCAAAGGTCAAAAGTCAAAACTGATCTTTCGCGTTACAAGGTAAATGCTACCCTCCTAACTTTAAGATAGTTATATAAGTATATCAAAAGGGTAATTTAAATATTGATAAGGGGCATATTATGAAAACTATAGGGATAATTAGTTTATTAATTCTAACCTCACCCCCGTCCCCTCTCCTTCCCGATAGAACCGGGACAGGTAGTAAGGCGAGGGGGGAAGTGCACTAAGAAATTTTAAATATGAGCTTTCTTTTCACTTTTATTTTTGACATATATGAATAGAATAATATTAGAATTTTATAATAAAAAGATACCTTATTATTCCTGAGCTATTTCTTCTTTGAGGTTAAAATTCCTTTTTAATTTATCGGAGTAGATATAAACATTATTCTTCTCCTTCTGAAGAAACGATTCGAAAAGTTTTTTATACTGATACATTAAAAGCAGATAAAGGATTGTTAAATCGAGATAACCCGGATTATCATTTACTGTACGGAATACAGCTTTCCAAAAATATTTTTTATCATCATTAAAAATACCAAGCCTTAAAATTATTCTTACGGAATGATACAAATCTTTTAACGATATTTTACGTTTTATTGAGTATTTAACATTGAAATGTTTTTTTGTAGAGTAATATGTTGTTATTCTATTATAAACATTTTGAGGAGAGTATACTTCTTTTAGAACCTTTTTATAACCGTTATGAAGAACTTCTGCATCCATAACCGGGATGATGTTTGTTCTGTCTTCATCAAATTCAAAATCTTCAAGGAGGCGGTTTTCCCTTACCATTCTATCGTACAGTTCAGTACCTGGAGGAGCTTTCAGAACATTAATTACTACTAAAACAATTCCGCTTTCCTGTATGAAATTTATAACATTTTGAAAGACATCACTTTTATCCGTGTCGAGACCTACAATAAAAGTCCCTATTACAATAAAGCCTTTTTCATGAAGAAACTTAATATTTTCAAGCAAATTCCTTTTAGTATTTTGTTTTTTTCTCATTTGGATTAAAGAGCTTTCATCAATTGATTCAATACCTATGAGAATATGTCTGAATCCGGCATCAAGGAGAAGCTGCATCATTTCAGGGTCGTCAGCTAAATTTATAGTAAGCTGCGTTGCAAATGCAGGTGCATAACGGTTTTTACTTCTCCATTCAATAAGAGCCGGAAGCAGTTCTTTTTTAAGTAATTTTTTATTCCCGATTAAATTATCATCCGCAAAAAATATCATTTCATTTTTTCCTGATGATATTAAGATATCGAGCTCTTTAATTATTTGTTCCGGAGTTTTAGTTCGAGGAATTCTTCCAAACAAAGCGGTAACATCACAGAAATCACATAAGTAAGGGCATCCCCTTGAATATTGAATTACACTATAAAGATATTTATTAACATCAACCAGTTCCCACATTGGGGAGGGAGTAGTATGTACATCTGCAAACTGGTTTGTTTTATAGATACTTTTCGGTTCACCATTCTTTAAATCTTCGAGGAAAAGAGGAAGGGTAATTTCGGCTTCATTTAAGACAAAATGGGCAACTCCGGGAAATTTTTCATGTTCATGGGTAAAAAGGGGTCCGCCAGCAACCACGGGTAAATTTTCATTATTACATATTTTTATAACTTCCTTTGCACTCTTCGCCTGTACATTCATTGAACTAACAAAAGCATAATCTGCCCAATGTAAATCATCCGAAGTTAGAGGATCAGTATTAAGGTCAACTACCTTCTTATTCCATTCTTTAGGAAGAAGAGAAGCAACTGTTAAAAGTCCAATAGGTGGGAAGGCAGATTTTCTGCCGGTTAATTTTATCATATTTCCGAACTTACCAATCGTACCGGGCATTTCAGGGTAAATCAAAAGTATGTTCATAGCATTCTCTTTCAGATAAATAATTAAAAGAAAAGTTTATGATCCTTTAACAATTCTAGAAGTTATTCAACAAAATAGTAAAAAATAGTCTTGAAATAAAATAATTTTAATTTTTTGGCATTGCCACTAAGGTGCTAAGGACACAAAGGAACAGGGAATAGCACGCAGATAACGCAGATAAAACAGATTCTCGCTGATTTGAAAGTCGAAAAATTATTAATTAGTAAACAACTTGATGAAATTATTCAAAATACATTATTGGCTTTAGATCATTGAGACTTTAATGCGGCATCGAAAAATTAATAATAAATTAACATGCTGAATCTTCATTAATTGTATATTAAACTTTCAAATAGAAATTTATATTATCTAAAGATGACATCTTTACAAGACAAAGCAAAATTGGAATTCTAATCAAATAGAAAATCAATACTAAGTACACTTAATAAAACTAAAGATGTCATCTTTTAGGAATTAGTGATATTAGTGAAGTTTTTTTGTTTTATTTAGATTTATGATATTATTTTTCAACTTTTCTTCATAAATCTAAAATGAAATTTCTTTTGTTTTTATTTATTTCATTGCTGCCGTTAAATATTATTTTATCACAGAAAGAAGAGCCTGAAGGAAAATTTTCCGGGTATATGTTTGGAGATTATTTTTATAATATTTCGAGAGACACAGCTATTTCATCAATACCAAATAAAGCTTTAAATGGTTCGAAAGACCTGAACGGTTTCCAGATGAGGAAGATTTATTTTACATATGATTCCGATATCTCCAGCCGGTTTGCAGCCCGTTTCAGATTAGAAGCGGACCAGGAAATAAATTTACCGAACGGGAAGATGGGGGTGGCAGTCAAAGATGCATATTTAAAATGGAAGGATATATTTCCGGGATCGGATTTTTACTTTGGACTGCAGCCTACTCCAGCATTTTATGCAATAGTTGATTTCTGGGGATACAGGCTTATAGAAAAAGCACCAATTGATTTAAGAGGGCTTGTTCCTTCACGCGATATTGCAGTGTCATTGAAAGGAAAGATAGACAGTAAAGGTATATTCAATTATTGGTTTTTAATTGGAAACGGAAAGGGGAATAGTGCAGATATTGATAAATACAGAAGGCTCTATGCACACATTCATATAATCCCCTCCAAATCTTTCAAAATAATTGTATACCAAGATGTAAAATTTCAGCGGGCTCTTAGTCACATGGATATTAACAATAATGAAGTAGAGTTAAATAATAATATTTATACATCCGATCTATTTTTAGGTTATTCTTATAAAGAAATTTCAAGAACAGGTGTTGAAGCTTATTTACAGCAGACAAAAAACGGTTATTCATTTATAAATGGAAAGGGTATGTTTTATAAAAATAAAAATACGATTGGATTTTCGCTATTTGAAGTATATAATTTCAGTCAACTATTTTCTGCAATAGGAAGGTATGATTATTTTGATGATAATGCCGGTTCAGAATCTAAAGGAGATTCGAGGAATTATTTCATGTTTGGTATAAGCTACAGACCCGACCCGGATGTTTCAATTACTCCAAATATTTTGATTGAAACGTATGAAAGAATGCCAGCGGGACAAACATATAATAAATCGGTCACTGCAAGGATTACGTTTTTTTATAATTATTTGTAACATAATAGTAAATGAAAGATGTAAAGATAGCGGTTAAGGATTTAAATTTATCTTACGGAGAGAAGCCGGCGCTGAAAAGTATTTCTATGGAAATACCAGCCCAAAAGGTTACTGCATTTATCGGACCTTCAGGCTGCGGCAAGTCTACATTTTTAAGAGTATTGAACAGAATGAATGATTTAATCAACAGTGTAAAACTGACCGGAGAAGTTTTAATAGATGGTAAAAATATTTATCAGAGTAATATTGATGTAGTGAACTTGCGTAGAAGGATAGGGATGGTTTTCCAGAAATCAAATCTTTTCCCGAAATCTATTTATGACAATATAATTTATGGACCGAAGCTTAACGGTATAGGAAATAAGAAAAAGTTAAATGAAATAGCAGAGAAGTCATTAAAGCAGGCGGCATTGTGGGAGGAGGTAAAGGACAGGCTGGATTCACCGGCATTGAGTTTATCAGGGGGACAGCAGCAGCGTGTGTGTATTGCAAGAACTCTCGCAGTTGAACCGGAGATAATTTTAATGGATGAACCAGCGAGTGCACTTGACCCGATATCAACTGCAAAAATTGAAGAGCTTATTCATGAATTAAAGACTCAGTATACAATTGTTATTGTGACTCATAATATGCAGCAGGCTGCACGTGTAAGCGACTATACGGCTTTCTTTTATTTAGGTGAGTTAATCGAATATGATAAAACATCGAAGATATTTACGAGTCCGGTAAAGAAGCAGACGGAGGATTATGTGACAGGGAGGTTTGGGTAGGGCAGGAGCAAGAGCAAGAGCAAGAGCAAGTGCAAGAGCAAGTGCAAGAGCAAGAGCAAGTGCAAGAGCAAGAGCAAGGGCAAGAGCAAGGGCAAGTGCAAGAGCAAGAGCAAGAGCAAGAGCAAGAGCAAGAGCAAGAGCAAGGGCAAGAGCAAGTGCAAGAGCAAGTGCAAGGGCAAGAGCAAGAGCAAGAGCAAGAGCAAGAGCAAGAGCAAGGGCAAGAGCAAGAGCAAGAGCAAGTGCAAGAGCAAGTGCAAGAGCAAGAGCAAGAGCAAGAGCAAGAGCAAGAGCAAGGGCAAGAGCAAGAGCAAGAGCAAGAGCAAGGGCAAGAGCAAGAGCAAGTGCAAGAGCAAGTGCAAGAGCAAGAGCAGGAGATTATGAGTAGGATTAGGATTAAGACAGGAAGAGGCTTGATTTTTATCAATTTTTATAAGATTTAGAATTTATAAATAACTAAACGTTAAAGGAAGATGAAATGGAAAGACAATTTGATCAGCAGATTGATAAATTAAAAAAGCGGTTATTGAAAATGTGCAGCCTTGTGGATGAACAGATTGAATTTGCATTTAAGGCAATTGACGAGGGAAATACGGAGCTTGCGCAATTAGTAATTGACCGGGATGATAAGGTGGACAAATATGATGTTAAAATTGATAAAATCTGCCAAAAAATAATAGCCTTAAATCAGCCGGTGGCGATGGATTTGAGATTGATTATGTCTGCCATAACAATGAATACAAATCTGGAAAGGATAGGGGACGGAGCAGTTAATATTTGTGAAAACTTCCTGGTTATAAAGAAGAAGCCTTCATTTATTAATAGGATAAGATATCTGGAAATGGTTAATCTTGTAAAGGAAATGATTAGAAACTCAATTGATTCTTTTATTAATAATGATCCGAAACTTGCTGCAAAAGTAATCGAGACAGATAAAATTGTGGATGAATACAACCGGGAGAACCATCAAATATTAAAAGATATTATGAAAGAAAGTCCTGATAATATTGACGATGCGGTTGTACTTCTTGTAATTTCCAGGCAGATAGAAAGGCTGGGTGACCATGCTACAAACATTGCGGAAGATGTGTATTTTATAGTCGAGGCGCAGATGATCAAACATAAGTATGAAAAGTATTTATTTCATGAAGAGGAAGAGGAGGAAGATGACACGGAAGAGGGGGGGATGGGATTGGGAAGTCATTAGACATTCAATGGTCATTTGTAGTCATTCGGTTGTCATTTGATGGGAAGATGGAGGACACCGGGCTAAAGCCACGGTGTTAACCTTTGAGAAAATCCCCCTAACAAACGGCTATCGAAAGGATCGTCATTAACGCTGAGTTTTTTATGTCACCTCTTCGAGGTTTTGGTTCTCTGGTGTATATAATTTGGCTATAATAATGTCAGCCCTTCG
>CAVUGE010000005.1:0-21075 GCA_963740945.1 uncultured Bacteroidota bacterium | reverse complement strand
GTCGAGGAAGATATCAGGGTAGATAATAGCACGCTGATGAAGCAGATTTAACTGATTTTCACTGATCATTAAATTGTATTTACTTACTCATACCAATCGGATTCCAGAATTCTCTTGGAGTCATCTGATAAAAATTTACAAATGCATAATATTCCTCAGAGAAACTTTAATCGCAGACTAATAAAAAATATTATTTTTCCTTCCTTTTATTTAATATTGAAGAATGAAAAGGTATAATTTTTTATCTGCACAAATATCTTTTATCTCAATTCTGTTATTATTCTTTTACAGCAGTTTAAATGCTCAGGTTGAGAATGTATCAACTGATAATCCTGTCTACTCATTTTTAAAAGAAATGCAGGTAAAAGGGATATTGAAGGATTATAATGATATTGTCCTCCCGCTTTCAAGAAAAAAAGTTTTAGATAACCTGAAAGAAATCGATTCGAAAAGAGAAAGATTAAGCTTAACGGATAGGGAATATCTTGCCAGATTAAAACAGAAACTGGATTTTTATGATACTTTAAGTCAAAAAGATACTTCCCGGTCAGAAAGTATATTTGATAACTTCGCTGATAGTTTTTCCAAAAATTTATTCGGGGAATCTGAAAAACACCTGTACAAGTACAACGATAAAAATATAAATTTTTATATTAATCCGGTTGCTGAATATAAATACATTTATTCGAGTCATTATAAGAACAACAGCTCGTTGTTTAACATCGGGGGGATTTTACGAGGGAGCTATGATAATTGGTTTGGTTTTTACCTTTCCGGAACTAACGGTATCGTAAATGGTAATCGTTCTGTTGCGGAGCTCGATCCGAGAGTAGCGCAAAGTTATACCTTTAATAATACTAAAATCAATTATTTCCCCGCTACTGAAGGATATGCTCGCGTCGAAAAGGGAATTGTCTCCTTTCAAATAGGAAGGGAAAGAGTGTTATGGGGAACAGGCTATATAAACAGATTAATTCTTTCGGATAATCCTCCTCCGTTTGATTTTATAAGGTTTGATATATCATATAAGAGCCTTTCATATAATTTTCTGCATGGATGGCTGGTACAGATGCCAACTTTTACACCAATTGATTCATTAGCCGGAGATTTCAAAACTAAAGGTTCGAAATATGTAGCTATGAGCAGATTAGGATTTCGCCCGAATGATAAATTATCATTGGGAATTACCCAAATGATTATTTATTCAAACCGTCCTTTAGAAGCTGCTTATTTAACCCCTTTTCTATTTTTTGAATCTGCACAAAGATCCTTAAATGACCTTGATAATTCTTTCCTTTCATTTGACGGGAGATATCTGGCAACAGATGGTCTGGAACTTAGCTCTTCAATTATTTTTGACGATATAAACTTCAAAAGACTGGCTAATGGAGAATGGAATGGTAATAATAACGGGACTGCATGGCAGATTAGCCTTATTTTAACCAACCCCTTGCTTGTTAGTGATCTAGTTTTTAAATCAGAATATATTCAAATAAGGCCTTTCATGTTTTCCCATCCCGGTTTACGGGGAGCTTTAACTTATACAAATAACGGATACCTGTTAAGTCCCGATATTCAGTCGAATTCGACTATGTTTTCTGCAGAAGTTGATTATAGATTTTCCCGTGAACTTTCTGCGAAATTAAATTTTAGTCATGAACTGCATGGTAATAATATTTATGATTCACAGGGGAATTTAATTAGGAATGTGGGGGGGGATGTTTTTCAAAACTTAAGTCTTTACGATTCTGAGTTTGCAAATCTTCTCGATGGTGAACGGGAAAGAACAAATTTTCTAAGTTTATCTGTTGATTATGAATTCCTTTATGGATTCTATGGCGGTCTGGCATATCAATATATTAACAAATTAAATAATAATGTTAAAACAAGAAATCATATTATTTCAGCGTCTTTGAGAATTTCATTTGAATAACTTATTAAAAAAGAGACGAAAATATTTTATAAAATTTGGGAAGTTTTTCACCTTGAATAATCAATTTCAAAAGTCTAAGTTTGAGCAAAAATTTTTTAATGTCTGTGAAATATTGTAGTTATTTTATTCTTCTATTTCTATCCTCATATTCTGTTTTCGCACAGAATTATAAAGTATTAGAATCAACCTCTGATTATATAAAACTCGAATTTGATTTCCAGAATTCTTTCTCAGTAAAAGATACGGTTATAGAGGGGAAAAATTTCAATTATATATCGGGCGAAAGCAATGGAGTCCGGAAAATAGGAGCTCCCTGGCTGCCGGGTGTTGTTATAAATTTAAGCATACCTCATAATTCTGCTCCGCAAATTAATTATGTAACTGTTGATAAAGTGAATTTAAATAATAAATTTATTATACCGGTACCGGAAAATGATCCTGCCCTCGCGAAATTTGATGTAAACAGCCTTGATTCAAAAATATATGGAAGTAATAAATACTTTCCTGCGGCTGCAGCAAAGTTTAACAAACCTTACCTAATGCGGTTTGCTAAAGTAGTATCGTTGGAAGTTTCTCCATTTCAGTTTAATCCGATAAGCCGTGAACTAATTTTTAATAGAAAGATTGTATTAAAAGTTAATTATAATAATAAGGAGATAAGTAGTAAAAATATTCAGGATAAGTTCACTGAAGATTTTTTGAAAACTTCGGTAGTTAATTATTCTCAAGCTGTTAACTGGATATACAAACCAATAAATCAAATTCAGAAGACCACAGCAAACTGGTATGATCCGGGCAAAGATTATTACAAAATTTTTCTAAAAGATAAAGGTGTTTATAGATTAACATTTGAACAATTGATAACCGCAGGAGTTCCAATAGGAGGCGGCATTTCGAGTGAAAAACTTGAAATTTTAAATGAAGGAGTAGATATACCGATTGATATTCATGATGGGGGAGATGGAATTTTTGGCTCCGGTGATTATATTCAATTTATTGGTTATCTTCCTAAAGCCTCTCCATACTGCTCTCAGAATATATATAATGTAGATAATGTCTACTGGTTTTCATACCAGGGTGATACACCGCCCGATACTTTCAAAGTAATTGACGGATTCCCGCATACTGTAAATAATAAAATTACAAGCACACTTTATACACTTCATTATGAAAAAGATTCTTTATATGAAAGATTGGGTTATGCACCTGACGGAAATAGGGATTTTTGGTTCTGGGGTTCTGCAGAGGGATCAAAAGGTACTCATACGGATATCTTTAGAGTCCAATTTCCGGAAATGAAAAATTGGGTCGCTGATTCAAATAAAATAATACTCAGAACAGATTTACACGGATTAACAACTTATGATTCTTATAACCCGGATCATTTAGCAAAAGTTTTTTTGAATAATGAATTAGTCGGATCAATATCGTGGGATGGAGAGACAAGAGCTACTTTCGAAGGGAGCGCTAAACTTGGAACCGGTGGAATTCCTATTAGGCCCCAAAATACTTTTGAAGTACTCGTTGACGGCAGCACCATAAATAACAGTGATGTAATTAGGGTCAACTGGTATGAAGTTGAATACTGGAGGGAACTGATAGCCGATCCAGGCAGCCTGACATTTGAAAGTTCTAAAGGAGTGACCGGAACAAATACTTATAGCATTACAAACTGGAAACAGGATACTATGATGATTTACATCCCTCAGCGGGATGAAATGATTTTGAATCCTCAAATATTAAAAAATGCAAATAATGAAGTATTGTTCAATGATAATATCAGTGAGAAAACCGAATATTTTTGTGTCTCGAATGATTATTTCCTTACTCCCGATTCTATCAGAAAAGATCAATCATCCGATTTAAGAAATACTGCTAACGGAGCTGATTATTTAATTGTGACTCATTCAAAATTTATTGATGCAGCAAATAATCTTGCAAGATACCGTTCACAGCACCTTGAAGGATATACGAATCCGAGAGTCAAAGTTGTCGATGTTCAGGATATTTATGATGAATTCTCTTACGGTTTATTAGATCCTTATGCTATAAAAAATTTTATAAAGTACACGTTTAATAGCTGGAATGGACCTCCGCCGCAATATGTTGCATTAATGGGAGATATGAGCTATGACTATAGGCATTTACTTACATCCAGCAGATTCAATTATGTCCCATCAATTCCATATCAACAGATACGATATGGTCAGGCAGTAGCAGATAATAATTTTGTTGCGGTTTCCGGGAGTGATGTCTTTCCGGATATGGCAATCGGGAGACTTTCATGCGAAACTACCAATGAGGCAAATATTTTAGTTAATAAAATAATTAATTATCCAGCTGATAATGGAAAAGCATGGAAGGAAAATGTCTTATTGATCGGGGGAGGCGGAGATGAAGGCGATGAAAACTTTTTTCATTTTAATGATGAGAATCTGTACCTTCAGAATAACTTTATAGTACCAAAAGGATATACTACAAGTAAGGTTTTCCGTTATCCTACTAATGCCAGCCAGCTTCCTTTTAAGGGTGAAGGGCTGGAAATTAGACAGAAAATGGATGAAGGCTGTGTTATTGCAAATTATTATGGTCATGGGGGAGGATACCAATGGGACCTGGTGTTTCTTGATGATGACATTTATCAGCTTGAAAACGGCGGCCGTTTACCCATGATATTCAGTGTTACTTGTTATACGGCGCATTTCGATAACCAGGATGTTTTTGGAGAACAGTTTGATAAAGTGCCCGGAAAGGGATCAATTGGTTTTTGGGGGCATACAGGACTGACTTTCTGGGATTATGGTTTAGCAATAAATAATGAAATATTTAACCAGATTTTTACAAATTCAAAATATGTAGTTGGCGATGCTATATTAGCTGCAAAATCTGTATTCCTGGCAGATTCTTCGAATGAATTTACTCAAGATCATGTTGCATTGCTGACACTTTTAGGTGACCCTGCATTAGAACTGGCACTGCCTAAAGAACCGGATTTTTCAGTCACTCCTGAAGATATAGTAACAACTCCTGAATTTCCAGTTTCAGGCCAGGAAGTAAATATAAAACTTAAAATTCATAATTTAGGGAAAGCTTTTCCAAATGACAGTGTCTATGCGAAGTTGACAGTTTCATCGAATGATACTTCATTTGTATTAAAGAATCTATATAGACTAAACTTCGGAGAGATCGATTCTGTTAATTTCAACTGGACGCCCAAATTAGCTGGAAATATCTCTATACGTGCTGATGTAAATGAAGACAACCATATTCCTGAGACAGATCATTCAGACAATACAGCAGTGAAATCTGTTTATATATTTAATTTAGGACAACCTGACATTATATATCCCATCGATGGGTTCAGCACAACAAAATCAAATATCGATTTTCTTTTTTCAGATATAGGGGCATATATTAACCAAAATGTTACTTATTCTATAGAAATAGATACAACGATTGATTTCAATTCACCTCTTCTTATATCCACAGAAGTTTCACCAAAAGACGGTACATTAAAATGGGAATCACCACAGCTTCAGCAAGGTTATTATTATTGGAGAGCAAGAACAAAGGATAGTCAGGGAAATACCGGAACATGGAGCATACCAAGAAGTTTCTCTATTCTGCAGGAATCCAAAGAAGGATTTTATGCTGAAAATAAATTGCTTAAAAATTTAGAGATTTTTAATATTAATTATTCAAATGTTAATAAAGGTTTAGAATTAAATAAAAATGTTTTACCGCCCCGCCCGGCTGATGATAAATTTGTTCAGGATTTAAATCTAAATTACGGTGTCTTAGATAGTGTTAATCTCACCTGTTTAACTACCGATGGAAGTTATATATATTTTGCGAATATTTATGATTACGCAAAAAATTATAATGGTACAGGAAATTCCCAGATTTATAAAATAGGTACGGGATTCAATGGTACAATAAAAGGTCAGTTTTACGGAGCAATTCCAAACTTTTACGGCAGAATAATACATGAATACTTTTATTACTCCGATGGATATATATATATACCTTATGGAGAAAGTGATAAACTTTTAAAGGTATCTCCTGAAACCGGTGTTACAGATACTATAAAAATTCCGGGAGGAATGATTAAAGAAAATATGACAGCGGGTAATGCTTTTGATCTGGCTACAGATGGTAAATATGTCTATAACCTAAGTATAGTAGACAGTATAGGCGAGTCGAAATATACTTTAAGAACATTTGATCCTGCAAACGGATGGGAAAAAGTTAAAAATGATATGGTGTTATCCGGAAGCAGTTATGCAGGATTTACTAATTTTTTCGTCGTAAATGGCTATCTTTTTGTTTATGAGCATTATGATGCCGGACTTATGAGAAGATATAATTTATCCGACGGTTCATTCGAAGAAGAATGGCTCACAAGAACTCCGTTCCAGGGATTCTATGCATGGTGTTATGATAAATCAAATAATTTAGTTTATGCATCTGTATTTTTCGGTTCCAATAAGCCTAAGTTAACTATTTATGCAGGCAGTTATACTAATGACACCGGAATCATATCAACTCCTTTGATTGGACCTGCTATAAGCTGGAGGCATTTGACATACCAGATTGATAAAACAGGAACTGGTGTTGAAAATAATCTTGCAGTTCTTGGATTTAATAATAATACAAAACAGCTGGATACACTGTTCACTCATGTATCTGACAATTTTTCATTGAATGGGATAGACAGCAGCAAATACCAATTTCTGAAATTAAAATTTACATTAAGTATCGCAGCCAATAATCCTTCAGACCAGATCCGGCTGACTAATGTTAATGTTGCTTACAATACTCCACCTGAAATATTATTAATCAATAAGAATATTTCTTTTGCTTCTGATTCATTAGAATACGGTTTATCAAATAGTGTAGACCTGAATGTAATGAATATTGTAAATACTAAAGCAGATAGTGTATTAATTAAATTTTTTATGGATAATTCAAATACGGAATTCGCTTCTGCTAAAATTAATGTCCCTGCTGATAGTTCTGTCAGTGTAAGCAAGGATTTTTCTACAAGTAATTTAACCAGCGGACAATACCACAAAATTTCAGCAACGGCGTCACTGAAAGAACCGGAATTTTTCACGTATAATAATAATGCTTCAAAAACCTTTTATGTAATCAAAGATTCCATTAAACCCGCAATATCAGTTAAATTTGACGGTAAAGAAATAGTAAATGGTGATGTGGTACCATACAAACCTGATATATTGATTACATTAAAGGATAATAATCCCATACCCATGGATACGAATTTGTTTACAATTTATTTCAACGCTGAACCATTCAATTTTTCTAGTAAGGATGTCCGTATTTCTACTACCCCTTACCCGAATGCTCAAATGGAAATTGAATGGAAGCCGGAATTACCGGAAGGGGAAAATATACTGCAGATCTATGCACAGGATGCCTCCGGAAATTTATCCGATTCTGCAGGGTTAAAATTAATTTTTAATGTATTTAAAAATCCTGATTTAGTTAATGTGTTCAATTATCCGAATCCGTTTAAAAATGATACATATTTTACATTTGAAATTCATGGGATAAATGTTCCGGAAGAATTTCTAATAAAAATTTATACGGTTGCCGGAAGATTGATAAGGGATATTTCTATTCCTTCTTCGGAATTAAAAATCGGATTTAATAAAATCTACTGGGATGGAAGAGATCAGGATGGGGATAAAATAGCTAATGGTCTTTATTTTTACAAAATGATCTCAAAAAATGAGGGGAAAATTAAATCGATAATAAGTAAATTAGCTAAAGTTAATTAACTTAAGTTCGGTATCTGAAAGATGACATCTTTATTTTTAAAGACAAAGTTTTATCCGGACTTACATTTTGATAAAAAAACTGAACTTAATTTTTCTTTTAAAGATGTCATCTTTACATTTTGTGTAACTTCAGTTAATTAATATTTTGAGATTTACTTTTTTTCAAATCTTATTGTTATTTTTGTTTTAGCGATAATTTTTCATGGGCATTATTTTTGCTCTTTTTCTCCTTTTAAATAATAAATAAAAGGTAATATATGTGCGGAATAGTCGGATACATTGGAAATAAAAATTGCATCCCCATTCTCATTAACGGGTTAAAAAGATTGGAATACCGGGGATATGATTCAGCAGGCATTGCAATTATTACCGATACAGGTTCTTACCTGGTCAAAAATAAAGGTAAAGTATCACAGTTGGAGGAGAAAATTGAATATCTAAATGGGGGGGGTACTTTGGGAATCGGTCATACAAGATGGGCGACTCACGGAGTTCCTAACGAAATAAATGCACATCCGCATTTCAATTCGGATAAAAACCTTTTTGTTATTCACAACGGTATAATAGAAAATTACCAGGTATTAAGAACAAATTTGAAGAAGCTTGGCTATAAATTCATCACTGAAACTGATTCCGAGGTTCTTCCGCATTTAATTGATAGTTTTCTGAAAAAAGGGTTTTCATTATTTAAATCAGTCAGAATGGCTTTGTCTGAAGTTGAAGGAACTTATGGAATTGCAGTTGTCTATCAGAATGAACCGGATAAAATAATTGCTGCGAGAAAAGGTTCACCATTAGTGTTGGGAATAGGAGAGAATGAAAATCTTATCGCTTCCGATGTATCTGCAATTTTAGCGCATACAAAACAGGTAGTTTACCTTGAAGACGGTGAACTGGTAGAGGTGTATAAAGATAGATTTTTTGCTAAAACAATTACAAATCATAGAATTGAAAAGGAAGTACATGAAATTGAGATGAGCCTTGATGAAATTGATAAAGGCGGTTATGATCATTTTATGCTTAAAGAAATTATGGAACAGCCCGAATCTATCGCCAATTCGATGCGCGGAAGAATTTTGCTGGATACAGGGACATCAAAGCTGGGCGGTTTATTGAATGTAGAAGAACAGTTAGTAAATTCAAAAAGAATAATTATTTCTGCATGCGGTACTTCATGGCATTCAGGCCTCGTAGGAGAGTATATGTTTGAACAATTTGCCCGGATTCCTACTGAAGTAGAATATGCATCGGAGTTTAGATATAGAAATCCGGTAATTTCGAAAGATGATGCAATCATTTTTATTACACAGAGCGGAGAAACAGCAGATACTTTGGCAGCACTTAAAGAGGCAAAAATTAGAGGAGCTTTGGTTTTAGGAATTTGTAATGTAGTAGGCAGCTCCATAGCAAGGGAAAGTGTAGCAGGAGTATATACACACGCCGGACCGGAAATAGGCGTGGCTTCTACAAAAGCCTTTACTTCCCAACTGGTTGTTTTAGCATTAATTACTTTGCTCATTGCCCGCAGAAAAAATATGAGTCTGATAGATGGCAGGACGATAGGGGAAGAGATGCTTAAAATTCCCGAAAAAATAAATAAAATACTTCAGTTAAATGATAAGATTAAAGAGATAGCCGAACAATTCAAGGGTGTAAAGAATTTTCTATATCTTGGAAGAGGGTATAATTTCCCAGTTGCGCTGGAAGGAGCCTTGAAGTTAAAAGAAATTTCTTATATTCATGCTGAGGGCTACCCGGCTGCAGAAATGAAACATGGCCCTATCGCATTAATCGATGATAATATGCCGGCAGTGTTTATTGCACCGAAAGATTCTACATATGATAAAATAATCAGTAATATTGAAGAAGTAAAAGCCCGGAATGGGAAAATAATTGCAATTGCAAGTGAAAATGATAATAAAATAGATGAGCTTGTCGATTATTCTATAAAAATACCCGATACGATAAGGATGTTGATGCCGCTCTTAACAGTAATACCGCTTCAACTTTTAGCCTATCATATTGCGGTCAAAAAAGGATTGAATGTTGACCAGCCGCGAAATTTGGCAAAAAGCGTAACAGTAGAATAGTAAGTGCGATGGAATATGAGCAATGGAATCACAAAATGGACAGGTCAATACAAGATTTAGGTCTAACATATCATCAAAGATTTTTAACATTAAAATAAATTCTAACGAGGATATCCCCAAAAGGGATATTCCTTTATATTCCTTAATCAAAAAATAAAAAGGAGAGACAATTTATGCAGAAAAAGAATATACTTATTATGGGAGCGGCTGGAAGAGATTTCCACAATTTTAATGTGTTTTACCGGGATAATCCTGACTATAATGTATGTGCATTTACTGCTGCTCAAATTCCAAATATTAATGATAGAAATTATCCGGCAGAATTGGCGGGAAAACTCTACCCTTCCGGGATAAAGATTTATGATGAATCAGAATTAAAAAAATTAATAAAGGAATTAAATATTCATGAAGTAGTTTTCTCTTATTCCGATGTCCCGTTTAATTATGTTATGACAAAAGCTTCAATTGTAAATGCCGAAGGTATTTCTTTCAAGCTCTTGGGTGCCGATGAAACAATGTTGAAAAGCATTAAACCTGTTGTAGCAGTAATAGCAGTAAGAACAGGTGCGGGTAAATCTCAAACATCGAGAAGAGTTGTAAACATTTTGAGAAATGCCGGGAAAAAGGTTGTATCAATAAGACACCCTATGCCTTATGGTGATCTAGTAAAGCAAAAAGTGCAACGATATGCATCACTTGAAGATTTAAAAAAATATAATTGTACAATTGAAGAAATTGAGGAATATGAACCTCATATTGCTATAGGGAGTATTATTTATTCCGGTGTTGATTATGAAGCTATTTTAAGAGAGGCTGAAAAAGAAGCTGATATAATAATATGGGACGGCGGAAATAATGATCTTCCGTTTATAAAGCCCAATGTTACATTTACAGTTGTTGATCCGCATAGACCCGGTCATGAGCTTACTTATTATCCCGGAAATACTTCTTTAAGAATCGCCACTGTAGTGGTAATTAACAAAATAGATTCTGCTGACCCTGAAAAAGTCAGAATGGTCAGAACGAATATAAGAGAAATAAATCCCTCTGCCGAAATTATAGAAGCAGCATCTCCAATTTTTGTTGATGATCCTTCTTTAATAAAAGGAAAACGAATTCTAGCAGTTGAAGATGGTCCGACATTAACTCATGGGGAAATGGCATATGGTGCTGCTGTGATTGCGGCATGGAACCATGGTGCAAAAGAATTGATAGATCCGCGTCCTTATACTGTTAATTCAATATCAGAAACTTTCAAAAAATATCCTAAAATAGGAACTCTTTTACCGGCAATGGGATATGGTGAAGAACAGATGAAAGATCTTGAAACTACGATAAATAAAACTGATTGTGATTCGGTTGTAATAGGAACTCCAATTGATTTAGGAAGAATATTAAAAATTAATAAGCCTTACACACGAGTTAGATATGAATTGCAGGAAATTGGAGCGGTAACAATAGAATCAGTTTTGAAAGAAAAGGGAATTATTTAATATTGATTCATAATGCCGGATTCTGAACGGATTACAAGATTACAAAATTATTGAAAGAAGGAGATGTCATATACGGGATGCCGGATGCAGATACTGGATACTTGAAAGATGACATCTGTAATTATGAAGAATTAGGTCATATCTGAATTACCATTTTATTAAAAAAATTGAATTGAAATTTCTTCTTAAAGATGTCGTCTTTACTTCTAAGGTAAATTTAGTTAATAAATTTTGTACCCTTCTATGTTAGTTACGCAGTCTTTACAAAATTGATTCCCTTTAATGTCTACTTCTTCAATGCTTAAAGAAGCATGCATAACACAATCCCAATCACGACAATGCTTTAGTCCGAAATTATGTCCAAGTTCATGTAACACTTCTTTAGTTGTTCTTTCGAGTAAAAGCTTATAATTGGTTCTGCCTGAATAAAATTCCTCATGAAGCCGGCATAAAGATACGATTGAATGTTTCCCGTTTAATTGAGCCTCTCCGAATACAAAAGTTAATGCAGGGACATACAGATCAAATTCTGTAAGCAGAAGTATTTTCCCCTTTATATTATCCGACAGGTTAATGGCATTTGCAAGGAACTGGGTAGAAAAAAATTGTTTACGTTCAATAGAAAAAGCAGATTCAATGTTTATGTTCAATTCAAGTAAATTTACACTTGAATGAAATCTTTGAGAGAGTTCTAAAAGAATATCATTAAGAAGCCCGGAATTTGAAAGATGAATGGGAACAACATTTATATCCATTTTAACTAGTTCTTATGACGCAAACCATATTTATTTATTTTATTGTATAAAGTTACCCTATCAATTTCCAAAATAGCAGCGCTTCGAGAAATATTCCAGTTATTATCATTCAGCACTTGAAGTATATATTTACATTCCATCGATGCAAGTGATTTTTCCCCATTTTCATTTACAAAATTATTTGCAGAAACATGGAAAGGCAGATCCTTCACGCATATACTATTTTCTTTACCAATAACAACCGCTCTTTCAATTGCATTTTCGAGTTCACGAACATTACCCGGCCAATCATAATTTATTAGAAAATCTATTGCTTCCTTTGAAATATTTTTTTCGGGTTTATTCATTGCAGTAGTAAATTTATTAAGAAAATAATATGCGAGTAGTGGAATATCACTTCTCCTTTCTCTCAAAGGGGGAACAACAATTGAAAAAACATTTAGCCTATAATAAAGATCTTCTCTGAACCTACCTTGTTTGACTAGATCTTCAAGAGGTTCATTAGTTGCTATAATAACCCTGAAATCGCTATTAATTAATTGATTGCCACCTACACGGCTGAATTGCCTGGTTTCAATAACTCTTAAGAGTTCAATCTGCATTTTGGAAGAGATAGAACCTATTTCATCAAGAAAAATAGTTCCGCCATCTGCCATTTCAAATTTACCTCTTCTCTTGAACTGAGCTCCGGTAAAGGCACCTTTTTCATGTCCGAACAGCTCGCTTTCCAAAAGAGTTTCCGCAATTGCCCCGCAATTAACGGGTATTATCGGAAAATACTTCCTTTTACTATTAATATGAATTGCCTTAGCAACCAATTCCTTTCCGGTGCCGCTTTCTCCCCTTATCATAACTGTAGTATCGGTAGGAGCAACAGTGTGAATCAGCTCAAAGATTTTTTTCATTTGAGGGCCTTCACCGATAAAATTATCCGGTTTGATAATCTCTTCAATATTTTCTTTTAACTGGATATTTTCATGTTTAAGAGCTTTTTGTTCGAGAGCTTTTTTTACAAGGTGTGCCAGTTCATCCGGATCTACAGGTTTTGTGACATAATCATAGGCTCCATCTTTTAGAGCGGTAATAGCCGAGGGAACCGATGCGAAAGCAGTAATTAGAATGACAATTGTTTCTTTGTCTATATCCTTAACTTTCTTTAGCAAATCGAGTCCGCTTATTCCGGGCATTTTCATATCAACAAGCAGCAGATCATATTTACTTTTATCAAACATTTTAAGTGCTATTTCTCCGTCTTCGGCTGCTTCGACATCATAACCATCCTCTTCAAACCAGTGAAGGAGTGATTCTCTGACAATTCTTTCATCATCAACAATTAAGATTTTTTCTTTACCATTCATAATATTCCCCTCTAAGAGATTTTAATTTTGGGTAATTTTATTTTAAATGTAGTTCCTTCCGGAGAAGTATTTTCAACATTAATATTTCCATAATGATGATTAATAATACCATATGTTACAGCTAAACCCAGTCCGGTTCCTTTAGGTGCTTCTTTTGTAGAATAAAAAGGTTCAAAAATATGGGGTAAATCCTTTTCAGAAATTCCGGTACCATCATCTTTAATTCTAATTATAGCATATTCGTCTTCTTCATCAATTTTGACTATTATCTTTCCGCCATAAGGCATGGCTTCAATAGCATTAATCAATAAAGCCATAAATGCCTGCTGCACCTTTTGAGCGTTGCAGGAGATCATTAGACTATCTTTGGAATATTCTTTTATCAATTTTATTTTATTAATATCGAGATGATGACTTATAAGAGTGACGCTTTTATCCATTAAGCAATTAATATCTTCATCGTGATATTCGGTATTTTCTTTATGAGAAAACAAGAGTAAATCTCTAACAATTTTACCGCATCTTGACGATTCGTCAGTTATTAATTGCAGATAGTCTATTATCTGAGTATACTCTCCGTTAGTTTCTGTCTTTTTTAATTTTTTAGTAATAAGCTTACTGTAAGTTAAAATGCCTTCAAGCGGGTTGTTAAGCTCATGTGCAACAGTAGCAGAAAGTTTTCCAAGAGAGGCAAGTTTTTCTATCTCGTTTACCTGGTTATAAATATTTTTTAATTCTTCGGTTTTTTCCTTAACTTTTTCATTTAAAGTTTCAGACCAATTTTTTATTGATTCATAGGCTTCATTTAATTTCGAAGACATTTCATTAAAGCGTTTTGCCATTTTACCAAGTTCATCTTTGGAATTTATAGGTATTTTATAGTCAAGGTTTCCATTTCCGACTTCTTCAATGCCTTTGGATAATTTCCGCATAGGGATATTAACCAATAATAAAATAAAAACACCGCAAGCTATTGCAGTGGCAATTGTAATAATAGCAGAATTTATTACGGTGGTTTTTGCAGTTTCAGTTTTTATAGAATCAAGAGGAGCCAGCGAGACCATAACATCAAGAACTCCCAGAAACTGAATCTTAGAGGGATGTGCATGACAGTCTGCAGAATAACAATCTTCCTCATTATAAATAGGATTTATTAATCCCAAAACTCTTTTTTTATCGGTTGTAGTGAAGATTCGCATTTTACCTTGATTCGTAAGAGTATTTAAGGGAATCTTTGAATTATGACAAACAATACAGGCCTCAGCTGTAAGATTTACTTTTTTATTAATTTCGCTGGAATCTGTAGAAAAAATTATCGTTCCCTGTTTGTTATAAATTCTAATTCCTTTCACATCTTCTTCAGTACCAATAGTATTAATTATATGATAAACATCTTCACGCCTGTTTAAAAGCATACTATAGCGGGTAGATTTTTTAATTAAATCGCTGATATTGTTAGCATTTTTAAAACTGTTTCTGGTTAAATACCCATCAAGATTAGTAATAGATATGTATGTATAAACAGATAGAATAGCAAAAAGAATGATGGAAATTGCAACAATCAATCTTACGCTAAGCCGGTTCTGTAATTTTGGTTTCATCCATACTCCCCTAACATATATTTACGTAAACTTAGACAATAATAGCTTCACTTTCAACTAATTTTTATTGGAACACTTCTATTATAGAAAAATTCCATCTAAAAGATTTAAAAATTCTTTTTTCCCAAGGTATTGATGCAGGTATCGAACGGGTTCTCCGCCATCCATTAAACTTTTTCCAATACCCGGTTTATTTTTTAATTGGTTTTTCAGTATTGAAAGTGCATGATTTTTTTCAGATATCCAATCATCTTTTGATAATTGTATATTGTTTATTTCATTATTGTTAAATAAAATGACAGAATACCATTTATTCTGATTGAATTTAAGGGGAGTAATACTAATTTTACCAATTATTAAAAAATTTAAAGGTGAAAAAAAATCTTTTTTTCCCCAATCACCTTCAAGCGTACAAATAATATGGTCTTTCTTAATATCATTTCCCGGAAATTCCTGAATAGAGTTTACACTTTCAATTAGGGAGAGAATTATAGGATTTATTCCAAGATAATACGCATTCCCGAATAAATTTTTCATTATAAGCTGATTTTTCAGATAAATTATATTTTCATCAAAACGTTCATCTTCAATTCTTAGGATAATGCTTTCGAGCAGATCCTTATTCGTATTATATTCGGATAATGTTTCTGTCATTTTTATTGATTGATTTTTAAACACTCTATCAAATTCACAATTTTCACAATCAAATTCCCGGTCACATAATTTATATGCAACCTGCTGCGAGGTCATCCAGATACATCTTAATTCTTTGGATTGACCTGATGGGTTGTTGTTATTAGTTTTCATTTTATTATTAAAAAACTTTAATCGTTTGATAAAATTTGTTGTTTAGATTGCAGAGTTAAAAGCTCTTCTTTCTTTTCTTTAGAGGAATCCTCATGATTAAATACATTAAAATTTTCAACAACTAATTTAAAAGCTACCATTGTAGCCAATAAAAGAAATAAGGTGATACCAATCTCTTCAAAAGAAGGTCGGTAAACCTGTCCTGAAGATCTTACCAAAGAAGTAACACAGACGTTCATCCTATTAAGAATAAAACCGGAGATAGTAAATATCGAAGCAAAATATAACCCTGTTCTATTGACTTTATATTTCGGATGAGTAAGAATTAAAATAGGAATAATTGAACCTAAAATTATCTCCAGCCAAAAAATGTAAGTCTCATTAGCTTGTACAAACATTAACGGCAGTTTTCCTGTTAAAGATAAATCGCTTAACTTAAAAATCAGTTCAATTATAATAACAATAAGTACACCTTTACCCAATCCTGAAAGAATTCTTATATTTAATCCCTGATTAAAAGCACGAGCCGATAAATATGCTTCAAGAATTATCATTGATAAACCCGCGGCAATACAAGAAATAAAAAAGTGAACCGGTAAAAATGATGAGTACCATAAAGGATATACCTTTGAAGGCACTATTAAATAAAGGGAACCAAATGAAGACTGGTGTAATGTTGAAAAAAGTACCCCGAAGATAACTACCGGGATGGTGATTTTTTTGACTATTTTTAACAGCTTATTTAGTCTAAACTTTTCAAGAATCACGGGAGCAAATTCAATAGTCAATACCGTAGAATAACATATCACGCACCAGGTGATTTCAAACATTACGGAATGAACATTCCACATAACCAGCGGATGCCAGAAATTCTGCGGCTTTCCGAGATCAATTACCAGCAGAGCAACAACCATCATATAGCCGATATAAGCGGTCAAGATGGCGGGGCGTGCGATTGATTCATATTTATGATTATTAAAGATATGTGCCGTTGCTGCGATAGTAAATCCCGCAGCGGCTAAGCCAACCCCAATAAAATCAAAACCTATCCATAGTCCCCATGGAACTGCATCGGATAGATGAGTAGATGCGCCTAACCCTTGTGAAAATCTAATAAATAAAGAGAAGATTCCAATTATAGCAATAATAATGCTTACAGCTTTCCAGAAGGTCATTTTCAAAAAGAAATTTTTCATTTTATTTTCCATTTTTTGTATTAAGTTGTTCTTCTCTGGCCATTTGGTTTTTCCTTTTAGTAAGCCAATACATCCCTGTGAGGAAAATTCCGCCTACAGAAACAACAGAAGGAATTTTCTCCATTGCCTGCATGGTAAAAGTAGGCATTGATTGTTTTGGTACTTTTGAAGAATATCCTAGTTGTTCAAAGGGGACTGGAGAAATTATTAAAACATTACTGCCGCCGGCTTCCTCAAGTCCATATATGTGGGGATAATATTTGTCGGGATGTTCACTTATTCTTTTCTTTGCTTCTTTAATAATGTCAGACATTTTCCCGCAAATAGTTGCTTCAACCGGGCATGCTTCCGCACAAGCAGTTAATTTCCCCTTCTTTAATCTATCGTAGCATAAAATACATTTCCGGACCCTTGGGGAAGTAGATTCCCATTCATATCTTGGAATATTATAAGGACACGCCTGCATGCAATATCTGCAGCCAATACATTTATCAGCGTCATAAACAACAGGACCTAATTTTGTTTTTTCAAAGGCACCTACCGGACAAACAGATACACATGTTGGTTCATTACAATGCATGCACATTTTTCTTGCATATTTATCACCGTATTCTTCAACGACTGTATAAGTTTTATCCGATAAATGATCTTTGAGATAATCCTTATTTGTTTCAGGAAGTTCATTTTCTTTTTTGCAAGCTTCATAACAACTACCACAGCCTATACATTCCGAAGCATCGAAGAGTAGACCAATTTGTTCCGACATTTTAACGTTACCTTTCTCAAGTGTTTTTTAATTATTAGGTATTTGGGTATCAAGGTATAAGGGTATACGAGTTTAAGTTATACCATGTACCTTTTTCATTTAAACCTTCAAAAATTCGTCTTCAAATTTTTTAACAGATTCCAGGTTAAGCTGGGAAATAGCTCCTTCAACTATTTTTCCACCATCAAGCATTGTTGCTCCTGCTAGCTGGGCATGCCCGGCAGTTAACTGCAGCGCATTATCCCTTAAATAATTTTTTAACTTTAAGAATTCATTTTTCATCCATTCCACAACATTTTCATTGGCTTTAAGAGAAGCTGCATTTCTTTCAAAATTAATGGGTGAAATTATTGCTCCCCAATCCTCACCATAAGGATCTGAAATACTTTTACCTATAAGGCTATCATTTATATAATTTATTGTACCATCAATAGGTGAACGGAAACTTAAAGATTTATCCCCCAGTTTAACTTCAATTAGAGACTCTCCTTTTTTTACTAAAGTACCGGGTTTTGTAATCCTGGTTACAATGAATTTACCTACAGATTTTAATACAAATTCATCTACACCAATCTTTACTAAACCATTCCCTAAAAGTTCAGCCCAAGTGTGACCTTTTGAGATGTATGAATCGGCAGGAACTGCAACACTGATATTATCGAAAACGACATTTTCGATGATTTCGTATTTTTTCTTAAAAGCAGGATGGTATTTTTTTTCTGCTCTTATAACAAATGCGTCTATTAATAAAAGAAGGATAAAACCTAATAAAACATAAAGTGCGACCATTTTATTTTCCTCAATATTTAGTTTGAAAACACGTTATAATAGGCAAGAGATATGCCGGAAAGTTATTTTGTAATTCTTCCCGTTATAATTTCTTATATTTCAAGGAGTTACAAGTAATTTTAGCATCCATTAAATGGTAAAAATAAGATATTATAAGCTGTTGAATTTATAAACACTAATTTTTGAATATAGAGTGATACTTTATTTATTCAACAAAAAGGAATGTTTTCCTGTTGAATTCATAAGCACCCATATTGCTGAAAATTTCAACACCAAAACCTTAATCAGTTTCGCAGAAGTTTTATCTACAGTTATAAATATAGAATTTTCCTATAAGCAAGAACTTTGGAATAATTCTTATAAATAATGATAAAACAGTCAGTAAAATTGTTGAAGAATACAATACTTTTCATTGGCTTACTTTTTGTCAACTTCAGACAACTATAAATGATAAATGAAAAATATATAATGGGCTTTATTATTTAGGGGAATTATGGAAAAACAAAATCGAAGAAACTTCTTAAAAACTGCAGGATTACTAACAGCCTCAATTTCCGGTATTTCAACTAAGACAGCCAAAGCGGCATCTGAAGATATCTTATCAGAGGATAGGATGGGTGTGCTTGTCGACACAACGGTCTGTATAGGATGCAGAAATTGTGAATGGGCATGTAAAAAAGCTCATGAATTACCAACTGCGGGGTTTGAATCTTATAATGACAAATCAGTTTTTAAAAAAATGAGGAGACCCGATGAATCAGCACTTACGGTTGTAAATCAATATGAAAATATAAATGACATTAACATTCCTTATAATGTAAAGGTTCAATGCATGCATTGTGATCACCCCGCTTGTGTATCTGCTTGTATAGTGGGAGCAATGACAAAGAATAAAAATGGATCAGTTACATGGGATACAAATAAATGTATAGGCTGCAGGTATTGTATGGTAGCATGTCCATTTCAGGTACCCTCTTTTGAATATGACAAAGCTTTAAATCCTCAAATTAGAAAATGTGACTTTTGTTTTGAAAGGACAAAAGTTGGAAAACTTCCGGCATGCGTAGAAATTTGCCCGGTTGAGGCAATTACTTATGGGAATAGGAATGAACTGATAAATATAGCTAGAGAAAGAATTAAGAAATACCCGGAAAGATATGTCAATTATATATACGGCGAGAATGAAGTTGGTGGAACTTCCTGGATGTATCTGGCTGGCGAGGATTTTTCCAAGTTTGCATTTCCTGAACTCGGTATAAAACCGGCACCAGGAGTATCAGAATCAATTCAACATGGCATCTTTGCCTATTTTGTTCCTCCGGCTTCTTTATATGCATTGTTAGCAGGAATAATGTGGCTGGCTAAGAAAAGGAATGAAAAAGAGGGGGAGAAATAAATCATGGAGACATTGTTTAGACCTACTCCGATGAAGAAAAAATATTTTACTCCGGGTATTATTGTTCTAATTGTACTTGCTGTAAACGGTTTAATTTTTTTAGCGGGAAGATTTCTATTCGGAATAGGGGCTGTAACAAATCTAAACGACCAATATCCCTGGGGATTGTGGATAGGAGTTGATGTTGCAGCCGGAGTAGCACTAGCTGCCGGCGGTTTTACAAGTGCGGCACTAGTTTATATAATGCATAGAGAAAGATTTCATGCAATAGCCCGACCTGCACTTTTAACAGCCATGCTGGGTTATTCGTTCGTAGCATTTGGAGTTTTTACCGATATAGGGCGATGGTATTACATTTGGCATCCATTAATAATGTGGAACGGGAGTTCTGCATTATTTGAAGTAGGTATTTGCGTAATGATGTATGTTACAGTTCTCTATATAGAATTCCTTCCGGTTGTAACTGAAAGATTTATAGGGAAAGTGAATTTTAAGAGATTATTTTCATTTTTAAACAAGCCATTGGAAAAATTACTAATTTTATTAGATAAGGGATTAAGCAAAATTATTTTTATATTTATAATATTGGGAGTGGTATTATCGACCTTGCATCAATCATCATTGGGAACATTAATGATTATAGCAGGACCCAAAATGCATCCTTTGTGGCAGACTCCAGTATTACCCTTACTGTTTTTATTATCTGCAATCTCAGTCGGATTTCCAATGGTAATTTTTGAATCAATGATTGCTGCAAAATCGTTTGGTGAAAAACCGGAAATGGAAATATTAACACCATTAGGTTATTCAGTAGCACCGTTGTTAGGGATTTACTTAGCATTTAAAATTGGAGATATGGTAATACGCGGAACTTTTGTCTACCTTACAGAGATAAATACAGCAAGCATAATGTTTACAATTGAAGTTGTTTTTGGAATAATAATACCATTAAGGATGTTCTTGTCCAAAAAAGTTCTTGAAACACCATCTCTCCTTTTCACGGCTTCTTCACTGGTAATATTCGGTGTATTATTAAACAGGATAGATAATTTCATAGTTGCTTACAAACCGCCTTACTCATTTGGTT
>CAVUGE010000004.1:0-70863 GCA_963740945.1 uncultured Bacteroidota bacterium | reverse complement strand
ATTGGTTAATGATATACTAAAGGTAGTTGGTCTTATCCCCAGTTTTTCATAATTTCGCCGAAACATTCCAGACCGGAGTAGAGAACAGCACCATAACCATGACCGGGCTTTGTCCAGGCACCTGAAAGGTAAAGATTTTTTACTGGTGTCGAATGACCAAGCCTGGTATTTCCGGAGTTGTCCAGAGTCTGATCGAATCCGTAAACTGCTCCTCTGTAATTGCTTGTGTATCTCATATTAGTTAACGGCGTACCGATCTCCTTAACTTCAATTGCATCTCTCAATCCGGGAAGGAGTGTGCTTTCTACTTTGTCGATCAGAATATCAGCCATTCTTTCTTTTTCTTTATTGTACTCTTCCTTATTATTCTTAAAATAATCATCCTTGTATTTTTCCCAGTGATCAAATCCCTGCAGTGTTAAGATGTTAAGTGTGTTCTTTCCTTCGGGAGAATATCCTTTATAAACGTTATCGTAAAGCGTCAAAGCATATCCGCCGTTTTCCAGATCTGCTTTTCCCATTATTTCATAACCGGCATCATCGTCATAACCGGTACTATAAAATATTTCAGTATCCGTAATACCTGTTTCTTTAACGAGGTCTTTTTTAAGCCCAAGGAAAACCTGGAAACTTGAAAGACTTACACTCAGTTTTTCCATCTTTGACAGATATTCTTTCAGCACACTTTTATCATCAAGCATTTTGTTAATGGTATCAAATGTATTTGCATTGGAAACCACAACCTTTGAGGTATATTTTTCTCCATCTTCGGTTACAACGCCGCAAGCCGCGTTTTCTTTTGTGAGTATTTTTTCAACCCGGCTGCTGAGCATTACTTTACCGCCGTGCTCTTCAATGAACTTCTTAAAGGCGTTGCTTATTTTCTGCGATTTTCCCCTTGGATAATATCCTCCGTCTCTTAAGTACCCGTAAGTAGGCATAGCATAGTAATATGGTGAAAGTTTTGATGGCGGTAATCCGTAATATACCCATAACGATGAAACAATTGCTTTAAGTTTTGGATTCGTTATTCTTGCATCTACAAGATTTCCCCAAGTACGGTTATATCCTTTAATTAAATATGGAAAATCCTGTGCGAAAGTGCTCATATTAACCTTCCCGCCTGCAGCAGAATATTTTCCTATATCTTTGGTTATTCCCTCCATATCTTCAAATATACCTTCAATGCCGGTTTTTTCTTCGGGGAATAGTTCTATCAGGTTGTTAATATATTCTGTAATATTTTTCTGCGGAACCCTAATATCATAATCGGGGAATATCATTCTATATAGATTAGGGTGAGGTTCAAATTCAACTTCTTCTATTTCAGGAAATCCGGGTATAAGATTGTGAATGCCGTTTCTCTCACCGACAGTTGTGGAATGCAGAGATACCTCAAATTCAAACCCGCCGGGACGTATAAAAGTAGTTGCATATCCGCCAACTTTTGAATGCTGTTCAATTACCAACAGTTTAAATCCCTGCTTTGCAAATGCCGCAGCGCAGCTCAATCCCCCTAAACCTGAACCAATAATTATTGCGTCATATTCGTTCTCACCTAAAACGCTGCCAAGACCCTTTGGAAATATCTGCCAGTCGAGCGATAAGAATGCAATTCCCCCCAGCACTTTTTTAATGAAGTCTCTGCGTTCAATAAGATTTGTTCCCATTTTTTTCTCCCTCGTTTATTAAACTCTTATTCCGCATTGAAAGAAGTTTTATTTATGGTGTAAAATTGAAAAAATTAATATTAAGAAACAATGGCTGCCTGATTAGCCGGGCATGCAGCTTAACATGGTATTATAATTGATATATTTTAAATAATTTATTTGGGGTTAATATTCTTTAAGGGTAATAGCAATTTAGCCGATATTTTCAAATAATTATTAACAGCAGCATAAATATAAATAGGAAAAATGTACATAGAATGTAAAAAGTACCTTTACCTTTATTAGATATCCTGAGTTCTGAATTTTATTATATATAAATTTAAATTGAATTTACCTATTTGGAGGGAAGTAGGGGAGACTCATGAAATATTTATGCATTCTAATATTTTATCCGTTCTTATTATTTGCTCAAAGTGAAATTATTACGGATAGCCGTTTTGCAGTACAAACCGATCTTGTGTATTCGAGAAATAATAATTTTTCGGCTCAGGGATGGGATATGGGGTTTTCGTTATTTAATTTAGCAGATATCGGGTTTGAATATGCAAGTGGAACTTATGATCCTAAATATAATATGGAATCTTCTGCAACAACACTATTTGCAGCATATAATATTAAAAGTAAAAACAACTGCTTCAAGCTGTTAGCAGGTTATTCTCAGAATACGCTGGATTATTATAATGAAAACTTAAGTGTTTCGGGATTAGTGCTTGGGGTGATGATATATCGTAAAATCTATGAAAACAAATCGATAATTCTTAATCCGGGCATAGGATTATCAGCAGGTTTTTTATCAGTGTCAAATGGAAGCATATACAATGATTTTTCGAAAATAGAAAATCCGAAGAATGCAGGTCTGGAATTTGAGATTGTATCTAAAATAAATACTCAATTCTATTTAGTACTTTGTCCATCATTATCCAAAGATTTAACAAACTCTGATAACTCTTTAATAATAGGATTAAATATTGGTCTTCTATTTAGAATTCCGAATCAATAAATAATGGATTTAACAAACTTATAGAGCCCAATTATTGTGCTTCTTTTTAAAGATTTTAAATTTATATTTAAAACAAAAAACGGGGGGTATACGAAAAAGTCGATTGTTATTTGCGCTTTATTTATCTCTTCATTATTTCCGCAGGTCAGGCCTATTGTAAATGATTTTTTAATAAGCGGACCCGATAATAAACCTTCAACATTTCAGCAAAATCTTCCGCAGATTTATGTTACTAACAGTAATAATTTTGTTGTTAGCTGGACAGACTATAGGGAGGGTGAAGCTGCAAACTTTGCACAGGAATATGATAAAGATGGAATAAAAATAAGAGATAATTTCAATGCAAACGCCAATACAGGAGTATATCTTAAAAAGAATAATTACCTGCTGTCTTTAAATACCAATTATTCAACTTTTTTTGATGATACTTACTATGAGATCATATCTAATTTGTTTAATGAATCCAATAATAATTTAGTTTCCAAAAGCATTTACAATGGCATCTCGCCATGGTGCGGGACAGGCTATATACCGGGAGAAGGAATTGTTTCGGCTTCCGACAACAGCTTTTATTTTCTTTCAAATTACGGCGGAAATCTTGCTTTAACAAAAATAAAGGATGATAAAACTATTAATCAGTTCCAGCTCGATAATTCACAATATATAACTCAAATAACATCTGCTGCCGGGCATGACTATTTCTTTGCTTATATCTATGGAAAAAAGGATGATACTGTTAAAACCGGGCTGTACACTACATTTATAAATAGTGATGATTCTGTTATTGTAAAAGATAAATTTTTAACTGAACTCTCTGACAGTAGCGGTTTATGGGAATATATTAGCAACTATACTTTACGCTCCATCTCCCTTAATGATTCAACCTATAAACTGTTCTGGCTGAATAATACTTCGCTTAAGCTTTATTCAGTCAGCATGAATTACAAAGGTGAAATTGTTTCGAATATTGACAGTATTCAAATCAGCAAACCTTCATTAAGTGATATATCCCTTTATGATCTAATATTAACCAATAAACAAGAAGACGGCTTTTATCTCGCTGCCGAATGGATAGATAATTCCTTTGTACCTGTTCATACTATTGATTTTACAAAATATAATTTAAATGGAGAAAAAATAGGCAGTATGGTTGAAAGACAGGACGCCGGCTATTTTAATAATCTTTTCTACACAGGTCAGAATATTTTCTTCGGAGCCGGTTCAGATAATAAGGATGTATTCCTTGAAAAATTTAATCTTACAGATGTCGTAGAGAAAAATAAAATAAATGATGATCAGTCGGGCAGCAATGAAGTTAATGCGAAGCCGGTTCTATATAATGATAACCATTTTTTTGCGGTATGGAAAGATGAAGAAAAAAGCTACGGAGCTATCCTTGATGAAAATGGTAATTTAGCCGGTGATAAAATTGAAATAAGAGGCACTGATATTTCATTCTTTAAGGATAATGAATCTGTTTTAACCTGGGTTAAAGAAGGGGATGATTCTTCATTCGCAGGATATACAATTTACGATGATAAATTCCAGGAAAAATTCACTAAAGTGATTATGCAGGATTATAATTATTACAACTTACATATACAGGCAAAAATAATTTCGGATAGCGCATTTATTTTACTGGTCGACAATTACAATGAACTCAGGATAATGAAGGTAGGAAAGGAAGGAAACATTATATCGGAGAAAATTCTTGATTCGAAAGCGGGGGGAATCGGAAATGCAAATATATTCCCTGACTACCGGGATAATTCTAAAACAGAAATTGATTCTTTCTGGATTGGCTGGAATGTAAAGCTGCAAAAATTTTCTAAGGACCTCCAAGCTTTAAGTGAACTAAAAAATGCTCCTGTTTATCTCCCTTTTTATATTGGTAATGATAGATTTCTTACCTATACAATATCAGTAGATTCTTATCCCTTTAGCAGGACAGCTTACGGAACAATAGTTAATTCAAATTTCGATACAGTTAAATCGAATATTCCTCTGGCTTATTTTAATATTAACACGAATTACTGGTTATTTGCCGACAGGCTGGATGATAATGAATTCCTGGTTATTCATGAAAATGGTGATAATAAATATTTTGCCCGCGATTATACTACTGACGGCATTGCAAGAAAAGATTCATTCCGTGTTAATTCAAGTTCAAGCTCACCAATAAAAAGTTTAAGTTTTGCAGTTAACGATGATAAAGTATTTTTCTCATGGTCACAAATAAAAACGGCAGGTAAAGGTTATGATATTTACGGTAATATCTTTAACCTGATAGAAATAACAGCAGTAAACGAACCACGGGCTGTTTTACCGGAAAGTTTTTATTTATACCAGAATTATCCCAATCCGTTTAACCCTTCAACCGTTATAGAATACTCTTTAGCCGAACCTGCTTTCGTTCAAATTACATTGTATGATATACTCGGGAGAAAAATAAAAGAGCTTTTTTCAGGTGAGCAGTATTCTGGTTTACATAAAATAAATTTTGATGCCTCCGGTTTAGAGTCCGGATTAAGCAGCGGGGTTTACCTGTATACTTTAAATGCTGTTTCCAGGAATGGAAATTTCAGAAGCACTAAAAAGATGATCCTTTTAAAGTAAGAGATTAAAAAAGTGTATTTGAGAGGATGCTTTTGATTATATTAACTCTGTTAAAGAAGCCAGAGAAGATTTCGGATATATAAAATCCTTATTACTAAAAGAACTATAAAAGATTTCGAAAAAATAGACATAAAAACTAAGTCTCATATTGGGGATAAAATAAAACTTTTGATCAAGGCTCCTATTCGGAACATTATGAATGTTTTCCAGGATTGAAGAAGTTTAGAAAAAAGCTTAAACTAAAAATGTACTATTTTGAGAAAAAGGTCTCTCAAGTCCCTGTTTTTAAAGTGAAAATTTTCCAGCCATATATAACTATGCCTATACTTGAGTTTGTTTCAAAAACCGGTAGTTGAGAGGCTGTTTTTGAAGAAAAATCGGATTTTAAATATGGTAGTGAGTATAATATTATTAAGGTCTAGTAAATTAAAGCAATATAGTGGGGGTGACCAAAAAGTAGAGATTGTCATGCTGAACTTGATTCAGCATCTGTTTTCAGCGCAAAATTGCAAGGTTAGATTCCGGGTCAAGCCCGGAATGACACTTTTTAGTCAACCCCGCGAAGCACTCCTACGGAGTGCGGATATCTGTGGTTTATTCTGTTTCTAATAATATTTCGCTCCTCTGGAGCTAAGACAATATTAAAATTATCCAAGAGGAAGTTCTTATTAAAAAAATCAAAATGTTTTAAGAGCTAAAATTATTACTAAAATAATTAAAGTAGGTTGATGCTTATATAAACAGGACCGATCCCCCAATTGCTACTTATTTTATCTAATAACCACTTATTATTCCTATTAGCCGTTTACTGCAAAGATCTAATATAAAAAGGTCTTCTCCCGATAATATCAGTGAACATTGAATTACATATTTTCAATCAAAAGTTCACAGGAAATTATGAGATGGCAACCGGTATTCTAAATGTGGAAGATGAAGTTGTTAATAAGGTATCATCAAACCGGTTCCATCATTTTATACATACAGTCAAAATAATATCACACCTTCAGTATTCAAAATTCAGTTAATTCTTTGTTTTCTATTCACTACTCCCCCGGCTGAAGCCGAGGGCAATAGATAGACTCCACATAGACGCACAGACTCTGAAAGCAATAGTTAATGAGAGAAACCGACTAATTCAGACGAAGGGGTTGAATAATAAATCTTTTTTAACTAATTATTATTTAATAATTCGGAGAAAAAAGATGAGAGATTATCTAACAACATTTAAAAAGATTCTTTTCATACTAGCCATTTGTGCAATATACCCGGCTGTCTCTTTTTCTCAGTATGTTGGGCAGTTTTCATCATTACAGAAGATAGAAGCTCAGGTCCATCCTAAAGCATTCGGCTTTGATTTGAAGGATGTAAAATTACTTGACAGCCGTTTTAAAGATAATATGGAACGGGACGGTAAATGGTTATTGAGTATTGATAATAACCGGCTACTCCATAGCTGGAAGGTTAATGCAGGTTTACCAACTAATGCGAAACCATATGGAGGATGGGAAGGTTTGGATGTTGAGTTAAGAGGCCACACTTTGGGGCATGTTCTTTCGGGTCTGGCTCTTATGTATGCTTCAACAGGTGATACTGCTTATAAAAGTAAAGGTGATTCCCTGGTAAGCGAATTAGCTGAAATCCAGCAGGTATTAAATCAGGGAGGGTACCTTAGCGCATTTCCTCAAAATTTAGTTAACCGTGCAATAGAGGGGAAACCTGTATGGGCGCCATGGTATACCCTGCATAAAATAATGGCAGGATTAATTGATATGTATCAGTATGCCGGTAATAAACAGGCTTTAGATGTGGTTGTTAAAATGAGCGGCTGGGCATATAATAAGCTCAAGAACCTTTCTCTTGAACAACTGGCTGTTATGCACAGAACAGAATTCGGCGGTATGATGGAAGCGGCTTATAATTTATACGGCATTACCGGAGATATAAACGATAAAAAGCTTGCGGAATTCTTTTATGATCATAGCGTGATGGATCCTCTGGCTGAAAAGAAAGATAAATTGAACGGGCTCCATGCCAATACTCAAATTCCTAAGATGATAGGAGCAGCGAGAGGATATGAACTGACCGGTGATGAAAAAGAAAAAACTATTGCGGATTTTTTCTGGCAGACTGTGATAAATCATCATACTTATGTGACAGGCGGAAACAGCGACTATGAACATTTCTTTGAACCGGATCAGATATCAAAGCATATCTCACGGGCGACTACCGAAACATGCAACACATATAATATGCTGAAGCTTACCCGGCACCTGTTTACATGGACAGCCGATGTTAAGTATGCCGATTATTATGAACGGGCTCTCTACAATCACATTTTAGCTTCGCAGGAAGATGAAACAGGTATGGTAACTTACTTTATACCGTATACACCGGGCACATTTAAGACATATTCCGATAAGGATAATTCTTTCTGGTGCTGTGTCGGTACCGGGTTTGAAAATCATGCTAAATATGGTGAAGGTATTTACTACCATAATGAGAATGGAATTTATGTGAATCTTTTTATTCCTTCCGAATTAAACTGGAAAGAAAAGGGTGTTAAACTAATCCAGGAAACACGGTATCCTGAAGAGGCTGCCACACATCTCTTAATAAAGGAAATAAAAAATAGTGAAATGCCGCTGTACATTAGGTATCCCTCATGGGCAGTATCAGGTGCGACAATTACAATTAATGGTGAAGGAGTAAAGATTAGTCAAAAACCAGGCAGCTACATTGTATTGAACAGAACCTGGAAAGCAGGTGATAAGATTGATATCACTTACCCGATGTCATTACACCTTACAGCGACAAATGATAATCCGGATATGGCAGCAGTAGTTTACGGCCCGTTAGTTCTTGTAGGAGATATGGGGACAGAAGGAATGGAAGCGCCTGCTCCTTTTGCTCATGATCAGCTCGATTATAAAGACTATCCTGTTCCAGATGATATTATAACTGCACTAAATGTTAAAGGGCGGAAAATAAATGACTGGCTGCACCCGGTAAATGGAAATCCATTGACCTTTAAAATTACCGATGCCGCATCGAAAGAGGTTACATTGATCCCTTTCTATCAGATCGATAAAGAACGTTATGTTATTTACTGGAAGATGAAGTGAGTGCTGAATTGCAGATGGTTCATTCAGGTTCAAAAACCTCCGTGGTTTTTAAAAACCACGGAGGTTTAGGTAAATTGTTAATCCCAAAATGAGTTAGGTTAAATTAGGAATAAAAGTATGAAGAAAATCTTTATAATTGCATTTCTCTTTCAATTGAGCTTTTTGGTTAATGCTCAATATAAAACTAATGTCAATGAAAAGGGGTCTGATTTACATTTAGGTGAGCTTGGAAATTTTAGACTTACAAACGGGGACACGATTTATAATTGCAAGATCGGATATAGACTTTTCGGTAAAATGAATAAAGATAAGTCAAATATTATTTTATTTCCAACCTGGTTTGGAGGAAATACAAAAGACTTGATGGGTTTAATCGGTCCGGATAAACTAATTGATTCGGATAAATATTATGTAATAGCCGTCGATGCGCTCGGAGACGGAGCTTCATCTTCACCTTCTAACAGTGATGAACAGCCTAATTCAAAGTTCCCGGTTTTTAATATCGTAGATATGGTAAATTCACAATACAAGCTGCTTACACGAATATTGAATATCAATCACGTCTATGCAATATTTGGTGGCTCAATGGGTGGAATTCAGACATTTCAATGGATGACTTCATATCCCGATTTTATGGACAAAGCAGTTCCTTATGTAGGTTCACCGAAACTTACTTCTTATGATTTATTATTATGGAATACCGAACTTAATATTATTGAGATGGGTCATAATCATAATATAAGCGATGAGGAATTAATTAAAAGTGTGGAAGGACTCCAGGCCCTGGAAATTCAAACGCCTTCATACAGGGTTGAAAATACGAAACCAGAAGAGTATAATGAATATGCTGCAAAAATATATGAAGACTTTAAAGTGCATTTTAATTCTTACAATTGGGTTGCACAATTAAAGGCGATGCTTCAGCATGATATATCAAAAAGTTTTGGGGGCTCGATGGAAAAAGCCGCGGAAAGCATAAAAGCTAAAGTCTATATAATTGTATCTGAAAAGGATCATATGGCTAATCCGACGCCTGCATTGGATTTTGCAAAAATGATTAATGCAAAAACCTTTGTTTTTCACAATGATTGCGGGCATTTGGGTCCGGGATGCGATATGAAAAAGTTTGTAGAAGTGGTTCACAATTTTTTATCGGAATAACTCAGGATAGTCATTCGTTGTCATTCATTGTTTTGGATGGGGGAAATGGAGTGGTGGAATGTTGGAATGGTGTAAGAAAATTTCATCAGTCATTGGGTCATTCATAGTCATTTTGTTGTGATTAATAGAGATTATAATCATGAAGAAGATTGTAATAGTTGTATTCCTCTTATCCTCTTAGTGATGATATGCAAGATTTTATAAAAGAAGAAATAGGAAAAATCTACAAAAGCGAATCCGGGCGTGTTCTGGCTACTTTAATTCGAATTCTAGGTGATTTCGATCTTGCTGAGGAAGCTAAACAGGAAGCTTTTAGTATTGCACTGGAAAAATGGCCGAAAGAGGGAATTCCGAAAAATCCTTATTCATGGTTAGTTTCTGCAGGAAAGTTTAAGTCGATTGATTCAATCAGGAAATTGAAACGCGGAAGAGAGCTGATATCGGAAAATTTTCCGGATGATAAAGTTTACTTAGAGGATCAGCTTTGGCAAAATGATGTAGTTGATGATGATCAACTCCGCCTGATATTTTTCTGCTGTCATCCTACACTGCCTTTGGATTCCCGAATTGCACTTTCTCTCAGGGATGTATGCGGCATGACTACAGAAGAAATAGCACGTGCCTACTTTGTATCTTTCGAAACAATAAAAAAAAGAATTTCAAGGGCCAAGTTATTATTTAGAGAAAAGAAAATTCCTTATGAAATTCCTTCGAAGTCAGAAATAACAAACCGGATGGATGCCGTTCTCCATGTAATCTATTTGATATTTAATGAGGGTTATTCTGCAAGCTCGGGAGAAGACCATATACGAAAAGAACTGACTGATGAAGCTATTTTCTTGTGCCGTAAACTGGTTGATTTAATTTCTACACCTGAAAGTCTGGGACTCCTAGCGCTTCTGTTACTGCAGGAATCCAGAAGGGAATCCCGTGCAGCAAAAAACGGTGACCTTATACCGCTTGAAAATCAAGACCGCTCCCTTTGGGATAAAAATCTAATCCGGGAAGGAATGCAGTTAATTAATCAGGCTGTAATGTCGGGCAGGCTGGGGCCATATACTCTTCAGGCAGCAATTGCATCTGTTCATGCAGCCGCTGACTCTGTTCAAAATACGCGGTGGGATTTAATCATAGGATATTACGACATGCTTCTATCTATTAACCCATCCCCTATTGTAGAGTTAAACCGTGCAATTGCGGTGGGAATGCATGAAGGCTCCGAAGCCGGTCTTTCCATAATTAATAGCTTAATCAAACAAGGCAACCTCGATTCGTATCATTTGCTGTATTCTGCACAGGCTGACTTTTCAAAAAGACTTGGGTTAAAGGATGAGGCAATTAAGGCTTATAAAAGAGCCATTGAGTTAGTCCGTCAAGAGCCTGAACGCAGGTTCTTAGAAAATCAACTATCCGAAATTTCAAAATAATTTTTTAACTCTGTCCCTTTTAAAGATTTTCATTCGGCTATATATAAAGCAAATAAATTGGAAGTTATTCCAAATTAACATCAAAAAAATAAGGAGAATCATATATGCAGTTTTTTGTTTATTTCACTAGAAAAGACGGAGAACCTATGACTCCACCTTCACCGGAAGGAATGTCAAAAATGGGAAAATTTATGGAGGAATCTTTTAAATCGGGAAAAATAGCTGCAACCGGACAGCTGCCTCTAAAAACTATCCACATAAGTCTGGAGAAAGGAAAATTTTCCGTTACCGACGGACCTTTTATAGAAGGAAAAGATCTGATTCCCGGTTTTACGATAATCAGCGTTGATTCCATGGAAGAGGCGATCGAATGGGGAAAGAAACTCCGTGAATGTATGGGAGATGGTGTTTTAAAGATGGCGAAGCTTTCAGCTACCGGTATGGATGATCTGTAAATAAAAATAATTATTTCATAAAAACAATAATTTATTTAACTATAAAAGGAGATACTGCAATGAGATTTATGATGTTTATGATACCACCCGAATATCAGTCAAATGCACCTTCGGAGAAAAAGGCAGACGAGAACTTTGCGCCTCCTGCGGAGGCAGTTGAAGCTATGATGAAGTACAACGAAGAGCTTGCAAAAGCCGGAGTTCTTCTTTCTCTTGACGGGCTTCATCCTTTATTGAAGGGTGCACGCGTTACTTTTGATGGAAGCAAAACTTCCGTAACCGACGGACCGTTTATTGAGGCTAAGGATGTAATAGGAGGCTACTGGATGATCGATGTAAAGTCGAAGGATGAAGCTGTTGAATGGGCAAAACGCTGTCCTGCTGTTAAAGTTGACAGCGGAGCTGTAATAGAAGTTCGGCAGGTATTTGAAGTGTCGGAGTTTCCTGAAGATGTAAGAAAAGCTGCAGATAGTAAAATAGTTAAGGAAGAACTTGAACGCCGTAAGGCTGAAGGTTAATGATAATCTTAAAGGTTTTGTAACTTTTTTTAACCAACGGATTTTTATCCGTTGGTATTTAAAAGCCAGGCTACAGTCTAAAACGGTTGATACCGTTTAGGGCTTGATGGATTTTTACCTCTTGAAGGGGGTGACCAAAAAGTAGAGCTTGTCATGCTGAACTTGATTCAGCATCTGTTTTCAGGTGCAAAATTGCAAGGTTAGATTCCGGGTCAAGCCCGGAATGACACTTTTTAGTCGGCCCCTTAATGATATAATTGTCACATGGGATTTATTTTTATATACTGTTCATCTACGTTCCAGCCGGTTATTGAGACTTCGGCATTATTAATATCATCTTTCTGAGTATAGTCAATAAGAACTACTTTTTCTTCTCCAGGTAATATAGAAACATAATTGTCGCTGTAGAAAACGGGCAGGATTCTATTTTTTGTTATTGAGTTCACGAGTGAGATGCGGTTGAAAAAAGCAATTGGTCCACCTGGAGGATTGTTAATCTTCACTTCAATATGTCCATCATTTTCTTTGCCGGCTAAGACAGTTACTTTTGTTTTTGACATTTTCTGTAATCCGCTGTAATTACCGTTTGAATCGGGCAGCCAGTAGAGATTATCATCAAGGACTTTATGAGATGTGCTGAGCAAACGCAAAGATAAAAAACCTCCTTGAGCGGAGAATAATTTATTTAGAACTATTTTTAACGGAGCAATTTTCTGAACGGAAGCAGGACTTAATTCGATAAACCACTGCAGAACCAGGGAATCCTTGCCGGCAATGTTATAAGCTTTTGCCTGAATCATAAGATCGTGCCGGGAATCGAAAGTATGATTTGCCACCATCAGCATCCCATCAACGGGGTTAAACATTGCATGCAGAGGCTTATCCGCATGATTTAGACCGTACAGGCCGCCGTTAGGATCAAGGAAGTAATCATACATTTGACCGCGTAATGCAGTCCATGGATTTTGGGTTTTCCAGATAATCACCCCAGTGTACCATTCCCACATGTGAGCAATATGCCCTTCCATCAATCCCCTGTACTGGTTATAATTGAGAAGCTGTGCTTTATTGGCAAAATCCTTAATGCCGCTGGGTTTTCCGTATGCATCTATATATTTACCATACCATCCTGGCTTGTGGTATCTCCACACGGAATCTATGCTGTTCCAGTTGGAACCGGGAAGAACTAAATCCTGTTGGGGAATAAAACGTTCAAGCGATTGATAATCTCCCATGCCTACAGACCCTATTTCAGAATTAAAGGGGAATGAGCGTTCTTCCCAGAAATAACTGAGAGGCTGAATGCCATAAGTACCGTCTCCGTTTCCCCCAATAGAATTGTGAGACATGCTGTCAACATTTGAATATTCGAAAAAGTAACGAGTACTATCCAAAGCAGGAAGAAGAGAATCCTTCATCGCAGTCAGAATATCATGAGGAGGCGGAATTTCATTGCCTCCGCAGTAGAACGCGAGAGAGGGATGATTGCGGATCATTCTAACCTGGTCTGAAACCGAATTAAGAAATAGTTTATGGTCATCCGGATATTTACGTCTTGTCCATTGGTCTTCTTTTTTCATTGGATCGAGCCATTTCCCATTGCAGTCACCCGAAATCCAGAAATCCTGGAAAACAAGTATTCCATATTTATCACATGCATTATAGAACTCCGGTCTTTCGGTTATAGCCCCTCCCCATACACGGATTAAGTTAAGGTTCATATCCCTATGAAACCGTACTTCGGCATCATACCTTTCGGGAGAAAATCTTAGCATAGCATCAGAGATAATCCAGTTACCTCCTTTGACAAAAATTTTCTGCCCATTTACAAGTACTTCGCGGCTCTGTGTGCTGCTATTCCATTTAGTCCGGATTTCACGTATTCCAGTTGTCACTTCTTTTTCATCCATCACCTGGCTGTTGTTTCCGATAAACCTGAACGTAAGCTTATATAATGGCTGCTTGCCATATCCATTGGGCCACCAGAGCTCCGGGTTTTTCAATATAAAATCGGGTAATTGCACTTTAGCAGCGGATGCGGGCTGCAGTGATACCTCTTTTTTTATTATATCATTTCCAATAATAAGCTGTAAAGTACCACCGATAGACTGATTGACCGGATTTTCGATTTCTGCACTTGCTCTTATCACAGCCGGAGCTTGGGGCTGTCCGGGAAATCTTTTACCCGGAACTATTGTGATAACATGCAGGTCTTTCAGCCTGATAGTATTAGTTTTTTCAATTGTTACTTTATCCCATATCCCTGTATTCCTATCATGAACCGGCTGAATCCAATCCCATCCTGCAGTAAATTGATTGGTAAGATTATGCGCAATAGTTCCATCACCACCCTGGCCACCGTTTGGATTGCCAACAGGGTTGGGAGGATATACAATAACAGCCAGGCGGTTATTCCCGTCCTTAGAAAGAAAAGAAGTAATATTATAGGTTTGCCGTAGAAACATTCCGTGATGTGGTGACTTGTTCAATTTACGGCCATTCATATAAATATCACAGCTATAATTAACTCCACGGAAATGCAGCCAGACTTGTTCGCTGCCGACGGGAACTTTTTCATTGAAGTTTTTTACAAACCAATATGTATAGTATTCCTGTCCTGTATCAAATATATCAGGGATTTTCTTATTGTTCATTCCATAAAACGGGTCAGGAATTAACTTATTATTCAGCAATGTGGTTAATACTGTTCCTGGCACTGCCGCAGGCATCCAGTTAATTAATGAATCGGATGGTTTGGATAATTCTTCTCCCGTTGAGTTTACATCTTTGATGTTTTTACATACCCACCCGGAATTTAACTCGTATTGGTTATTTACAAAATTTATTTTTTTCTCTTTAGGTCCGCATCCGGGAATTACAAATAAAAGGGTAAGAAGCAGGAAGATAGAAATACTTTTATACATTTTTAGAGAACCTTCAATAAAAATTGAATTTTTAATAGCCATTAATTTGCTGTCTGTTTACGAGGATCAGCCGAATATAGACTTCCCATTTCATTTGTTTATTCAATTATATATTCTTGAGAAAAGAAATACTAAAAATCAAATAAAAAGTTTAACAAACAAGATAATAAACCACAACGAGGTATCAATGAATAATATAATAAAATTTGGTGAAAGCGTCGAAGGATATAATATACCGGTTCTAAATGAACGGGAAATAAGAGCAGCAGCCGGAATATTATTCTTAATGATGTTTATCTCTATACTGACAGTTGTTTTTAAAGGAGATTTTTTAATGTTAAAGTATGCTGTTACCATATTCCTTACAGTTTTTTTGTTTAACGGCAGCTTTCAGTAAAAGACCGTATGATTTGTTTGGTATTGAAACAACAGCACAGAACCTGAAAAGCAAATGAGGAATGGAATGATTGAATGGTTGGTTATCCTAATTCACTTAGATAATAATTTATTACGGGAGGATTTTTTCCTATATGAAAAGCGTCTGCCTCTTGCTGAAGATTTTTATCAAATACAGTGATCCGTTCCAGCTGGCGTAAGTATTCCAGCCATGAACTAACCATAAAAACCTCTACCTGTCTTTCGGGATGATTCAGATCCTTCGCAAGGTACCATGAATATGCCCCAGCTCTTAATCTGGCTCTTCGAACTCTTTCCATATGCTGTTTAAATGCATCGAGCTGTTCGGGGTTGATAATATATTCAGCACTTACTATAACGGGACCATCCTCAAATTTGATATCTTCAAAGAAAGCGGGTGCAGGGGCAAAGAAAGTTGGGGAAAAATCTATTGCTATTCCGCTCGGGAGTTTTCTGTTCCATGTGAACACAGCAGTTATAGCCATACCACCGCCAGCAATTATAAGTGCCAATGAAATTGATGTATGATCGGCAATAAGCCCCCATAGGAAGCTCCCTAAAGATTGAGCGGCAAAAAATGTCAGCAGGTAAACAGACATAACGCGTGATCTTACCCAGCCGGGTACATAATTTAATACAACCGTCTGCAGATTGGAGAGAACAGCTATCCAGCCTAATCCCCCAATGAACATAGCTCCAAAAGCCATATATTGATTTTTTGAAAGACCGAGTAAAAGTAATAATAAGACCATTAGTACCTGACCATACATCACTGTCTGATGGAGTGATTTCCGCAACTGAATTCGCGGCAGCAGAACAGCACCCATAACAGCTCCTAATCCTAAAAATCCTAACATAACTCCATAACCTCCGGAATCTAATCCTAACTGTTTACGTACTATAAGGGGGAGCAGTGCAAACATTGCACTTGAAAATGGAAAGAAGGCTACTGCGTGGATTAATGTAGTATCCATAATCTTTGAATGCCGTACGTATTTTATTCCATTAACTATGGCTTCAAAAAGCCGCTCTGCAGGGAGTTCGGAATGAACAGGTTTATTCTTCCAGAAATAGAGGACAAAGATAACACCAATAAAAGAGACGGCATTTAATATGAAGACCCAGCCGGTACCCAGAGCGGCTATTATGAATCCCCCTAATGCCGGACCGAAAATTCTGGAGCCGTTTACTCCGAGTCCATTCAGCACTATGGCTTTGGTCAAATTCTCTTTGGATACGATATCGGGAGTAATTGATCGCCAGGCGGGTGCATTCAATGCGGCACCCAGACCTAGAACAAAAGTAAATGTAAGAAGGAGCCACGGCGTCATTAAATTTATTGAAGTGAAAATAGCCAGCATTGAGGTTGCTATCATCATCCAGCCCTGTGATACCAGTAAAATTTTTCTTCTGTCGAAAATATCAGCAAGTGAACCGGCCGGAAGAGCCAGCAAGAACATGGGGAGAGTATTTGCAACCTGTACCAAAGCTACCAGCAGAGGGGAAGGAGAAAGAGTAGTCATAAGCCAGCCTTCTCCTACATTTTCCATCCAGGTCCCGATATTCGATACAAGGGTTGCAGTCCACAACCATCGAAACAGAGGTTCCAGGAGAGGCGTCCATGCTGAAGCACCATTTGAAAGAGACGTCCGGTCAATTATTTTTTCATTATTATTTCGCATATTGCGTCGGTTCCGGAAATTTCTTTTGTGAATGATATAAAATTAAATTAAAATAATTAAATAATTTAATTATTAGGAATAGGAAGTGCGAATGGACAATATTGCGAATCAATGCTCTGATTTAAGAGTGCTACTTTTATTGGAATTTCAAATGCTTTTATGGTGGAAAGAATTAAACCTCCAAGGTTTTTAAAAACCTTGGAGGTTTGCGGCTTAGAAACTTTAAACTGTTCAGGACGGATGGAAGCGTATGGGGAAAAATGTCAAAAGTATGGACGGGATGAGTTTTGTATTATAAAATAAAATTACTTAGTTTTAGAGTTATAAACAATAAAAATACGGACAGATTTATAAAGGATCAGGAATCTCTTATATACCTACAATAATAACGGCATTCATATAAGACATTTCATTTAATTTTAAATAACTTTTCAATTACTTCTTCGGTATATCCACTAAGTATTTTGAATTAAATAACAAATAATAAATAAAGGAAAGTATCATGAACATTTTCGTGGGTAATTTATCTAAAGAGGTTACCGAGGATGATCTCCAAAACCTGTTTTCTGAGTTCGGAACTGTAAGAAATGTAAAAGTAATTAAAGATTTATTCTCAGGAGAGTCAAAAGGTTTTGGTTTTTTGGAAATACCGGGATTAGCTGAAGCACAAAAAGCAATAAATGAATTAAATACCAGGGAATTAAAGGGTAAAAAAATTACCGTAAATGAAGCCAGACCCCGCAATGATAAAAGAAGACCAGGAGGCGATAGAAGAGGGGGAGGCGGAGGAGGAAATCGCGGAGGCGGAGGAGGCGGCAGAAGAAGTTGGTAATTCCTCTAAATTTCAAATAGTTTTGATTTGAATTCTTCGCAAATATAATATTTAAGAACCCGGTTCAAAATCCGGGTTTTTTTATCCATACTTGAACTTACTCTTACACTTGAACTTTACCCTATTATATCATACTTTTAATCATTTAAAAGGGACTAAACTCTTGAGCTTAATCTTATTCTTGAGACTCATTTTTTTTGTCGATTTATTAAGTTTAAGTAAATGAATAATCCAATAAAAAAAATTGCCTTAATTTTAATACTGATAATTATTCTTCCGGCATTAATTTTTTCAATATACGAGATCAATTCACTGAATGAGTCAGAACGGGTAATTGAAGGGATATATAATAATCAGCTTGACGCCATTCTATTTTCAGTTAATCAATATTCCGAAGATATAGTTTCAAGCTGGCGAAGCAGTCTTAACCTGCTTTTATCTGAAAAGGCTTCCAATCCGGAATATTTTACGGCAAAAGCGGACAGCTTCCTGAATATAAACAGATCTATAAGCCTGATTATCTTTTCAGATAGTCTTGAAGCGGAAAATACTTCCATGCTGGCTAATCAACGGGTAAAAGATCATATTCCTTTGAGACAGCCGGATATTTTCAGGAATTTTTTAACAAATAATTCTCCTAAAATTAAAAGACTTTATACCTACGAAAGAGGCGGTTACAGCAAAATAGAACCTCTTCAAAATGAATCTTCCGACAGCAGTACGGTTTTCATTTTTTTACTTAATGATCCCGCTGACTTAAAAAACATTTGCGTAATGGTTATAGATCCCATAAAGTTTGTAAATGATGTTTTAGGGACAAAAATAAAAGTAATCGCAGAAGATAAATTCATCATTACATGTTCTTCACTTAAATCAAGGGATTCAAAAGATTTTATATTTGCAACGGACGAGCTGCATGATCAGAATATACAACAGAAAAAAAACCTCTGGCTTATCCCCAATTATCAGCTTGGAATACTTTTAAAGGGGGGACGATTGAATCCCTTGCAAAATCACGTTCAAGAACAAATCTTATTTTAATTCTGATATTGATTGTTTTTTTAATTATCGGTGTTTATATAGTCTTTAGAAATATCAGGAAAGAAATGGAGCTTGCTAAAATAAAATCAGATTTTGTTTCGAATGTATCACATGAACTGCGTACACCCCTCGCATTGATCAGTATGTTTGCCGAAACTTTAGAAATGGGAAGAGCTGCATCGGAAGAAAAAAAGAAAGAGTATTATTCTATTATAAGTAAAGAAGCGACCAGGTTAAGCAGGATAGTAAATAAAATTTTAAGCTTTTCTAAAATTGAAGCCGGCAAAAGGGAATACCGTTTTTCAAATACAGACTTAAATTTCCTGGTGGAAGAAATATATAAGTCATATCAATTTCATCTACAAAAAAACGGATTCCAATTTTCTTTTTCTCCCGGTGAATCTATACCGGTAATACAGGCTGACAGCGAAGCTATATCGGAAGCAGTAATAAATCTTATTGATAATGCAATTAAATACAGTACGGATAAAAAAGAAATTACGATAATAACAGGGACTGACCAGGGTTTTATTTTTATTGAAATAAAAGATAAAGGTGTCGGTATTTCAGATGAAAATCAGAAGAAAATATTCGAGAAATTCTATAGGGTAAGCGACGGATTAGTCCATAATACAAAAGGAACGGGATTAGGCCTGACTTTAGTAAAACATATTGTCGAAGCTCATCATGGTAAAATAAAAGTAAAAAGCAAACCTGGTGAAGGAAGCAGTTTTATATTAAGTTTTCCTTTTAATAATTTAAATAAAAAAAGGGAGAGGAAATGAATAAAATTTTAATTGTAGAAGACGAACCGGATATGCGTACCGGTTTAAAAGATAACCTCGAATTTGAAGGTTATGAAGTAAATTTTGCGGAAGATGGGGAGAGCGGATTAAAGAATATACTTGAGGGAGATTATAATCTGGTTCTACTAGATGTAATGCTTCCCAAAATGTCAGGTTTTGATGTCTGCAAGACTGTAAGAAAAAAAGGGAACAATGTTCCGATAATTCTTCTGACAGCGAAAGGAGAAGAAATAGATAAAGTACTTGGACTTGAATTAGGAGCAGATGATTATATTACAAAGCCATTCGGATTAAGAGAGCTTCTGGCAAGAATAAAAGCTGTTTTGAGGAGAGGTGAAGAAAGGTCCGAATCTCAGGCAAAAAATGCTTTTATAAACATCGGCAGAATCTCAATAAATTTTACATCCTATAATGCTTTTGAAGATGGGCTTGCTGTCCAAATGTCTCACAAAGAATTTGAAACTTTAAATTATCTATGGAGTAATAGGAATTCTACAGTAAGCCGGGATGATCTTCTTAATAATGTCTGGGGTTATGATGAGAGTCCTACAACCAGGACTGTAGATAATTTTATCTTAAAATTAAGGCAGAAGATTGAGAAAGATCCCGATCATCCAAGAATAATTTTAACTGTACATGGGATTGGGTATAAGATGGTAGAGTAAGTTCAAGTTCAAGTGTAAGTTCAAGAGCAAGTTCATGTTCAAGTGTAAGTTCAAGTGTTGTGACAATTTTTTACAATCCTTTACTTGAAAATGACTCATAATATATTATTTACACATAGATTTGAATTAAAAAATGAGAGAATATTATGAAAACGCAAACCAAAATTGTTTTGAATTGTCTGATGACAATTTTCTTGTTCGGTTTGTTTACACAGACCATATTTTCCCAGGATTGGGAAAGATTAAAAAACCTTAAAGGTTACTGGAAGTTCAGCATCGGAGATGATATGAATTGGGCAGATCCTTCATATAATGACAGTAAATGGGAAGAGATTAGAGTCCCCGCTTATTGGGAGGATGAAGGATTTTACGGCTATAATGGATATGCATGGTATAGAAAACATTTCGATTTTCCTGCTAATTTTGAAGGTGCTACCGTATATCTTGACCTTGGAGCTATTGATGATATTGACCAGACTTATCTAAACGGCAAGCTTATTGGATTTTCCGGTTCATTCCCGCCAAATTATCAAACAGCTTACAGCGCATACAGGCATTATCCGGTTCCGGTTCAGTATTTTAAGAAGAACGGTGATAATGTTATTGCAGTAAGGGTTTTTGATTCCGAATTAGGGGGCGGAATTGCCAACGGTAATATCGGTCTCTATTATGTACCCAATGCACTCATTGCCGATCTTAACCTTGAGGGAGAATGGAAATTCAAAACAGGCGATAATAAAGAGTGGGAACAAAGTGATTTTGATGATAAAGACTGGACAACTATAATGGTTCCGGCTTATTGGGAATCACAAGGCTTCAAAGACTACGATGGTTATGCCTGGTATAGAAAAGCCTTCAAGGTTCCCAGAAACCTGAGTAATAAAAAGTTAGTCCTTATGATGGGGAAGATTGATGACTTAGATCAGGTTTATTTAAATGGACAGTTAGTCGGCTCTACGGGGACTATGTATGATGACTCCAGAAGAAATACTCACGATAATAATGAATATGATCAGTTCAGGGGGTATTATCTGCCCGATGGGATAGCAAAAATAAATGAAGACAATGTTATCGCAGTTAGAGTATGGGATGGTTATCTAAACGGCGGTATCTACCAGGGTCCGGTTGGATTGATTTCACAGGAAAAGTATATCAAGTTCTGGAAAGCTAATAAATCAAAAAAGAATATTTTCGAAATATTTTTTAATTGGGATTAGCATAATTGAGTATTAAGTATTGAGATTTGAGTATTGAGATAGAAGGAAGATACCAGATGTAGGATATTAGATGCCATGTACAGGATGCAAGATAACGATGTGCGAGATTTGAGACTGGAAAGAAACTGAAATTAAAGATGTCATCTTTTTCTTCTGATTAATTTTCTACATACATATCTATTCCCTACCTTACCAATCATCTTGTAATAAATGATACTTTATTTAATGATGACAAATTTTTACAATCCTTTACTTACCAATGACACCTGTTACATTTCATTCAATTAAGTTTTAATCAGAGATTAAAATTAATACTAACCACATTGCTTCAAGGAGGTTCAAGATGAAAGGATACAGAAACGTAGTAAAGCTGGCTGCAGTAGTTTTAACAACTGTAATATTAATGGGGAATACATTTGCCGAAAACTTATTAAAGGGAGACAACACAAAAACTCAGAAAACGGAAATACCCGTATTGATGGTTAAAAATCTGGCTATGGGTATTGCGTCTGATAATTTAGGATTAAAAAGAAGCTGCATCTATTTTGCCGGGTTTTATGAAATAGAAGAGCTTGTTAATCCGCTTGTCAAACAATTAAAAAAAGAAGCTGAACCAGGCACAAGGATTTTAATTGCACTGGCATTATATAAAATAGGCAGTGACGAAGCAATAAATGCAATTGAAAAATTAGCAGAGAATGATTCTAATCCGAAGGTAAAAAGAATGGGAATTGCAATTCTCAATGAGTTCCAAAAAGTTCAACTTTATCAGGACAATCTGAATGTTTCTAAAAAGTAAATAACAAATAATGCTCATACAAATCCTCCTACTATAAAAACCCTGATCGCTTAAGGTCAGGGTTTTCGTTTTAAATATACTTTACAAATATTAAAATGAACCTTCGGGATAAGCATACTTTTTAAAAATGCAATCCTAAAAGTTCTTATGAAACCATACCCTTAATATTTTACGTTAAATTTTAGCTATGAAGAAAAGAAATCGCCGGACACATTTTCCTGGAATTGAATTTTTTAATTTAAAATGTTCTTAATCCTTGCCGAACAATCCACCCAGTAAACCCAATCCCTTACTTAACATATCACCTTCAGGAATTTTTCCGTTAGGAGTTAGTTTATCAACCACTTGTGGAAGTAAATTTGATAAATGTCCTGTTAAAGCAGTTGTGTCTATCCCAAGTTTTGATGATAAATTTTTAATTGTATCGGAACCTAGAATATCACTAATTTGATTAGGATGGATCGATTTATTTGTTCCTGTTCCTATCCATGAGGAAATGACATCACCCATACCTTTGGATGTAAACTGCTGAACCAACCCGTTTAACCCCCCGCTCTGGCCGCCAATTAAATTCATTATAGCCGATACAATTTGATTTTGTTTCTCACCCCCGCCTAATGCTGATTTGGCTTCATTTAGTAGATCCATTTTTGAATCCTTTATTTAATCTTTAAAAAGTTGTTCGTATACCAAATTACCAAAAAAATCTTTAAAAACCGTATTCATATGGTCCCAACTCTTCGTCAATTATAAACGTACTGCCTTGCACAGGGCAGCATTTCTACTACTACTGGATACTTTAATATGGGGAAATAAATTTTTATCAAAGGTATTTACTTTATATAGATTCAAACATTTTCAGTATCAACTTCAATGACAAATTTTTACAATCGTTTACTTGCGAATGACACCTGTTACATTTTATCCCTTTAATTTTGATACGGATTAACAATTGTAATTCACACACTAAAAGGAGATACAAAAATGAAAACATGGAAAAACAAAATAGCAAAAATCACAGCAGTAGTTTTAGCTGTAATATTTTTATCAACCAATTTATCAGCAATGAATTTTCAGGGGAAAAATGGTGATAAAGGAGTAAAGACTGAAATACCGGAAAAAATGGTTCAAAATTTAGCTGTAGGGCTTGAATCGAATAATCTGGGGTTAAAAACAGATTGTATCTATTTTGCAGGATTTTATGAAATTGAAGGGCTTGTAAAACCCCTGGTTGGGCAATTAGCTAAGGAATCAAATCCCAATACCAGAGTATTGATTGCACTTGCTCTTTATAAAATTGGAAATGAAGAAGCGATGAATGCAGTTCAAAAGTTAGTGAAGAATGATGCTGACCCAGCAGTACAAAAAATTGCAAAAGCCATAATTAACGAATTTCAAAACAATCAGTCTTATTCTAACAATTTGAATGTAACAAATAATTGAGAAAAATTTGATAAAAGAAAAACCAATCCTCCTATAAAACCCCATCCTTTATGGTTGGGGTTTTTTTATTAATAAAAGTTATTAATTCAATATTATTTTCTAAAGCTTTATAATGATCCAATAAACTTAGTATTTACCTATGCTATCGCATCAAGGGATAGTATTAGTTATATAATTTTAAGCTCATGTTTGTCATAAAGTTTTCTATCCAATAATTTTGTGATTTAATACAAAGAGTTTAATCAATCTTTATATAAAATTTGGAATAAAGAAAGGATAGAAAAATGGAATATAGAAAATTAAATGGTTCAGATTTAAATTTATCTGCAGTAACATTCGGTGCGTGGGCTGCAGGGGGATGGATGTGGGGAGGAACTGAACGGAATGAGGCAGTTAACGCAATAAGAACAGCTTACGATTCGGGATAACTTCTATTGATACGGCCCCTATCTATGGACAGGGTACAAGTGAAGAAATTGTAGGTGAAGCTATTAGTATTTTTCCACGCGATAAAATTCAAATTTTAACTAAATACGGTTTAAGATGGGATTTGGAAAAAGGAGAGTTCTATTTCAAAACTACTAATAACGACGGAAAGAACATTAATATTTATAAATATGCCTCAAAAGAGAGTATCATTGAAGAATGTGAAAAAAGTCTCCGCAGGCTTAATACGGATTATATAGATCTGTATCAAATTCATTGGCCTGATCCTACCACATCTGTACAGGAAACAATGGAAGCCGTAAGTCAGCTTATTAAAGATGGAAAGGTAAGATATGCCGGAGTATGTAATTATGATGCATCATTAATGAAAGAGGCTGAAAAATATATCTGCCTTATGTCAGATCAAGTCCCTTACAGTATGCTGAGGAGGGGGATTGAAAAAAAATTAATACCATATGCAATTGAAAATAAAAAATCAATTTTAGCTTACAGTCCTTTACAGTTAGGGATACTTACAGGCAAAATGAAACCAGGTCAAAAATTTAATGAAGGTGATCTTAGAAATGATTCGTTCTACTTTAAAGATGAAAATATTAAACGTATAAATGCTTTCCTGGATAAAATTAAGCCATTAGCCAATGAGAAAAACGCTACTCTTGCACAGATAGTTATTCGCTGGACTCTGGAACAACCCGGAATTACAATAACGCTTGTGGGTGCCAGAAACTCAAAACAGGCAAAAGAAAATGCCAAAGCTGCCGATATAAATTTAAGCTCCGAAGAAATAGACCGTATTACTAAAGAATTGAATAAGGTTGAACTTATAAGTTAAATTATCTTACTCAATACTTAATTAAATCTTTATAGAAATTTTGCAGGATATAGAAAACCTTTTTCTTTTCGTCTTGCACTTGAACTTGCACCTGCATTTGAACATGTATTTCTATTCTTCTAGTTCTTTAAATTCGCCTAATGTTTTAGTAAAAATGAAAAGGGCTAAAATTCCGATAAAGATATTTGCCGCTAAAGTATACCACACATATTCCGGGTGATTTAGGGTGTCCCTGAAATAGCCATATAGCGACGTGTATATTACACCGCTTAATGCACCCCCTAATCCTGTTGCTAAAAAATTTGAACCCATATATAGTCCGGCTTTTTCTTTAGGTGCAATCCAGGTAATATATTCCTGTATTCTGGGCGAACAAATCATTTCACCGACAGCAAATAAGAATATTCCAAAAAATATCCATTCCGAAGCCCCTATCTCTGCATATGCTATTACAAGGAAGCTTATACCCGTAACTAATAATCCGAACAAAAATGATGGTAATGCCTTAAACTTTTCAAATATTCTTGAAATAATAAGCTGGAGAATAATGATAACATAGCCGGTATTTGCAATCGTTTCACCGAGAACTCTTCTTGTTCCGTTTCCTGTTTCTTCTGAAAAAATACCTGCAAATCCGGTTCCGAAAATTCCTTTTAACGATTGGTATAAACTTAAAGTATCTAAATTTTTATCGATATAGATTGCAAGAAGATTAAAAAAAGACCAGAAAGGGAGCCAAAAAAATATTCCAAGTAAAATTAGAAATATTAAAAATTTATAGTCCGAAAGAGCAACTCCCATATCCTTAAATTTTTGTACGAGACTTACACCTTCAAAATCGCGGGGAGGCTCTTTATAGAAAAAAATCGTAATCAGCAGCATTGCTATTATTCCTATTGCAGCGGCTAAAAAAGCGTAATTCCACGAAATTGCTCTAAGGTTCCCTGCTACAATCGGTCCGAATGATGCACCTATATTTACCATAGCATAAAAGATACCGAAGCCGAGAGTTTTATTGGTTTTGTCCGTTACAACCCTGACTGTACCTGAAATTAATGGCTTAAAAATTCCCGCAGCTAAACCAATGCTGAGCATTGTAAGAGCGATCCCGGAAAAAGATTTTGTAATCATTAAAAGAAGGATTGAGGGCAAATAAGCTAAATATGAAACGATTAAAACTTTCTTAAATCCGTACCTGTCTGCAAATGTACCGGAAATAACCGGTGTTACATATGAAAATAATAAAAATATACTTTGAACTATTCCCAGTTCTGCTTTTGTATATCCGAGATATTCCATATATATACCGAAACCCATATAGATTCCGTAATAAGCAAATCTTTCGAGAATTTCTATTGTATTGGCTATCCAGAATACTTTAGGGAAGGAGCTTCTGTTTTCCATATATTGCTGTAATAATTTTTTAAGGATATTTAGAAAAAGAATTTACAAAATAAGTTATTTAAGAAAAAATTTCTTCAGGTATTGCATTATTATAAATTTGTAAATTGTTCCGTCATTGGAGAATGAATGGATGAATGTTTGAAGGAATAAAACCCAAGCCATTAAAATCTAATTGATAAATTCTAATTTTTGCTGACATCTATCGATTTCAATTTATTTCCTTTTCAGAAATATTTGCAATAAATCTCCATACCCCCAGCCATTTATCAGTTTTTGAAAAAACCCAGACTTCCCTGCCGCTTCCGGTATACTTTTTATTATTGATTTCATAAGTAATTTGAAATAAATAATCTGCCGTTACAGTTTTGTCGAAGATCTGAATATGGAAGTCAGATTCTTCAAATTCATAGGTTTTGGAGTTTTCAAAAAAATCTTTATAACTTTTTATTACACTTTCAATCCCTTCCAGTCTGTTTTTATAGTCCGGTGAAATAGCTATTATATCATTATGGAAGAATCTTCTTAAATCTTCCGTTCTCCCTTCCAGCCAGGTTTTGTTAATATTTTTAATGATATTTAATATCTCATCCCTGTTGTTCTCTATAAATTCTTTAGATTCTTTTTTTTTCATTTTGGCCTAATAAAAATTTCTATCAAAATTAAGATCTTATTAAATTAGCATATAGAATTAATTTGAGTTAAGCAGATATAAAGATGACATCTTTAAAAAGAAAAATCATTTCGTTTTTTAATTAAAATGTAAGTTCATATAAAACCTTTTAAAAAAATAAAGATGTCATCTTTCAAATACAAAAGATAATATAGGAAAAATAATCTAATCTATATTGTTTCCAACTTCTGAAAACGTCTTAACTCCAAGTCAAAACCACATCCATTCAATCATTCATCTATTCATCCTATCATTTCCACTCGAAATTCTTCCTATTTTATCCCCTTGATGGACTTTTCATATTTGTTATTTTTGAAATATGAAATTGAAAATAATAATTGCCTTAGTTTTATTTTCCGCTTTTGGCTTTGCACAATTAAATAATGATCTAAATAATTTTTATATGCTTGGTCAAAATTATGAACAAGCAGGTGAACTTGAAAAAGCAAAGGGGATTTATGAAGATTTGTATAAGAAGCAGCCAAATAATTATCAGATTTTTGATGCTTTAAATAGAATTTACGTCTTATTGAAAGCCTATGATTCATCAATCCAATTGATTACTAATCAAATTAAATCTTCACCATCAAATATAAATCTTTACGGAATGCTTGGAACAACCTATTATCTAAAAGGGGATGAAAATAAAGCATACCAAACATGGGACGATGCATTAAACAACTTTCCCCCAAATGACGGCAATTACAGGATTTTTGCCAATTATGCAATCCAGATGAGGGCTTTTCAAAAAACCATTGAATATTTGAATAAAGGCAAAAAAATATCTGATGACCCTAAATATTTTTCTTACGACCTCGCGAATATTTATGCAGTTACAATGCAGTACAAGGATGCCGCAAAAGAATATTGCAGCATATTATCAAACGATCCGAAGCAGCTTAATGCCGTTCAGGCGAGACTATTATCATATATTAAAAAACCTGAAGCATTAAAATCGACAATAGAAATTTTTAAGGATTTTAGCGGCAATAAGAATAACACAGCTTTTGATCAGATTCTTGCAAGACTTTATGTTGAAAATAAATCTTATAAAGAAGCTTTTAATATATATAAAGATCTGGATAACAATGATAAAAACCAGGGGCTGGAAATGTATGGTTTTGCGGAACTTATTTTCAACGAAGAACAATATTCAATTGCGGCAGATGCTTACAATTTTATAATAAATAACTATCCGGATTCTCCATTTGCTTCCAGGGCAAAATTAGGTTATGCAAAAACACTGGAAGCTAATCTGACATCAAAAGATTCTGCAGATGATTGGAAACAGTTTCATTTTATTAAATCCGGTAAATCAGATGATGAAGAAAAGGTCATTTCCGCTTACCTGGAGCTGCCTAAGATCTATCCTAATTCCGAAGCAGGGTTTGAAGCATACTTAAATGCCGGGAGAATTAGGCTTTACCGGCAGGATGATATTCAGGATGCTGAAAAATATTTTAATATTGTAATTGAAAAAACTCCGTATTCTAAATTCGGTGCCGCAGCTTATGCAGAATTATGCAAAATTAATTTACTTAACGGTAATCTGGATTCCGCTGCAAAAAACTATACAAAAGTCCTTGAAAATACACGTCTACCTGAAGAAACAAGGAATTATGCTGCATTTCAGCTTTCTAAAATAAGTTATTATAAAGGTGATTTTGAAAAAGCACGGAAAATATTGGATCCCATTTTCAATGATTTGAAAGACAATTCCGCTAACGATGCTATCGAATTTTCCTTTATTTTGAATATTTCCTTCAAAGATTCGGCTAATCTTGTACTTTTTTCCTCCGCAGAGTTTCTTGCTGAACAGCAAAAATTCAAAGAAGCAGCTGATAAGTTCAAAATAATTGCTTCTAACCCTCAGGCATTTTTATTGCAAGGTATTTCTCAGCTAAGAGAAGCCCAGATGGAATTGGCGCTTAATAATTACGATAAATCCTTAAATTTACTCCAGTTGATAGTTGATGAAGGTGAAAAAAACATTTATGCCGATAAAGCCTTATATTTGATTGGTAAGATTTACCAATTTAGTTTAAATGAAACAAATAAGGCCGAACAGGCGTATGAAAAACTACTTGAAAAATTCCCTAACTCATTATATCTTGATGAAGTTAGGAGTGAGATATTAAAATTGAGGAATAAAACAAGTTAGAGAGTAAAATGGCAAAAAAGCAAAACCAGAAAATTGTAAAGTGTTCATTTTGCGGGAGAGACGGAAGTGAAGTAGGCAGCATGATTGCCGGTCCCGATGTCTATATCTGCGATATTTGTATTGGAAGCAGTGTTGATATTTTGAAGAACAACTTAGCAGCATATACAAATAATAAATCAAAAAGTTTTCAGAACCATACTCCAGAGTCGATTAAAAAGACCCTGGATGAATATGTAATCGGGCAGGAACGGGCAAAGAAGGTTTTATCTGTTGCAGTTTATAATCATTATAAAAGAATTAACTCCAAGTCTTCTTTTTTTGAGCTGGATGACATTGAAATTGAAAAAAGCAATATTTTATTAATAGGGCCGACCGGTGTAGGCAAGACCTTATTGGCTCAAACATTAGCAAAAATACTTGATGTTCCTTTTGCAATAGCCGATGCTACTACATTAACTGAAGCCGGGTACGTTGGAGACGATGTTGAAACTGTCCTGGTACATTTATTACAGGCAGCCGATTATAATCTTGAGAGAGCTCAAAAAGGAATTGTATATATAGATGAGATAGATAAAATTGCCCGTAAAAGTGAAAGCACTTCAATTACCAGGGATGTATCCGGTGAAGGTGTTCAGCAGGCATTATTGAAAATACTGGAAGGTACTATTGCAGGTGTCCCGCCCAAAGGAGGAAGAAAACATCCCGAACAGAGTTTAATAAATATAAATACTAAAAATATATTATTTATAGTAGGGGGTGCATTCGATGGTATCGATAAAATAATAGCTACAAGAATAAATAAAAATAAAATGGGATTTTCTTCGGAACTTAAGAGCAAGAAAGCAGATGAAGAATTAATTAAACACATATTACCCGAAGATCTTCTCAGATACGGTTTAATCCCCGAATTGATCGGCAGAATACCCGTAATTGCACCATTGCAGTCCTTATCCCAAGAAGCTTTTAAATCTATTTTAACGGAGCCTAAAAATGCCATCTTAAAACAGTATAAGAAATTGTTTATGATGGAAGGCATTGAACTTGAGTTCGATCCTTTTGCAATTGATGCAATAGTTTTAAAAGCCATGGAAAGAAAGACAGGCGCAAGAGCTTTAAGGGCTATTGTTGAGGAATTTATGCTTGATGTTATGTACGAACTACCCAATAAAGATAATATAGATAAGTGTGTTATTACCAGAGATGTTGTTGATGAAGGCGCAGAACCAATTTATCTAGAAGATAGAAAATCTGCCTAGCTTTGAACTTGCTCTTGCTCTTGACCTTACACATGAACTTGTTTAGATATGCTAAAGAAAATATCCTTATTCCTATTTCTCTTTCTCACTTCTTTGTATGCCCAATCCAAAATTTTAATTTATATGGATTTAAAGCAGACAGATCATCTGAGGGCATACGGGATTACTTATATTGCTTTAACTAAGGGGATAAAAGCGGACTGGCTGTTAAACTACAGGGGCGGTTCCTTTATGCTCGATTATGATAATTGGGTTGCTACCGAATGCAGGATTGAAGGAGTTGCATTTGACCCGGTTTCCGCATCTCAGGCTGCCGAGATATATTCAACCGTTCAGAGTGATGATAATAATATGGATGTAGTGCGTCTCGAAAAAGCTCCGAAAATTGCTGTATATGTTCCTCCCGGTTTTATGCCGTGGGATGATGCGGTTACATTAGCACTTGAATATGCGAAAGTTCCATATACAAAGATATGGAATGATGAAATTCTGCGCGGCGACCTTTCCAAATATGATTGGCTTCATTTACACCATGAGGATTTTACGGGACAATACGGAAAATTTTATGCAAGCTTCAGTAACGCTCAATGGTATATAGATCAGCAAATGGAATATGAAAACGATGCAAAGAAAAACGGCTATAAAAAAGTCTCCGATATGATGAAAGCAGTAGCCCTTACTATTAAAAACTATGTTGGTCAGGGCGGTTTTCTGTTCGCGATGTGCTCTGCTACCGACACATACGATATCGCACTGGCTGCACAAAATGTCGATATTTGTGCTTCAATGTATGACGGAGATGCTGCAGATCCTAATGCAAATGAAAAGCTTGATTTTTCAAATACCCTTGCATTCCAAAACTTTAAGCTTGAAATGAATCCTTATGTTTATGAATACAGTGATATTGATATTCAGCCTTCTGAAATAGGTGACCCTGCGAACGATTACTTCACCCTTTTTGATTTTTCTGCAAAATATGATCCTGTACCGACTATGTTAACTCAGGATCATGTGAATGTTATAAAAGGTTTTATGGGACAGACAACAATGTTCAGAAAAGAATTTATAAAGCCTTCTATTATAATTATGGGGGAAAGAAAAGGGACTGACCAGGTGAAATATATTCACGGGAATTTCGGAAGGGGTACCTTCACTTTCTACGGTGGTCATGATCCAGAAGATTACCAGCATTCGGTAGGTGATCCTCCGACCGACCTTTCACTTTATAAAAACTCTCCGGGTTACAGGCTTATCCTGAATAATATACTATTCCCTGCTGCGAAAAAGAAAAAGCAAAAAACATAATTTTGCTAATGGTTTGTTGTCTATTGTAAGTAGTTTGTTGTTAGCGATACATTTTATTAATTTCCATCCTAAATTTTGCAACAAACAACATACAATACACAAGTCAAACGACAAACAAAATACAACAAACTATAAACCACATACAATTTTATGAAAACAATAAAGATTAAAAACTCCTCTCAAGAATATACCATCGGTAAGATAGTATGTGTCGGAAGAAATTATGCTGAGCATGCTAAAGAATTGGGGAATGAAGTTCCTGAAAAACCTGTAATATTTCTTAAACCTGTGTCTGCAGTTATTTATTCCGGCGATAAAATTGTTAAACCTTCTTTTGGGAATGATCTTCACCATGAAGTAGAACTGGTTTTATTAATCGGAAATAAAGTAAAAGATGCAAATGAAAAAGATGCTGAAGATGCCATTGTAGGTTACGGACTCGGATTAGATATGACCCTGAGGGATGTTCAAAATAAATTAAAAGGGAAAGGAGAACCCTGGACAATTTCAAAATGTTTCGATACTTCCGCAGTTCTTTCCGATTTTGTACTAAAAAAAGATTACACCCTTACTTTAAATGAAGAAATTTCACTTTCAGTTAATGGCACGATAAAGCAAAAAGATACTCTGAATAAAATGATTTTCAATCCTGCCGAAATCGTATCTTATATATCTTCTTTAATGACTTTGGAAAAAGGAGATTTAATTTTCACCGGGACTCCTAAAGGGGTAAGCAAAGTTGAACCGGGTGACATTATAAATGCGGAATTAACCGGAATTGGTAAATTAAACTGCCCGGTTATCTAATTTATAAATAATGCTGAAAGAGATTAACATGTATACTGACGGTGCATCGAGCGGGAATCCGGGTCCAGGAGGCTATGGAGTTATTCTAAAATATAAGGAGAATATTAAGGAACTTTCCGGCGGGTTTAGAAAAACTACCAATAACAGAATGGAATTAAAAGCTGTCATAGAAGGATTAAAATCATTAAAAGAAAAATGTAAAGTAAATATCTACAGCGATTCAAAATATATTGTTGATGCTGTGCAATTAGGATGGATTTTCAATTGGAAGAATTTAGGATGGAAAAGGAAAAAAAACCAAAAATTATTAAATCCAGATTTATGGAAAGAAGTCTTTGATTTGCTTCAAAAACATGAAGTTAAATTTTTCTGGGTCAGAGGTCATAACGGGCATCCGGAAAATGAAAGATGCGATCAACTGGCTGTAAACGCATCCCAAAATCCTGATCTGCCTGCCGATGAAGTCTTCGAATCTTCTCCTGCAGATTTATTTATTGAATAGCATTTATAACGGAACTTAATCTCGAGTTTATTTAAATATCTGATGCAAAAAGTCCTGCATTTCTGCCCAGCTTTTTTCATCGGCTTCCTTATTATACGCCAGGGGTAAATTGAATTTTTTACCAATGCTGTCCGCTGCAGGATTTGAAAAGCTGTGTACTGCACCCGGATAATTAACTACTTTATAATCTACACCGGCACTGTCCATTTCTTTTTTAAATGTATCTACTTTTTCTTTCGGGTTAAACGGATCGGCTGCACCGTTGCATACAAGTATTTTTGCTTTTACATCATGCGGATTTTTCACCGGCTGTGTCGGAAGGTCTCCGTGAAAACTTACAACTCCGTTAAGATCATCCCCATTTAGAGCCATACGCAATACTATCCCTCCCCCGAAACAATATCCGATTGCCGCGATATTGCTGGTATCGGTCTCGGGTTCTTCTTTAATGAGCTTGAGACCTGCATTAAATCGAGCTCTGGCAGTATCCATATGCTGCATTACTTCCGTTGCAAATTTACCCGCATCATCCGGATGTTCGGTTGTTATTCCATCGCCATACATATCAATGGCAAGTGCTACGTATCCGAGTTTAGCCAGCATTTCGGCTCTTTTCCTTGCATAATCATTTAAGCCCCACCATTCATGTACAACGATTACTCCAGGTCTCTTTCCTGTTATGCTTGAATCATACGCAAGAAAACCTTTCAATGTTGTTCCGTCTGAAGAATAATCAACTTCCTTTGAAGCAATCGATGTTCCTTTATTCATATTATTTCCTTTTTTCTCCGAACAACCGGCGGAAATTAATAAACCGAAGAGTATTATAATTGTAAATCTCATGGCACCTCCAAAGAATTGTAAGCACAATATATAAATAGTAAGTTTAAAACAAAAAGACAGGAATCATAAGCAGGGTTTAAAATTCAAAACGACAAATGACAAAATTCAAATAAATTCTAAATTCTAAATTTCAAAACTTAAAGCGGGGATGTTTATAAAAAAGGTAAAAAGATGACATCTTTAAAAAGAAATATCATTTTTAATTGTTCTTAAAATATAAGTCATATATAAAGCCTTATTTTTATTTAGTAAAGATGTCATCTTTCATATTCCGATTCTTGCGTTACTTCCATAAAATGAAACCGGAAGGAATTATTATTTTTTAAGAAAATCCGTAATAACCTTGAAGGTTTTTTCAGGTTCTTCAACAAAGGGTTCATGCCCGCTTTTTTCAAACATTACAAATTCAGCCTGAGGTGCATAATTTTTATATTTTATTGAAAATCTTGGAATTGATATTCTGTCAAATCTGCCTTCAAGAATCAAAATTGGCATATTTAAATTCTTCAGCTTCTCTCTAAAATCGAGAGGTCCTATATCACCGCTTATAAGAAAGTCAGCATCTTTTCCGGCTATCTGATAATATACATTAGTATTCATTATTAATGAATCGCTTCTAACTTTATATGCATTGGATGCATCATAAAAATATAATAATCCCGAAGGAACAGAATATGCATTAATATGTTCCCTGGAACTGGAAGATTCCCCTTCATTTCTTAACTTCATAACCTTTTCCCATACTTCGGGATATTGATTTTTAATTTCATGATTTGAGCTGTTATCATTTTCCTGCCACATTTCCCCACTGTAAAAAGTGCTCGTAAGTATTAATTTATTAACCGATTTTGGATAATCCAACGCATATTGCTGTGCTACCATTCCTCCGTAAGAATGACCAAGTATATCCCACCTATCAAATCCTAAAGCTATACATAATCCTTCAATATCTTCAACGTCTCCCTTAAATGAATATTGATTAGAAGATTTTGCTCTATCTGATTTTCCCCTTCCGTATGCATCAAAATATATTACTTTATAATCTTTTGCCAGTTCCGAAAACCAGGGATGAAAATAAGTATGTGAATTACCCGGACCGCCGGGAATTAAAAGTATGGGCTCTCCTTTCCCTTCTATTTCGTACCAGAGTTTTTTACCATTTACAACTGCATAATCTCCAGCGGGATGTTCAACCTTCTGTGGCAATACAATTGATGAAAGAAATAATAAAAAGAAAATTATTTGTTTAATTCTGTTTTTCATTTAAATATTCCTAATTGCAGTGAATGTTTTCTAATAATATAGCCGGGTTTACCTTCCCGGTATAAACTATGTTCATTTGTTCTAACTGATCATAAATTAAAGAAACGAAATCCAACAAGATTACTTCTGTTTATCACTATTTATTGAGATTACTTAGCGACTTTTTAATTAAATCTTCAATAGAAATATTGGGATCGGAATTCAAAATGTTCCTTACTGTAATATCGGCAAGCTTAGAGTTATAACCCAGAGTTGTTAATGCCGCAACTGCTTCATTTTTTACACTAAATGATAATTCTTTTTCTTCTCCTTTAACCTGGTCGACTTTTGTTTTGAGTTCCAGAACCAATCTTTCGGCAGTTTTTCTGCCGATTCCCGGCACTGCAACAATCCTGGAAATATCGGCTGAACGGATGGCATGTTTAAGTTCATCGACTCTAATCCCTGATAATATACTTATAGCCAATTTCGGCCCTATTCCGGTAATAGTGATTAGCAGCTCGAACATCTCTTTTTCCGCTTCAGAAAAAAATCCGAACAGAGAAATAGAATCTTCCTTTACACTGGTATAAATAAATAAAGAAACGGATTCCCTCCCGGTTATTTGTTCAAATGTATTAATTGAAATGCTTACAAGGTAACCTACCCCGTTCACATCCATTAATATTTTGGTTGGTTTTGAGGAAATTATTTTGCCGGATAAATAGCCTATCATGGGTAATAGTTAATTGTTATTCGTTAATAGTTAATCGTTAATTGTGAATCACTCTTTCAGGGTAAATTTCAATAAAAGATTTCCAATCTTTACTTTTTTTGGCAGATCCGTTAAGACGGGTCATTCTGAATGCATGACAGACAGCTACAGCTAATGCATCGGATTCATCATAACGCATACTTTCCTGCTTAAGCTCAAGCAGTGTTTTAATCATATAGCAAACCTGTTCTTTTGATGCGGAGCCTCTTCCGACTACGGATTTTTTTATTTCTCTGGGTGAATACTCACTGGTAGGTATATTATTATGTACTGCAGCTAATAAAGCAGCACCGCGTGCATAGCCAATTTTCATTGCAGACTGAACATTTTTTCCATAAAAAGCTGTTTCAATTGCAAATTCATCCGGTTTAAATTCTTTAATAATTTTCACTATTTCATCATAAATTATTTCTAATTTTAACGGCAGGCTTTTATAAGAAGGTAATTTAATTATTCCGTTTTTTATCCGGATATAATTACTGTTTTTTTGTTTTATTACTCCGAACCCGGTAAAAATTGTTCCCGGATCTACCCCAAGTATAATCATATTAAAAAACCTTCAAGGATAAGAACAATGCAAATAAAGATTATACAAAATCAGCATTGGAATAAACATTTTGAACATCATCGCTGTCTTCCAATGATTCGATTAATTTCATAACTTTTTCAGCATCTTCTCCAGTAACAGGCACTGCATTTTTAGCAATCCATTGAAGCGAAGCATTTTCAATTTGAAAATCTTTATTTGCCAATACCCTTCTCACAGGTTCAAATGACTCGAGGGGAGTCTGAACTTCAAAATATTCATCTTCCGTTTGAAGGTCTTCCGCACCCTCTTCAAGAATAACTTCCATTATTTCATCTTCTGTTTTTTCCTTTTTAGGCAGCAAAATAACTCCTTTTCTATCAAACATCCATGCAACGGAACCTGATTCACCTAAGCTGCCCCCGCTTTTGCTGAATAAATGTCTGACTTCAGCAACAGTTCTGTTCTTATTATCGGTAGCCACTTCCACCATAATAGCTATACCTCCCGGTCCGTAGCCTTCATAAGTTAATTCATGAAATGACTGCCCTTCAAGTTCTCCGGTGGCTTTTTTAATTGCCCTTTCGATATTATCTTGAGGCATATTAGCGGCTTTGGCATTATCGACAGCAAGCCTTAATCTAGGATTACCTTCAGGATCCCCTCCTCCTTCTCTCGCAGCTATGGTTATTTCTTTAATGAGCTTTGTAAACATTTTCCCCCTTTTTGCATCTATCACAGCTTTTTTTCGTCTTGTGGTTGCCCACTTAGAATGACCTGACATCTATCATCTCCCTTCCGGCAGATGCCGGCTTATCTTTTACTTTTATATCTTTGAATTTAAATTGTGGAAAAACCCGCCCGTCTCTTACAGTTTTATCAATAGTAAAAACTATATCAAGTACAGAATTATTTTTATTAATTAAATCACAGTAGTTACCCATATTAAAACCGATGCAATCGAATATCTTTTCCGACCCGTTCTGCTTTAAACATACAATTAAATGATCGCTCCCGACTATATGCGGTACATTTGCTACCTCTACATTTTCAGCCAAAAATACGGGCCGCAAATTTCCGGGACCGAATGGAGCAAATTGTTCTAAAATTCTTAAAAATTTAGGTGTAATTTCTGAAAATTTAATTTTAGAATCTATACTCAATTCAGGTGATAAATCATCGCCTAAAAATGAATCTTTTACTACCTGATTGAATCTCAATTTAAACTCTTCAATCTTTTCTACTTCAACTGCAAGTCCTGCCGCAGCCTGGTGCCCTCCGAATTGAATTAATAAATCCTCACACTTTTTTAGAGCTTCATAAATGTTAAAATTAGAAATACTCCTTGCAGATCCCTTGGCAACACCATCAACAGTCGTTAACATGATTGTAGGTCTGCAATATTTTTCAACTAACCTTGATGCAACAATGCCTATAACCCCGGGATGCCATGATTCCTGATGGAGTACAATGGCCTTTTCTTTTTCAAGGTCTAATGAGCTGCCAACTATTTCCAGAGCATTGTCAAAAGTATCAACATCAATCTTTCTTCTTTCATAGTTTTCAGTTTCAAGAATATGAGCAAGCTTAAAAGCTTCTTCCTTATCTTTTGTTATAAAAAGCTGGACAGCTCTTTCGGCATCTCCTAGTCTCCCAACGGCATTTACTCTTGGTGCAATAGTAAAAACCACTTGCCCGGAGGACAGATTTCCGGGTTCCATTCCGCTACTTTTAATTAAAGCAAGAATTCCCGGTCTGGGATTTTGGTTAATCTGTTCCAAGCCCTCTCTGACTAAAATCCTATTTTCATCTATTAGAGGGACTATATCGGCAGCGCCGGCAAGAGCAACCAAATCCAGGTATTGCAGCGGCAGTTCTCTTTTTCCTATCCTTTCTGATACACCCTGCGCTAATTTTAATGCAACGCCGGCTCCGGATAAATACTTAAACGGATAATTACATCCCGGTTTAAGCGGGTCAAGTACGGCAAGAGCTTCGGGTATTTTATCTTTAGGCTGATGGTGATCGCAAATAATTACATCCATACCTAATGATTTAGCATAGACCGTCTCCTCAACAGCAGTAATACCGCAATCGACAGAGATTAAAAGGGAAGTTCCTCTGTTTTTAACTATATCAATAGACGAACTTGATAAACCGTAGCCGTCAGTTAATCTTTTAGGGATATAATATTCTACATTAGCATCCAGTTCTTTTAAGAAAAGATAAAGCAGGGCAGTTGAACAGGTACCGTCAACATCATAATCACCGTAGATACATATTAATTGATTTTCAGTTAGAGCCTGTATAACGCGGGAAGTTGCCTCTTCCATCCCAAGCATAAGGAAAGGGTCGTGAAGTGAGTCTAATTCAGGTCTAAAGAAATTTTTTGCCTGAGTAAAGTTCTTAACGTTTCTAATAACAAGCAGTTTAGCAAGAGCTTCAGAAATATTAAGAGAATCTGCCAAAGATTGAACAGCATAGCTATCTTCGATATTTCTTATTTTCCAACGCTTTTCAAGCATTAAATTCCCATAAAATTATAAGAACAAAAGTTCAACCTGTAAGCCGAATTCTGTAACCCGGTAAACCGGGCGGCAATTATTTGTCTGGTTGTTATATTACTATAACACTCAAGCGGTCTACCCGGAAATCCAGTCCCTTTGAGGGGACATACAAAGCGAACAACCTTGTCCCGGAAATAACCGGGAAGATCTCCTTATTTGACCTTGCTTCGGGTGGGGTTTACCCTGCCTCCGTTATTACTACCGGAGCGGTAGGCTCTTACCCTGCCTTTTCACCTTTACTCCGCTTAAAGCGGAGAAGTATATTTTCTGTGGCACTTTCCGTATCACAGCTGCCAAGACAACCGTGATCCCGGACGTTATCCGGCACCCTGTTCTATGAAGTTCGGACTTTCCTCCCCCGGATTTTATCGGGGAGCAATTGCCCGGTTTGAACTTTTAAATTTCTAATTTTGTTAAACTTTTTAATTAATAATAAAAGTTAACTCAAAGGTTAAGTGATTAAACTTAATTTATTTAATTAGGTAAATATAATAAATTACTACTCTTAAAAAAGCAGAAAAGTAATTATCCATGAGTAATAAAAGGTATGGTTCCCCCCTCTTATAAATATCCGGTAAAAAAACGAACTGCAGAATCTCGATTTATATTATTCGGAATCGACGGTTTCTGCGACTTCAGCGGAGACTAAAATCCTTCCGCAATATTCGCAAAAGAAAAGCCTGTTATTTCTTCGAATCTCAAGCTGCCTTTGAGAAGGGACTATATTATGACAACCGGAACAAGCCGAACGCTTAATGGTGGCAACTGCTTTTCCTTTTTTAGCCTTCCTAATTCTCATGTAAGCCGAATAATCAGGTTTTTTAACTTTACTTTCAATCTCTTTTCTTTTATCTCTTAACTTAACTTCTTCTTTTTCGTTAGTCTTAATTATATCTTTTAAGTCGGATTCTTTAGCCTTCAGCTCTTCTTTTAACTCATTCAATTGCGGCTTAATTTCTTCAATTTCATCGGCTAAAGTTTTACTTCTGTCTGCAAGGGTGTTGTTTTCCGTTTCAAGCTTACCCATCTGTTCATCAGTATGATCAATTTCTTTAGTAAGTGCATCATATTCTTTATTGTTCCTTACCTGGTAAAGCTGGGCTTTGAATTTCTTCTGGTTTGCTTTCAACTTTTCGATCTCTTCGTCATTCTCTTCCCTTTTTTTAAGAGATTCTTTACGTTCTTTCTCTTTGGCATCGATATCCGATTTCAATGAATTAAGTTTTTCTTTTAGAGATTCAACGGCATTTGGCAGATCACCCCTAAGTTCTTCCAAATCATCAAGCTGATCATCTATCGTTTGCAATTCATAAAGGATTAATAATCTATCAATCAATTTCTGCTCGCTCCTAAATTGTTATAGAAAATAATAGGGTTTGTTGTTTTACTAAATTTAAAAATCTTAGTATCTGTTTTAGTATTGAGAAAAGAAGTCAGTCTTCTTTCCACTTCATTCAGACTATGAATTTCAGTCTCATAATGTCCGGCATCAATTAATAATATTTCTCCCGCAGCATCGTGGAAATCATGATATTTTATATCGGCAGTTATATATGCATCGGCGCCAGATCTAACTGCATCCTGAATATATTCTCCCCCTGCACCTCCGCAGAGGGCGACTTTTTTAATTCTGTTATTCTTTCCTTTTGCGTATTTAAATATTTCAGTATTTAATTTTTGGGAGACTAATGATAAAAATTCATCCTCTAATAATTCGTTCTCAAATTCACCCGTTGCTCCTGCACCATAATTAATATTCACATTTTTCAAGGGATAGATATCATATGCCGGTTCTTCATAAGGGTGTATCTCTTTAATAACTTTAATTATAGGATTTAAGTTCCACGCATTAATAATGATTTCCAATCTAAATTCTTCAACGGTCTCCATGATTCGTTTTTCTCCGGCAGATGGAGTGGAATCAATTGAACCTTTAAATGTGCCTTCTCCTTTTATCATGAAGCTGCAATTGCTATAATTTCCGATTATTCCGCCTCCGGCTTGAAAGACTGCATCTGAAATTTCCTGTAAATGAGTTTTAGGGACAAAAACAACCAATTTATATTGATTGGAATCCATAGGAACAAGAAAAGATATATTCTTTAATCCTAAAGTTTTAGCAAGTTCGAAACTCACACCGTCTTTTGTAAAATCCAGATTGGTATGTTCAGAATAAAGGTTAATATCTTTTTTTATTAACTTTTCTAAAAGTTTCGAATTCTTATCATTCGATAAATCGATTTTTTTAAGGGGATGAAAAAGGAGGGGGTGATGAGAAATAATTAAATTACAATTATTATTAACCGCTTCATCAATTACCAAGGGAGTCAACTCAAGACAAAGTAAAATATTATTTATCTCCCGATCTGCCGAACCGACTTGTAAACCCACGTTATCCTTCTGCCAGGCAATTTCTTTAGGTGCCCAATCTTCCAAATTTTTAATAATCTCGCTGCATTTCATATCAAAAAAAATGCACCCCGATTTAATCGGGGTGCATTTCTAATTTTATAGCTATTTGTAACGGCTCTCAGAGGAACCAAATACAAGCCTCAAATATTTTAACTTTACAAAAATTTTTTCAATCATGTTTAAGTTTTTAAATATAGACTTTTATCATCTAACAAACAAATGAATAACCCATACATGCTTTTATAAAAAGGGCGTTTTTTCTTACTATTTAAAAGATTAAAAAAAATTAATTTGGTTCTACCCAGTTACCATCCTCCTTTATTAAATTAATTAATGCATCTACAGCATTTTTTGCAGGTACATTTCTTTTTACAATATCTTTTTCCCGATATAAGGTGATTTTCCCCACACCGGAACCTACATATCCGTAATCTGCATCGGCCATTTCACCCGGACCATTAACAATACAACCCATTATAGCAATTTTTACCCCTTTTAAATGCTCTGTTCTTTTTCTAATCATTTCTGTTGTTTCCTGAAGATCAAATAAAGTTCTTCCGCACGAAGGGCAAGCAATATATTCTGTTTTGGAAATCCTTACCCTAGCAGCCTGTAATATTCCGAATAAATTCCGGTTTATTATTTTCTCTTTTGTTTCATTTTTTGCTACAAAATCCCTAATCCAAGTCTTCGAATCTCCGCTACCGTTTTCTTTTGTAATGTTCTCAACCTGAGCCCAAACTCCATCCCCAAATCCATCTATTAATAATGATCCAAAATCGGTTGAAGCAAATAAGCGCAAGTCTTCCAGACAAATCCCTGAATAACTTCTTTTAATAATTACAGGATTTCGAACATCATACTTTATTAAATCAAAAAATGCTCTTCTTTGCTCAGCCATTCCATGCAGGTTACTGGTTTCAAGTATTAAAACAGCGGTTAAATCATTTTTTACTATGGGTATAAATTCATCTGTTAGTTCATTTATATCAAAGCTTATAAAGTTAATTTGATTAGATTTATCATTGTTACCCATATATTCGGAAACAGAAAATAATGGAAACCGGTTTGCTCTGTTTTCAAAACCCAGCCAGAATTTATAATCGTAAACGGGATGCAGACCGTTCGGAATATCGAAAGGGATATCTTTTCGGCCGAGATATATTATATCGGGGGCATTATCGCTCATGTTCCATTTATCGGTTCCGGCATTATAGAAATAACCTATAGAGGCGAGATCGGATTGACCGGAAATATCATATGCACTATAATCACTTATTACCTGAGGAACATTGCTTCCTCCTATAAATGAAATTTGAAAGGAATGTCGTTTTTCATAATCAAAAGGATTAAAAAGAGATTCTTCAACCGGTTTGATCGATCTGTGGTTTTCTCTTCCTTTATACCGGTTAACAACTCGAATTGCTACAGGAGCTTCATATTCCGGATCTTCAGTTAATGAAACCCTCACCGTATCGCCAAGTCCATCTTCCAGTAAAGTCCCTATTCCCAGCGCTGATTTTATTCTCCCATCTTCACCTCCTCCGGCTTCGGTTACACCAAGATGAAGAGGGTAATTCATTCCTTCTTCCTCCATTTTATTTATCAGAAGCCTGTAAGCTTGAACCATAACCTTCGGGTTGCTAGCTTTCATAGAAAGAATAATATCATAATAATTCAATTCTTCACAAATTCTTACAAACTCTAAGGCAGATTCAACCATTCCTAACGGAGTATCACCATAACGGCTCATGATCCTATCTGAAAGAGAACCATGATTAGTTCCGATCCTCATTGCCGTACCGTATTCTTTACATACCTTTACCAGCGGTGTAAATTTCTCTCTTATTCTGTCCAGTTCAGATAAATATGTTTCATCATTATATTCCAATATCTGGAATTTTTTTCGGTCGGCATAATTGCCGGGATTAACCCTAACCTTTTCAACTATTCGTGCGGCTATTTCAGCAGCGTTAGGGGTAAAGTGAATATCGGCAATCAGCGGGACAGTATATCCTCTGCTCCTTAATTCTTTTTTTATATTTTCTAGATTCTGAGCTTCAAGCTTGCTTGGTGCCGTAATCCGTACATAATCACAACCTGATTCAACCATCCGGATCGACTGCTCAACTGTTGCCTTAGTATCCATCGTATCGGTTATTGTCATTGATTGAATCCTTATAGGATTATTACCTCCGCATGGCACCCCTCCAACATTTACTTCCCTGGTCTTATACCTTGAATATTCCGTTAAGCTATTGCAATACTTCTTAATTTTATTTATTGTTTCGTACATAAAACACGTATTTATTTATCTTAAGCGGATAAATATAATAAATAGTTCCGTTTGAAAGAAAGTCTGTTCTCAATTCATTTAATTCAGTAAAAGTCACCTCAGTTGCTAAAATTTCAAATATTATATAAATCTCACATTTTACACGATCTTTATACTATATAAATATGACTGTTTTAGGTAAAATAAAAAAATTTCTATTGAATCTGCTTAAAACTAATCAGGATTTGGATCCCTTAACAGCTTACGAACAATGGGCTGAAGATTATGACAATGAAAATGGAAATTTGATGCTCCATTTTGATAGAATTCTTTTCAAAGAATTTTTATCCGGGTCTCATTTACAGGAAAAAGTAGTATTGGATTTCGGCTGCGGTACCGGTAGAAATTGGAATGAATTATTGAAAGAAAACCCGTTAAAAATTATAGGGTGCGATATTTCAGAATCGATGATTCAAAAGTTAAAAATGAAATTCCCTAATGCTGAAACATATATAATTAAAAATAACCGGCTCGATTTTCTTAAAAAGGAATCCATTGATGTTATTATTTCTACCCTGGTTATTGCACATATTCAGGATGTAGAAAATCTTGCGGAAGAATGGGACAGTCTATTAAAAAAGAGGGGGGAAATATATATTTCCGATTTTCATCCTGAAGCACTTCAAAAAGGGGCAAAGAGAACTTTCAATAAATATGAAAAAACAATTACAATTAGAAATTATGTTCACCCGGTTCAAAAATTAGAAGAGTTATTTTTGTCTATGGGATATAGTATCTTGAATAAAAATGAAAAAGCCATTACTGATGATGTAAAAGAATTTTATCTAAAAAAGAATGCTTTGGATACTTATAAGAAATTTAAAAACATCTCTATGATTTACTCTCTTCATTTGAGAAAATGATCCTTAATAATTTACATATAGCCGGGAATGATCATGAAATAAAATCGATAATAATAAATAAATCATATATTCGAAAAGTCTGCGGCGGAAATGAAATTGAGGAAACGGATGATAAAATAATAAATTTTGAGAACGCACTTGCCTTTCCGGGTTTAATTAATTCGCATGACCATCTGGAATTCAACCTGTTCCCTACTCTCGGTAATAGAATTTATAAAAATTATATCGACTGGGGGGATGATATTCATAAATTTAATAAAGAACAGATTGAATCAATTTTGAAAATTCCAATACGGCTAAGGTTCGAATGGGGTATTTATAAGAACCTTCTCTCTGGCGTAACCACAGTCTTTCATCATGGTAAAATTCCAAAGGGTTATAAAAATGAACTCATTGATGTTTACACAGGCGGCAAAATAATCCATTCTGTTGAGCTCGATAAATACTGGAGATTAAGAATAAATTTACCCGATTTAAATCCGGTTGTTATCCACATTGGCGAAGGAAATGATGAGGAATCTAAAAAAGAAATTGAAACTTTAATTAAATGGAATTTCTTTAAGAAAAAAATCATCGGGATTCATGCAGTTGCTTTAACCGGAGAAGATATAAAATATCTGGATGCAGTTGTCTGGTGTCCTGTTTCAAATTATTTTTTATTCAATAAAACTGCTGATATTGATAAGTTTAAAGAAAAGACAAAAATATTATTCGGAACAGATTCGACAGTCAGCGCTGTGGGTAATATTTGGGACCATCTTCATTTTGCCAGGAACCTTAAAATATTTAATGATAAAAATTTATTTGATTCAGTAACCACTACACCAACAGAGGTTTGGAATCTTAAGTACCTTGGGAAAATTAAAGAAAACTATACGGCAGACCTTATTATTGCAGAAAATAAATTTGACAATGTATGGGATTCTTTCTTTTCTATAAGCCCGGAAGACATTATAATGATATTAAAAAGAGGTGAAGTAATTTATTTTGATGAAAAAATAAAAGACCAACTAAAGTTTTCACTTGATGAATTAAGGACATTTTCTAAAATAATTCTTTCCGGTAAAAAGAAGTATGTATTAGGAAATATTAAAGAACTCGTCGGCTCGATTCATAAGTACAATCCGCAAATTCAATTCCCATTCGAAATAGAGGGCTAGAAAAAAGGCAAAGCGCATGAGTTTATATAATTTTTATAATGGATGTGGAGTGGAGTTATGGGCTGTTAGATGGCCATTAGACAACTAAAATGATAGAAAGATTTGATAAAGAAATTTAGATGTGCAGCAGTATTATTTAATAAAATTAACTTTATTCAAAATTAAGAAAAACATGATTATAATCAACTTTTTTACCCAGTTAATTTAGAAGAAATAAAAGTAGTTGCATAGTTTTGTTTCAATCCGATTGGGAACAGCCTTTTTATTTCTAATTTTCTTTAAAAAGCGGCTCTCAAGTACCTGTTTTTGATGAAAACTCTAGATGAGGCATACTTATATATGCCTAAAAAATTTTCTCTTTAAAAATGGGGAGTTGAGAGGCCTTTTTCTTAAAATAAAACATTGTATATAGCTATAACCCTACCCCCTCAGGAAGAGCATATGACCTCAACTTAAGGAAGAAGAAAAATGTATTTAAACTGATTTTCTAATAATATTTCGCTTCTTTGGGGCTAAGACAATATTTAGACTACACGAAAGGAAGTTCTAATTAAAAAATTGAAATGTGTTAAGAGTTATAAGTTATTGCAATTTAAAAAATTATTACTATAATTAATAAATTTAAGTTGACGCTATGCGCAAAAGCGGGACAGGTTATGCGCTATGCACTGTGCGTTTTAAGGTATACGGCTAATTTCAATTTCAAATTAAAATATTTAAAGATATTCCATAAAAAGTTCGGGATTTTATTCCATTCCATTCTTTTAATTGTTTTAACTATTCTGTACTCGGCATGTACGAAACGATGGAGTATTTTATAAAAAGATTTGGGAAATGTTCCGCTGAACATCATATCCAGGTCATCCGAATCAGTCCAGTTCTTTTTTTCTTTTAATCCGGATTTTACAATATCATAAAACTTTGTACCCGGAAGAGGATAGGATACCGAGATTCCAATATCATCGGGAATGCAGTCTCTTATCATTTTCCTGGTTAATTTAATATCGTTCCAGTTTTCATTCAAATAACCGAACTGAATAAAAAAAGCAATTTCCATTCCCGCATTGTGTGTCTTTTCCGCAGCTTCATAAATTTGCCTGACTGTAGTCCCCTTATCCATTGCATCAAGTATCTTTTGACTTCCCGATTCGGCGCCTATCCAGATAGTTCTGCACCCTGATTCTTTTAAATCTGAAATTGTACTCCCTCTTAACAGCAGATCAGGTCTTGAAAGACATTTATAAGGAACTTTAATATTTAATTTTTGGAGTTCATTTGAAAAGTTTTTAATCCAGTTTGGCTTTAATCCGAATATATCATCTGTAATCCAAAAGTGGTCAACTTCATATTTCTCTTTTAATAACTTCACCTGGTATGCAGCCTTTGCAGGTGAAATTGAATTATAGGTCTGACCATATAAAGGTTTTGCACACCAGTTGCATCTGTAAGGACATCCTCTTGTTGTTGAGATATTCATCGAAAAATATCCATGGTTTTTTAACCAGATATCTTTGTATCCGTCAATATTAATTAAAGAATAGTCAGGCAGAGGAAGGGAATCAATATCACCCATTAAGCTTCTTCTATTGGTAGAATAGATCTTTCCATCCTTTAAATATCTTATTCCAAAAATCCGATCTTTAATCTTTTCAAACTCGAATATATTAAATGAATTCATTATTTCCTGTAAAGTAACTTCACCTTCACCGTAAATAACTGCATTACATCCGGCATTCAAATAGCTATCCGGGAAATCAGCAGCATCTGAACTATAAACAATTGAAGGGATATGCAGTTCTTCTGCAGTTTTGATAAAACCAATTGCAGCTTCCCGCATATTTGACAGGCACATCTTGGTTAGATAATTAAATTCGTCATCATAAAGAATAAATATATCAGGCTTGCTCTCCCTGATCATCTTTTCTAATCCGGAAATACCGCTGCTTAACATTGAATCAAAGAATATAACCTCATGCCCCGATTGTTTTAATAATGCAGCGGCATACAAAGAACCGAGAGGAGGATAGGGCATATTTCTTTCAAGTTCCTTCGAGTCGAGAACCCTAAAATATGACTGGGCTAATAATACTTTCATATATAGAAATAGTTATTCTTATTAAGCATACGTACCGGTTGCATCTGAATTAAGGGGTTCATACATAATAGACCTTTTAACTTTCAGATATTCCTTCCATTCCCTGTTAAATGCATCCATTATTTTTATACGGTGATCATTAGTATAAAGCTTAATGCATTTATCATCTAGTTTAATTGCACCTTCATCATCTTTCTTTAAATAATTTCTATATAACACTCTATAAAAATATTTTAACAATAGATTTAAAGGTTTTAATAACAAATAAATGTTATCCGGCTTTTTTACAGCGGGACTGTGATTTGAAAAGTCCTGTATATAATTAGGAAAAAAATCTTTTATCCAGTAATTAAATTGCCTGAATAAATTAAGCCAACCGAGATTTTTATATGGGATTAGAGAAACAATCTGATGAGCGGTATAATAATCATGCTGGTCTCTTATCTCCATAGCAGTCTCATCAATCAAAAAGTTTGCACACAATTGCTTACGGAGCTTAAATATTTTTGATAAAATATGAATTGTCAGATAGACAAAATAAAGTGCATACGGTTTTGTGATTATAAAAAGATCAATATCATTATGATTTTCTATTCCATAGTTAGCTGTGCCTCCGCTGAAACAGATGCATGAAATAAAAGGAATATTTTTAATTATCCTTAGAGATTTTTTAATTCTATCCTTACCTAATTTCTTTATCTCTTTTTTATAAATATTGATATTTTGATAATTAAGGCTCACATTATCATTATTCAAATAAATCCTGTTTGAGAGGATAAGACCGGATAATGCTTTTTCAAATTGTTCTTCATTAATTTTTATATCGAACAAATAAGTATACAAGTCCTTCTTATGTAATCCGCCGTTGAATAAATGACTGTATAAAAGGGTTTTTTCAATCGCTTCTTCATGGGTTTTAGACTTTTCAAAACTGAAATAATATTTTTTATTGACTCTAGAATGAAGGATATCTAAAACAATGCTTAATTGATTATTCATTAATTCAGGAGAATATTTTATATCTGCCGGAGAAATTATATTGATGAACTTTTTTTCAAAAAGATCGGAAAGCCCTCTCAACAGACTTTCACCATTATATGGATTAATAGTGATTGAATATGGGGATGAAATCTCATTTGCGGCGTGGTTTTCCGAACACAAAACAGGAATACCGTAATGCATTGCTTCTAGTACGGGAAACCCGAATCCTTCCTCCAGACTAGTATGGACAAAACCGGCAGCATTTTTATAACAATAATCGAGCTCATCTTCACTAACATAGCCCTTAAAAATAATATCCGGATGTTTCCCGTATTTTCTTAATAAATAGTTAATACCCGCTGATTTTATCCAGAGTTCACCTATTATTTTTAATTTAATATTTACTTTATTCTCATTTTTCCATTTTAGAAAATTTTCTATCAAAAAAAGTAAATTTTTTCTCGGTTCAATATGACCTACAAATAAGAAATATGGAATTTCAGTTTGAGGTGAATAAGTATAATTTTTTGATAGTTTTTTAATATTTGAATAGGCCTGCAAAAGAAGAATATTATCTTTATTAACATTCAGACATTTATTAATATTCTTTTTAGTATGCTCACTTACCGTTAAAATTAACGGTTCATGCTTCAGTGTTTGCTTCAGCAGATATTTATAATAAATAACAAATTGTTTTGGGTAAAATTGAGGGTGAGTAATAAAAGAAAGATCATGTATTACAATTGCCGAAGGCTTTGAAAAACTATTAGAAATAAAATAATTCGGGAATATACTGCAATCAACTTTTAATTTCTCCATTTCTTTGGTTAAACTGAATTCTCTATAATAATGTCTTTTTAATCCATTATATTTCCTGCCTAAACTGCTATTATTTATCTCTTGATCACCGTCTGGCTGAAAGACCTTTATTTCATCTTCAAATTTCTTTAGTTGTTCTAACAGACAATTAATGTATCTCCTTGTTCCAGTGGATTTAAGACCCGAAGCAGATGCATCTATTCCGATATTCATAAATTTTGGTTAAAATGTGTTAGAATAATAGTAGCATGAAATATTTTATAGTGACATCTTCCCTTTACTTCAAAAATGATAAGCACTTATACGGAGTGCGGATATCTGTGGTTTATTCTATTTCTAATAATATTTCGCTCCTCTGGAGCTAAGACAATATTAAGAATGAATAATGTAATGAACATTTACTATAAATTATTTTATATTTCAAATTCTAATTTTTTTCAATAATAATTTTTGAATGAGAATACCCGAGAATAAAATAGAAGAAATAAGGTCAGCAGCAAATATTGTTGATGTTATTTCGGAATATGTTCCATTGAGAAAAAGAGGGAAAAACTTTCTGGGATTATGCCCTTTCCATTCCGAGAAAACCCCTTCTTTTACTGTTAACGAAGAAAAGCAGATTTATCACTGCTTCGGATGCCATGCAGGGGGGAATGTGTATAAATTTTTAATGGAATATGAGAAGATTTCTTTTATTGAAGCTGTGCAGGATCTGGCTAAAAGACTCGGTATTACATTAGAATTCGACGAAAATATTAGTGAAGAGAAACAATCCGAACAGGAAGTTTTATATGATATTAATACCGCTGCCGCCCGATATTTTTCCGATAATTTATTAAACAGCACGGATGGTGAGATTGGAAGGGAATATTTCAATAAAAGAAAAATAAAAGCGCAGACATTACGAGCATTCGGCTTAGGATATGCATCAAACGGGTGGGAAAATTTCATTCAGTTCGCAAAAGATAAGAAAGTTGATCTTGAAAAAGCCGTTCAACTGGGACTAATCGGTAGAAATAAAGATGGGAGATTGTTTGATAAATTTTCCGGCAGGATTATCTTTCCTATCTTTTCTCCGAATGGAAGGGTTGTTGCTTTTGCAGGAAGAATCCTGGAGAACAGGGAGGGAACAGCTAAATATTTAAACTCACCCGAATCCTTAATTTATACTAAAGGTAAAATACTTTACGGTTTATCTTTTGCCAAAGATGAAATCAGAAGACAGGACAAAGCCATACTGGTAGAAGGTTATATGGATTTGATATCCCTTTATCAGAGTGGAATAAAAAATGCGGTAGCTGTTTCGGGAACTGCACTTACTGAAGACCAGGTACTCCTCCTTTCCCGTTATACGAAAAATGTAGTTCTATTATTTGATGCGGACACAGCAGGAATAAAAGCATCGATGAGAAGTATAGAGCTTCTTTTAAAAAGGGATATGGAGATTAAAATTGTTTCACTCCCTTCAGGAGAAGACCCCGATTCATATGTCAATAATCACGGAAGAGAAAAGTTTGAAGAACTGATAAGGTATGCCCAGAATTTTATGGAATATCAATCTGCTTATTATGAATCTTTGGGTATGTTTGAAGATCCCTCTAAGACCACGGAAGCAATTAGAGAATTGGTAAAACCTGCAGCTTTAATTAATGATGAATTGAAAAGAACATTGCTTATTAAGTCTATTGCTAAAAAATTTAACCTGAGGGAAAAGCTGCTTGAGAAAGAATTAGGCCAGGTTCTTACACAATATAAAAAGCAGGACAAACTTGAAATTGAGAGGAAATTGAAGGAAGAAGCAAAAATTGATGCTTCCATAAAAGATAAGGCTGTGCCCGAGCATATTTTTCTTCTGGAAAAAGACATTATAAAAATACTGCTGGAAGGAAACATAGAGGCTGCTGAATTTATATTGGGAAACGTAGATGAGGAGGAATTTGTCTCCCCATTTCATAAATCAATAATTTCTATGATTAAAAGTTTATTTAACTTGAAAAAAGAAATTACCGCAAATAATCTATTAACTGACATAGATGATCCGATAGTTCAGAATTATATAAGGGATTTGATTCTGGAGAAATATAGTATAAGCAAAAAGTTTGAGGACTTATACCCTGAACCTTCAAAAAATGAGATAATATTTAAAAGAAACGAGGGATATGGTGAATAAATTTAAAGTCCTGAAATTACTTATGGAATTAAAAACAAATGAAACTTACCTGAAAAATACAGATAACCGGGAAGAAGAAGAAACTATTATGCACAATATTAGAGAGATACACAATGAAATTAAGGTTATCTATAAGGAATATAATTTTAGTAATGTTAATCTCGGATTGGGGATCCCTTAGTATGATGAAAGATTGCAAAATTACAAAAATTTCAAAATTGCAAGATTGTTTTTAATCTTGCGTGCCCAGTGAAACGAAGTATATTATTAAAAAATCTTGTACTTAAACTAAAGCCGCGGAACCTTTTATAGAAAAATCATGATTATGTTGAGAGAAATACTTAATGAATTAGTTGAAGATACTGTTCGCCAGAGAGGATATTTTTATTTTATAAAAAAAGCAGTGAGTAATTTAAAATACACTGAAAAAAAAGCATTTGCTATTGTAAAAGGTTCGAGGGATTATGAGGTAAATATTGCATTTGATGGAAACAGGTACCCGGTTCAGAGCTGGTGTACCTGTCCCTATAATGAAATCGATATTTGTAAGCATATAGTAGCGGTCTTGTACAAACTGAATCAAAAAAATTTTTTTAACGGGGTTTATATTTATCCTTATTATGAAGACGGCGGCATCAATATTAACACAGATCCTTTTTTTAATGATGCCATTATTGATGAAAAAAACTTTTACTCGAAAAAGAAAAAATTAAAGATTGTAGACAGAGAAGAATGGATTGAAGAGTTAAAACGAAGAAAAGAAGCTGCAAAATTTAATACATTTAAAGAAAATATTGATAAGCTGATAGTTAAGGAGAATAAAAAAAAATCAAATACAAATTACAAGATTATCTATGCTATCCAGCCTAAAAAATACGGCACTGCCATTTACCCGGTTCGGCAGAAGCTGAAAAAGGACGGGACGGTTTCATCTTCCGAATTTTTGCGCAGCGTGAACTTTAATATCCCGGATGAAATTTCATTCCGGGAAAAATTGATAATCGAACGAATGTGCCGTAATTACGGGGGTTTATCCATCAATCTATATGAGGATGAGATTTATTCTACCTATTCCAATAATCACCGGAATGAAGCATACTTATTTTCTGAAATTTTACTTTTCCTTTCGGATAAAGAAGTTTTTATATCGAACAGTTATGATGAGTTAGAGAAAAGGATTTATATTCAAAAAGATATGGGGTCAGTTGAACTCTTTATAGATAACTCTAAAGACAGTCTTTCTTTAAAATTAATTTTTTATTTCAAAGGTGAAGAAATAAAATCCGATACAAAAATTTTCCCGATACTTAATAAACCTTTTTGGGTCTTAGTAGATGACAATATTTTTAGAATTTCCAATTTAACTTTTGAACAATTTCAATGGTTCGCAGAACATTCCAATAATGTATTGATCCCTCAGGCGTACCTGGAATATTTTGAAGTAAACTTACTCCCCGGGATTACAAAAAATCTTCCTATCAGCTCTAATAAATATGAATTAGAAGAAATAAATGTAACGCCTTGTAAGGGAGTCTACCTTGAAGAAGATGATTCGATTTTAAAAATTATTCTTAAATTTTCCTATAACGGGTTTGAAGTATACTATAATAATTCCGAAGAAACTACAGTATACCTAAAAGAGAAGAAAATTGTACGAATTATTAGAGATAAAAACTTTGAAGAATCGGCACGGCAGGAGATAAAATCATTTTTTGTTAAAGAAATTGATGATAGTATTTTTGTTGCAAAGAAAAATCCTCTAAAATTTCTCTTTGAAGCGATCCCTGCTTTAAAAGAAATGGGATATGAAATTTTTGGTGAAGCAAACCTTAATAAATTTAAAGTTAATATATCAAAACCTATATTCACATTCTCTGTCTCTTCAAACATTGATTGGTTTGATGTAAAAACCGGTATTAAGTTTAACGGTGCAGGCGTTCCTTTTGAAGAGCTTCAAAATGCAATTAAAAATAAAAGAGAATACGTACAGCTTGATGATGGTTCTGCCGGTATACTGCCTCAAAAGTGGATGAATAAACTGCAGAGAGCCTTTACATTTGGCGAATTAGGAAAAGATAATATTAGATTTTCAAAAATTCAGGCAAATGCATTAGAGCAGTTAATTAAGGATGGCGAAGAGGTTATAACCGATGATGAATTTAAAAAGCATGTTGAAACCCTTAACTCATTTGAAAAGATTCTCCCAAAAACACTTCCAGACGGTTTAAAAGCTATTTTGCGTCCATATCAGAAAGCAGGCTTCGACTGGCTTTATTTTTTAAAAGAATACAACTTCGGAGGTATTCTTGCGGATGATATGGGGCTTGGCAAAACAATACAGGTACTGGCGCTTATGTTAAATGAAAAAATTAGGAATGAAAATCAACAGCATTTAATAATTGCTCCGACATCAGTTGTTTTTAACTGGATGAAGGAAGCGGAAAAATTCGCCCCTTCTTTAAGAATATTAAATCACACCGGGAATGATAGAAATAAAGACGGTTCACTTCATTTTAATGAATACGATATAATCTTAACAAGCTACTCAATTTTATTAAGGGATAATCTTCTTTTTACAAGTAAAGAGTTTGATTATATCATTCTCGATGAATCTCAAAAAATTAAAAATCCTGCTGCAAAGACAGCAAGGCTGATAAGAACACTACACGCAAAACACCGCCTCTGTCTAACAGGCACACCGGTGGAAAATAATTTAAATGAGCTCTGGTCGCAAGTCTCTTTCCTAAATCCAGGTATGCTTGGTACACTTAAAAAATTTAATGAAGCATTTGTAAAACCTATCCAAAGAAATAACAATGAATCGGCTGCAGAAGATTTACGTAAAACAGTCTACCCATTTATTTTGAGAAGAACAAAAGAAGTAGTAGCAAGAGAGCTTCCAGAGAAAACTGAAGTAATTCATTATTGTGAAATGGAACTTTCGCAGCAGAAGATTTACAATATCTGGAGAGATTCCATACGCAATGATATAATGAAGGAGATAGAAGAAAAAGGGATTAGAAAAACAGGCTTTAAAGTAATCGAAGGACTACTAAGGCTGAGACAAATTTGCAACCACCCAATACTTGTTAAAGCAGATTCCAAAAGTAAATCAGGCAAGTTTGAAGAATTCAAGGAACATCTTGAAAAAGTCTTGAGTGAAAATCATAAAGTCCTTGTATTTTCACAATTTGTTCAAATGTTGAATATAATAAAGGCTTACCTTGATAAGCAGAATATTTTATATGAAATACTTACAGGCAGCACGATTGACAGGGAATGTTGTGTAGATAATTTTCAGAATAATGAAAAAGTTAAGATATTTTTAATAAGCCTGAAAGCGGGAGGTTTCGGATTAAACTTAACTGCCGCCGATTATGTATTTCATTACGATCCCTGGTGGAATCCTGCCGTTGAAGAACAGGCTACCGATAGAACTCATAGAATCGGACAAAATAAAAATGTTTTTGTATATAAATTTGTTACTAAGAACAGTGTAGAAGAAAAAATACTCGAGCTACAGAAGAAAAAGAAAAAGCTTGTGGAAAATATTATTACAAGTGAAAGCGGGGTTCTTAAAAACTTACAAAAAGAGGATATAGATATTTTATTCACATAAGTTATTCAAAAAATTAGAATTTGAATGATGACATCTTTATTTTTAAAAAATAAGTTTTATCTGAACTTAAATTTTAAAATAAGATTAAAAATAATTTTTTTCTTTTAAAGATGACATCTTTACTTCTGCATAACTTCAGTTTTAGGAATACTTCCAAAGTGAACAGAGCAAAACAAATACTAAAAGAAATCTTCGGATATGATTCATTCCGTGCACTTCAAAAAGAAATAATTCAGAATGTTCTTGATAAAAAAGACACACTGGTAATAATGCCCACCGGCGGGGGTAAATCAATTTGCTATCAAATTCCCGCTTTAATTTTTGAAGGTTTAACAGTAGTTATATCCCCTCTCATTTCCTTAATGAAAGACCAGGTTGAACAGCTTAGACAACTTGGTATAAATGCAGCTTTATTAAATAGTTCTCTTTCTCCTGCCGAATATCAAAGTAATTATGATGATGTAATAAACGGGAAAGCCAAACTCCTTTATGTGGCGCCGGAATCTTTATTAAAAGATGATATTTCGAATCTGCTAAAAAAAGTTAAGTTCACCTGCATAACTGTAGACGAAGCCCATTGTATTTCGGAATGGGGGCATGATTTTCGCAAAGAATACCGGCAGCTTGGTATTTTCAGAAAAGATTTTCCAGATGCCGTATGCATTGCTTTAACTGCTACCGCAACTCCAAGAGTACAGACAGATATAGTTAAAAATTTAAATCTGTCTAATGCGGGAAAATTTATTGCCAGCTTCAACCGTGAGAATTTATTTCTTCAGGTAGTTCCCAAAAGAGATTCTTTTGGACAGGTACTGGAATTTTTAAGGGCTCATGCGGATCAATCCGGAATAATATATTGTTTTTCACGAAGGCAGGTTGATGAGCTTCATGAAAACCTCTCTTTTTTAGGATTTTCAACCAAGCCATATCATGCGGGCTTAACGGATGAAGATAGAAATAAAAATCAGGATTTGTTTATTAGAGATGAAGTGCAGATTATTATTGCAACAATCGCATTCGGTATGGGGATAAATAAGTCAAATGTGAGATTTGTACTTCATAACGACCTTCCTAAAAACCTTGAATCTTATTACCAGCAAATAGGAAGAGCCGGAAGAGATGGATTAAAATCAGACTGTCTTCTCCTTTTTAGCTACGCCGATATCTCAAAAATAAATTATTTCATAGATCAGAAAGAAGACGAAGTTGAAAAACTTTCAGCAAAAGCTCATTTAAATGCAATGGTTCGATATGCAGAGACAGAAACATGCAGGAGGAAACCATTAATAAGTTACTTTGGTGAGAAATATAATAATGATAACTGCCGGATGTGTGATAACTGTCTTACAGTTGAAAAAGATATGGTTGATATAACTGTACCTGCCCAGAAGTTTTTATCTGCAGTAAAAAGAACCGGAGAGATCTTCGGTGCTAATTATGTTATAGATGTATTAACCGGAGCTGAATCAGAAAGAATTTTTTCAAATAACCATCAAAATTTATCTGTCTATTCTGTAGGCAAAGAGTATAACAAAAAACAATGGCATTCACTTGCTCACCAATTGGTTAAAAAAGAAATTGTGACAAGAGATATAGAATTCGGCAGTTTAAAATTGACAGAAAAATCGTATGACATACTGTTTAAAAATGAAAGAGTATTTGGTTTGGTAAAAGAACCAAAGATTGAAAGGAAAGAGATCAAAACAACTACGGAAGAATATGACATAGAATTATTCGAACTGCTGCGGAAAAAAAGAAAAGAAATTGCCGATAACAAAAACGTTCCCCCCTATGTTATTTTTTCGGATCGTTCTTTAATAGACATGACAAAAAAGCTCCCTGTTAATAGGAACAGTTTTTTACGGATTAATGGTGTCGGCAGTATGAAATTAGAAACATACGGAGATATTTTTATTTCAATTATAAAAAGTTACTGTCAAAGAAGAGATATTCATGTGAATGAATCTTCATCTTCCGGAAGAAGCTTAAACAAACCAAAACATGAGATTACAGCAGAGTCTTTTAATAATGGTACTTCGATTGAAAAGCTTGCAGAACTGTATAATTTAAAAGAGCAGACAATTATAAATCATTTAGCAAGATATACAAATGAAGGAAATAAAATAAGGACAGACGGACTGCTCGAAAGTATTTCGCTTGGAAAAGAACACCATCAAAAGGTTTTTGATGCATTCAGCAGTGAAGAAACATTATCTCTAAAACCAATTCACGAAAAGTTCAATGGTGAGATCTCCTATGAAGACCTCCATCTCCTTAGAATTATATATTTAGATAGTAAGGATATTCACAATCCTAATTAAGGAGATTGGAGGAGTCAATTTCACCAGTTAGAGCTATACAGTGATATCTATTACAAAAATCAGGTGTGATAATTTTTTAAGAATTTAATTGCTTTAAGGGCAGCATTATAACCGCACATTCCATGAACTCCTCCACCGGGTGGAGTAGAAGAAGAGCAGATATAGCACCCATTTAAAGGGATTGAGTAGGGGTTGAATTTCATAATAGGACGTGTAAAAAACTGCCGCCAATCCTGCATTCCTCCATTTATATCTCCCCCGATATAATTATAATTATATTGTTCCAATTCAACCGGAGATATAGTATGCCTACCGATTATGATTTCTTTAAATCCCGGAGCAAATCTTTCGATTTGATTCTCTATTCTTTCCAACATATTGAAATTGGACCCATTGGGAACATGACAATAAGCCCATGCAGTATGTTTTCCTAGAGGAGACCTAGTATTATCAAAAAGGCTTTGCTGTGCCAAAATCACGAAAGGTTTTTCAGGATTTTTTCCAGTACTAACTTCATATTCTGACCGAATAATTTCCTTAAAATCTCCGCCAATATGAATAGTCCCTGATTTTAAGCATTCTGCATTCTTAAAAGGGATAGGATCATTTAAAGCCCAATCAACCTTAAATACTCCGGAACCGTACCTAAACTGTTTTAATTTATTTTTATAATTGACTGGAAGTTTACTATCCAAAAGTTTAATTATTTGTTTTGGAGTAATATCAAACAATACAGTTTTTGAAGGGGGAAGTTCTTCCAAAGAATTTATAGGGTGATTGATTTCAATTTCTCCGCCAAGAGATTTAAAATAATAAGCTAATGCATCGGCAATTTTTTGAGAACCGCCTTTGGGAAAAGGCCAGCCAGTTTTATGTCCTAAAATTATCAATACGAGTCCAAAGGCAGAAGTAAGAAATTTATGCAAAGGGAGAATAGAATGAGCTGCTGCGCCTGCAAAAAAACTTTTTCCATATTTACCTGAAAAGAATTTTTTTATAAATAATTCAGCGGGCTGTAAAGCATAGAAACCAAATTTACCAAGTGCAAAAGGATGAGAAGGTAGGTTTAGGGGACTTAAAATATTTTTTATTATTACATTCCAATTTTCGACTAAAGGCTGAATTCTATTTATATAATTTATTTTATCTACATCAAGTGATTCAGCGGTTTCATTGATTGAATTTTTTAATACAGCAGCATGACCATCATCAAAAGGATGTGCTAAGGATACGGGAGGATAAATCCATTCCAGGCCAAATTTTTCTAAGTGCAATTTTTGAAAGAACGGAGAACCTACTCCCAAAGGATGAATAGCCGAACAGACATCATGAAAAAAACCGGGAAGAGTAAGTTGCGAAGAACGCACACCACCTCCAACAGTTTCTTTAGCTTCAAAGATTTTGACAGAAAAACCGGCTTCAGCAATAGTTATTGCAGCCGCCAGACCATTGGGTCCGGAACCAACAACAACAGCATCATATGAATGCATCTTATTTATTTCTGTAGAAATAAAGCAAGATCAATTTTACCTTTTAATTCTTTTGGAGATGGCATTTTGTCTAATCTCATAAGCATATGAATTGCCGCCATTTCTTTATCCATATCATTTCCGGCAGCTGCGACAGCCTTATTATTTTTGATATAAAAAGCGATGAATTTTTTAGAAGATACCTCACCCCAATAAATGATATCGTCCCAATGTGCAGCATGTCCAACATATCTAATATTCAACCCTGCTTGTTTAGTCCAGAAAAACGGGACACTATCATATTCAATATTCTTTCCGGCCATAGCAAAGCCGGCAACGCGTCCCTGCTGCAGGGCACTTCTCCAGTGTTCAATTCTAACATCTTCACCATTCAGCCAATAAGGAAACACAGCGATATCTCCAGCTGCATAAATATCTGCAGCTGCCCAAAAAGATTTGTCGACTTTTATACCACCATCAGAAGTTTTTTCAATTCCATTAATAAAATCAGTAGCCGGTTTGACACCGATTCCAATAACGACAAAGTCAGTTTTAATTTTTTCTCCATTTTCCAGAATAACAGCTTCAACTTTATCATTTCCTTCAAAACTTTTAACGTTATTTTTTAATTTAAAAATCTCTTTTCCTTCTTCATGCTGTTTTTTAAATAATTCGCCGATTTCTTTCCCGAGAGTGTGTTCAAAGGGAACTTCATCGGGAGAAACGACTGTAACGGAAATATCTCTTTCAGTCAGACTAAAGGCAGATTCCAAACCAATAAAGCTTGAACCAATTATAACGGCATGTTTTGAATTTTTAGCAGCTTCAATTATTTGTTCACAGCTCGAGAAACTTCTTAAATAGAAAATATTTTTTAAACCGGAACCGGGAACATTTAATTCTTTAGGAATTCCTCCGGATGCAATTAATAGTTTATCGAAAGAGAGATTGTCGCCTTTTTCAAAAGAAATTTTCTTTTCTTTAATATTAATATGATCTACTTTTTTATCGAACATGAATTCAATTCCATAATCTTTATAGAATTCATCAGATCTTAAAGGCATCCATTCTTCTTCAGCAGTGCCTTGTAGATAATCTTTGCTGAGATTGGGACGGTCATAAGGGGTACGATTTTCTTTCGTAATAATGGTAATCTTTCCCATGAAGTCTGCTTCTCTCATAGCCTGAGCGGCAGCATAACCTGCAGCGCCTCCACCGATGATTACATAGTTCTCGCGAATGTTTTCATCTCTTTCAGCCAATTTTGGGGTTACACTGGAGGGGAGCTCCTCAGGAACTTTGACAAAAACTTTTTCATTTTCAATTTCTACTTCAAAACCAGGAAGAGATTCTATAGCAGGGGGTTCTTTTAACATGCCATTTTTAGAATTAAAGCAAGCATGGTGCCATGGACAGATGATAGTATCTCCATTTAAAATGCCCTTTTCGAGGGGTGCTCCGTAATGAGTACAATGAGCACCTAATGCGAAGATTTCATTATCTACATTTACAATTAAAATCTCCTTGTCTTTCCCGACGGAAACTGCTTTCATTTCTCCCTTTTTAAAATCACTAATTCTTCCGACATTGATATTTGAATGATCCATATTTTAGTTCCCTTTATTGATTTGTAAATTTATTTTTCGACAATTCCCTTTAATTCCAAAGCATTTTTAGCGGCATAAGCTTTCTGATTTCCGCCATTTCTCAAATGTTGAATTTTCAGGGAAGTGGCAAAAGAGATTATTTAATTCGACAGTATTAAAGCCCTGGTCGATATAAAACGGGAGCCATTCTTTTTGAGAAATATCTTCGGGATAAAACTCATTGACCCAATGTTTATAATTCCATCCGGAAGTACCGATATAAATTTTTCCTTTTTTCATTTTAATAAAGATAATGAAATAAGGATGTTTAATTAGTAATTTGAATCAAACAAAGCCGGATAAAGAGAGAACTATACAAATATTGGACATTTTGATTAATATTACAAAGAATTTATAAAATGCCAGATCATCAGTGCAGCAAGTTTACTTGTTCTATCATCGGCATCATAAATGGGGTTGACTTCAGAAATTTCAAAGATTTTAGTCCTTTTATCCTTACCGGCAATTTCTGCCAATAAGACAGCTTCATCAGCGGTTAAACCTATAGGGTTAGGTGCACTTACACCCGGAGCATCAGAAGCATTCACTACATCCATATCAAAACCCCAGAACAATACTTTGTTTTTTTTCTCAGCGAGAATTTCTTTAATTAACTTTTTTAATCCTCTTTTTTTAACTTCATTAAAATAGAAGACATTGCAGCCTTTTGCTTCAAGATAATTTTTGTGAAATGATGAAGAAGCAAATTCTTTTATTCCAATTTCGTAAAAATTCTTTGATTTAATCAGATTTTCTTCGAGCAACATTCTATAAGGAGTACCGCTGTTTCGGAGGGAACCGGAGCGAACATCGAAGTGACTATCTATATTGAAAGCTAAAAGATTATTATTAAAGAGGGACAATGCTTTACAATCAGGATAAGAAATATCATTTCCGCCGCCGAGGATGATTATTTTTTTGTTCTCATTTAACAATTGATAAACAACTTGTTCCTGTTTTTTATGAATATCTTCCAGATTGTTTTCAGTTTTAATATTTCCGATATCAAATATTTTAAATGAATTAATATTTTCATTTAGAGTTAATTTATAAAATGCTTCACGAATTTTATCGGGTGCATCTTTGGCACCGCTGCGTCCCTTATTTCTAATTACCCCTTCATCCTGTGGTGAGCCCAATATTATAATATCAGAATCATAATATTCAGATACATCTTTTCCAACTTTTTCACCAAGCCGGATATCTTCGGGGTCATTTCTTTTAAAGAAAAGATTTTCACCGGGGCGGGATGTAAGCTCAAAGATGTTCATAAATAATAAATTCTTAATTATTAAGTGAAGTTACACAGATCTAAAGATGACATCTTTAAAGTGTAAAATCATTTTAAATATTTTATTAAAATTTAAGTTTAGTTTAGCCTTATTTTGAAAAAGTAAAGATGTCATCTTTTTAATACCGGTACTTGCATAACTTATTGTTATTAACTGGAGTTATTCTCTTTCAATTTTAAAATTAAAAGATACAGTTTTCCATTCTTTGTTTTTATTGTTAAAAGATTTTTGTGTAAAGGTGACATTATTATTATTATCGACAAAAATAAGTGAGGAGGAACGGGTACCATATTTTTCAGTTAAAGTAAAAATTGGTGAGACCCGTCTTTCCAGTTCTTTTCCTAAACCTGTATCAGGAAGTATTTCATCGTTGAAAACTTCGTTGTCTTTCAGCAGTTCAAATAATTTATTGTCAGAGGGATTAGCTTCCTTCAATATTTGAGAAAATTCTTTTTTGCTTTTAATGACTTTAGGCCAGGGAGTATCCATTAGATGGTTGCTTAATCCATGTATTCCAGGAGTTAATTCAACTGATTCTTTTAATATATTTGAGAAATAATATAAATCATCAATTTTGCCATAAACCAAATTATAGCCGTTATAAAGATCTGCAGTTTTTAATAACTGTTTAGAATAATCCGCAGAAGTAATATTATCAAGTAAAAACCGGGTAATTAAATTTCCACGGGTAGGAGCATCTAATTTAATATTTGCCATATCCCTATAGTTAGTCACAGCAGATATTTTACCAGATTTTGTAATACCCAGCCATGTTCCCTTCCCTTTAAATCTTTACCTGCGTAAAGCCCGGGGATGTCATTCCAATTATGAAGGGGTGCGGTTTGTCTTTCATAAAACTCGTCCCTATTGGCAGCAAGGATTAATTTATAAACCGGATGAGTTTTGTATGCCAGGAGTAATAAGCACATTTTAAAAATGATAATTTTAATAGGGGTAATTTAGGTAATTATTATTAAAATTTTGGAGGGGGAAAGATGGAATATTGGTATGTTGGAGGTTGGAAGGTTGGGTAATTTGGAGTATAGGAAGATTAAGATTAGAGTACGAATATAATTTTATGGAAGGTTTACCCAGTGGGAGTAAGAAAATTATAATCCAGCAAGTGGGAAAGGAATTAAAAGACAATCTTGCAACTTTAATAATCTTGAAATAAAACTTTTTGGTTCTGGCTTTGCCAGTTTAGGATTAAGGGGAGGAATTAAGAAAATGGAGGTATACAGAGGGGGTTTCTGTATACCTCATTGCTTTAATCCATTATTTGGATACCCGGACCAAAACCAATCCGATCTTTAATTTCATACAATTCTTCTTTTGGCTTTGGATAATACCAGGCAGCGTTCCAGTTTACCTTATCAGCGACATAAATATTAAAAAAGTTCGCTTCCCCCTTATCCGCACTGATCAAGTGCGTTGGACTCTCCTTTAAATATTTTTTCTTTATCGAATCTTTGGGGAAATACCAATTGCCATCAACAACCTTAGTATCTTTACTTTCAGCAATTGTTTCCCCATTATACACAGCTTTGGCCATATTTTAACCTCCTTATTTATTTCAAGAGTACTAATAAAAAAAATTATTATAAAAAAGAAAGAAAAATTAATCATAATTAGAAAATGTGTGATCCAAAGTAAAAAATTTATTCATCTATCAAAAAACAGACAAATCTTTAGAAGTACTAATTTAGCTTAAAATCATACTTCCATTTACCTTATCATGGATGTATAGCGTATTCATTCCGTATTCAGAGCGTATTCATTGCGTTTTCAAAGCGTATTCACTCCGTATTCAAAGCATTATCATAGCGGATTCATTCTTTTATTAAATAGAAGCGTGGTTTAGTTTACATTAGAGCAATGAATTTTATGAAAATATTTAGAATTTATTTATTATATGTAGTAGTTGTTTTAACTTTAACAGGAAAAAACCAGAAAATTCAAATGAAGTTATTTTCGCCTTCGAATATTTTTACAGAGATACTATTCAATAACCTTGACCAGGAACTTAATAAAGAAATTATATTCAGACCTTCGTCGTTAATAACCTCAGAAATAAGAAACCATAAAAAATCTATCGGGTTAATACCAACACTTGATCTATTAAAAAACGGGGATCTTTTTGTTTCAAAGGTACATGGAATGTCTTTTGAGAGCAGTCTTTGTAATTCATATATATATTATAAACCGGAGCAGAAAAATATAGATGAATTTAGTCTTTTCGGTGACATATCTTCGTTTGAAGTTGTTCTTAGTAAAATATTATTTAAAGAAATTTATAATTCAGAGATAAAAATTGAAATATTAACCAATGAAAATAAACTACAGAATAAAAACTTAGTTGTTACAGGTAATAAAAATTTCGAGGATGAAAGATTTTTATCAGGGATAAGTTTTTCAGAAGAAGTAATAGAATCTTTATCGCTGCCATTTGTAAACTATATTTTTGCATCAACAGATAAAGAAGTATTAGAAGATTTTAACGATAAATTAAGGGATGTAAGCAATTCAATTTATACAAATATAGAGGATTATAAATATGGAATTAATTTAAGCGACAGAACGAAAGAGTATATAAAATCCAATATTTCTTCTTTAATATTAGATTTCGAATCAAATGATATTGAAGGTATCAATCAATTATTGCGATTGCCATATTATCATAGCCTTATAAATGATATAATTGAGGTAAAATTTGTATAAGAGATAATTCTTTTATTGAAAATTGTATATCTTTTTATTTTGCGGATATATTTTTATATTTGCCACGCTAAAAAGGAGAAATTATGGCTAAACAACAATCTTTTGCAGATAAAGCGAAAGCAAAAAAGAAAATCGAAGGTGTTAACGTAAAGCTGATTAAGGCAATCAAAACATCCAAAGGAAATTATAAGTTTAATGAAAGATTTGTACGTCTAGAAGATATCAGCAAAGTAACTACAATTAAATAGAGTATTTAAGCTTAAAGAATAACGGGGCGGGCACTTCACATCTTTCCCAGCCTACACTAAAATTCCCAGCTTGACTAATGATTCGGTAGACAGGGGACCGAGTTTTAAATTTAAGAGGAGTGGGAAATTCTTCCCGCAAGGGGGGTCTAATAATAAATAAAGTTAAGTTGATGTCTATGTGCAAGATCCGGACAGGCATTCCACTTCGTTTCCAGTCTACACTAAGGTATTTAGCTTTTTCTTTTTTGTCTTGATTAATTCAAAAAATTTCTTAGATTATCATTCGATCCTGTAATTTGGGACAAAAAGCAGGAACTCATATTTTCTACGCTTTTCTGAAAAGCACTCGATAAAATAATTTTTCTAAATACCGATATTTATTCACTAAAAGGAGGATGTTAAAGATGATTACCCCCAAAAAAATGAAATTCTACGGATTAAAGGACATTGACCGCATCCCCCAACTTCGAATGCTTTCCAAAGATGCGAGATTTGCAATAAAAGTTGTTTCCAATGTTCTGCCTTTCCGTTCAAATAACTACATTGTTGAAGAATTGATTGACTGGAATAATATTCCGGATGATCCGATGTTTCAGTTAACCTTCATTCAAAAGGATATGCTTTCCAAGGAGCAATTTAACTGGATGGCTGATACCCTGAGACAAAATTCTTCCATACAAAGAATTAAAGAGACGGCCGAAGAGATAAGGTTGGAACTTAACCCACATCCGGCGGGACAAATGACATCAAATGTACCTCAGATGGATGATGAACAAGTACCCGGAGTTCAACATAAGTATAGGGAGACCTGTCTTATTTTCCCATCAAGCGGTCAAACATGTCATGCATATTGTACTTTTTGTTTTAGATGGGCCCAATTTGTGGGTATGAATGATTTAAAATTTGCCACAGATGAGTCAAAGAGATTCCAGCAGTATATAAGGAATCATAAGGAGCTAACAGATATCCTTATAACCGGCGGAGATCCAATGATAATGAGTTTGAATCACCTTAAAGAATATATTGAGCCATTTCTGCAACCGGAATTTGAGCATATCAGGACTATTAGAATCGGGACTAAATCTGTTGCTTACTGGCCATATAGATTCGTAACAGATAAAGATTCAGATGGTATTCTGCGCTTATTTGAAAGAGTCGTTAATTCAGGGAAACATCTTGCAATTATGGGGCATTACAATCATTGGACAGAATTATCTACGGATATAGCAAAAGAAGCGATCAGAAGAATCCGGAATACAGGAGCGCAAATAAGAACACAGTCACCTTTAATCAGACATGTAAATGATAATGCTGATGTTTGGGCAAGGATGTGGAAAGATCAGGTGAAACTTGGATGTATTCCATATTACTTTTTTGTAGAAAGGAATACAGGAGCAAAGGAATATTTTGAAATACCGCTAGTAAGGGCTTTTCAAATATTTAGTGATGCTTTTAAACAGGTTTCAGGAGTAGCGAGAACAGTCAGAGGGCCGTCAATGTCAGCATTGCCAGGCAAAGTAGCAATTGAAGGAATTACAGAAGTAAATGGACAGAAGGTTTTTGTACTCAATTTACTTCAGGGAAGAAATCCAGACTGGTGCAAAAAACCTTTCTTTGCTAAATATAACCCAAGAGCAACCTGGCTGAGTGATCTGCAGCCGGCATTCGGTGAAGATAAATTCTTTTACCAGGATGAATTAAATGAATTGATAAGATGCGGGTATGGACAAATGTACTTTCAGAAGGAAGAGAATGAAGAAGATTCATTAGTATTTATTAATGAGTATTGAATGCAGGATACGAGATAATGAGAGCTAAAAATTCCAAGCAGAAAGAAAAATTATTGTCAGCGTTTTTAAGGGCGGGACATTGAATTTTAGGGTTTTTTGAATAATTCTAAGCTTAGACTTCCTTCTAATTCGAGCAGTTTTTCTTTTAATGGAATACCGAGAGAATAGCCTCCGATTTTTCCGCCGGTATTTATCACTCTATGACAAGGAATGATTATGGGGAGAGGGTTTTGACTGTTTGCTTTTCCAACGGCTCTAACGTAAGTGGAACCTCCTACTTTTTCAGCTATCTTTTTATAACTTGCTGTTTTTCCATAAGGAATTTTCAGAAGCTCTTTCCAAACTTTCAATTGAAAATCACTACCGGAAATATCTAAAGGAACTTTAAATTCTTTTCTTTTATCAGTAAAATATTGCTCAAGCTGCTGAAAAATATTATAAAGATAAGGATCATCGTCATGAAGTTTAATTGCATCGGAAGACTTTAAAGAAGCATCTTTTTTATTTATAAATATATGCTTAATTCCGATATGTGAAGTAAATATTTTGAAATATAATCCTTCTAATTCGGAACATGCGTAATAAAGCTGCTCTTTGTGTTTCATATTTGATATCAACTTTCTTAAGGAAATTTATGAAAAGAATTTGAAAAGGGAAAGAGGAATAGGATGGAGTAGTGGAATAATGGAATTTGGGAGTAATGGAAGGAAAAATCTATTAGAATGGATGAATGATGGAGTGTTGGAATATTGGAGTGTTGGAAGAATGGAATTTTGGAATGGGGGAAATCGGAATAGTGGATTGGTGGAATGAAATAGGAGTCTTTATTGTTATATATATTTTTGTGGGGAAAGAGGGTTGTTTAATTTTAGATTGAAATGCCGGTATAATTCCGGCATAATAGATAGATTAATTTATAATAAATTAAGCAGCTTCTACTTCGAGTTGCGGGTTGATATCTCTTCTAAGTAGACCTTCAATTGCAGCTAAGGTGCCGGATATTGAAGTAGGACAGCTACCGCAAGCGCCTTGATATCTGATTTTTACGGTATATCCATCAACACCTAAAACTTGCAGCCCGCCACCATCACTTGCTAGATAAGGTCTGACTCTTTGATCAAGTATTTCATTTATTTTTTTTAGAAGTTCACTTTCATTTTCAGAAATTGGTTCAATTTCTTTTTCAGCAGGGATTAGGTTTTTATCGAAGGATTTTAAGAAATTTATAAATGGTCTTTGAATTTGTCCCCAATTTGCTTCTTTAGTTTTTTCAACAGTAACAAACTTGCCCATATAAAAAACAGAAACTACTCCTTCAATTTCAAAAATACCTTTAGCAAAAGGATCTTTTTCTCCTTCTTCTTTACTTGAATACTGTCTTGTTTCAAAATTAAGGAGTTTTTCATTTAAGATAAATTTCAGTGCATGCGGATTAGGAGTTAAATCAACATCTTCGACTATTAACATTTTGCTCTCCAATTCTTTATTTTTAGAAATGAAAAATAAAATTTAATTTTGAATGCTTCAAGTCAATAAGTATGTATATAACATATGCGAGGGTGACCAAAAAGTAATTATTTTCTTAAAAATAGAACACTGATGACGCAGATTTTAACAGATTTTCAATTTGAAAATTACTTTTTGGTCAACCTCTAAGATGGCCAGCACATTGAATAAATCAGCTAGGTTTTTATGGGAAAAGAAAAAATATTGATAGTATTTACAGGCGGAACTTTTTCAATGAAAATTGATAAAGAGACGGGAGGAGCAGTTCCGAGATATTCAGGTCAAGAATTAATGAATAAAATACCGGAAGCGGAAAAATTAGCTAAGATATCATGTTATGATTTCGGAAAATATCCCGGTCCACATATGACACCGGAACTCATGTTTGGCTTATCAAAAAAAATTCAGGAACTGATTTCAAAAAACGACTATTCCGGTGTAATAGTAACGCACGGTACAGATACATTAGAAGAGACAGCATATCTTTTAGACTTAACAATAAAGACAGAAATACCTGTAGTATTAATTGGTTCAATGAAAAACAGTTCAGATCCTGATTGGGATGGGCCAAGGAATTTAATTGATGCAATACATATATGCATGAGTAAAAATTGCAGGGAGCTAGGGGTATTAGTTTGTCTTAATGGAGAAATTAACGCAGCAAGTGAAGTAACCAAAACATATACTGAAGAAATCGACAGTTTTCACAGTTTAGATTTTGGTGCATTAGGATTTGTACAAAATGGAAGAGTAATTTTAAACCGGTTACCAAGAAAATTAGAAACAATCAGAACAGAAAGGATAGTATCCAATGTTGATATGCTTACGGTTTATGCAGGGATGAATGAAAAGTTTTTTAAATTTTCAGCGGACAGTGGAGTAGAGGCAATCGTAGTAGAGGCACTTGGAGTAGGGAATGTTCCACCGGAAGCTTTTAAGGGGATTAAATATGCGGTAGAAAAAGGAATACCGGTAATCTTAGTTTCCAGATGCCCGGCTGGAGAAACTTTAGACATTTACAGTTATCCTGGTGCCGGGAAACACCTTCACAATATGGGAGTTATTTTTGCGGAATATTTAAATGGACAAAAAGCCAGGGTAAAAGTGATGTTAGCCCTTGGCATTACCAAGGATTATAAAAAATTAAAAAATATTTTTGAAAAATGATTATGAGAAACAAAAAGGAGATTGAAACTAGATATTTGACTTTCCCGTATAAAATCTAATCAAATAATTTCAAACAAAATCAGCATTATATTTGTTACTATATTTCTCGAAAATAAATTAGTTTCATCAAATAATTTGTAAACTCATCATTTGACTGTATTTTAGATAATCTTATATTAGATATTTTGAGGTATTTTAAACATTTATGAGCAACTTAGAGGCATTAAGAAAATTAAAAATTGTAGTTTTTGATTTAGACGGAACTTTATTATCGGACAATGGAACGATTGGAGAAAAGACTAAAGAATTAATTAAAGAATTGAAAAAACAGAATGTACGTTTTACACTGGCATCCGGCAGATTGCATTCAGCAATAACGAATTTTGCAGAAGAATTAGGTTTACAAACGCCTTTAATTTCTTTAGACGGTTCTTTAATAAAAGATTATCCTAACGGAAACACTCTAGAGGAATCCTTTGTTAGAGAGAAATATGTTAGGAAAGCGGTAAAGTACGCACAGCAATTCACATTGAATATTGCACTATGTCATGCAGATGCGATTTATTTTACGGAAGAAAATTATATAATCACTCAATTAATGGAAAAATACGGAGCAAAATATGAGCAGGTCAGTTCTTATGAAGGTTTTTACGACAATATACTTGAAGTATCGATGGCGGGAGATAATAGGAACTTCATGAAATATGTATGGGAAAGGATGTCATTTCCCTATTCATTCGGATTAAAAACCTCTTATTATAAGTCACACCGTCATGATAGTATTTATTATATTGAAATAAGAAGAAAAAATGCTTCAAAGGGAAAAGGTATGCTTAGACTGCTTAAATATCTGAAAATAAAACCTGAAGAAGCAGCGGTAGTAGGAGATTGGTATAATGATATAAGTTTATTTAAAACCAATGCATTCAAAGTTGCATTATCCAATGCGGTTCCGGAGATCAAAAGGATGGCAAACCTTATAACTGAAAAAAATAATAATGAAGACGGGACTGCTGAATTCCTTGAAAAAATATTAAAGTCAAAGACGAGCTGATTAATGCCGAGCATCAACGAAAATAGACTTCAAAGCAGTATAAAAATAAAAATTATCGTTGCTATT
>CAVUGE010000003.1:0-32418 GCA_963740945.1 uncultured Bacteroidota bacterium | reverse complement strand
GAAGTAATTGAAAAAATCGGCGGATTAGACGAACGCTTCTCACCCGGAAATTTTGAAGATGACGATTTTTGTCTAAGGGCTCAAATTGCGGGTTTTAAAACAGTAATTGCACAGGATGTATTTATTCATCATTACGGTTCAAAAAGTTTTACCGCCGAAGGTATGGAAAAATATAAAACAAGGTTAGAGATAAATCAAAAAATATTTATAAATAAATGGGGTGCAACACCCGAAGAAATCTGGTTAAAAGGAAAACAAATAAAAGGAAGAAAAATCATGTTTACATTAAACAAAAATGAGTTCAAAGAAAATTTAGAAAGAGCATTGTCTTTAATTGAAGAAAAGGATTATGATGTTGCCCTTGATTATTTAAATAATTCGGTGGAAGTGTACAATAATTTTGATCATGATGAGCATGACCCGGATTTAGCTAATCTGTTAAATCTTGCTGGTAATGTATCATTTTTGAATGGCAACCCGGAAGCAGCACAAAAATATTTTGAAAATGCCCTGAATGAAGACAGCAGCTCTTCTCATGCTTGCACAGGGTTAGGTGACGTACTTTTTGTCAGTAAAAATTATGAAAGTGCCAAAACAATGTACCAGTGGGGCGTAAAAAATAATTCCGAAAATAAGGCTGCTAAAGATGGGTTAGTAAAGGTCAACAAAATTCTTAATCTTCAAGCAAATGATAATTCTTTGTCTAGATTAAAAGAAGAAATAAATATTCCCGTTAAATTAAATGAGGAAATAAATATTCCGGAATCCGTATATGAAAATAAAGAACCGGAAGAGAATAAATTAATAAACGAAGCATATGAAATGTTTAATGAAAAAAAGTTTGAATCGGCATTAAACAAATTAAAAAAAGCGGAAAGTTTGTTTAACGGGCAGCTAACGAAGCCCAAAGATCCCGAATTTGCCTCATCGTTCTATAATTTCAAAGGTTTTAATTACTTAGGATTAAATGATATCGTTAATGCAAAAAATTGTTTTCAAAAAGCATTGGAAATAAACCCTGATTCATCTCAAGCTATTGCAGGTTTAGGTGAAGTTTTATTCCTAAGCAAATTTGATGAAGAAGCAAAACTTATGTTTGAAAAGGCCGTAAATAAAAATCCCAATAATTTATTTGCCATAGGCGGATTAAAAAAAGTAAATAAACTTCTTAATTTCGATGAAGATCATTCATCACTTACTCAAAGATTAAATTCAGAAGATAAACTTAAAATTTACCACCGTGACGATATTGGTAAATTATGTAACAAATTACAACTTTTGGGGAAAGGTGCCGAAGTTGGAGTCCAGGCAGGTGAATATTCAAGAACAATACGCAGTACATGGGAAGGTGAAGAATTATATTTAATAGATTGGTGGAGATATAGTCCTAATTATAAAGATATAGCGAATGCGCCGGATGAAAAACAAAAAGAACTTTATTTATCTGTTGTTAAAAAATTTATGGATGATCATAGTGTTCATATAATAAGAAAAGAATCAATAGAAGCTTCAAAACAATTCTCTGATGAGTATTTTGATTGGATTTATTTAGATGCAGATCATTCTTATGAAGGTTGTTTAAATGATCTTAAAGCCTGGTATCCTAAATTAAAAAAAGGAGGAATTTTTGCCGGACATGATTACTTCGACGGAACCTTTACCGGCGGCATCTTTGGAGTTAAAAGTGCAGTGGACAGCTTTATTAGTGATAAGGAGGTTAATCTTTATACAACCGAAGAAAATACAGTAAGAAGCTGGTATTTTATTAAACCTGGCTCTAATCTTCCGGAAACCGTTTTAAAAAGTAATGATGATAATGAGGGACAAATTAATTCTGACCTTCAAAAGTTGCAAATGGTTCTTAACGAGATCCTGGAATCTTCCTTTGAATTGTTTGGCTTAAAGCATTTTGATGAAGCCATCGATGCATTGAATAGATCGGAAGATATTTTCTATTCCCAGAACAATAAGGAGTTAATATCGGCTTTCGAAAATATGAAAGGCTTTAACTATTTGGGAATTAATGATAAGGTTAGGGCAAGAGAGTGCTTCGAGACTGCTCTGAATATAAATGCCGAATCCTCTCAGGCATGTGCCGGTCTTGGTGAATTGTTTTACCTTGATGGTAAGGATAATGAAGCAAAAACAATGTATGAATTTGCCGTAAAAAATAATCCGGATAATCAATATGCTGTAACCGGTCTCGTAAAAGTGAATAAAATATTGAATCTGCCTGATATGCATAATACAGTATTACAGTAACAGCACAATGATCCAATCACCCAAAATAACTCTTAGCATGATTGTTAGGAATGAAGAAAGATATTTACATGAATGTCTTGAATCCGTAAAGAACTTAGTTGACCAGATAGTGATTGTGGATACCGGTTCAACTGATAATACGGTTAGTATTGCGGAAGAATTTGGCAGTATTATATTTAATTTTGAATGGGAAAACAACTTTTCCAGTGCGAGAAATTATGCTTTGAGCAAATCAACCGGTGATTGGATTTTATATCTTGATGCAGACGAAAGATTGACAAAAGACTCGGTAAACGAAATAAAGAATATTACTGCACAAAACGATTTATTAGGCTGCAGGTGCCGCGTTATAAGTTTGGATGATTTTAACGGCAAACCTAATTATATGAGGTATACTAGATTATTTAAAAACAGTCCGGGCATTAAATTTATCGGCTCAATTCATGAGCAGATAGATAAATCTCTTTTTGCAAACAGTTATAAAATTATAGATACCGGTATAGAAATTATTCATGTTGGTTATAATATTCCGTATGAAGAAATAAAAAAGAAAGTTCAAAGAAATCTCACTCTATTGAATAAGGAATACGAGAACGATAAATCCTCATATAATGCTTTCCAGCTGGCAAATACCTATACTATTTTAAAAGATTATTCTGCCGCTGAAAGATATTATTTAACTGCCGTTGAAGAGAGTAACTTGAATAGGGAATACAAAGCGCATGGATATATGAATCTTGCCGGTTATGAATTAAAAAAGCATAATTTAAGCTGTGCCCTGGAATATCTAAACAAAGGTTTACAATGTGATTCATTAAATCCTTTATTGAACTTACTCGCAGCAGATATCTTTTTTAGATTTAATAAAAAAGGAACGGCACTTAAATATTGTCAGACTGCATTCGAAGAAAATAATAAACTTTTATTGGGTCTGAATAAATCGGCACTGGCAGTAGGATTAAAAAAAGAAATAATCTTATCAAAAGGGATTTATTATTCTCTATTATCGGAAGATGAGAACAAATTAGATTATTTCTTATTCGAGTTAGAGAAAGTAAATATAAAATTATCGGGTGTATTTAAAATATTAATTGAGAATAAAACATTATCAGCGGCTGAGACTGATAGCTTAAAAAATTTGATCTCAACTGATAGTATTGAATCTTTTTTAGCTATCATTGAAAACTACGGGAATAAGCATAATGCATTAGAATTAATGCTTTTAATTAAAGAAAGATTTCAAAATAACGCCAAATTTCTTAAAACATTAGGCTTATTATATTCCGAAAATATAATGCCGGATGAAGCAGTAAGAACGCTTGAAAAATCTTTGACATTGGAAGAAAAAGAACCCGCATCGGTATTTTATTTAATATCTCTATTTATACAGAATAATCAATATGGCAAAATTCCGAATCTGCTTTTATTTGCAGAAAATGAATTTGGTAGTATACCCGAGTTTAATTCAAGGTTTGAAATATTAAAACATAAACTAAGTGTAATTTTCAGTAATTAGTAATCATCAAATTAAACGGAAGAACTATGGCAGTTAGTTATCAAGAAGCGATTGAACATTTTGAAAAGAAAGATTACAAATCAACTAGGAATATTTTAATAAACTTAAAAGAGAGAGACAAAAACAATACAGAGGTTACTTATTTCCTGGCGGTGGTAAAATCAATAATGGGAGATTATAACGGAGCTGAATCCTTATTTAAGGAAGTTATCGAATTTAAGCCCTCTCATACCGAAGCATATTATAACCTTGGGTTGTGTTTACATAATCAAAATAAGGATGAGGAAGCTTTAACCTATTACCAAAAAGCCGTAGAATTGAATCCTTTCCTGTCGGAAGCATATAATAATATTGCTATAATATATAAGGGCTTGGGAAAATATGAAGAAGCAGAGGCTTCTTTCAAAAAAGCAATAAAATCGAAACCTGGCAATATGAGTGCAATGAGCAACCTTTCCGGTCTTGCTCTTGATAAGGATAGTTCCGTGGAATATCAGAAAGCATTCGAACTGGTTAAAAAAAATGAAAATGCCGGGGCAAGAGATATTCTCCTTAATCTCCTCAACAAAAATCCTGAAAACATTCATCTTCTCAATTCTCTTGGTATTGTAAACTTCAATCTGAAAGAATATGAGAAAACAATTGATTATTACAAAAAGATTCTGTTAATCGATGGGAATAATGGTGAAGCTTATTATAGTCTTGGTGTATGTTATCAATATATGGATAAAAATGAGCTTGCATTAGAATATTATAAAAAGGCTGTTAAATTTAATCCTAATAATATAGGAGCATTAAATAATCTCGGTTTATTGTATTCCGCCTTAAAAAATTACGATGAGGCAGAAAAATATTTTAATAATGCACTCAAAGTAAATCCGGAATATTTCTGTACTTTACTCAATCTTGGAGGGATAAGGTTAGGAATAGATAAATTTGAAGAAGCAATAGAATGTTTTGACAAGGCTTTAGCAATATTATTGAAAGATAATACCGATAATGAAAATATTGCAAAAGCTTATACGAATATCGGTGTTGTATATTACAGAAGAAAAAATTTAGATGAGGCTTTAAAATTTTTCAATAAAGCAATAGAAATATACCCTCAAAGTTTAATTGCACACTACAATAAAGCTGAACTTCTTTTAATTTCTGGGGAATTTGATGAAGGCTGGAAAGAATATGAATGGAGAATTGACAGGAAAGATTTCGGACAAAGAAAATTCAATAAACTTTTTAAACCCGAATATGATTTAAAAGGAAAAAGAGTGCTGGTGTATGCAGAACAAGGTCTAGGAGATGCTATTCAATTTTCAAGATATCTCCCGATCCTTAAAAAGAGAGGATGTTATGTAATTTTTGAATGCGGAAAAGAGATGCATGAATTGCTCCAGGGTTTTGACGGTATTGATGAGATTATCGAAAGAAACATTGTGAAGGCACCCGATATTGAATATGATTATGAACTTCCTCTTCTTAGCCTTCCTTTATATTTCAAAACTAATAAGAATAATATACCGGTACCAATTCCTTATCTGAAAGCTAATAAAAATTTGAAAGAAAAATGGTCTGAAATTATAAATGATATAGACAGAATAAAGATAGGACTTGTTTGGGCGGGAAGCCCGTCTCACAGCAATGATAGGAATCGTTCAGTCAGTCTTAATCAATTTATGTCATTACTATCCATTGAAGGAACACATTTTTATAGTTTGCAAAAAGGTATCCCTGTAATTCAGGCAAAGGACTATCAACTTTTATTAACCGATTTAGACAGCCGTATAAATACTTTTTCGGACACGGCAGCAATAATTGAAAATCTGGATCTCGTTATTGCTGTGGATACATCTGTTGCTCATCTTGCTGGTGCATTAGGTAAAGAAACATGGCTGCTTCTTCCGTTTTTACCGGATTGGAGATGGTTACTTGAGAGAAACAATTCTTTGTGGTATCCAACCGTAAAATTATATAGGCAGCCTGCTTTTCAAGACTGGAAATCTGTATTCACATTATTAAAAAAAGATTTAACTGATTTTGTTGCTAAGAAGAAAAAGGAGATAATAAAGAGTGAATCCGGTTCGCCGAATCTGAAAGGAAGTACTCTTTATCTGGGTTTAACTTCCGGAGAAAACTTTGGCTGGGGAGTATGCAGCAAATATTTGAAGAAGGAACTATCCCGTAAAATTAACATAATAAATGTTGATGAAAACCCGGAATTAGCTATAGAAGGAAAAGTAAACGGGACTGTATTTCACACACTTAATAATAATGATTTCAGCGGTTTACAGCCGGTGAGGGGAACGAAAAACATTGGGTATACTTTTTTTGAATTTGAATTGAATGATGAAGCTGTAAAGAACTCAGCTAACTATGAATTAATTTTAGGCGGGTCCTCTTGGAATGAAAAGAAATTAAGAGAAAGAGGAATTGAAAATTCTGGCGTTTTGATACAGGGTATTGATTCCAAACTCTTTTATCCCGAAGAAAAAGAAAAAAATAATGATCTGTTTATTATTTTCTCCGGAGGGAAATTTGAATTACGTAAGGGTCAGGACCTTGTATTAAAAGCTGTTCAAATAATACAGCAGAAATTTCCTGATGTAATTCTTATAAATGCATGGTATAATATGTGGCCCGATTCTATGCATTCAATGTACGCATCAAAGCATATAAAATATGAATATAAAGGCGACACCTGGAAAAATTTCATGATAAATTTATGTCAGATAAATAATATTGACGGCAATAAAGTATTTACTATGCCGATTACTCCTAATAATAAGCTAAGAAATTTATATTTAAGTTCAGATATCGGATTATTTCCAAACAGGTGTGAAGGGGGAACGAACCTTGTACTTATGGAATATATGGCTTGCGGAAAACCTGTAATTGCTTCTTTTAACAGCGGGCATAAAGATATCCTTACAGAGAACAATTCTTTGCCATTAAAACATATGCATGAATTTAAATTGTATGATGATAATAATAAGAAATTGATTGCTGATTGGGAAGAACCTGATATCGATGAAATTGTAGCAAAACTTGAATTTGCATATTACAATAGAGATGAAATTAATCGGATAGGAAAAAAAGCCGGCGAAGACATGATAAATTTTACATGGGAAAATTCTGCTGAATCATTATTAGATATTGTAAAAAAAATTTAACTACACTCCAATTTTAAAAAGGAAATTGTAAAACAATGAGAAAAGATAAAGATCCTATGATTTGGTTATCCTATGTATCGTATCCGATAACAACTGCAGTTTATTTTGAAAGAGCACTGAAGAAAAAATATAATGTACTGACTATTGGTCCAAAACTTCCTGAATATTTAATAAAGCAATGGCAGCTGGAGAACATGAAACTGCCTATTAAAGAACATAATATAACTACCAGTTTTGGAATATTTGACTTTCAACAATTGCTAAATAATACTCCCTCTAATTCTTTGCCGGATTTATTTTTATGGGTTGAATCCGTCTCAGGATTTCTGCCTGTAAACATTAAGGGAAATGGTTTCCCTGCATGCTGTTATTTGATTGATTCACATTTGAACCTAAATAGTCATCTGGAATGGGCGAAAAATTTTGATTATACTTTTATTGCACAAAGAGAATACATTCCTGAATTTAAAAAAGCCGGTATTGAGAATGTTTTTTGGCTTCCATTAGGGGCTGACCCTGAAATACATTCAAAAAAGAATGTAAATAAAATAAACGATGTAGGATTTGTAGGTTCGGTTAATACCGGCTCACATCAAAGAAGAGTTAATTTATTAAATAAAATAAATTCTGCAGCAAAAGTAAGTTACAGCAGATGCTGGTGGCATGAAATGGCGGAGTTCTTTTCTGCTTCAAAAATTGTATTTAATAACGCGATTCGCAATGATCTTAATATGCGGCTTTTTGAAGCAATGTCAACCGGTTCTTTTCTGCTGACCGATATAGCAAAGAACAGCGGGCAGGAAGAAATGTTCAAGGATAATGAAGATTTAGGAACTTATACTGACGATAATATTGTGGATAAGGTAAAATATTTTTTAACCCATGAAAATGAAAGAGAAAAAATAGCAAATCATGGACAGAAGATTATTCTTAATGCACATACCTATGAACATCGGGTGGATGAATTGCTCAAAGTGAGCTTCGAAGAAAGAAACAATACGCCGGCTGCAGAAGAATGGAGGTATATGTCACTTGGGAAAGCTCAAATAAATGTTATGAAAGATTTAAATATAAAACAAAATGACAGCAACAAAAGAAGTTTTGTAATCCCTGTTTTGGATATGTCTCCTGCAAGCCCTTTCAATATAACAAAGTTATTGGATGATTTAAATGATATACCGGGTGATGTGATTGTTATTTTTAATTCGGTTGAGATGGCTGATAAATTAAAAAACCATCCCAGAATTGATTATTATGCCGCAATGAAAAAAAATGTCGGGGTTTCTATTGCCTGGAATATCGGGTTAAATATTTCTCAAACCCCTGTTACATTTATTTTGAATTCCGATATCAATATAAGTAAAGGAACAATAGAAATACTTGAGGAAAATTTATTAAATCTTCCTGATGCAGCCATTATCGGTCCTCAGGGTTCTTTCTTTAACTTTTATAAAACAAAGGATATAGCTTATTTTGACAAAAATTCTTTCAGTAGTCCCATAGAAGTCGATGCTGTATCAGGATTTTTGTTTGCTGTGAAAACCGAATTATTCAATAAGGGTAAATTAAAATTCGAAAATCAATATACTCCGTGTTATTTCGAAGAATGGGATATGGGGTTGCAAATTAAGCTTGCGGGATTAAAATCATATATTGTTCCCGCATCAGGTTATAACCACGAATGGAGCGGATCTATCCGGGCACTAAAAACAATAAAATACCTGGATAAGGAAGAAACATCAGGGGAAATATTAAATAGAAACAGAAAACTGTTTTTAAATAAATGGAATGAAACTGTAAAAAACCTGCCTGCCGGGGAAAATATTTTAATTAGCAATTGGGCAAATTTATTGCTGAATCAGGCAGATATATATACCCGTCAGAATGAAAAAGAAAAATCATTTCAGGTTTATAACCTGGTTTTGGAAGAATTCCCGGAATATGAAGAAGCACTTTCAAGGTTTGGAAAGTTCTTGTATGAAGAGAATAAACCGGAAGAAGCATTAAGTATATTTAATAGATTATTAGCTATTAACCCCGACAATAAAGTACCGATTAAAAATAATTCCGATATAATTAAAGAAACCGGAAAAATTCATAAAAATAATAATGGCAACGGAAAAAGCAACGGAAAAAAGAAAATTGCGCCAAAGCAGGATATGGGATATTATGAAAATGAAAGAGAAGATGTACAAAAGTTAATTAATCCTAATGCCAGAAGAATTTTGGATGTAGGCTGCGGGATTGGAAAGCTGGGCAGTGCATTAAAACAAAAATTAAATGCCGAAGTATGGGGTGTTGAATATGTAAGTGATATTGCATCCTTAGCCATGGAGCGGCTGGATAGTGTTATCAGCGGTTCTATTGAAGATGCTATTACTCAACTGCCTGATAATTATTTTGATACAATTATTTTTGCTGACGTTTTGGAGCACTTAGTTGATCCTTATACCGTGTTATCGAAAATAAAATCGAAGTTATCAACTAAAGGTGAAATAGTTGCCAGCATACCTAATGTAAGACATTGGTCTGTTATTAAAAACTTATTGGAAGGTGAATGGGAATACCGGGAATTCGGTATAATGGATAGCACGCATTTAAGATTCTTTACACGTAAATCTTTATTTGATATGTTTGAAAATGCTGGGTACGAAATAACAAATATTATATATGTAGTAGCGGAATTAGAGCGTATTTCTCCAAAATTATTATCGACTATGAAGGAATCAAATATAAATGTCGACACACTCGAAGGGGAATCAAAGCATTTTCAATATATTGTTAAAGCAGTTAAATAAATTAAGGTTTAGCATTTTAAAGATACGGACGAATTAAAATAAAAAGGTCATTGAATGAGTTATAAAATTTTTGATATTAAAATTGATTTTAATAGTAAATCCGGTATACAAAAATTAGCTGAACAAGTCCGAATGGATGAATGTTCTTTAAACGATATTGAAGAATTTTCGTTTTGTTTGGCAAGCTTATGCAAGTATGAGGAAGCTGAAAAATTATTTCTAAAACTGGCAGAATCAAATCCGTTAAAAAAGGAATTTTATCTTCTTCAATCCGGTTATTGCTGTTTCTTAAATGAAGAGTACAATAAATGTATCCCGCTGATTTCAGAATACCTAAGAAATAATGATGATAATTTTCAGGCTCATCTGGTAATAGGGACAGCATATTATTACCTTGGATTATTTAATAGAGCTAATAAACATTGGTGGGCAGCTCACATTATTGATAGAAACGAATTTATCTTAAAAGTAATGGGGAAATATTTTATAGATGATTATCATCCTGAAAGAATGGAATTATACCCCTTCTGTAAAGGCAAAGGCATTGATGTAGGATGCGGGCACAGAAAAACCCATCCCGCTTGTATTGGTGTGGACCTTAATGCAAAGGGGCAATTGGGTACATACGGGAATGTAAAAGGGATTGCATCTGCTGCTGATATAAAATCTTCGGGAGATAATTTGTCTATGTTTAAAAATAACGAACTTGATTTTCTAGTCCAGCGCCACAATCTTGAACATTATAAAGATATTATTCTAACATTGCAGGAATGGAAAAGAGTTTTAAAACCAGGCGGGCTTCTCGGCATGATTGTTCCAGATGATGAGGTCTGTAATACAATTAGTTTGGATCCGACTCACTATCATGTTTTCACAAGATCAAGCATGAAAAGACTGCTAAATTTAATAGGGGGATTTAAGATACTTAAGCTGCAACCTTTACTTAAGAATTGGTCTTTTGTCTGTATAGCCCAAAAAATTGAAGAAACGGAAAAGGACTATATGGAAATTGATTGTTCTAAGATAACACCTGAATATGAAATATCTTTATTGCAAAAACAAGCTGTAATCTATCAAAACCAAGGTTTTCATAACCTAAGCTCCCAATGTTACGAATTTATGCATTATATTACAATATCTTCCCAAAATCAAAATAAAGACACAGATTTGATAGAGACTTACTTAGTACATTAATTCTACTTCTTATTTTAAATGCAAGGATATTCAATTAATTCATTTTAATTTTTTTTATGAAAAAATACTTTTCTTATACACTATTTTTAAGGAATTAATATAACAAGATAAAAAATAGTGCTTCAATTTTTACGCTATTCTCCCTTCCAGCTATTATAAAACCATGAATTCCAAACAGCAGAAGATACGATGTCTATAATAATTTAATGTTAGGGCTAAACAAATAAAAAGTGTTTCCGATAATAAGCTTAAGAATTAAAAGTTCTTAACAAAATAATGAAGCCGAACAAGGAAGTTCGGTAAACAAAAACAAAAAATAAACATGGAGGTTTATCATGGGTTTCTCAATTAACTCAAATAGCGATGCACTACGTGCATATAACGCATTAGCAACAGTTAATGCTCAAACATCAAAAGCTCAGTTAAGATTAGCTACCGGCAAAAGAATTAATTCAGTAGCTGACGATACATCTGGTTATGCAGTAGGAAAATCACTTGATCAAAAAGCTCAATTGATGCAGTCAGCTCAGAAAAATGTCGGTTCTGCACAGGATATGCTTTCCACGGCAGAAACTCAGTTAGGTAGTGTTAAAGATTTGATTACATCTATCAAGGCTAAGCTTGCAGACTCTACAAATCCGGCTAGTGATAACAAAAAAGTAGCAGATGATATTAAAGCTCTTGCAACTGAAATTGCTAATATTTTCTCAACCACAAAGTTTAATGATACTCAATTGTTATCATCCATTGCAGCTGAAGGCTTCTCATTCCAAACCGGCGCAGATGCTACTGACAAATTAACGATTGATTATGTTGGTACAGCTAACGGTACTTTAGCAATGACCGGCACAAATGCTAAAACTGTATCAAATACTCTTTATACAGTAGCAAATGTCGGCGACGTTGTTAAGCAGGCTTTAGAATCGATGGCTATCGTATCCGGAACTGTCACTTCGACTTTTTCCAATTCAATTGCGAATTTATCTACAGTATTAAACAGTTTCGAATCAGCAATTGATACTGCAATAGCAAAAGTTGGTAACTATGAACAAAGATTAAGCATAAAAAGTGACTTCTTAACCGCAGCTATTTCAAATTCGCTAGCTTCTGTAGGAAGATTATTTGATGCAAACGTAGCGCAAGAACAATTGAATTCGACAAGAGGTCAGATACAGCAACAAGTAGCAACTTCAATGTTGTCCCAGCTTAATTCTGCTCCTCAAAATCTTTTATCTCTTTTCAGATAAAATAAATAATGTTCACAATCCCGGGGAATAAATCCCCGGGATATTTTAAGATAACGATTAAACTATTTAGAAAGATTTTATTAAATGTACAATTCAACAATTACAGCAAACAAAAACCGGAATAGGTTGAATCAATATTTGGTAAACGAAATAACACAAGCAACCCCTCAACAGCTTTTGATAAAGATATATGATTTTGCCATAGTTAATTGTAAAAAAGAAAACCTGGCAAAAACAAATGAAGCGCTGCAAGTTCTTATAAATGCTTTAAGTTTTGATGGAAAAGAAGTATGCGAAATTTCTACAGGGTTATTAAAGCTGTATCAGTATTGTCAAAATGAAATGAGAAATAAAAATTATACGATTGTTTATAAAATACTTAATGAACTTAAAGAATCATGGCTCATAGCTTTTAATAAATAGAGGCTTAAAATGTCAACTAGCAGCATCGATACTGTTCTAACTACTTCAAACATAAATTCACTGGTCAATTCTTTTATCAACGACCAGGCCAGTAGGACCTTAACGCCTATTACAACCAGAAAGAACAAATATCAAAGTTTGTCATCTGCTTACTCTACTTTCAGTTCAAAGCTTAATTCGCTGCAGACTCTCCTTTCAAATTTTAAAACAACCGGCAGTAGTTCTTTATTTAATAATAAAACAGCAGTCTCATCCAATAGTACCTTTTTAGCAACAACACTTAATAACTCAGCTTCAATTGGTGCTTACAGCTTGAGAGTCAGTCAATTGGCTAAAAATGATGTTTTGGTTTCGCAGGATCTTGCATCTTCAGCAGTTAACGGCATAACCGGGACCCATACATTTACTATAAATACTGGGGATGGAAGTAATTCCGACTTTACAAGTAATGTAGATGTTACATTTACCGGTACCGAGACTAATCAGAGTGTAATGGAAAAAATAAGGGATGCCATAAATTCTGATAAAGCAGTTGTGAAATCTAATACCAAAAATGCTTCTGATATGTATGCCGGCGAACCAACTACTTTTACTATTGATTTAAATGGTTCTGAAACCACCATTTCAGTAGACGGAGGCGGAACATACGACGATTTAATTAATGAGATTGTCTCTAAAGTAAATTCAACTGTAACGGGTGTCTCGGCTGAAAAGGTATCTGATTCACCAAACCCCGGAGACGTATCTTTAAAATTAACGGTCACAGATTCGAAAAACTATATTTCGATAACGAATACAGGCAGTTTCGATGTTGTAAGTGATCTAAATATAGGTGCTGCAAAAGAAAAAGGCGCTTCGGGAGTGGTGAGTGCTTCTGCTTTTAGCCCGGCTAGTGGAACTACTCAGTTTTCCTTAACTTCAAAACTAACCGGAGCAGATTACAGAATAAAGAATTTAAGTGACAGTGGAACTTCAACGGCTTTATCTTCAATTGGATTAAATTTAGGTTCAAACAGACCTTCATTTGATCAAACACAGGATCCGGATACTGCTGGTTATTTATATTCTGACATTTCAAACAATTCCGGATTGAATTCACAAATTACTTTTAATGGATTGACTGTTTCTAGAAACTCCAATACTATAAATGATCTGGTAACAGGAGTAACATTTAATCTAAAATCTGCCATGGAATCTTCTGATGCAGATGTGAGTATTACTGTATCAAATGATGTCAAGACAATTGAATCGAATGTTCAAAATTTTATTGCCAAGTTCAATGATATATACCAATATTTAAAGACAAATTCATCAGGTGGATCTTCTTCATCTTCAGGCGGAGCATTAGCATATGATTCTAATGTGTCTTCACTTTTAGGTATTTTGAGAAGTGTTGCATATACGAATATTTCAGGGCTTCCTTCAGGAAGTCTAAATAGTTTATCTCAAATAGGAATATCATTCGATGCAGCTAATGGTTTATCGATTTCGGATACAGCTAAATTTGAACAGCAGGTTAGTGAAAAAGCCGATCAAGTATCAGCTTTATTTAATTCGACGAATGGAGTAGCAAATACTCTGTATGATAAAATGAATCCTTATTTAGGTGTATCCGGTTATCTATCCTTAAAGCAAAATACTTATAATAGTAATGTTAGGACTTTGAATGATAAAATCAGCTTAACTCAAGACAGAATAAATAAAAACGCGGATAATTTAAGAACACAGTACGAAAAGCTCCAGTCACAGCTTGCCGATATGATATCGATGCAAAATATGATAAATTTATTATAATTAAAACACAGCAAAAATGGATGATTTCAAAAGAAAATATTATAGGATAAAATTTCTTCTAGTGGAATTAGTATCAAAAATTGATAAATTACAGGAAGAGAATCATTTTTTTGAGAAAATAGGTACCATTAAATCAGAAATTGCCGAAGTACTGGCTTTAAAAGATGATTTGATGACCGAAAATACTGAAGAATTGAAAAAAATTGAACCGGAATTAAATGAATTTACTAAACAAATCCGGGAAAAGTTCGATTATATAATTGAGCTAAAAAGGAATGAATTAGCAGAAGTAGCTTTGCATATAAGAAATTTACAAAATTCGAGAAATCTTGTTAATTATAATAGGTGAAAAATGAATATAAAATCTGTCTCAAATAATAACTACTCATATAACAATAGAGATGTTGAGAATAAAAAAGAGAAAGATTCGACTAAAGAGTCAAAAGTTGAAGATAAGCTGGAAATTTCTGAAGAAGCAAAGGCAATGGGTAAGGATAATCTTCAATCAAAAAAATTAGCCGTTATAAAAGAAAGACTGGACAATAATTTTTATAATTCCGATGAAGTTACCAAAAAAGTTGCTCAGGAAATATTTAAGGAATTGAAAGGGTAAATATAGAAAAACCTCCTTTAAAGGTATAAAAAGATAAAATCCTACTTGTTTAATTATTTTTAAATTCGTACTTTACACCATTAATTCTAATGATGAATCGAACTTATTTGACTTTTGTTGATGTACGAAGACAACTCTCAAAGCAATAAACTGCAGCTACTAGGTAAATTAAATGCCAGTTTTGTTCACGAAATACGCAATCCTCTATTTGCCCTTAAATTAAACCTTGATTATTTAAATATGGCTGAGAATCTTTCAAATGATGTGAAAGATTCCGTAAATTCCTGTATTGAAGCGATAGACAGAATTCAGTATTTAGTCGATAATATCCTTAATTTTTCCCGAAAACCTAAAGAACAATTTCATTATTGTTCATTAAATGATATCACGAATGAAGCAATTGAACTGGTAAACGGTTACGCCGGTAAAATTAAATGTGATATAATAAAGGAAATGGATGATAATATCAGGCAAATATATTTCAATAAAAACAAGCTTCTACAGGTCTTTCTAAATCTGATAATTAATGCAATCGAAGCTAGTCCTGAAAAGCAGCCGGTTGTGATTAGGACTTTTGAAAAAAACAGCAATATTATCTGGGAAGTAGAAGATTATGGTTCCGGAATCAGGGATGAAGATAAAGATAAAATTTTCAGCGATTTTTTTACACAAAAAAAAGATGGTACGGGATTAGGGTTAAGCATTTGTAAAGAAATTTTATCTGAAATTAATGCTTGCGTAGATTTTGAAACCGAAGTGGGAAAGGGAACTAAATTTTTTATAAAATTCAGCCAGCATTCGGAGAAATATGAACTTCAAAATTCTGCTTATTGATGATGATAACCTGGTTTGCCTTTCACTTAAAAAAATTTTGGTGAAATTCGGATACGATGTCGAAATATGCATGAACGGGGATGAAGTTTTTGATAAAATTAAAGAACATGACCCGGATATCATTCTTCTGGATATTTATTTAACTACCCATAATGGTCTGGATCTTTTAAAGACTTTTTCTAACGCTTATCCCCATATTCCCGTAATTATGATAACCGGTTATTCGGACGTAAAAATGGCTGTTACCGCAATCAAATCCGGAGCCTTTGATTTTCTTCTGAAACCGATAGATCTTGATCAACTTAAGTTAGTTCTTAGCAAAGCCAGTGACAAAATCGCCTTAAGTTCCGAAGTAGATAAACTCCATATTTTAATGCAGGGTACCGAACTGACTAGAGAGTTTTTCGGGAAAAGTAAAAAAATTCAAAGAATTCTTAACTCGGTAGAAAAACTGGCTATGAGTTCCGATACTACTATATTAATTGAAGGAGAAAGTGGAACGGGAAAAGAGGGGCTTGCAAAATATATTCATCAAAACAGTACCCGGAAAGGTTCACCTTTTATAGAAATCAATTGTGCTGCAATTCCAAAAGAACTCGCTGAAAGTGAATTGTTTGGACATGAAAAAGGAGCATTCACTGGAGCTGCTCAAAAAACAAAGTTAGGAAAATTTGAATTAGCAGAAGGGGGTACAATTTTACTCGATGAAATTGGTGAACTGTCAATGGATTTGCAGGTTAAGCTTTTAAGAGTCTTACAGGAAAAACGGTTTTACCGGGTTGGCGGAGAAAAAGAAGTAAAAGTTAATGTTAGAGTCCTGGCTGCAACGAACAAAAATCTTGAAGAAGAAGTTCAAAAAGGTAATTTTAGGGAAGATCTTTATTATAGATTGAATGTTGCCAGAGTTGTTGTCCCCCCCTTAAGAGAAAGGTTAGAGGATATTCCAATTTTAAGTTATTCTTTCTTAAGAGAATTTTCTAAAAAATTCGATAAAGAAGTCAATGGAATCAGCAGCGATGCTTTAGCAATCCTGGAGGCATACAGATGGAAAGGAAATATTAGGGAATTACGCAATGTAATGGAGAGGGTAGTATTATTAATTGAAGAAAACGAAGTAAAGGAACATCATTTAAGCAGCCTGATATCGAGTAATAAAAATGAAAAGGAAACTGATGAAAATTTTGTTCTTAAAATTCCTCCCAAGGGTGTTAAAATAGATCTTGTATTAAAAATTTTGATTCTTAAGACATTAAATATTACAAACGGTAATCAAGTAAGAGCTGCAAAAATATTAGGGCTTTCAAGATCCAAGCTGCGATACCGCATGGAACAACTAGGAATTGAGGTCACAAAAAATATACAATAATTAAGGTTATTTCACTTGCCTTTGGATTTATCCAACGCGATTTTATGGTGATTTATCCAACAAAGGTTAACGCCGGACTTTTAGTCCGGTGACTAGATTATCCGGAATAATTAAACCTAACAGTAAAAACAGTTCCGCCGCTTTTTTTGCTTTTCACTGAAATTTTAGCATTATTCAACTCTGCATATTTTTTTACTAGAGCTAATCCCAACCCTGTACCTTCGTAATTATTTTTGTTGCTGTTATCTTCCTGTGTAAAGGGATTAAATAAAAGTGGTAAAAATTTTTCTGAAATTCCAATGCCTGAATCCGATATATCAACGCAAACTTCATTCTCTGAATTATTATAAAGAATTACATTTATCTCGCCGTTGTTAGTATATTTAATTGCATTATCAATAAGATTTACAAAAATTTGACTTATTGAATAACTGTCACCTAAAATCTTTTTATTTTCTGCAGTATTTTGATAATTTAATTTTATATTCTTCTCATTTGCTCTTGTATAAAACTCCAATATTAATTCATAAAGAATATCGTCATCAAGATCTATTAATTCAAAGTTTGTGTCAAAATTACCGGTCTGAATTTTAGATAAGTTTAATATCAGATCAATTGTTCTTATAAGACGCTTAGCACTCCTATTAATTACATTAAAAGCGGGTTCGAGTTCGGGTGATAATTTATCTTCTATTTCATCTTGCAAAAGTGAGGCATATGTTAATATATTATTCAACGGAGTTCTAATTTCATGGGACATTTGAGCCAAAAATTCCGACTTTAATCTATCTGATTTTTCAGCTTCTTCTTTTGCCAGAATCAATTGTTCTTCCTGTTTCTTTCTATCTGTAATATCCTCTTTAACAGCAACAAAATGGGTAATTTCATCATTTCTATTTTTTATTGGAGCGATCAATGCGGACTCCCAATAGAATTCACCATTCTTCTTCTTATTGTAAAAATCTCCCCTCCATTCTCCTCCCGCCGTTATTGTTTTCCAAAGGATTTTATATTCTTCGGGATCAGTATAGCCCGATTTTAATATCCTCGGGTTTTGTCCCTTTACTTCATCAAAAGAATACCCTGTAATTAAAGCAAATTTAGGATTTACATATTCAATATTACCTTTAGGATCCGTAATTATAATTAATGCTGGATTCTGCTGAACCGCATATGATAATTTCCTTAATTCTTCTTCGGCAATTTTTTGATCTGTAATATCCTCTGCTATCCCCGTATATCTGAAAGGAGTACCATTTTTATCTTTAATTGGAAAAACCCTGTCGCGTATCCATTTTATTTTTCTATCCGGCCTGATTATTCGGTACTCAATTTCAAATCCTTTACTTTTTGTAAGGTTATTTATATTATCAAATACAAAATCCCTGTCTTCGGGGAAAATTGCATTTCTCCAGATGTCTTTAGAAGAATATAGTTCATGTAAAGATCTGCCCCAAATTTCTTCGAACACCGGACTAATATAAAACATCTCATTAAATTCTAAATTTGTCACATAAAATACATCTCGGATATTTTCTGCTAACTGTCTAAACCGTTCTTCACTCTCTTTAATTTTATCGGAAGCTTTTCTCCTTTCAGAAATATCCCTGAATGTAAAGACAGCTCCTAATTTTTTATTCTTCCCATTTACAATTGGAGAGCCGCTAAAATCAATCGGAACACTTTTCCCCTTTTTATTTATTAAAAATAAATTCAGATGTCTTTCTTTAAAATTTTTATCTTTATTTATATCGGAATAAAGTTTATTAAAAATATTCTCATTATTATCATCAAATATTAACAATACTTCATTGATAGATTTGGTGTGCGCTTCTGTTTCTGACCAGCCCGTCAACTTTTCGGCAATTGGGTTCATAAATTGAACAAAACCATTTGAATCGGCGGCTATTACCGCTTCCCCAATACTTTTGAGTGTTGTTGAAAACCATTCTCTGCTTTCCTTTAGCTTTTCTTTTGTTTGATGTTTATAATAAGCAATATCAATAAATATTTTTAATTCCTTTCTGTCAAATGGTTTAATAATATAGCCGTATGGCTCCGTAACTTTTGCTCTTAAAAGTGTTTGCTCATCTTTATAAGAAGTAAGATAAATAACAGGAAGATCAAATTGATCCTTGATGATTTCAGTTGTTTCAATCCCATCCATTTCTCCTTTTAATTTTATATCCATTAAAATTAAATCCGGGTTAGTCTCTTTTATTAATTCGATAGCTCTTTCACCTGAAGTGGCATGGCCGGTAACTTCATATCCGTCTCTTTTTAAAGTATGTTCAATATCTTTAGCAATTATTACTTCATCTTCAACGATTAAAATCTTCATATTTGTGAACTCTAGTTGTATAAGTATGAATAAAATCTGTAAAAATAATCACAAATCCTTAGATATAAAATATTTGACAAAAACTATAAAAGTTTTGGGAAATAAAATCAAGTTTAATTTGATTAAAAAAGTCAGAAAATATAAGATTTTTAGCCTGATAGAACTAGAGATTCAAATTGATACAGATTCATTCAAAAAAAAATTCTTTAATAGGATTAAAAAAAATGATTTTTATTCGATAATAAGAGTGATGTTTAATTTATAGGAAAGATCATTATGAAAAATTTACTCCAAATATTTGTTTTATTACTTTTTTTAATCCCGCTCAGCAATAGTTTTGCAAGCGGCAAGGATGACTTGTATAAACCTTTTGCTGAGGTAATGCCTGAACCAAAGGGGGGAATTGAAGGTGTTTATAGTAAAATTCAATACCCTAAAGCTGCACAACAAGTCGGGATCCAGGGAAAGTATATCTTCTGATCTATATAAATGAAAATGGAGATGTAGATGATGTCAAAGTATTAAAAGGAATAGGGGCTGGATGCGATGAAGCTGCAGTTGAAGCAGTAAAGAACACAAAATTCATCCCGGGAAAAGATAATGGGACAGCAATTAAAGTAAAGTTATCTTTACCTATCACTTTTAAACTAACAACCTAAAATATATTTCAATGTATTAAAAATTTCAAAAGCCTATAATTATAGATGAGTTGAATATAAGATTCTATTTTAAAGTTTTGATTTTTTAAGGCATGTTAAGAAATAATAATAATAAAATAAACAGGAATTAAAATGAAATTTATTAAAGATATAAAATTTGTTCGTAAAATCCAGTTTGGCTTCTTACTGCTTGCAGCTATCTCCGCAATACTTGTTGTAATTAATTTTTATCAATTGAATCAGATGGCAAATGTTAAAGATGATTTATTCTCCGAATATGTAAAGCCGCAGCAGGTAATAGATGAGACATATACAAATTTTCAAACTATACAGTCTTTAATGATGCAGTTTTCAATGCCGGCCTTTGCTGCTAAATTCATGCAAAATAATGAAAAGTTAAATAAACTAAAGGAAGATATTGATCACTCTCTAAACTATTTAATGACATCAAATTTTGATTCCAAAATTAAAACAGAAATCACAGAAGTTTCAAAAATCTGGGGTGATTATAAAAGCTTTGTAATCGACGCAATATTGAGTGCATCCGTGACTCGGAGTTATGATATGGCTTCGGATATTGCAACCTCCTCCGGAGAAGAGGTAGGTGAAAAATTAAAGAAGCGATTTGATATAGTTACCGGAAGTCTTAAAAATACTTCGGATGATTTAAATTCAAATTTCAACAGCAGCGTTGATTCAGCTATATATTATACTTTAGGCGGAGCAATTGCAGGTACAATTGTATTTTTCTTAAGTGCATTTTTTATCGCTCCTGCAATGACAAAACCAATCAACAATCTAAAAGGAATTGTTGAAGAATTTTCATTGGGTAATTATGATGTAAATATTGAATCTGACGGTAAAGATGAAATAGGAGAACTTACAGAATTATTTAAGAAGCTGAAGAATGCACAGAAAGAAAAAGTTGTAGCTGCCGAACAAATAGCTGCTGGTAAAATTGAAAAAGTAAATCCCGCTTCCGATAAAGATGCTTTAGCTATTGCATTTAATAAGGAAATAGGTATAATAGAGAAAATTCTTAATGATGCAAATAAATTAATTTTTGAAAATAGTGAAGGTAATTTGAATTTCAGAGCTGATTCCAATAAATATTCGGGCAGCTGGAAGAAGTTAATCGAAGGAGTTAATTCAATTCAAGATGCTGCTTTAGCACCGGTAAAGGAATCTGCAGAAGTTCTTAAGGAACTGGCAAAAGGAAACTTAACAATAAGAGTTGAAGGAGATTATAAAGGTGATCATCAACTAATTAAAAAGAATATTAACACAGTTGGAGAAGCTTTAAATAAAACTATTTCCCAGGTTAAGGATGCAATTTTAACTGCTACATCGACTAGTGCTGAAATTTCATCCAGTTCTGAAGAAATGGCCGCAGGTTCAAAAGAACAAACTGTAAAGACCTCAGAAGTTGCTGCCTCTATTGAAGAAATGACCCGGACTATCCTTGAAAATACGAAGAATGCTAGTTTAGCTTCTGAAACAGCTAAAAAAGCCGGAGGTAAGGCTAAAGAAGGTGGAAAGGTCGTTGAAGGTACAATAACCGGTATGCTGCGAATTTCGGAAATTGTTAAACAATCAGCGAAGACTGTTGAAGCTTTAGGCAAGAGTAGTAATGAAATAGGACAGATAGTTGAGGTTATAAATGAAATTGCCGATCAAACTAATTTACTGGCTCTTAATGCTGCTATTGAAGCAGCAAGAGCAGGTGAACAGGGAAGAGGATTCTCAGTTGTTGCTGATGAGGTGAGAAAATTAGCTGAAAGAACATCTAAAGCTACTAAGGAAATCGCAGTAATGATAAATCAAATCCAAACCGATACTTTCAATGCAGTTGAATCGATGAAAAAAGGAACAGAAGAAGTTGAAACTGGAAAAGTACTTGCAGATAAAGCGGGTATAGTATTAAATGATATTATAAGAGAAGCTGAAAAAGTTAATGATATTGCCGCTCAGGTAGCCTCCGCTAGTGAACAGCAATCAATTTCTGCAGAAGTAATAAGTAAAAATATAGTCGACATCAGTAATGTCACACAACAAAGTGCTGCTGGAATTGAGCAAATATCACATTCGGCAGATTCATTGAATTCAATAAATCAAAAGCTTGAATCACTTATCAATCAATTTAAATTCTCTAATAAAAAAGAAAATTATGATGAAAATCATTTCTCTTTAAATGAAGAAATTGAAAGATATTAATTACGTAACTTCTTTATGAAAAAAATTCTTGTTATAGAAGATGACCGCGCGATTCAGCAATTAATAATTGATGTACTGGAAAACGAGGGATATAAGGTCTTTTATGCTTTCGAAGGAAAATCGGGGATACAATTAGCAAAGGAAATACTGCCTGATTTAATAATATGCGATATTATGATGCCGGGAATTGACGGATATTCTGTAAAATCACAATTGGCTGAAGATAACACAACAACTCTGATTCCTTTCATCTTTTTATCAGCCCTTGCAGGGAAACAGAATGTCAGGCAAGGGATGGAGTTAGGGGCTGATGATTATTTAACTAAACCTTTTAGGATAGATGAACTCGTAAATACTGCCAAAGCCAGGCTTAAAAAAAGGGAATTAATAGAAGAAGCAGCAAAAAACAACAATAATCTAAAAAGTAATATTTCAAAAGATAAAAAAGAAACTGAAAAAGTTGATGAAGACGGACATGTTATTCTGGATGTAAACGGCGAACCAAAATTAGTTAAGATAAAAAACATCTCCTGCATTACCGCCTATAATGAATATACCTATGTTTTTAACAACAATGAAAAAATACTGGTAAGACGGTTGTTAAAAAAATGGGAAGAGATTCTTCCGGAAAACATTTTTATAAGAATACACAGATCTACTATAATTAACTTAAACCACATTGATAAAGTTGAGAAATGGTTCAATAATTCTTTTTCAATTTTTATAAAAGGATTTCATGATCCATTTATTGTGAGTAGGAGATATTCATCTTATTTGAAAACGAAATTCCATTACAAATAGTCTAAGTTTCAGTGTAAGCCCAACTTTAAAATTGCTGTTTATAATCATTCATCCATTCTTTCATCCATTCGTTCATTCATCCATTCATCCATTTATTCATTCACCCATTCATCCATTCAATCCTTCTGTTATCCATCCATTCTTATAGATTAAGATTTAAGATTTAGAAAACTTGTCTTATCCTTTCAATCGCCCAATCAATTTCTTCTTTTTTAATAACCAGCGGGGGAGCAAATCGAATAACATTCTCATGGGTTTCTTTACAGAGTATTCCTAATTCTTTTAATGCCTCACAAAATCTTCTGGCACCTTTTGCTTCAGGTTTTAGTTCTACCCCGATAAATAACCCTTTACCCCTAACCTCTTTAATATGAGCCGAAGGAATTTCTTTTAATTTACTTCTGAAATAATTTCCTAATTCAAATGACCGTTCTACAAGTTTTTCTTCAACTATGACTTTTATACTTTCTCTTGCGATTGCAGCCCCTAATGGATTCCCCCCGAACGTTGAACCATGGTCTCCAGGATTAAAAACACCTAATATTGATTTATCCGATAAAACTGCAGAAACAGGATAACATCCTCCAGATAATGCTTTCCCTATTATAACCACATCAGGTTTAATTTGATCATATTCAAAAGCAAAAAGTTTACCCGTTCTTCCCAAACCCGTCTGTATTTCATCTGCAACCAGTAGAATATTATTTTTTTTGCAGATTTCATGAGCCTTTTTCAAAAAACCTTCGGAAGGAACTACAACTCCGCCTTCACCCTGAATAGGTTCTACAAGAAAAGCTACAGTATTTTTTGTAATAGCTTTTTCCAAAGCATCCGGATTGTCGTAAGGTATAGTTTTGAATCCCGGTGTATATGGTCCAAATCCATCTTTATATTGTTCTTCTGTTGAAAAGCTAACAATCGTGATAGTTCTGCCGGCAAAATTATTAGCGCAAGTAATAATTTCAGCTTGATTCTCATTCACACCTTTAGTTTTATACCCCCATTTTCTAACAGCTTTTAAAGCAGTTTCCACTGCTTCGGCTCCGGAGTTCATTGGGAGTATCATTTCATATCCTGTAAGTTCAGACAATTCTTTATATAGTAAAGGGAGCTGATCATTTCTAAAAGCTCTTGAAGTTAGAGTAACCTTCCCGGCTTGTTCCTTTAATGCATTTATTATTCTTGGATGACAATGCCCCTGATTAACTGCCGAATATGCGGCAAGACAATCTAAATATTTTTTCCCGTCAACATCATAAACCCAAACTCCTTCAGCTTTCTGAATAACAACATCCAGCGGATGATAATTATGAGCACCATATTTTTCTTCAATTTCAATATAATCTTTGGTCTGCATAGAATTCCCTTAAATAATTTTTTATGAGGTGCTAAATTACTAAAAGGCAGAGATACTTAGAAATATAATATGAAGATACTTAAATCCAACGGACAGAAAAGATGGTAATGATTAGGCTTTAGCCAAATTACTAAAGCAAAAGGTTAACACCGGACTTTTCTAGTCCGGTGATTATCACTGACCGAGCCATAACCTTCACCAAACCCGTTCCAATTTATTTTCCTAAGGTAGACGGTTTTTTTGGTTTTTAAGAAAATGAGGTTATCCTAAAACCATATGCTCTGTTTTTATGTTAGTAACTCAAGTTACGCAAAAGTCAGTATTTGAAAGATGACATCTTTACATTTTCAAAATAAAGATAATCTGAACTTATATATTAATATTAAATTCAAAATGACTTTTCATTTTAAAGATGTCATCTTTAGGTCTGCATAACTTACCTTAGTAATATAAATTACCCAAAATAACAGAAACCTTATTAGCTTATTTTTATGTATAAACGGACTACATAATGTTAATAAAAATCGAAAACAGCCTATTTAATTTTTACCAGTCTTTTTATATTTTTCAATTGTAATTAGAAAATTTTATAGAATAATAAAACCCATGATCAATTTATTCTTAGATATTCAAAGTAAACTCATTTCAATTTACCATCCGGTATTTTCTTTTTAACTATCAAATGGCCATCAAATGGCCATCTAACAGCCATATAACAGCCGTCAAATCCATGTTAACACTATATCTAACCCTCCACTCAAGAATATACCTTGCCGGCACCCAGGTTTGCACTTCCCGAAAGAAGTGAGTTGATTTACACATTAATTTATATATCAATAGTAACTTCACTAACATATAATCGGAGATTTCTCCTTTCCTTCCAATATTAAAGAATCCGTGCTTTCCAATACTCCATTATTTCATTTTTGAACAGAAATGCGGAAAACTATAATTTTTACGGCCACTTTTTTATTTTCCCTTGATAGTTGAAACTTCATTAACTAATTTTTGATTCATTTTTAAATTGTAAATATGGAAATAGAGACTCATTCTTTTAATATTAATACCAAAGGAAATACTGAGATTATAGATATAACAGATAATGTCCAGTCTCAAATAAATGCTGCCGGATTTACAGAAGGCAGTGTACTTATTTTTATAGGAGGCTCAACGGCAGGGATTTCAACAATTGAGTATGAACCTGGTTTATTAAAAGATTATCCAAAATTCTTTGAGAAAATAATTCCGTCAAATATTAATTACCACCATGATAATACATGGCATGATGGTAACGGGTATGCTCACATTAGAGCAGCCTTACAAGGAGCATCAATTACAATTCCTTTTAAGGATAACACGTTATTGCTGGGGACATGGCAGCAAATAATCTTAATAGATTTTGATAACCGTGCGAGAAATAGAAAAATTATTGTTCAAATTACAGGAATAAAATAATATGAAATTTCATTTCAAGCTTAAATTCTTTTTTATTGTTTTATTATTACCGGTGGGATTTATTTATTCATGGGGAGAAAAAGGGCATGCAGTTATTAATAAAAATGCAGTCGAAATCCTTCCTGCAGAAATGAATTCCTTTAAGGTATGGAAAGATTATTTAGCTCAGCATGCTTCGGACGCAGATATAAGAAGAAAAACAGATAAGACTGAAGCCCCGCGTCATTATATAGATATCGATTATTATAAAGAATTTCTAAATGGTAAGATGATTGAAAATAAAGAAGAATTAATTTCAAAGTACGGAGACAGCATCGTAACATCGAAAGGTACTCTTCCTTGGTCTACACTCGAAACATTGAATAAACTAACAGAAGCATTAAAAGAGAAAAACAGGGATAGAATTTTAATTTATGCTGCCGATCTTGGACATTATGTTGCAGACGGACATCAGCCAATGCATACAACAGAAAATTATAATGGTCAGCTCACCGGTCAAAAAGGCGTTCACTTTAGATATGAAGTGACTATGGTTGATAAACATATTGATACACTTGAACAAATTATAGATTCGTCAAATGTTAATTATATAGAAAACCCCCTTAAAATGATATTTAAATATATTTCGAACGCAAATACTGTAAATGGTGTACTTCTTGAAGGAGATAAATTAGCTCATGAGGAAAGCGGCTCAACTGAAAATGATGACTATTACAGAATTTTCTGGTTCAGAACAGGTTATGTGACAAAAATGCAGTTCAAAACCGCTGAAGAGGATCTGGCATCTCTTCTATATACTGCATGGGTAAATGCAGGGAAGCCCCCCTTTTCCGATATTAATTAATTTTTTACTCAAAGGTTAACACTTATCTATTACCCTCGGCTTCAGCCGGGGAAATAGTGAATATAAAATAAAGAGGGCTTTAACCACATGAAATCGTTCTCGTACTCGTAATCCTACTCTTAATCGTAATCCCAATCCCAATCCCCCAAAGAATCATAACCAAAGTAAGCTTGTATTACTTGTCATTATATTTAAGAAAATCCGTTCTTAGTTCCTTAACCTATTCAATATCACCGCAGATGCACTTGCAACATTAAGAGATTCCGCCATCCCATATCCTGGTATGGTAATTATGTCATTGGAAATTTCCTGCACTTCTTGCGAAGGTCCTAAAGACTCATTAGAAAAAATAATAACAGCTTTCTCGGGGAAAACAAAACTGTTTATATCTTCTCCCTTTGTATCTGTTACTAATATCTTATAACTATTTTCTTTAAGTTTTGATAGAAGAGAGGAGCCTATTTCTCTATATATTTTCAAATGGAATATTGAGCCCATACTTGCTCTAATTGTCTTCGGATTATATACTTCAGCGCATCCTTTTGTCAAAATTATTTCGTTAACTCCAAACCAATCGCAATTCCTTATTATTGTACCGACATTTCCGGGATCGGAAATATTATCCATGAACACAATTAAATTTGAATTTATTTTATCTGGATTAAACTCATTTCTTGGAATTTGAAAAACCGCAGCTATTCCCTGAGAATTGACTGTATCACTAATCTTTGTAAACTCCTGGGTTCTAAGTACTTCTAAAATATTCTTATTAATGCCCGGATTATCAAGATAACTTAATTTATTATCATAAAATTCTTTAGTTAAAAAAATTTTTTCGCAAATAAATTTACTTTTTAATCCTTCTTCGACTGTCTTTTCACCTTCGGCTATAAACTTATTTTCCTTCTCACGGAATTTTTTTTTAAGAAGGCTTGAGTAATATTTCAGTTCATTTTTTGAAATCATAACAGCCCCAAGCCTGTTAAATAAGATTGGTATAATCCTGTTTACTTCCACTGTTTTCACTGGTAGATAATTTTTTAAGATAATCCCATGTATAAATACCTGTATTATGACCATCCCCCCAGCTAATCTGAATTGCGTATCCGCCGACTGTTTCAATATTCTTTATTTTATACATTCCGGGTAATTCTTCTGCTTTCTTTTCAGGCATGTAAGTCTTAAATAAAATAGTCTCACCTTTACAAATTGCACATGGACATTCATCCCTTAAATATCTTAAACTTATTATAGATTCGGAATCATCATCCCATTTTATGAAAAGCTTTGTTTTATCAGCTATTTTAATTTGTTTAGGGCTCATATATCATTCACTTTTTTAGAAACAATTCAATTATTTAGTTAAAAATTATATTTATATTAGCCATTAAGTTAATGATAAGTAAGAAAGAAATAATGGATAAATTTTCTACAATAAAAATATATGAATTCACTGCCTGATTCAAAAGAAAGATTTTCTAACCGGGTAGAAAATTATATAAAATACCGTCCCGGATATCCAAATGAAATAATTGATTTTTTAACTGAGAAAATTAATTATCGTTCCGACTGGAAAATAGCCGATATTGGCTCCGGAACCGGAATATTATCAAAGCTTTTCCTTGAAAACGGAAATAAAGTTTTAGGAGTTGAACCCAATGAAGAAATGAGAAAAGCTGGAGAGCACCAATTAAAGAATTATCCTAATTTTATAAGCATAAACGGCAGCTCGGAAAATGCGGGAATCGATTCCGATAAAATTGATTTAATAGTTGCGGGACAGGCTTTCCATTGGTTTAATGTTGAAAAATCAAAAAAAGAATTTAAAAGAATATTATATAAAAACGGATACGTTATTTTAATCTGGAATAATAGAAAAACCGATTCCTCTGAATTTCTCCGTAATTATGAAGAGCTCTTAATAAACCATTCGGTCGATTATCAATTAGTCGATCATAAAAATGTAAATGAAAGAATATTAAATGAATTTTTTAATGAATATGAACTGAAAATTTTTAATAATTTTCAAGACTTTGATTTTGAGGGACTTAAAGGGAGATTACTATCATCATCATACGCACCTATGCCCGGTCATCCTAAATACATACCAATGATAAACCAATTAGAAGTTATATTTAACAAGAATAAAGTGGACGGGAAAGTAAAATTTGAATATAATACTGAATTATATTATGGAACTATTTAGAATTTATAGGATAAAAAATGTTAGATAAAACAGCTTGGTTCATTCTTTTTATTGCAGGAATATTTGAAACGGCATGGGCAATCAGCATGAAATATTCACAAGGATTTTCAAAACTCTTACCTAGTATTTTAACTATAATTTTTGCTTTAATCAGCATGGGATTATTAGCTTATTCCTTAAAAACTCTACCCGTAGGTTCCGCATATGCCATCTGGACCGGAATTGGAGCTGTTGGTACTGCGATACTTGGTATTCTTTTATTTAATGAGTCAAAAGATTTTATAAGAATATTTTTCATCTTCTTGATAATTGCCGGACTTATCGGATTAAGATTATATTCAAAATGAAAAATTAACTTGAGTTGACACAGATATAAAGATGACATCTTTTAAAAGAAAAATTATCATCAATTTTTTATTAAAATGAAAGTTCAGTTAAAACTTTTATTTTATAAAGTAAAGATGTCATCTTTCAAATAGTTCTTACATAACATTTAGGGTTAAAAATGGCAGAATTGATTAGCGCAGGTTTAATGATGTATACCTTTAAAGAAGGAGAAATAAAAGTATTTTTAGTTCATCCCGGGTGGACCCTTTTTTTCAAAAAAAGATGAAGGATACTGGGGAATTCCCAAAGGATTAATAGAAAAAGATGAAGATCTTCTGCAAGCTGCTAAACGGGAATTCAAAGAAGAAACCGGGTTAAATCCGGAAAGTAAATTTATACCCCTGGATTTTATAATTCAAAAAGGGGGTAAGAAAGTATTTGCATGGGCTTTTGAAGTAAAAGATGATTCACCCTTTGAACTGGAATGTAATACATTTGAAATGGAATGGCCTCCCCGTTCCGGAAAAAAACAAAATTTTCCGGAAGTAGATAGAGGAGAATTCTTTAATCTGAATAATGCAGAGAAAAAGATCAATTCAGCCCAAATCGAATTTATTAACAGACTTAAAAAATATTTATTTAACGATCATAATTTTTCCGGGTAAAAAAATGAGGCGATTTTTAATATTTCTTTGCAGCACTCTTTTATTGCTCTCTTTTCTGCTGATTCCTTCTAACAAAGCTAATTCAAAACAGAATCATAAGTATGTAATAGTGCTTCACGGAGGTGCGGGAACAATAAGTAAATCGTTGCCGGATTCTATCAAGCAAGGGTTATATTGAATCATTAAAAAAAGCTTTGCAGATAGGTAAAGATATTCTTGAAAAAGGCGGAAACAGCCTTGATGCTGTTGAAACGGTAATTAAATATTTCGAGAATAATGAAAAATTTAATGCCGGTAAAGGAGCTGTCTATACTTCCGAGGGAACACATGAGCTGGACGCTTCAATAATGGATGGCAGAGACCTTTCTTCTGGAGCAGTTACAGTAGTTAAGTATGTTAAAAATCCAATTATGCTTGCAAGAGCTGTTATGGAAAAAACTCCCCATATTTTATTTGCAGGTGAAGGTGCCGATAAGCTAGCTCAAAAATTTAACTTACAAACTGTACCTAATAGTTATTTTGATACTAAAATTAGATACGAACAATGGAAGAAATATAAAAAAGAAGCTGAAGGTGCACATGGAACTGTAGGTTGTGTTGCATTGGACGAATACGGAAATTTAGCTGCTGCGACTTCAACTGGAGGCATGACAGATAAAATGCCCGGAAGAGTAGGGGATTCTCCTTTAATAAATGCAGGGACTTATGCAAATAATAAAACATGTGCTGTCTCATGTACCGGCACCGGTGAATTATTTATAAAAAATACTATTGCTTTTAATGTATCTGCTTTAATAGAATATAAAAACTATTCACTTAAAAAAGCTGCAGATGAAATGATACATAAACGCCTTAAACCCGGTGATGGAGGCTTAATCGCTGTTGATAAAGATGGAAATTATACTACTCCTTTCAATACCGAAGGTATGTTCAGAGGAGTTGCAAACTCCGAAGGATTGTTTGAAGTAAAAATCTGGGAATAAAAATGCCACAAATTAATAAGATTGAAATGGTTACCAATATTCATCTTTTTTTATTAACCCCGGGATTAATCCCGGGGGTTAATGTAAACCAAAAGCCTGATATTTAACTGTTCTAATATATCTACTGAAGGTAGATAGTTTTCAATTTAAGTGGTCAACTTAAGTTATTAAATTAACAACATGGCTGAATGTCTATACTTATTTCAACAATAAAAGCTTTTTTACTTCATTAAAACTTCCCGTTTTTAATTGATAGAAGTATACACCGCTTGACAGATTCCCTGCATTCCATGTTATTTTATATGCGCCTGCCTGTTTTTCTTCATTAACTAATGTTATTATTTCTCTGCCTAATAGATCGAAAATCTTAAGACTTACAAATCCGCGATTTGCAATATGAAATTCGAAATTGGTAGTTGGGTTAAATGGATTGGGGTAATTTTGGGATAATGAAAATTCTGCTGGAAGAGTATTCCCTTTATCTTCTACACCTACAACTGTGGTATCTCCGTACACTATTCCATTAATAATACACCCTTTAAGATGACTTACACTTGAGCCAAAATCAAAACTGGAACTTATGCTGTCAATTCCAAATCCTTTTACTAATGAATATCTCTCCCATCCCAGATCTTGAACCAGATATTTCTTTCCAGGATAAATATTATTAAAAAGATATTCGGAGTCTTCCTCAATAAAGATTTTGGGTATCATACTATTATAATTGTTAAATCGATTGGTAAATGATGTGTCTCCCGGTTCAGCGGTAAGATCTTCAATTATAAATTCATTATTATTAAATGATGAATCTTCTATAAATCTTCTAACTGTTCCATCTTCATAATCATATCGTTCAAAGGTATCCCCTGAGCTTGAATGGACTTTAAAATATTTAAATCCATTCAACAAAATAGTGTCTTTAGTAACTTCAACAACATCATTATAATAATTACATGGAACCGGCGGGTTATCAAAATAGCAGACAGTCCGATCATAAATCCATTTATTTCCAATTGATAAAGGATACCACTCAAACAATCCAGGATTTATCGGAAGGTGTTTTAGTGTCTTGATAGTATCCGGAGTTACCTCATATAAATCATATTTTGTCGCTGCATATAATAAATTGGAATTCGGTTTTTTATAGATACCTATTATACTTCTATTTAATGTCTTATATAAACTGAAACTCTCGCCAAAGTTATTAGAGACATAAATGTACTTCCCGCCTGCAAGGTAAATTGCACCGGGTTGTGAATAATCTACACTGATAAACAATTTGCTTGTACTGCTAAATCTTCTTGTCCAGCTAAAAGCATTACCTCTATTATTCGAAACCGTAAGAATATATG
>CAVUGE010000002.1:0-40911 GCA_963740945.1 uncultured Bacteroidota bacterium | reverse complement strand
AGCAATTTAAGTTGACAGCATTTTACGCATTCGGCTTTTTAGAGATTATTGAAGTAGATGATCCGCTTCAAGTATCTTATTTAATGTAGCCAAATTAATTAATAGTCTTGCAAACTGTGCTTGTTCGTAAACGGAAAAATAAGCACAGTTTGCTTAATCTTTGCCAGAGGTAATAAATATAAGATTGTTGTTTTGGGCTGCAACTTAATTGCGGTTCGTTAGGCATATAAGATAGAAAGGAGAGAGTTAATGATATTTGATACCTTTTTATTTCCTGTTTCACTAAACAAAGAAAGGGTAACAAAATGATTAAGTATTTTTGGATAGTTCTAATTTTCTCTACTATTTTATCAAGTATAGTCTCAGCACAAAATAATCACTCAATGCAAGTTAATGGTGGAATAGTAATGCCAATGAGTTCTTCGCGAGGATTAACTACATCAGTACAATTTAATTATTCTCTTAATCCAAAAGTAGAACTCTATGGATATATTGGTTATTCAAGCTGGGATTATTATAAAGTAGTTTTTCATGAGGATTGGTCAAAGGTACAACAACAACAGTATTTTACAGTTTCTCCTGAAACTGATCACGTTTTAGTTCCTGTATATTTGGGTAGTAAAATAAATCTTCACACAAATAAACTTTTTACAGCATTCGCCAATGTAGAAGCAGGATATTCACATCTAACTTATTATAGCTATAATGTAATAAAAATAATTGATCCAGAAACAAATGCGGTAGTAACATATCAAATAAATCCGGGAACACAAGAAAAAATGAGTGAGAATCTATTCGGTCTTGGAATTGGAGCAGGAATATCCCATCCAATGACAAAGAAATTAAATTTAGTATTTTCATTTAAATTAAATACCTATATAAATTCAAATTATTTTGGATTATTTAGTACAAGAGGAACTTACACGACATTTTTAGCAGGATTTAATTATAGTATTTAAAGGATGCCTAACGTTATAAGGGATTCATGCCGAAGCCTGCCGAGGCATAATCCTTTGTTGGACTAAGCCGCAAGCGACTTACTCAACTAACCTGTAATTTCAATAAATTTTATATAGAAGTAATAAACCCAAATATGTCCGAAAGAGGGATATTGAAGGGATAAAATTTGATTCTTTTTCGATCACCAGCTTAAGCGTGATTATAAATTCATTAGTATTGAAGTAATTTTCCATATTTAGAAATAATTTATTGAGAACTATTAAGATTTTAATTTATAGCTAAGTGTTCATCATTTGTAAAAAAGGAAAAATTATTTAAAGGCGGAGATTTATCGTAATAATTAAGACGCTGTAGTGTAAGTACTAAATTCATTTGATTCCCGCATATGGGACATAAAATTATCAAGGACTTTTTTGTTGCAGCGGTTTTATCATTAGGTTTTGTATTGATTATAGTAGTAGAATCGAATAGTTGCCTGACAATGCAAAGAAGATTCCGGTTTTTTATGGCGAACAACCCGAAGTATCTAATTTTAACAAAGCCTTTAGGCAGGACATGCTGAAGAAAGCGTCTGATAAACTCCTCAGTAGTAAGTTTCATAAATTTGTGAACCTTAGTTTTGGAGTCTTTATATTTGAATGTAACAAAGCCTCCTTGATGTTTAATAATTCTGTTATTAGAAATGGCAACCCGGAAGACATACTGTGCCAGATATTTCATAGCATGGCATCCATTACCAACCGGGATTGAGTTAACAACCCAATTCTTAGTCCATGTCGAGGAAGATATTTGGTTAAATAATAGTGGATTTAGTTTTCTTAATTCATCCCGAATTTAGCCTTAAAGACAATGGATAGAGCTTTAACAGGGAATAAGAATTTATTATTTGAGCTAACCCATTGACTGTTAACCGATAGGCCACCACAGGTAATTAGATAATGGATATGCGGGTGAAAGGATAGTTTTCTGGACCAGGTATGCAGCACGCCGAGATATCCGGGTTTAGCACCAATGTGTTTTGGATTTGATGAGAAAGAGTCAAGAGTTCTTGCCGAGCAATTGAATAGAAGATTATAAAAAAGTATTTGATTGCTTCTTGCAAAAGATCGTAACTCATCAGGTAAAGTAAAGGTAATCATAAAGTAATTAACCGGAAGCAGCAGATTATTGTTTTTGGCTAACCAATCATCAGCATTATTGTTCTGGCAATTATTACAGCTTCTATTGCCGCAAGAATGGAAGCTGTAATGATAATGGCTGCAAGAATTACATTTGTATACTTGTCCTCCCATAATGGGAGTCCGGCAAGAAGAGATATCGAAGAGTGCTTTCTTATGTGAAGGAAGCATTGAGTTAGAATATTTAGCCAGATAGATATCTCTATAGTCCCTAATAATCTCCGATAGCTTAACCACAGCAGCAGAGCTAAAAGAGGTCTTTCATTAAGCTATTTATCTTTTGATAGGTATTAGATTTAATCAAAGGTGTTAGTTGAGTATAGATCATGGTAGTTCTAATAGAGGAATGCCCGAGAAAATCTTGAATAATTCTAATATCGGTACCATCTTCAAGTAAATGAGTAGCGTAGGAATGCCGGAGAGTATGTACAGAAGCGTCCTTGTTGATGCCGGTCTGTTTAAGAGACTTCTTAAAGACAGTTTAGAAAGCGGGATGCAAAGAAATAGGTAGAATGCAGATAAACTCCCCGCCTCTTGCGGCTTAGTTCAACACTAAGTTAAAGCTGACTGCTTCTTACGCATTCGGCATCTTCAGTTTTTAGAGTTTAGTACTCCGCATAAAGGTTCTTGTTCAACGTAGTCTGTAATAAAAATATTTTCTAATTATCGGCTAGGTTTTTCAGATTCAACAGTAGTTAAAAAAGAAGTAAATTTGTGAAGATCAATTCCAGTGTAATACATTACGACGGCAAATAATAACAAATAAGTAAAATTTCAATATTTTTATTAAATTAGTACAAAACAAAAAATCGAATATGACTCAAGAAGAACATATTAAATACTGGTTTGATAGTGCAGAACATGATTTAGAAACTTTAACTACTTTATATGAAGCTGGTAAATATGATTGGGCTTTGTTTATTGGTCATTTAGTTTTAGAGAAACTTTTAAAAGCTATTTACGTAAAAAATAATGGGAATAAAATACCACCAAAACTTCATAATTTAGTAAGATTGGCTGAAGAATCGCATATTGTAATTGATGAAAATAAAATAGTAATTCTGGATAAAATAAATGACTTTAATTTAGAAGTAAGATACCCTGAATATAAAAATGAATTTTATAAAACTTGTACAAAAGAATTTGCTGAAGAGAATGTAAAACGAATTAAAGAGTTATATCAATGGTTAATGTCCCAGATAAAATAAAAGTTATTGTTGAAAGATATATTTCGTTATTAAAAGAAAATAATATTTCAATAGAAAATGCATATTTATTTGGAAGTTATGCCAAAGGTAGAAACAATGAATGGAGTGATATAGATATAGCAATAGTATCAAATTCGTTTGAGGGGAGCAGGATTAAAGATAAAGATAAGATAAGAAAGTTAACTTTATCAATCAGTTCAAGCTTAGAAATCCTTCCATTTAATCCAAGGGATTTTTCATTTGAGAACCCATTAGCAAAAGAAATAATCGAAACTGGGATAAAATTAGTCTAATATCAATAGTTGTTGCCTAACGTTATAAGGGATTCATGCCGAAGCCTGCCGAGGCATGGCATAGCCATCATATAATAATCCTTTGTTGGACTAAGCCGCAAGCGACTTACTCAACTAACCTGTAATTTCAATAAATTTTATATAGAAGTAATAAACTCAAATATGTCCGAAAGAGGGATATTGAAGGGATAAAATTTGATTCTTTTTCGATCACCAAGTATCTAATTTTAACAAAGCCTTTAGGCAGGACATGCTGAAGAAAGCGTCTGATAAACTCCTCAGTAGTAAGTTTCATAAATTTGTGAACCTTAGTTTTGGAGTCTTTATATTTGAATGTAACAAAGCCTCCTTGATGTTTAATAATTCTGTTATTAGAAATGGCAACCCGGAAGACATACTGTGCCAGATATTTCATAGCATGGCATCCATTACCAACCGGGATTGAGTTAACAACCCAATTCTTAGCCCATGTCGAGTAAGATATTTGGTTAAATAATAGTGGATTTAGTTTTCTTAATTCATCCCGGAATTTAGCCTTAAAGACAATGGATAGAGCTTTAACAGGGAATAAGAATTTATTATTTGAGCTAACCCATTGACTGTTAACCGATAGGCCACCACCGGTAATTAGATAATGGATATGCGGGTGAAAGGATAGTTTTCTGGACCAGGTATGCAGCACGCCGAGATATCCGGGTTTAGCACCAATGTGTTTTGGATTTGATGAGAAAGAGTCAAGAGTTCTTGCCGAGCAGTTGAATAGAAGATTATAAAAAAGTATTTGATTGCTTCTTGCAAAAGATCGTAACTCATCAGGTAAAGTAAAGGTAATCATAAAGTAATTAACCGGAAGCAGCAGATTATTGTTTTTGGCTAACCAATCATCAGCATTATTGTTCTGGCAATTATTACAGCTTCTATTGCCGCAAGAATGGAAGCTGTAATGATAATGGCTGCAAGAATTACATTTGTATACTTGTCCTCCCATAATGGGAGTCCGGCAAGAAGAGATATCGAAGAGAGCTTTCTTATGTGAAGGAAGCATTGAGTTAGAATATTTAGCCAGATAGATATCCCTATAGTCCCTAATAATCTCCGATAGCTTAACCACAACAGCAGAACTAAAAGAGGTCGTTCATTAAGCTGTTTATCTTTTGATAGGTATTAGATTTAATCAAAGGTGTTAGTTGGGTATAGATCATAGTAGTTCTAATAGAGGAATGCCCGAGAAAATCTTGAATAATTCTAATATCGGTACCGTCTTCGCTGCTATAATAGAAGTTATCTAAATAGATCAGAATGAGAGCCTGTTCTTTCTAAGAATAAAGCTATATCAGTTAGTTTGTAAATTAGAATCCAATCTGGTTCTATATGACAATCCCGGTAGTTTTTCCATTTGCCAACAAGTTTATGATTACGATATTTGATATCTAATTGCTCATTATTTAATAGCTTCTCAATAACAATTTCAAGTTGAGATATATCTTTTCCCTGGCTTTTAATTTTTTTAAAATCTTTTTTGAATTGAGAGGAATAAAATAATCTCAATTATTGAGTTCCTTGAAAAGTTGTTTAATATCAGAAACTTCATGTAACTCTTCACCTTTTTCAGACTTTTCAAGAGTTTCTTCAGTTAATTTATTTGGAATTCGAATTTCAAATGGAATTCCATTATTAAGAGAAACCTGAGTTAAAAATATTGAGATTGCTTCAGACATAGAAATATGAAGTTTGTCAAGAACTTTTTGAGCTTTATTCTTAACATTAGGATCAATTCGTGCTTGTATGGTTGCTGATTTATTCATTTTATTTCTTAAATTATTGTCAATACAATAGCAATACAAGTATATAAATTAATTCATTATTAATCAAGCGAGCAATTTTAGTATATCGTACAAACAAATTCGAATATTACAGAGTTATTAAACTTTAAATAAACAACAAAAAATAATTTAAAAGGCAGCAGCTAACGTTATAAGGGATTCATGCCGAAGCCTGCCGAGGCATAATCCTTTGTTGGACTAAGCCGCAAGCGACTTACTCAGCTACCTGTAATTTCAAGAAATTTTATTTAGAAGTAATAAACCCAAATATGTCCGAAAGAGGGATATTGAATGGGTTAAGTTTGATTTTTTTCAATAACCAGCTTAAGGGTAATTATAAATTCATTAGTATTGAGATAATTTCCCATATTTAGAAATAATTTATTGAGAACTATTAAGATTTTAATTTATAGCTAAGTGTTCATCATTTATAAAAAAGGAAAAATTATTTAAAGGCGGAGACTTATCGTAATAATTAAGACGCTGTAGTGTAAGTACTAAATTCATTTGATTCCCGCATATGGGACATAAAATTATCAAGGACTTTTTTGTTGCAGCGGTTTTATCATTAGGTTTTGTATTGATTATAGTAGTAGAATCAAATAGTTGTCTGACAATGCAAAGGAGATTCCGGTTTTTTATGGCGAATAACCCGAAGTATCTAACTTTAACAAATCCTTTAGGGAGGACATGTTGAAGAAAGCGCCTGATAAATTCTTCAGTAGTAAGTTTCATAAATTGTAAACCTTAGTGTTGGAGTCTTTGTATTTGAAGGTAACAAATCCTGCTTGATGTTTAATAATTCTGTTATTAGAAATGGCAACCCGGAAAACATACTGAGCCAGATATTTCATGCCCGATGGACAATGGACAATAGATATTTCTTATGCTGATGATTATCAATGGTTCGAATATTAAATGGTATTTTTATGAAAAAACTTTATGCATCCTTAACAATATTGTTTTTATTCATTTTTGGTTGTTCACATACATATGAAGTATCAAAATACTATTCTAAGGAAGATCTTTACAAAGAATTTAATGAATCTGCCCAAAATAAAGATGAATTGAAAATTACTTTTACTAATGATAGCTCAATTTTTGTTTATAATGGTGCAGAAATTAGAAATGATACTATGTTTTTAAAGGATACATCGCTTTTAAATTACAATTCTAAAATACCGATTTCTCAAATAAAACAGCTAAGTTATAATAATCATTTTGAAGGTGCTTTACCAGGCCTTCTACTTGGTACTGTTGCCGGAGGAGCAATAGGAGCTACTGGATGGATATATCATCCTGAAGGTGGTGGAATGGGCGGAACACCTACATTTAGCCAGTTTCAGGCAACAATATTTTGTGCTATTTTTGGTTTATTTTCAGGAGCTATGACCGGTATTGTATTAGGATTTAATTATTATTTTCTGTTTAATCACTAAACTATATAAAATTGAGATTTAATACTTTTATCCGAAAGCGAGTATCATTGAAGAACCCGGTGCGAAAAAACTGCACGCCGGGAACTGTGTGGGGAATGCTTGGTAACGCATTTCTACCACGACTGTTGCATTTAAGTATATAAAATGTAATTTGCATATTATTGAACAAGTAATTACATTGTATCTACATTAATAAAAGGACTTAATATGAAAACAAAGGTAATTAAAATAGGAAATTCTAAGGGTATTAGGATACCAAGACATATGCTTGAACAAAGTGGGTTAAAAAGTGAAGTAGAAATAGAAGTCAAAGATAAAACAATTATATTAAAATCTACTTCAAAAATAAGAGATGATTGGGAGAGTGCTTTTCAAAAAATGTCAGAAAATAATGATGACGTTCTCATGGACAAGGAATATTTAGAAAATACAATATCGTGGGATAATGAAGAGTGGGAATGGTAAATGGAATATCAAAGATTTGAAGTTTATTTAATAAATTTAGATCCTACAATAGGAAGTGAAATTAAAAAAACACGACCCTGTGTAATTATTTCTCCTAACGAAATGAATAATCATATATCTACAGTAATAATAGCACCATTAACTTCGAGGCTTCATAATTATCCCACACGAGTTCCATGTAAAGTTGAAGGTAAACAGGGACAAATAGTTTTGGATCAAATAAGGACAGTAGATAAGTCAAGATTAATAAAAAAAATTACAATTCTTAGTAAACCAATTCAAAGTAAGATAATATCCAAACTAATAGAAATGTTTTCAGAATAAGGGGGTAACTTTACATTGTATAACAGAAAAGCTGGGATATTGTACATCAAAAAGATTTTGTTAATCGCGATCATTTCCTCCGATTAACTATTAACCATTAACTTTTAACCTATTTTGGTGTCTGCGTTGCACAATGGATGTTCAGACTATTAATACTTCTCAGGAACAAAAGTCTGATCGGAAATAGGCGGTCTTATATAATCTTCATGTTTTTGTCGTGGTGGAAGTTTCATTGATTCCGGTGTTAAATCTTCATATTCAATCAAACTTAATAGATGAGAAATGCAGTTTAATCTTGCCTTCTTTTTATCATCGGCATTAACAACATGCCAGGGAGCTTGTTTAATATCAGTATAGTTAAACATTTCATCTTTCGCCTTTGAATACTCTACCCACTTTGATCGTGATTGCAGATCCATAGGACTTAATTTCCATCTTTTTGATCTGTCCAGAATTCTAGCCTGGAATCTTTTTTCCTGTTCTTCATCACTAACCGAGAAATAGTATTTGATTAATTGTATTCCTGAACGCACAAGCATTCTTTCAAACTCCGGGCAGGATCTTAAAAATTCATTATACTCTTCCATCGAACAAAATTCCATAACCTTTTCAACTCCGGCTCTGTTGTACCAGCTTCTGTCAAAGAGAACCATTTCGCCGGCAGCAGGTAGATGCTGAGCATATCTTTGAAAATACCATTGAGTTTTTTCCCGTTCGGTTGGTGTTCCCAATGCAACTATTCTACAGATTCTTGGATTCAAACTTTGAGTTATTCTCTTAATTACACCCCCTTTCCCTGCAGCATCACGTCCCTCAAAAATAATAACAACTTTTAGCTTTTTTTCTTTAATCCACTCTTGCAGCTTAACTAGTTCCAGCTGCATTCGGGCTAATTCCTTTTCATAAAACTTTTTATCTAATTTTTCCTTCTCAATTTTAACCTCTTCGGAATTTTTAAGATCTGTTTTCTCCTTTTTATCCCTCTTTTTATTCTTTGACATTTCATTCTCCGATAATTTAATTAGGTTAAAATCCCAATATTACATTCTTTCCGGAGCATTCACACCCAAAATAGTTAACCCGTTTTTAATTACTATCTTAACTGCTCTGACAAGAGCTATTCGGGCTTCTGCTAATTCTTTTTCAGAACCGAGAACTCTGTGAAATGTATAAAACCGGTGAAATGCTGCGGCTAATTCCTCAAGATAACTGCATACCTGGTTTGTTTCAAAATTTTCTGCACTGTATAAAATTTCCTCCTTAAACTCATGCAGTTTTTTTAACAACTTCTGCTCTTCATCTGTAGTTAATAAATCTAATTTTTCAACCGAAGAAGATAAATCTTCCTTTTCTGTCATTTTCAATATTGAACAGATCCTCGCATGTGCGTATTGTAAATAAAATACCGGGTTTTCATCAGACTGCTTTTTTGCCAGTGTTAAATCAAAATTCATGTGTGTCGTAATATTTCTCATATTGAAAAAATACCTCACTACATCACTTCCGACATCATCTATCAACTGATCAAGCGTGATATAATTGGCTTTCCGTGTCGACATCTTAACCGTTTCACCATTCTCCATAATCGTTACAAACTGATGAATTAATACTTTTACCTTTCCCGGATTATAACCAAGCGCTTTTAGTCCTGCTAAAACATCGGGAAAAGTTGCAATATGATCCGAACCAAATAAATCGACTATTAAATCATAGCCTCTATCAAACTTTGTAGAGTGATAAGCGATATCCGGAAGCCTGTAAGTAGGTTCACCGGTAGACTTTACAATTACCTTATCCTGTCTATCTTCGTTTGAAACGGAACCATTTTCAATTTCAGAGAGCTTTAACCAGACTGCACCGTCTTTTTCATATGATAAATTTTCATTTTTATAAGTTTCCAGCAAAGACTCTATCTTTCCATCTTCATATAGAGAATTTTCATTAAAAAATATCTTATGGTTAATGTTAAGTCTCTGTAAAGTATTTTTTATTTCATTAAAAATTTCCTTTTCGGCGGCATCCTTAAAAATTCCTTCCGGAGATTCATCCTTTAGTTTATCACCATGAATATCATATAACTTCTTTGCTATCTCTTTTATATATTCACCCTGGTAATAGTCTTTAGGGAAATCTATCACTTCTCCGCAAATTTCTAAATACCTCTGTTTGACAGAATCCCCAAGAACCCGCATCTGTCTCCCAGCATTATTAAAATAGTATTCCCTGTCAACATTATATCCAATCCATTCAAGTAGATTAGCAATGGTATCTCCTACAACCGCATTTCTGCCGTGTCCTACTGTTAAAGGACCAGTAGGATTCGCAGATACAAATTCCACATTTGCTTTCTTACCCGAATATCTGGCGGACTTCCCGTAATTATCCCCCTCTTTCAGAATATCTCTTATTATATTTGCTATAAAATCCGGAGTGAAAAAGAAATTTATAAATCCCGGCCCTGCTATTTCGGTTTTTGATATAATATTGGAATCCAAATTGAGGTTTGATAAAATCTCTTGAGCTATCTGCCGTGGATTTTTTCTCAATTGTTTTGTTAACAGCATTGCAGCATTCGTAGAGAAATCGCCGTGAGTTTCAATTTTCGGGATATCGAATATAATGGGAATATCCTTTAAGTAGGGAAGGCTCTCAGATGCTTTTTCAAATATATGATGTAAATATTCTTTCAAAATAATTTCCGGTTACTATATTACTTAGCTCAAGTTACGTATACCTAAAGATAACATCTTTAAAAAGAAAAATTATTTTCAATTTTTTATTAAAACGTAAACCCGTGTAAACTTTATCTTCAAAATATAAAGATGTCATCTTTCAAATACAGGTCTTGGGTTACTTCGCATTCAGAATGACAATTTTTGGTTTATTTCAGTTAATTATTTCAGAGATTTTGATGTCTTGTAATTCTTCTTTTCAAATGATTCCAAAGCCGGGTCTTTCACATCCTCTGCAGGTGCATCCCCCCAGAGTCTTTCCAGGTTATAATAGGTTCTTACATCCTTTTTAAATATATGAACAACCACATCAAAATAATCGAGCAAAACCCAGTTTAGACCTTTATAGCCTTCTTTATGCCAGGTTCTAATTCCTTCATCTCTAAGGGTTTTATCAATTTCATCTGCAATTGCTTTGACCTGTGTGTCTGAATCGGCACTGCAAATTACAAAATAATCAGCCATTGCAGTAAGTTCACGAAGATCTAAAATTTTAACATCAAAACCTTTCTTATTAAAAATAAAATCAGTGATGTTATCGGCTAATTGTTTAGAATCCAAATTAAATCCTTTTTATTTATTGATTGTTTGGTTTAAGTTGTTTAAAATCTTTTCCGATAATTAATGAAACATCAAGTATATAATCATTATTTATTTGCTGAATAATGTTATTATGATCAATCCCCAGAGCATCTGCAACTTTAATAGCATTTTCCTTATTCCCGGTTCTATCAATTACCATCGATTTATTTACATCAAATGAGATATAATTTCCAGTCTGTACAACATCAAAGTTATTTTTTCTCAAAAAATCAGTAAACTTTTCAGCAGCACCTGAACTTCCGCACCCATTCAAAACTTCAAGCTGGATTATAGGAGCTGCAGTCTTTTTTTTTGCAAGTTCTTTTTCTGCTTCTTCTTTATTTTTGATTTTTAAGTATACAGAGTAAGCCAAAAAAATAATTACAACTGCTAAAAAAGCAATAATTATATTATAAAAAAAATTAGATGTTGAAGATTTTATATTTGTTTTTTTTGATGGTCCTTGTAGACGGGTTCTTACCTTCACTTATTCACACTCATAATTGCCGCTAAAATCTAACCTTTCCTTAATGGCACCTTTATTTTTATCTGATGAAAATAGAGCTGTTATCATTACTATCAAACGGACTATACCCGAAGCCATACGAATTATAAGGATTAAAAGGATTGTAATATGAATAAGGAAGATTTCTATATTGAACTGAAATTAGCATATTTTTCCATGGCTGATAATTTATTGCAGCTTTACTGATATAAATTCCATTAATGCTGTTTTGAAAATCCCTTCCAAGTGAACTGTAAGGAGAATGAACCAGGCTTATATCAAGCTGTCCGTTTAAGTTGTTGGAAAATTTATAAAGCATGCTGTTTGTTAACACACCAAGAGCTAATCCCTGTCCGCCGCCGGAAGAATATGAAAAATCATATGTCTGATGCATTTGGAAATTGCTGGATTTCAAAAACCCGAAGAAAGATGAAGGAGAATTATCAATCATTGCATCTTTAATATCAGTCTCATGGAAACCTGAATCTTTATATTGCGCATTTGCCGCCGAAAGACTTATAATAAGAAAAAATAAAACCGCTAACTTTTTCATATCCCTGCCTTTTTATTTATATCCATATTAGTTAAAACTTAGCTAAAAATCAATGAAACTTATAATCCAAAAGCTTAAAAATCACAAAATTTTCAAGACTTTATTCTCTTTATTCACCAAAATTATTTTAGGTTTATGATTATGAGCTTCTTCATCGGACATCTGTGAATAAGCAATTATAATAACTTCATCACCTACTGCTCCAAGACGCGCAGCAGGACCATTTAAACAAATCATTCCGCTGCCTGCAGGACCTTCCATAGTATAAGTATCTAGACGGCTGCCGTTATTTACATTTACTACCTGTACCTTTTCATGAGGTAAAATATCCGCTGTTTCCAGTAAATCTTTATCTATTGTTATACTGCCTTCATAATACAATTCTGCCATTGTTACGGTGGCACGGTGAATTTTTGATCGAAACATTTCTCTGGTCATAAAACAGAACAATTCCCTAATTTTTAATTATTAAATATAAAGATAAACCGTTTTGAGTTTCAAGGTAAGAAAAAACGGGACTTCCCCCTCTTCCTTTCTAAGGAGAGGGGGCTAGGGGGTGAGGTAAAAATGTAAATTCCCGGCATTAAATAAATGTAAAATCTCTAATTCCTCTGATTGAATTAAACATAACTCTTGTTTTTGAAAAACTTATATCTTATAATTGTTTAAGTTATAAAAAAAGGGATGAAATATTATGGGGAATGATTCTAAAATCGGAGTATTAATAATTACTCTCTGTTCTCTATTTTTTACAGCATGCTCAACAAATTATACTATTAAAGAGTTTAACTCTAAGAAAGAGTATTATAATTATTTTAATGATCATTCAGGTAATAAAAAGTTAAATATTAAATTAAATATTGATTCTTCTTTAATTACAGATTTAGGTGCGAGGATTCAATCGGATTCTTTATTATTTAAATATGATATAGTCAAAAATGGAAATGAAGTAATTCCCTTATCTGAAATAAATTCTATTGATTATAAAACATCAGATAATCGCTCCGCTCATTTGTCATTAAAAAACGGAAGAGAAATTGAAGCTGAAAATTTAATATTCCAGCCCAATTCATTAAAGTGTAAAATAAATGAAGACCTTACTGGAGATGAGAAGATTCCATTGGGTTTAATAAAAGAAATAGGTTATAAAAACCATATTCAGGGAGTTGTTACCGGAATATTTTGTGGTTTTCTAGCAGGAGTTTTACTAACAGCAAGTGAAATTATACCGGCTGAAATACATGAAGGAAATCCTCCTTACCCGCATGATTATAATTTCGTTGCGGTTGGACTTATAAGCCTCCCCTTAGGTATTATCGTTGGCGGGGTTATAGGCTTGAATATTGGTTATAAATATACTTACCATTTTTAATCAATAAAAGGAACAAAAGGAGAGGAAATGATGAAACTTTTTCTATTTCTTATTCTTTTTTCTTTATCAATCATTTCTCAGGAGAATCATAATCAACAGGGCTATATATTGAAAGAAAGTAGTTCTGTATCCGAAGTGAACTTTGAATTGGGAATAAGAGATGAATTGGATCTAATGTTAGTCAAGTATCATGCTGGAAACTCAATAGAATTTGGAATTATTCCTATCAATATACATTTAACCACCGGAGTTAGGTTTTTAAAAAGCTATAAAATAGACGTTAGGTATGGAATAATGGTGATTTATGAAGACTTTGAAGGTTTTGATATAGGAATATTTCTGCTGTCCGATTTATTTAGCTCTAACTTTTATGGTTCACTTGGAATAGATTACTTTAATGGGATAGGCAGTTCACATAATTCAGGTTCAACTGGCGGTTCATTCACTTTTTTTTGTTTAGGTCTAGGTTATAATGTATCTAAACATTTTAATCTGGATCTTATGTATTGTTTTCCTAATGAGAAAGTATTTGCTTATTATCAAAGTGATTTTTTTCGCAATATCAAGGTTTCAATGAAATAGACAATGGATTAATTAAAATTGGATTTCAATATTCATTTATATTCTAGAAAAGGAGATTGATTAAATAAACTACTGGAATAAACATGAAAAAGTTAGTCTTAATTCTAGTTTTCTTATTAAGTAGCTGCATTTATACCCAAACTATTAAAATTGGTATAAACGGTAATTTTTTAGTAGGAAATACATATTTCAATTATCAGTTTGGACCCTCATTTTCAGCAGAGTATTCTTTTGAACATATTCCCTTGACAATTACTCCGGCGATAAGATTGTATGTATCGGAATTAAACGATGCTTTTTTGCCTGGATATAACAACAATGTTATCGGTATCGGAGCTTCTCTAAACTATTACCCTATAAATTGGGAAATTGAACCTTATATTGGAGCAGGAGTATATTACTATTCAAATAGTATGAAGCCTGGTGGGATGTTAAGTATTATCGACGGTAACATTCAGCATCTGGAAAATTCAAATAATAATTTTTCCGCTGAATTTACAGGAGGTATAAAATTTTCGGCAAAAAGTCACATTAACTTTATAATGGAAATAACAAAAACTTACAGCAAGAAAGCCAAGCTAATTACCTCTAATTTTTATAGCGGTTCAATTATTTCAGAAAAAGAAATAAATATTTTTAATTCATTATTTATAAGACTTGGACTATTGTTTAATATTTAATCTCCTAACCGCAGAGCGGTGAAATGTTATTAGCAAGATAGTAGCCAAACAATCTTATTGAACACCGTAGGTGTGAAATATTTCTCTTGAACTGGCAGCTTCGATCACCATAATAGAGGCATTTATTTACTAAGTTCATTAGAGAGCGTACGCTCTAATTATGCTTAATTTCCTCTCCGCATTGCTAATTTATATTGGAACGGCTATATCTTATACCCCTATACTTTATTCCTCTAACCTATACCCATCATTAGCTCTCGTTTTATCATTTTTTTTATTTTAGCATTGACAAAACCGAAAAGAAGTGTATATTTACTATTCAATTATGAAAAGTATTAGCGGGACATATTATCTAAATTCTAATCACTCATGGTGGTGGAGCAACTTGTATAATAGCATGTCCCGGTGATATGAGATAAATAATAATATAATTTTATAATTAAACCCTTCTCAGAAACACTGGGAAGGGTTTTTTTATGCTCATTTTTCTTAATCGTACTCGTACTCTAAAAATTGTCGATAAATATTAAATTAAAAAAATTAAATACTATATGAACTTCGAACAATTTAAAGCATTATCAAAAAACTATAATCTCATCCCTGTTTATGAGATTATAACTGCAGATTTACTAACCCCCGTTCTCGCATACCTAAAAATTCGTAAGAATGAACAGCAGAATTTTTTGCTTGAATCGGTTGAGCGTTCCGCTAATATGGCAAGGTATTCTTTCATTGGGAGAGAACCTGAGAAACTTTTTTCAAATAAAGGGATGGAAGTTACAGAGTTTACCAATGGCTCAACCAGAAAAATTAATATCTCAATATTTGAATATATTCGAGAAGAATTAAAGAAATATAAACAGCCAAAAATTGAGGAACTGCCTGATTTTACAGGAGGAATTGTAGGTTACCTTGGTTTTGAAAATATTTCTCTTGTGGAGAAGGTTATTCAATTTACAACTGAAAGTTTTAATAATCCCGATTCAACTCTAGGTATTTATAAAACAATTCTTGCCTTTGACCATTATAAGCATCAAATAATTCTAATTTCAAACGTAAAAATTGATGAAAATACAGACCTTGAAAAAGCTTATTCCGAGGCAAGAGAAAAATTAAAAGAACTTAAAGATGAATTAAAAAAACCGATAGAATATATCTCTAACTTTTCCTTAGAAAACCATATATCAGGGGATTTTGATTCTTCTGAGTTTTGTGAACAGGTTGAATGCAGCAAGAAAAATATTGTGGAGGGAGATATCTTCCAGATTGTACTTTCCAAAAGATTTTCTTCAAAATTTAAAGGAGATTTACTGAATGTTTACCGCGCTCTGAGGATAATCAATCCCTCTCCCTATATGTATTACCTCGAATTCAAAAATAATTTCAAAATAATCGGAACTTCTCCGGAAGATTTATTAAAAGTTAAAAATAGAAGAGCACAGGTACTTCCAATTGCAGGTACAAGGAGACGTGGCAGAAATAGTGAAGAAGAAAAGGCTCTTGAGAAAGATTTAATGAATGATCCAAAAGAACTGGCTGAACACACTATGCTTGTCGATCTGGGAAGAAATGATCTTGGAAGAGTTTGTGAGTATGGGACAGTTGAAGTAAGTGAAAGTATGAAAATTCAAAAATATTCGCATGTAATGCATATAGTATCCAAAGTTGAAGGGATGCTTTCAAAAGATAAGGATTCCATAGATGCATTAATGTCTTGTTTCCCTGCAGGAACTGTGTCCGGTGCTCCAAAAATCAGAGCAATCCAATTAATAAATGATTATGAAAGAGAAGAAAGAAATGTTTATGCAGGTTCGGTAGGGTATTTCGATTTCTCAGGGAATCTGGATATGTGTATTGCAATCAGAACATTGTTTGCAAAAGGAGATACTATATACTGGCAGGCTGGAGCGGGGATAGTAGCCGATAGTGTCCCTAAGCTCGAAGCAAAGGAAGTTAAAAATAAATCGGCATCAATGATAAATGCGTTAAAATATGCGGAGGTGATTGATGAAAATTCTAGTAATTGATAATTATGACTCTTTTACCTATAACCTTGTTCAGCTTTTAGGGAACCATACAATTAAGGTTACTATTAAAAGGAATGATGAAATTGATGCCGGACAGATTGATGAATTAAAACCGGATAAAATTTTAGTTTCACCGGGACCCGGAATACCTGAAGATTCAAAGGCATCTTTAATTGCCTATAAAGAATTCGGGAAAACAACGCCGATATTAGGTGTATGCTTAGGACACCAGGCTATGGGAGTTGTTTACGGCGGGAAAGTTGTAAAAGCCGCACACCTTATGCACGGTAAGACTTCGTTTATAAATCATGATAGCAGGACTTTATTTAATAATATCCCGCAGCGTTTTGAAGCCACGAGGTATCATTCCCTGGTAGTTGATAGGGAGTCTCTCCCATCATGTCTTGAAATCTCTGCTGAAACTGACGATGGTGTCATTATGGGAATACGTCATAAAGATTTTCCTGTCGAAGGGATTCAATTCCATCCCGAATCAATTCTAACGAAGGAAGGAAAAAACATAATAAATAACTGGTTGTCTCAATAGTTTTGGAGGATAATGATGAAACAATACCTGGAAAAAGTAATCGAAAAGGAAGACCTTTCTTTCGATGAAGCATTTACTGTTATGAATGATGTAATGACCGGTACGGTTAATAATTCCCAGCTCGCCGGTTTTTTAGTTGCTCTAAAAGCAAAAGGCGAAACACCTTCGGAAGTTGCCGGGTTTGCCAAAGCAATGAGAAACAATTGTGTTAAAATTGAATGCGATGATGAAAATGCTATAGATGTGTGCGGAACCGGAGGGGATAACTCAGGCAGTTTTAATATTTCTACTGCAGTTGCATTTACTGCCGCCGGTGCAGGAATAAAAGTAGCTAAACACGGTAATCGATCTATTTCCAGTAAAAGCGGCAGCGCTGATGTTTTGCAGCACCTTGGCGTAAATATTAATTTAAGCAGGGATGAGTCTGAAAGAGCACTAAAAGAAATAGGGATTACATTTTTGTTTGCACCTCTTTATCATCCCGCAATGAAGTATGCTGCACCCGTGAGAAAGGAACTTGCTATGAAAACAGTCTTTAATATGCTCGGTCCTTTAACAAATCCCGCAGGAGTTAAAAAACAGCTAATTGGAACTTTTAACAGGAAAGCAGCCAGAACAATGTCGGAAGCTGCAAAGTACCTTGATTTTGAAAAAGCCTGTTTTATTTGCTGTGATGATCGATATGATGAAATCTATCTGGGTGATATAACCGAAATCCATGAGTATAATAATTCTGAAGAGATAAGAACATATACGATTTCAAATGATTCATTCAGCTATCCTAAAATATCTGATCAGGATATAAAAGGAGATACTGCAGAAGTAAATGCTCAAATTATTTTAGATGTATTGGAAAATAAAAACCGTAATGGAGCATTTCATACAATTACAGCAAATTCTGCAATGGCATTATACTGTGCTGATTTTTCCGATAGCTTAACAGAATGTCAGAAAGCCGCCGAAGATTCAATATTAAGCGGCGCTGCTATTGCAAAATTGAATGAGTTAAAAAGGTTTAGTAATCAATAAAAAGTCTACTACATTTGCTGAAATGGAAACAATGTTTTAGAGATTTGTAAAAAATATGAACCTGGCTAAAATATATTGGATTAATAATTCCAAATATGCAACCCTTCAATAGAGTTAAAATGTTTGTCATAAGAAATGATTATTGCATTATATTCTATGGCATGAGCAGCAATCCATACATCATTGATGGGAATAGGTTTACCTAAAGATCTCAGTTTATTTTTTATTACAGCAAAACTTTCAGCAGTTTCTTTAGTCGCATCCAAAATTTCAACATCATTTTCCATAAGAAAATTTTGTAGTAATTCACGATTCTTCTTTTCTTTTTTTCCCCCTTTAAATCCTTCATAAAGCTCACCTAAAACAAATACAGATATCAATATATTTTCTGATTCAGTTAAATAAGTTAAAACTTTTTGGTCTCCGGCAAATAAAGCGCTTATAGCATTTGTATCAAGTAAAATCCTTTTCATCTCCAATCTTCTTCAGATATTGTTTCGAATTCCGAAACAGCTTTATTAAAAGAATTTAAATCATCTTTACTCCATGCGCCTAAAAACTTACTTAATTCTTTCTTGCGGTTTTCTTTTGAATTACTTTCTAAGTTTAGTGCTTTTCGGAGTAGAAATTTAATAGTTTTATTAAGACTCATTTTTTTTTCGCGAGCTAATTCGTTAAGTTTTTTATCTATATCCTCATCTATTTGATGTATAGTTATTGATTTCATTGTAATGTTCCTTCTTTTCTTGGTTCAAAAATAAATATTTGTGAACCATAAAACAACTTAGAAATTTAGAAATAATTTTAGTCCTTGACAAATAACAAAAGAGTTCTATATTAGTAGTTCTAATTATGAAGAATTTTACCGGGACATATTATTTTAGCTTTTGGTATTGGTTTACTATAAGAAATAGTATATCCCGGTGAAAAAGAATTAATAGAAATTAAAAACAAACCCTTCTCGCTCACCGGGAAGGGTTTTTTAGTTTAAATAGCTTTTGCAATTTATAAAAGGAATATTTTGAATATACTCGATCAAATAGTTGAAGTTAAAAAAGAAGAGGTGAAAAAACTAAAACAGAAATATTCCCTTAATTCCTTTAAAGAAATGGAATATTTTGAATTGGAATCACTATCCTTTTATGAAAAAGTTTCCCAAAATCAAAATATTTCTATTATTGCCGAAATAAAAAAAGCTAGCCCATCTAAAGGTATAATCCGTGAGGATTTTAATCATCTGAAAATTGCAGAGACATATTTTAAATACGGTGCCGATGCCGTTTCAATTTTAACCGATGAAAATTTCTTTAAAGGAAGTATTGATTACCTAAAGGAGATAGCATTAATAAAAGAAGTCCCTCTCTTAAGAAAAGATTTTATTATTGATGAATACCAGGTTTTTCAATCCAGGGGAGCTGGTGCAGATATTATTCTATTAATCTGTGAGATTTTATCAAAAGCTCAAATAAATGAATTAACTAATGCGGCAAATGAGATCGGATTAGAAGTTTTGCTGGAAATTCATTCAAGAAAGCAGCTTGAGAAAATCGATTTCAGTATAACCCCTGTTCTTGGAGTAAATAATAGGAATTTAGACGATTTTTCGGTAGATCTTAATACCACATTAAATTTGTCATCTCTTATTCCTCAAGAAACCATTTTGGTTAGTGAGAGCGGAATTAGCAAAAAAGATGATATTGAATTCCTAACAAAAGCCAATATAGATGCAATATTAGTAGGTGAACATTTAATGGCTTCTAAAAATATAGAAGATAAACTTAAAGAATTAAAGGAATGGTGCTTAACAGTGGAAATTAACAATGGTAAAAGTTAAAGTCTGCGGAATAACAAATTTGGAAGATGCACTCATTTCCGAAGAATGCGGAGCAAATGCAGTAGGCTTTATTTTTTATAAAAAAAGTAAACGTTTTATAGAACCCGAATCTGCTAAAGAAATAATATGCAGTCTTTCACCCTTCACAATGAAAGTAGGTGTGTTTGTAAATGAATCTTCCGACTTTATTAATAAAATCGCTTCAGATTTAGGTTTAAATGCAGTTCAGCTGCATGGCGAAGAAGAGCCCGAACTTATAAATAAAATTAATTACCCTAAAATTAAAAGCTTCAGAATTAATAATGACTTTGATTTCTCAAAATTAAATGAATATAGAAATACTGTATATTTATTTGATGCTTATTCTGCTTCTGAATACGGAGGAACAGGCAAACCATTTGACTGGGGATTGATTCCCGGTGAATTAAAGAATAAAATAATATTAGCGGGCGGAATATCAATAAACAATATTGAAGAAATACTAAATAATATAAAACCTGCTGCCATAGATCTTTCATCTTCTCTCGAATCTGAACCGGGTAAGAAGAATAAAGAAAAAGTATATGAATTTTTTAATAAAATAAATTATCTAAGGAGATAGAAATGGTAATAATGATGAAACTCAATGCTCCCAAAGAAGACATTGAGCAGGTAATAAATAAAATCCTCTCCAGAGGATGCAAGCATCATGAAATATGGGGTTCTGAAAAGCTCGCTATCGGTGTAACAGGTCAAACAACTGCATTAACCGAAGAGGAATTTTTAATTATGAACTCCGTCGAAGAAGTATACAGGGTATCGAAACCCTATAAACTGGTAAGCAGGGAAGTCAAATCGGAAGATACTGTAATAAATCTTGGTGGAAAATCAATTGGCGGCGAAGAATTAACAATAATTGCCGGTCCATGCTCTATTGAAAGCAGGGATCAAATATTTGATGTTGCCGGACAATTAAAAGAAATGGGGATTAAGTTTTTAAGGGCAGGCGCTTATAAGCCGAGAACCAGTCCATATGCTTTTCAGGGACTCAAAGAAGAAGGGCTGGAATACCTGGCTGATGTAAAAAAAGAATTAGGTATGATGATAGTAACAGAAGCGAAGGATACTAATACACTCCCGCAAGTGGCTGCTGTTGCAGATATTATTCAAATTGGTGCTCGAAACATGCAGAACTTCTCCCTGCTGGAAGAAGTCGGTGAATTGTCAAATGTTGTGTTATTAAAAAGAGGATTGGCTGCTACTATTGAGGACTTATTAATGAGCGCCGAATATATTCTGTCCAGGGGAAATTATAATGTAATCCTATGTGAAAGAGGAATCAGGACTTTCGAAACTCAAACAAGAAATACCCTGGATTTAAATGCAATCCCTGTTATTAAGAAACATTCTCATTTACCAATAATTGTTGATCCTTCCCATGGCATAGGAATGTGGGATAAGGTTACTCCTATGGGAATGGCCGCAATAGCATGCGGTGCTGATGGCCTGATGATTGAAGTTCATCCTCACCCTGAAGAAGCATTATCAGATGGATTCCAGTCATTAAAACCAAATACATTTAAGCGGCTACTCGAAAAAATTGAACAGCTTGCCCCAGTTGTAAATAAGAAAGTAAATCTTTATGCAGAACTTACTTGAATATAGTCAGCCTGATATAAACGGAAGATTTGGTAAGTACGGAGGAAAATACGTACCCGAAACTCTGATTACTCCTTTAAAGGAACTTGAAGTAACTTACAGAGAATTGAAAAATGACCCTTTATTTCTTACTGAATTAAATCAATTGCAAAGTGACTACAACGGCAGACCAACCCCTTTAACATTTGCAGGAAATTTAACTGAGTTTTATGGCAAAGCAAAAATCTATCTCAAACGTGAAGATTTATGTCATACCGGGGCTCATAAAATTAATAATACTCTTGGGCAAATCTTACTTGCCAAAAAACTTGGTAAAAAGAGAATCATCGCTGAAACTGGAGCAGGACAGCATGGAGTTGCAACCGCTACCGTATGTGCAAAATTCGGCCTTGAATGCTTTGTTTATATGGGTGAAGTTGATATGGAAAGACAAAGCCCCAATGTATTTAGGATGAAGCTTCTTGGTGCTCAGGTTATTCCCGTAAAATCAGGAAGCAGAACATTAAAAGATGCAACTAATGAGGCAATACGCGATTGGGTTACGAACGTTAAAAATACTCATTACATAATTGGTTCTGTTGTAGGACCCCATCCTTATCCCATGCTCGTGAGAGATTTTCAATCTGTAATTGGTAAAGAAGCAAAGAAGCAGATTTTATCTGCCGAAGGAAAGTTGCCGGAATATATCGTAGCTTGTGTTGGAGGCGGAAGTAATTCTATAGGAATTTTTTATCCGTTTATTAATGATAATATAAAGTTAATAGGCGTTGAAGCTGCAGGTTTCGGAATTGATACAAACAAACATTGTGCAACTTTAACTCTAGGGAGAGAAGGAATATTCCAGGGGATGAGAACTTATCTTCTTCAAGATGAAGAAGGGCAAATTTCGGAAGTACACTCCATATCTGCGGGACTTGATTATCCCGGTGTTGGTCCTGAACACAGCTTCTTAAAAGACGAAGTACTAGCTGAATATCATTCAATTACAGATGATGAAGCAATTGAAGCTACAAAATTTTTATCGAGGAAAGAGGGGATTATTCCTGCACTTGAATCAGCACATGCATTTGCATATTTGAATTATTTAATGCCGGATACTAAAAAAGATGAAATAGTTATTGTAAACCTGAGCGGAAGAGGCGATAAGGATCTAAATACTATAATAAAATACATAGGGGAATAATTTTAATGGATAAAATATCAGATTATATATCTAACAAAAATGAAAAGGGTGAGAAAGTCCTTTCAATTTTTTTAACCAGCGGATTTCCCAACAAAAACAGTTTTTCTGATTTAGCAATGGATGTCCTGAATTCCGGTGCCGATATGCTTGAAATAGGATTCCCGTTTAGCGATCCCTTAGCTGACGGTCCTACAATCCAGTATTCTTCCCAAAAGGCACTTGAAAATGGAATCAATATAAAAACGACTTTTGATTATGTGAATGATATTAGAAAGTTATCGGACAAACCGGTAATTTTAATGGGGTATGCAAATCCTATACTTGCTTATGGAATTCAAAGATTTGCTGAGGAAGCAAAATCTGCCGGAGTAAACGGTATTATAATTCCTGATATTCCTCTCGATGAATATGATAATTTTTTTGATGGTGCATTTGATGGTCTGGAAAAAATTCTTTTAACAACACCTACTACTACTGAAGATAGGATAAAAAAGATAGATGAATTAAGCGAAGGCTTTGTTTATTATGTCAGTATGACAGGCACTACCGGGAAACATATTAATAACAGTGATGAAATTATGAATCCCCTAAAAAAAACTTATTCTTTAATTAAAAAGAATAAAATGTTAATCGGTTTTGGAATTTCAAACCCTGAAGATGTTAAAAATTTAACTGCATATTGCGAAGGAGTAATAGTAGGCAGCGCTGTTATAAAATCATTGATGCATCAAAACAAAGAATCTGCTTTAAGTTTAATAAAAAATCTTAAAGCATCATTAAAAATGTCAGAATGACATATGTAAAAGACATAATTGAAAATAATGTCTTTCCCTTCTTAAGGGAAAGATTTAGATAGGGTTATTCTTTTTACTTCTCTATAAAGTACAGCAATTAAACAATTAAACAATTAAGCAATTAAACAATTAAACAATTAAACAATTTGACAATTAAACAATAATAGAGCCTAATAATTTTGTTATGTCTTCGCCGGATTATGAATTAACTTTACAAATCATCTCAACTTCAACCGCTGCATTTAACGGAAGTTCATTCACTCCGATAGCACTCCTAACATGTTTTCCGTTTTCACCAAAAATCTTAATCAGTAATTCCGATGCTCCATTCGCTACTTTGGGCTGATCTGCAAAACCTTCAGAACTATTTACAAATACCGTAAGTTTAATAATCCTTTCAATTTTATCGAGATTCCCGATAACTCCCTTTATTGCTGCCAGGCAATTCAATATACATATTTCAGCAGCCCGTTGCCCTTCCATCAAAGTTACTTCTTTACCTATTTTCCCCTTAAACAATAATTCTCCGGCTATTGAAGGAATTTGCCCGGCTGTGAAAACCATATTATTAACTTCAAGAGCCGGGATATAGGCTGCAACAGGTTTCGGTGCTTCCGGTAGATTAAATCCCAGTTCTTTGATTTTTTCCTCTATCATTATATCTCCTTTCTTGCAAAAATTGTTTTCATTATCTTTGCTTTTTCTTAAATGGTATTGTTTCTCTTAAGCTATTTAAAAATAAAGGATAAAAAAGATGATTGAAAGTAAGTTCAATGAATTAGTTGATATAGTGAGAAAGTTGAGAGTAGAATGTCCATGGGATAGAGAACAGACAAATGATTCAATTAAAGCTGCAACAATAGAAGAGGCATATGAAGTAGTTGAATCAATCGATAATAAAGATTATGAAGAACTTAAAAAAGAGTTAGGTGATCTGCTGCTTCATGTTATTTTTCATTCTGTTATAGCCGAAGAGGAAAATAATTTTAATCTTGAAGAAGTTATCGATGCAATAAAAGAAAAGTTAATAAGACGCCATCCGCATGTTTTCGGAGATGTCGTTGTAGAGAATGCCGAACATGTAAAAAGAAACTGGGAATCAATTAAATTAAAAGAGGGGAGAGAATCTCTTCTTGACGGGGTTCCGGAAATTATGCCCGCGCTCCAGAGAGCCAATCGATTGCAGGAGAAAGCTTCAAAGGTTGGGTTTGACTGGAATAACAAAGAAGATATTTGGAATAAAGTAATCGAAGAAATTGAGGAAATGCAGGAGGAGGTCAAAAGTCAAAATTCAAAAGTCAAAAATGAAGTAAATGAAGAGCTCGAAAATGAAATTGGAGATGTATTTTTTGCCTTGGTGAATTATTCAAGATTTTTAAAAATAAATCCTGAAAATGCCCTAAGAAAAACTAACAGCAAATTTATTAAAAGATTTAATTATATCGAGAAAAGATTAAAAGAAAACGGAAAGAAAATTAATGAATCAAACCTTGAGGAAATGGACAGTTATTGGAATGAAAGTAAGAAAATTTTGTAATATTTTATAAAGGTGAATTTCTAAACTTTTCGTAGGCATCAATTATATCTTTTACAAGCCTGTGCCTTACTACATCTGTTTTATCGAAATATACAAAGCCGACCCCGTCAATGCTTTGTAGTATTTCTTTTGCCTGCACTAAGCCGCTGACATTTTTAGTGGGAAGGTCAATCTGGGTTATATCTCCCGTAATTATTGCCTTTGAGTTTGCCCCTAGCCTTGTTAAGAACATTTTCATCTGCATATCCGTAGCATTTTGTGCTTCATCCAGAATAACGAAAGAATTGTTCAAAGTTCTCCCCCTCATATAGGCAAGAGGAACAATTTCAATTATTCTCTTTTCAATATAAATTTTCAATTTGTCGGAAGGTATCATATCATCAAGAGAATCATATAAAGGACGCAGGTAAGGATCTATCTTTTCTCTGAAATCACCTGGTAAAAACCCCAGACTTTCACCTGCTTCAACTGCCGGACGGGCTAAAACAATTTTATTTACAACTCCCTTCTTCAATGCAGAAACCGCAAGAGCTACCGCAAGATAGGTTTTACCGGTCCCTGCAGGACCAATAGCAAAACAAATATCATTTTTTTTAGCAGTTTCAAGATATCTATTCTGCCCTGGTGTTCTTGCTTTTATAACATCATTTTTTGTATATAAAACAATTGCATCATATTCTTTATCATTAATTATTTCTTTTCCTTGAGTAGCAAGGTCAAGGATAGTTTCAACATCGGAAGATCTTAGCGTTCCGTTCGTATTAAGAACGTAAATCATTTCTTTAATGACTTTTTCAACAGTATCAATTTCTTCCAGGACACCTTTAAGGATTACATTCTGCCCTCTGACTGTTATAGAAGTATTAAATCTGTCTTCAACCAGTTTAATATTATTATCATTCATTCCAAGCAAACTCATCATATCGACATTTTCAAGTGACATACGTTTTTCAATAGCCGTCATATTTCTCCAATTTAAATGAAAAAACCCTCATTCCATATCTACGGAACAAGGGTTTTTTTAATCTAACTTAAAACTGAACATTAAAACCAAATTTTTATTGAACAGGTGCAGGTTTATAGTTTGTTCTTAATTTATCATATTTAGCTTTTTCTTCTTCAGTTAACTGTGGAATTGTAAACTGCTGTTTTGGAAAAATCAAATCTGGATTTTTAATTTTATCCCGATTAGCTTTATAGATATTCGGCCATGCAAATCCATTTGCATAGACATTAGGTTTTTTAGCAATATTCCAGAGGCAGTCACCTCTAACTACTTCATAATTGATTGATGTAGGGGCTTCTACCCATGCATCCAATTCATTCTGCATTTGACTATGGACCTGATCAAAGAATTCGGGAAGAGCGCTGATTTTATTCATTTTAAGTGCGTCCAGGTCTTTTTGTCTGTCTGCTTTCGGACCTTCTTTTCTCTGAATTTTACCATTTAATTCTGCTACTGCTTTTCTAAAATTATCTACGTCTGCCTTAGTTGCACCAACCATTGAATAGAGTTCGTTCATGCAATCTTCATAGCTTTTAATATTGGTAGATTTAAGATTGTTAATATCGGATTGTAATGTAGAATCTTCTTTTTGAAGACTAGCTTTTTCAGATGTAAGACGTGCCATTTCGGCTTGCCACTCGTCTGAGGTCATTTCTTCTTCCTGAGCAAATAGATTAACAGCAAAAACAAGAAGGAGAGAGAGAATAACAATTAAATATCTAGATAACTTCATAAAATTTCCTCCAATTTCTATTATTAAAAATTCTTTATAAGCTATTTAGGTAATTTATCTAAATTCGCTTTTGTTTCTTCTTTATCTTTTGCACAGTCCTGAAGTTTTGCATTCTTTGCAGCAATATCTTTCTCCAGGTTTGATCTCTCTTCTTTCAAGGAATCTGCTTGAGTCTGCAAAGATTTGACTTCGCTTCTTAGATCGTTTAGCTGAGCCATCTCTGTATCGCTTACCCCGCCGCAACCGCTCATTATGAATGCAGTTATTGCAAATGCACCAATAGCGATTGTGCTTCTGACATATTTCGATATATTCATACTAGAACCTCCACTTAATGATTAATTTGTGTATTTAAATATAATAGAATAATGACACTATTTCCATATGGACAAATTTTTCTAAATATTTTTTTTGCAAGAAGTTATGAACAATAAGGTCACTAATAAGTGACCTTATATATAACAAATTCAAACAATAAATTCAAGTTTAGTAATTATTATGTATTCTTAGTTTGCTTTAGATAACATGCCCTAAATTATTCTTTTATCCACAAAACTTGTAAAAGTATTACCTGCTATAATTAAGTGATCAAATACCGGTATATCAAGAATTTTACCTGCTTCAACTATTTTTCTCGTAATTGAGATATCTTCATTACTCGGCTCAGGATTACCGCTTGGATGATTGTGAATTAAAATCAGACTTGCAGAATTATTCTCAATCCCTGCCTTAAATATTTCTCTGGGGTGAACCACACTTGAATTTAGGTTCCCGATTGAAATAATTTCATATCTAATTATTTTATTTGCTGAATTCAAGCAGACAAGTATGAATTTTTCCTTAACCTCATCTCTCAATAAAGGTATAAAAATATCCGCTACATCTTTGGGAGAAGTGATTTTCTTTTCTGAAAACCATTTTGATTGTGATTCTATTCTTCGGTTTATTTCAAATGCCGCAAGAAGAGTCGCAGCCTTGTCTTTCCCTATTCCATTAGTTTTGATTAAAGCCGCTAGTGAAAGAGACGCAAGTACTGCAAGATTTTTATTTCTTCCTAGTAGTTCCTGCGCAACTGATATTACTGATTTCCCTTTTGTTCCTGTTCTGAGAAGGATAGCAATAAGCTCAGCATCGGTTAAATTTTGAACACCCCTTAAAATTAGCTTTTCCCTTGGACGGTCATCTAAGGGTAAATCCTTTATCGTTAAAATTTTAGTATCTCCGGATTAGTTTGAACCTTTGAATTTCTCTAATAACTGAAATTTACCATCTTTATATCTTACTATATTCAAGTATTCATTGATATGATCCTGATTAAATGAAATATTGTTATGAAAACCTGTAACTGAAATTCCTGATTCCATTTTTCTTTTTACGGCATCTCTGCTGTCGGGACTGTTTTCTATTACGGTTAAAAGATATTCTGCTGTATCAAAACCATATAATACATTCCTGTTTGGGTCTATTCCGGTTTTATCAAAAAAGTTTCTGCTGAACCGAATAAAACTACTGTCACTGTAATCAATAAAATAGTCGGATGTAAAAGTTAATTGATCACTTAATACCGGAGCAGATTCATATCCTTTAGCATAAAACCAATCCTGGTTACCAAAAATCTGAATTTTTGTTGTATCCTGTTGAACTAATTGTGAAAAAATTACCGGGACATCTATTTTATCTGCTAGAGGAATATATAACCCCTGAAGCGTATCCTGAAAAGCAGCGATACGTGAAACAGGATCACTTAAAGCAAAAGAGTTGCTTTTGTAAGCTGCACTTGTCAAAATTTCTCCGCCGATTCTCTGGAATTCATTAATAAATGTAAGCGCAAGGAGCGGTGAATAACCGTCAACTGAATTTAGTACACCAATTCTCCTTTTATTTACTACGTAATATATATAATCCGCCATTACCTTACCTCTTAATGAAAACGGAGGATTAGCCTGGAAAAAATTATCATTTTTTGAAGTTAACCCCGTATCTGTTGCAGTAGGGGAAATAATAGGTATATCCGTATCTTTAAAATCATCAATTGCTGTTCTGACTTCATCGCTGAAAATAGGTCCGATAATTCCCCTTATTGAAGGTACATTTTGAAATTCCATCTTTATACTGTCTATTTTGCTTTTATCCATAGCAGTATTTTTTATAACAATTCCGATTTTCTTCGACTCATGAGCTGAATTATATTCGGAAACAGCATATTTAATACCTTCTAAAATTTCCGATGCAGCGGAAGATCCACTTTGAGGAACCTTAGTCCCGTTTAAAGGAAGCATAACTCCTATTAAAGGGGAAGATATTGCGTTTTCCTGCTCTACTGAAAAACCGCCGTAATCAATTTTTTGTTTTAGCTGAGAAGCTTCTCCCTGTTCTACAGAATCTGGGTATTGTCGAATTAATTCTTCCAAATTCTGTCCGGCCGATGCTAAATCACCTTCGGAGATATTGGCTTTCGCTAGTATAAGCAGCAAATACGGCTTTGCTTTACTTGAAGTTAAAGAATTCGAGATTTTTTTAATTTCAGTTGATATCAAATAATTCCCGGCAATCTTTTCACCGGCCGCTTTCGCATATTTTAAATAAAATTCAGAATTACTTGTTGTTATTAAATTTACTAGTTCTTTAAATGTATTTAAATAGTCCTTTTGTTCGTAGTAAACCTTAGATAATGTAAGCCGAGCTTCATCAGCATAATCACTTTCAGGGTATAAGTCTAAAAATTTTAATAAAGTTGAATCTGCTTCACTAAAATTATTAATTCTTAACAAGCATTTACCCTTGAATAATAGTGCAATTGATTTTTGTGCATTAAAATTAGGTCTACCTATTATTTCGTTAAAGATTTTTAATGCACCATTGTAATCCGCAGCATTGAATAAATGAATTCCCTGGTTGAATTTATTATCTATGTTTTCATTGTTTTGAGGAAATACAAGATAAACATTTGATATGACTAAAAACAGAATAATTAATAAAGGAAATTTTTTATCCATCGGAAGCTTTATTATTATTTAAAATATATGAAGCATTCTTCTTCCCCTCCCGTGCAAATATATTTTCCGGATCCAACTTTAAGGCTACATCAAAATATGTTAAAGCATCTTTAGCTTTACTTGCTTTTAAACATGCTTCCCCAAGCTTTGCATAAATATCTGAAGAGACATTATCCATATGTTCAATATATTTTAGAAACAATTTTTCAGCCTTAAAGTAATCTCCGATTTTTAAATATATTTTACCCCCCCATTCATATGAAACAGCTTCTTTGGGATTCAGTCTGATTGCTTTTTCAATTGGTACAATTCCATGAGCATACATGCCGAGATTATAATAAATTATTCCGTAAATTAAATTTAATTCCCAGAAGTTTGAATATATTATATCCGTTTTTTTTGCGTACTTTAGCGCATTTTCGAAATTTCCCAGTTCTATCTCGACTTTTGCAAGATACAGATTTGCCTCATGAAGCAGTTCTGTCTGTTCATTGAAAGAAATATAATTGAGAAAGTTTATTTTTGCGAATTCAAATTCTTTTAGAACGAAATGAGAATATCCCAAAAAGAAAGAAACAATATGATTCTCTTCCGGCAAAATCAGACTTAATACTTCAATGGCCTCGTTCCATTTCGAATTTCTTAGTAAAAACTGACCTAAAAAAAGCCTTACTTCATTATTTTGAGGATCATTTTCAAGGAGAGCATATAAAAGATTAAAAGCCGGTTCGAGATTTCCGATCTTTTCATAGAGTTCTGCCAGATAAAAGTAAACATCTATAAAATCAGGGAATTCATTAATAATAGTATTATATAATTGAATAGCATGCAAATATTTCCCTTGCGCTTCAAAATTTCCTGCAGTCTTCATCTTATACTCAAGCCGATAATTTTCACTCATAAATTATTCCCATTCAATTGTCGAAGGTGGTTTCGAACTAATATCATAAACAACCCGATTGATGCCATGTACCCTGTTAATAATTTTGTTTGAAACTAATTCTAAAAAATCATTATCAAATTTAAACCAATCCGCAGTCATTCCATCTATGGAAGTGACAGCCCGCAATGCCAGTACGTTTTCATATGTTCTTGAATCTCCCATAACGCCTACAGAGCGAATTGGCAGCAGTACGGAAAAAGCCTGCCAGATTTTGTTATAAATTCCGGCTTTTTTTATTTCATTTATAAAAATATCGTCAGCTTCTCTCAAAATGTCAAGCTTTGCTTTAGTGACTTCACCTAAAATTCTGACGCCTAAACCAGGGCCGGGAAAAGGATGTCTCTCGATGAATTCTTCCGGAATTTTTAATTCTCTGCCTACATTTCTAACTTCATCCTTAAATAACTCTCTGAAAGGCTCGATTAATTTCAAATTCATTTTTTCCGGCAAACCGCCGACATTGTGATGGGTTTTTATTGTAGCAGATGCTCCTTTAACAGAGACAGATTCAATAACATCCGGGTATAACGTACCCTGTACTAAAAATCCCGCATTTTTATGCTTTTTTGCTTCTTCTTCCAATACTTCTATAAATGTATTCCCAATTATTTTTCTTTTCCTTTCCGGCTCCGAAACACCCTTTAAGTTATTTAAAAATCTATCTGAAGAATCAATATTAATAAAATTCAAATGAAGATTATCTGCAAACATTTTTTGAATTAATTGACTCTCGTTTTTCCTCATCAAGCCGGTATCGATGTGAATGCTGAGAAGTTTATCACCGATTGACTTTTCAACTAAGACTGCGGCGACAGTTGAATCAACACCTCCGCTTAAAGCACAAATTACATTTTCCCCTTTGACAGTATCTCTTATTTTCTCTATGTTTTCTTCAATAATATTCTTTGATGTCCAATCACCTTTGCATTTGCATATCCTAAATAAGAAATTATTTAAGATTTTTCTTCCTTCCTCAGTATGATTTACTTCCGGATGGAACTGAACTCCATATATATCTTTTTTTCTGTTTGAAATTGCACAAATGGGTGAGTGATCGGATTTTCCGATAATCTCAAAATCATCGGGAATTTTTGTTAAATAATCACCGTGACTCATCCAGACAACCGATTCTTTTTTAACTTCTTTTAGCAATATCGAATCATCTAAAGTCTGCAGTGAAGCTTTCCCGTATTCCCGGCTGGAAGCAGGTTCAACATTTCCGTTAAATTCCTTACAGATAATTTGAAGACCATAACAAATACCTAAAATAGGAATCCCCAATTTTAAAATAGATGAATCCAGTTTTGGTGAGTCTGTATCGTAAACACTCATCGGTCCGCCGGATAGGATTATTCCGGCAGGCTTAATTTCATTAACCTTTGCAAGTGAAATTGTATGCGGGAAAATTTCGGAGTAAACATTTGCTTCTCTTACACGTCTTGCAATCAGTTGTGTATATTGAGAACCAAAATCTATTATGAGTATATTTTCTCTGATTAATTTCTTATCAGATGCTGTATTATTGTTATTATTGATCATTAACAGCTGTATTTATTATATCAGTCCTTCTTTGATGGCTTTTGCTACGGCTTCGGATTGGGAATGAACGTGAAGTTTTCTGTATATGTTTCTGAAGTGAAAGCGAACTGTTTCGATGCTGATAAATAAAGAATCGGCAATTGCTTTAAAATTATGCCCTTCAACTAAGCCGCTTAAGATTTCTTTTTCCCTTGGAGTTAAAACATAATCGTTTTTATGAGGTGAAGTAGTCTTTTTATTTTGAAAAAACTCTATTACTTTCCTCGCAATTTGTGAACTCATAGGAGCTCCTCCTTCATAGGCCTCCTTAATTGCTTCAAGAAGCTTAGAAGGCGGGGTCTTTTTTATCAAATAACCGCTGGCACCGGCACATAACGCATCAAATATTCTGTCGTTTTCTTCGTAAATAGTCAAGACTAAAATAGTTAGATCGGGTAGAATCATTTTAACTTTTTTAATTCCTTCTATACCCCCCATTCCCGGAAGTCCCAGATCCATTAATAATACATCAGGTTCGAGCTTTTTAATACTCTTCAACATACTTTCGCATTCCACAAATGCACCAATGCACGAATATCCTTCAGTCCCGTCAATTAATATTTTTAATCCGTCCCTAATCGCATTATTATCTTCAACAACAACAACTTTTAACATTAATCTCGCCTTTTGAACTGTTCATTTATTTCTCTTATCCTTCCTTTTAACCTCACACTCATACTCATACTCTTGCTCGTACTCATGCTCTTACTCTTGCACTTGCTCATCCTCGTATCATCAAGAAGTTTAAATAGTATTTATTGTTTAAATTTACAAAATATTTCCTTCGAATTGAACTATTGTACCTTCACCGATTTTTGATTCAATCCTTATAATTCCTCCTATTGTTTTTGCTCTATTCCTGATATTATCTAAACCATTACCATGATTTATCTTCTCCTGGCAGAATCCTTTTCCGTTATCTTTTAGAGTCATCTCTAATTTTCTCCCTTTAACCAAAGCATCGAGTGTAATTTCGGTGCAGCTGCTGTGGGTTATACAATTGTTTATAGCCTCTTTAAAAATAAGATAAAGATGCTGGCGGCGTTCCATGGATAAAGATACTTTCTGCAGGGATATAATATTCTCAGACCTGAACGAAATATTTGTATAAGATGATAGTTCGGAATATGTATCCCTTAGTCTCAAAATTAAATCATATAGAGAATCCCTTTTAGGATTGACCAGCCAGACAATATCACTCATGTTATCAACTAAACTGCGTGCACTTGAACTAATTGTTCTCAGACTTTTTGTCACATCATTATCTTCCGACCTTATTTTTTTAGATATGACTTCACTGAGTATGGAGATCTCGGTCAGACTTGAACCAATATTATCATGAAGATCAGCAGCAAGTTTGGTTCTGAAACGTCCAATCTCAATAAGGTGTTTAATCCTATAATAAATAATTAAACCTATTATGCCGATAACAGTAATTGAAGCTAACGTAATAAACCACCATGTTCTCCAAAGAGGGGGTAAAATTTCTATTGTTAATGCAGTTCCCTTATTATTCCATAACCCGTCATTATTTGAGCCTTTAATCCTAAAAATATATTCTCCAGGATCCAGATTCGTATATGTCACATAACGCCTGTTTCCCGAATAAATCCAATCATTATCAAACCCTTCCATCATATAAGCATACCTGTTCTTGTTGGGAGAAGTATAATCCAGTGAAGCGAATTCAAATGAAAAGACATTTTGACTGTATGAGAGTTTTATCTCCTTCGTCTCTGTTATAGATCTTTTTAAAGGTGAATTATCTGCATCAATTTCAACCGGTTTATTAAAAATCTGAAAGTCTGTAATTACAATAGGGGGTATATGATTATTGCTTTTTAACTCATTAGGATAAAAAGCATTTAACCCCTTTGTTCCGCCGAAAAATAGTTCATCATTTTTCCCTTTAAAGCTTGCTCCCCAAAAAAATTGATTCCCCTGCAATCCGTCATCTACATCATAATTTCTAAAATTTCCTGATTTAGGATTGAATACGGATAAGCCGTTATCGGTACTCATCCAGATATTCCCTTCATCATCTGACTTGATAGCATAAATTACATTGCTTGGGAGACCGTCTTTAGCCGAATAATTTATAAAATGAGGATCATTGGAATCCTGCTGATTAGCGGGAAGCTTGTTTAACCCTCCCCCGTAAGTACCAAACCATAAATCACCGTTTTTATCTTCACAGACTGAAATTACGCGATTATCGCTCAAGTTATAATCCTTTTGGTTATACTTATATTTTATAAATTTTATATTTGAGGGTTCAGTTAAAGTTTTTTTCAGTTCTGAAGAAGTAACTTTATTTAGACCGTCCCATGTACCAATCCAGAGATTTCCATTTTTATCCTGCAATATACATGACTGAACCTGATCTTCACTTATACTATTTGGCTTGTTAACGTTATGAGTAAAGCAAATAAAATTATCCTTCTCCCTATTGTAAAGATTTAAACCTACTCCGGTACCGATCCAGAGCCTTCTTTCTGAATCTTCATAGATAGATTGAACAATATTATTACTTAGACTATGCGGATCATCAGATTCATTTATGTAATTTTTGAATTGCAATTTACCTGAAGAGTATTTATTTAAGGGTAAGATTGATTTATCCATTCCGCCTCTCCATGTTCCAATCCATAAGTAACCATAACTATCTTTAAATATAGCAGATACCGAATTATCACTAAGACTGAATTTATCGCCAGGTTCATTTTTATAATGGTAAAATTTATTACTGTTTGGCTCGAGTTTATTTAATCCTCCGCCCAGAGTCCCTATCCAGAGTGTCCCGTTATCTTCCTGGTAAACTGAACGGATAGTTCCGTAGCTTAAACTTAAAAGGTTAAATGGATCATGAGTATAATATTTAAATTTTATTCTCTCCCTGTCATATTTAACTATACCATCCTCTGCGGTTCCAATCCAGACCAGGCCTGATTTATCTTCAAATGATGAAAGAATATTATTCCCTGCTAAAATACCATTTTTGTTAAGCAAAGGTTTTGAAATATCCGGATTATCCGGCCCGTTCTGGTTATATGCATTATTAACTTGAAATAAACCGCTCCCTGTCCCTACCCATAAAATTCCGGAGCTGTCTTCCAATAATGAGTTGATTCTATTTACATTTGAATTGTACAAACCGGAAGTCTTCATCATGTACCGGTTATAACTTTTATCTCTTTTATCAAATTTTACCAAACCGTTTAAGGTACCCACCCATAAAAATCCTAACCTATCCTGACAAATTGAAAGAACGACATTATTTATCGAATTATTATTAGAATAATTGGAATCTTGCGGAATAGAAATTCCGGATTGTCCGGGAAAGTTATAATTTATAAAGTTACCTGTATTTCTATCCAGCTTTCCTAAACCCCCGTTGCCTCCTATCCATAAATTCTTTTCACTGTCTTCGAATATTGATAAAACAACATTGTTACTTAGACTATTAGGATTCTTCGGATTATTTCTATAATGTTTGAAGGTATTTTTCTTTCTATCAAATTTATCAAGACCGCCTTCTGTCCCTATCCATACAACACCACTATTGTCTTCATAGATTGCCCTTACATTACCATGAATAAGAGAATTAGTATCTTCCGGAATATTATTATAAGTAATGAATTTTTCCTTACCCCGTTCATATTTACAGAGACCTTTATTATTTGTACCAATCCATAAGGTTCCACTTAGATCTTCATAAATTGTCCATATAAAATTATCCGGGATAGTATTTTTATCCAGCGGATTATTTTTATAAACCTTAAAATTATATCCATCATATTTATTTAAACCATCTTCTGTAGCAAACCAGATAAAACCTTCCCTATCCTGAAGTATTGAATGTACGGTATTTTGAGAAAGACCATTTTCACTTAAGATGTGTACATAATTTATCCTATCGACCTGAGCTAATGAATTATTCGATAAAAATGTAATCAGCAAAAAACATATGAATGAAATGATTTTGGAAGGATACTTTGTAAATATCACCCTATGTAGAAGTAAATGCATATTATTTGATTATTTAACATCAAATTTATCATTTTTTAACAATTTGTAAACCAACAAAATAATTACATGGAATTAAGCAGGCAAGTCTTAAACAGTTTCAAAAATAGATTTATTACCAAGTTTAAGTATGATATCTTATAGTTAAAGAAAACCATCTAAAATTAATTAAGAATAAATTCGGTTATCGATGTATTTTCCCCCTAATCATAATGAAATCTGCACTTAGCAATTAGAATTTCGTCATTTTTGATCTGATAAATTAACCGGTGTTCTGAATCAATTCGACGTGACCAGAATCCTTTATACTTGAATTTCAGTGGTTCCGGCTTTCCTATTCCTGAAAATGGATTCCGGGAAATATCTTTTAATAAATCGTTTATTCTATTCAGCATCTTTTTGTCTGTTTTTTGCCAATAAAGATAATCTTCCCATGACTCATCAACAAATATGTATTTCATTATTTGATGAGTTCTTTTCTAAATGATGAGCCTTTTCTCAATTTCTCAATTGCCGAATCCAGCCTTTTCTCATTTAATTGAGATGATAATTCATGCTGCGTGGCAGATAAAGAATTGTATTCTTCTAAAGATATAATAACTACTCCATTATCCTTTCCCCGATTAATTACCAAGGTCTCGGAATTATCGGTTACAGCATCAAGATATTTCTTGATGTCTTTTCTAAAATCGGAAATCGTTGTAGATAACATACTCAATTACCTCCATATGTACATTTTTATGTACAAATCTAAAGAAAAATTATCAGCCAAACAATATTTATTTCCTAATTTAGATTAAATATCCTCTAAAAATCATTAAAAACATCTCTCCGAATAAACCACATTCTGCCAATTTTATCTCAATTTTTTTAATCATTTTTAACTATAATTTCAACTCATATTCACCTCCGGTATAACTCCTAGATAACTCCAAGGTAACACAACCCAAAAAATTCATCAAAATTTCAGCAAAACAATCTGAATATTTTAATGCAACTGCCTAAAATGGCAGGTAAAAATTCCCTTCGAACAGTCATAGACATTGAATAATACAGTAATTGTTAAAGTGTTATTTTACAGTTAAATTATTTATGATAAAATCTTTCGGCATTTATACTAAATATTTAAGTAATCATGAAAAAAAATTATTTATTCATTTACTGTCTCATTTTCTTTTTAGGTTCTGAAGCCTATTCTCAAAATCTTAATATTCAATCTCCCAATAAAAATATAGAAGTAACAATATTACTAAAAGATTCTTTATCATACTCAATTAAATATAACGATACGGAAATTGTCTCACCTTCGAAAATAGATTTAATCGTTGATGATAAAGACATGTGTATAAATCCGGCCTTAAAAAGTAAAGAGAAAAATAGTGTTGATGAAAAAATATTTCCATTAATAAAAGAACAGAAAGCAGAAATAAGAAATAATTACAACCAATTAAAATTATTATTTAAGAACAATTTAGGTATAATATTCAGAGTATTTAATAATGCCTTTGCCTATAGATTTTATACAAATTTTGATAAAAAAATTACTATTAAAGACGAATATTCAAATTTTAATTTTGCCGGTGACTATAATATTTATGTCCCGATTATTCATTGTAGAAATGAAGTTGATTGTTTTCATACAAGTTATGAAGAAAATTATTCTCATTTAAAGCTGAGTGAATTAAGTCCGGACTCTATGGCTTTCCTTCCGGTAGTTGTTGAAATTCCCAACAAATTGAAAATAACAATTACTGAAGCTGATCTTTATGATTATGCCGGTATATATCTTTCAAGGAATAAAAATAATTCAACTTCTTTATCCGCTGAATTCCCTGCCTATCCTAAAGAAGAAAAAATATTCGGTGGAGAGTTTAAACAGCTGTTGGTAACAAAAAGAGAAGATTATATTGCCGTCACTAATGGAAAACGGGAATTTCCATGGCGCATTTTAATTTTTGCAGAAAAGGATGAAGATCTTTTAAATAATGATGTCGTCTATAAGCTTTCGGAAAAGAATGATACAACAGATTTTAAATGGGTAAAACCAGGCAAAAGTACCGAAGAATGGATAATAAGCAGAAATCTTTATGGAGTTGATTTTAAAACAGGGGTTAATACAGATACTTATAAATTCTATATTGATTTTGCTTCTAAGTTTAATCTGGAATATGTAATGCTCGATGCAGGGTGGTCGGTTAACAGTGATTTGTTAAAGGTCGTGCCGGAACTAAATATGAAGGAGATACTGGATTATGCAAAGCAAAAAAATGTAGGTATAATTCTCTGGTGCCTTGCTCTTTCCATGAAGAATGAAATGAAACCGGCACTCGATCAATTGCAGAAGTGGGGAGTTAAAGGAATCTTAGTTGATTTTATGGACCGTGATGACCAGGAAATGGTAAATTTTTATGAGGAAGTTTTAAGAGAAGCGGCTGAAAGAAAACTATTCGTAAATTTTCACGGTGCATATAAGCCCACTGGAATAAGAAGAAAATACCCGAATTTATTAACACGTGAATCGGTTCTTGGTCATGAGTACAATATGTGGAGCAGCCGGGTCACACCAGAACATGATCTTAATATTGCATTCATACGCAATATTGCCGGTCCAATGGATTATGAAGGCGGCTGTATGGTGAATGCACAAAAAGATAATTTCAGATCAATTTTTGGACGTCCGATGAGCCAGGGAACCCGGACTCATACATTGGCTCAATACGAAATTTATGTCAGTCCGCTTCAATATCTTGGCGGGAATCCTTCCGATTATTTACGTGAACCTGAATTCACAAATTTATTAGCTGGTATTCCTACAACTTGGGACGATACCAAAGTTATCGATGCTAAAATTTCCGAATATATATTAATTGCCAGAAAACATGGAGAAGATTGGTACATAGCAGCAATGACTAATTGGACTCCACGAACATTCGAATTAAATTTTCCTTTCCTGGATAATGGTACATACAAGGCGGTCATTTGTAAAGATGGTATAAATGCAGACAAATACGGCAGCGATTATAAGATTATCAATTCTTCAATTGATAATAAGGAAAAAATAAAGATAGAAATGGCACCCGGCGGGGGCTGGTTTGCCAAATTAACAAAAAAACCATAAAAACTTGCTTACTCGCCGACGAGTCCTCCATAACTTTTAGTGCGGAAGCTTTTACATAAAACGGGCACTTCCCCCTTGAACTTACACTTGCTCTTGAACTTACTTAACTGTGCCTTTCTAAAATCTTTATCATGTCTTTTTCAAGCGTATCTTCCGGAGCTTCTACTATTCTGCCTAATTCATGTCCATCTTTAGAAAAAATAAAAGTTGGAACCAGGTCTATTTTCAAATCCCCTAATTCATTACTCTCTGTCTTTTTATCCTCATCAACACAAATTATCTCTACTTTATCCGATGGATAATCTGCAGCATCAAGAACCTTAAAAAACCTCGGTACTTCTCTTCTGCTGTCGCTGCACCATGTTCCCATAATTATTTTTATTGTAATGTCTTTTAAATCTTCTTTAATATCATTTATTTTAGCAGAATCAATATTGTATAGATCATATTCAGACATCCACCACCAATAGAAACTTGTATCTTTGAACGCTTCCCTCGTACAGTAGCCGACTAGCATAGGTAAACCTGAATCTTTATCTTTTATAATCTTATTTTCATTTTGATCTTCTATCTGCTGTCCGTTCGAATCTGCAGTTGTACTATTGAATTTTTCGGTCATTTTTTCTTTATTATAAAATTGATGATAATTTATACCGGTTTCTAATGTATAATTGAAAGTAATTTCCGGAATGAGAATTTTGCTTTCGATAGCTGCTCTCAAAGGAGCGTCTAAGAACATAAGAATTATAATAACTGCAAAGAATTTTTTCATAATATTAGTTTTAATTATCTGTTAAAAATAGTCTAAGGTCTATTAAAATAGTCTGAAGCCTATTAAAAAGAATTATTTCTTAAATCAATTCCCCACAAAAGTTTATTTCTTAAAGTCTCAAAATAGCTTGTTAAAGAAGTATGAACAAGCTTAAACGGACGTGGACTTTTATTTATTTTTATTTCTAGAGGAGGTGGAAATGTAAATACTCTTTGACCGTCACAATTCACCAGCACCTCTTTATGAAGTGATGTACTTCTAATTGTAATCGTTTCATTTCCCTGCAATACCAATGGCCTCATAGTTAAGCTGTGCGGAGAAATAGGACTTAGAGTTATTACATCGGTTTTAGGGCTTACTATCGGTCCTCCGGTTGAAATAGAATATCCGGTTGAACCTGTAGGCGTAGCTACAATTAAACCATCGGCAGAAAATGTTGTAACATATTTACCAC
>CAVUGE010000001.1:0-36877 GCA_963740945.1 uncultured Bacteroidota bacterium | reverse complement strand
CGGTTTATTATGGGCTGTAAAACGGTCATTGGACATTGGTCAATAGTCATTGAGGAAGTCATTGGTCATTTGTGGTCATTAGTCATTATCATTAGGCCATTCAATTGTCATTTGTGGTTCCGTCTTCGTCTTTAAAGACTACGCCGGACAGGCATTTGTCATTGAAGCTGCATGACAATCTTTTTTGAGCAGGTTGATTGTTGGTGCAGTACACCCGGTTGTCAGTCTGGCTCCTGACAACCCATTTTTTTTAACCCCTCCTTATTGGGAGTGACCAAAAAGTAATTATTTTCTTAAAAATAGAACACTGATGACGCAGATTTTAACAGATTTTCACAGATTTTCAATTTGAAAATTACTTTTTGGTCACCCTCAGATTGAAGAAAGTTTGTTGGTTGTGGTTTGTTGGACTATTTGTCTATAAATATGTCATTCCTAAAGGGATTTCTGAAAGGTAAAGTAACGAAATATTGCGGGGAAAGATGAAAGTGCAGAGGGTAGGGAAGATAGGGGCAAAGCGCTAAATATGGTATTCACTTCTAAGGTGAGCGGGTAGGGTTGGTGGCTATGGCTTGCACCGGACTGAAAGTCCGGTGTTAACCTTTGATCCACAGGCTCTGAAAGTCCGGTGTTAACGTTTTAATCCGGTGTTAACCTTTAAGTCCGTATGTTATACTTCTTGATTTTACTGTCGAGGGTGGGTTTTGATATTTTTAGGATATCGCAGGCTTTGGTTTTGTTAAAATTTACTTTCTTTAGAACAGACTCAATATGCAATTTTTCTACTTCGGAGAGACTTAAATTATTATTGCCGGGGAGTGTATTTTCAGGGGTCATTTTTCGAAATAATATATTTTCTTTTCTCAGTACATCATCGGTGGATAGGACTACAGCCTGGTAAAGGGTATTTTCCAGTTCCCTTACATTTCCAATCCATTCATGATTCTGAAGCATTTCCATAACATCAATTGGAATTTTTCTTACATCTTTGTGCAATTCTTTATTTATCTTTTGAAGCAAGTGTATAGTCATTGCAGGAATATCATTTTTTCGTTCTCTTAAAGGGGGGACTTCAATTGTAAAAACATTGAGTCTGAAAAACAGATCTTCACGGAATTTCCCATGGTTTACCAGGTCATTTAAATTTTTATTTGTTGCGGCAACTATTCTTGCTTTCATTGGTATAGTTGCTTCACCGCCTACTCTTACAAATTCTTTTTCCTGTAAAACTCTTAGGAGCTTTGCCTGCAGATTTGGAGAGATTTCCGAGATTTCATCAAGAAATATAGTACCTTCACCAGCCTGTTCAAATTTACCCTTTTTTTCTCTTACAGCTCCGGTAAAAGAACCCCTTACATGACCGAATAATTCACTTTCCAGTAGAGTCTCAGTCAATGCAGTACAGTTAACAGCAATAAAAGGGTAATGTTTTGTTATCCCCGAAAAGTGAATAACTTTAGTTATTAATTCTTTCCCAGTGCCGCTTTCCCCAAGTACTAAAACGCTGACGCGGTTTGATGAAACTTTCCCTATTTTCTTCAAGACTTCTTTCATTAGAGAAGACTTTCCTATTAAGCTGTTTTCGATCTGATATTCATCAGTTTCTTTTGAAATAGTAATATCCAGATGTTCACTAATCTTTTTCTCTTCCAGTGCACGTTTTATAATTACATTCAGGCGGTCGATATCGAGCGGTTTTTCAATATAATCGTAAGCACCCAATTGAATTGATTTGATTGTAGTCTGGCTGTCACCGTAAGCAGTCATAATTATTACAGGAATGGCTGCATCATATTCATTTAATTTTTTTAGAACATCAAGTCCGCTTAATTTTGGTAATTTGAGGTCGCATATAATTAACTCAGGGTTTTCCTTTTCAAGTAAATCCAGCCCTTGTTCGGCACTATCTGCAGTAATGATTTTAAAACCATTTTCAGATAGAAAGATATTGAGGGTATCCCTTATGGATTTATCATCATCAATAATTAAGATCTTATTCAATTTTGGCTCTCCAGTTTTACAGCAATTTCGAATATAGTTTCACCTGGTCTAGATGAAACTAATTTAATTTCTCCGTTATGTTTTTCAAGAATCTCCTTTGCAATTGCAAGACCTAAGCCGGTTCCGTATTTTTTAGTTGTAAAAAAAGGTTCAAATATATTTTCTTTGTTGATTATACCCGAACCGTTATCTTTAATAAACATTGAACAGTTTCCGTTATATGAAGTGGAGGAAATTTCTATAGTACCGTTTTCCCCGATAGCTTCCAATGAATTTTCGATTAACAGTATAAAAACAGATTGGAGCCTTTGCACGTCACCTAAAATTTTATGTTCCTTTATATTATTTATAAACCTAACTCCTTTTTCTTCGAATTGAGGTTCAAATATATTCTTAATGGTATCGATAAATTCCGGCAGGTAAATTTGAGTCAATGATACTTTTCCTTCTTTGAATATTCCAATATATTTTTAAGAAGGTTGAACAACCTTGAAATTTCGCTTTGTACGATTTGTAGAGATTTGTAAGTAGATTCAGACAAACCATTATTTCGCAAGAGCATATCGATATTTATTTTCATGGAGGTTAAGGGAGACTTAATCTCATGGGATATATAAGAAGCCATATTGGCTATGCCTTTGAGTTTTTCAGCCTGGTGCAGCTCATCCTGAGCCAGTCTTAATTCAGTAATATCTTCTTTGAGACTAATTAACCTGGTGATATTCCCATCATCATCTTTGATCGGTGAAATTACAGCATATTCGGTATATAGTTCTCCATTCTTTTTTTTATTTATCAGCTCGCCCTTCCAAACGCTACCGGAAAGTACAGTTTTCCATATACATTCATATTCTTCCTGCGCTACTTTTCCGGACTTCAGAATTCTGGGAGTTTTTCCCAATATCTCTTCCATTTGATACCCGGTTAACTCCATAAATTTCGGATTAACATAATTTATGTTTCCATCAATATCTGTTATTACAATGGAAATAGGACTTTGTTCAATTATCGTTTGGTAAATATTTCTCATTTTTTCTCATTTTTTTTATGCTTATAGGCTTTAGTTGAAACAATTTATTATAGTTAGTTAAGATCACATTCAAATCCAGAATATATCGTTTATTCAAGTAATTCTATTTAATAGTGAAATCTTATTCGATTTTGCTCATTTTGTGAATCAGGAGGGGGATTCACACAGTTAAATAACACGGTAACCGTAAACAATTTCCCCAAGGTCAACTTTTGTTTATCATGAAATTTTAACATATAATTTCAATAATATATTTTTAATATATTTTTGAAATTACAACGAGGGAGCAATAATATTAGAGCTGATAAAATTAAAACAAAGTTGAATAGAATAATTCCGCCCTCGTTAGAAAATGCACGAGTAAAAAATTGTGCACTTTTCTATTTAATAAAATTTTTTTAATTAAACAACTAATCTTTATTAAGATTTCATTAAAAAATATTAATGTTTTACTCCCGCTGTTATATAATAAAAAATAATTTTAAAAACATCGGTAATCATACGTAGTCTATACGTACTTCTACTGATGAACATTTGAGCACTACTCAGGTAGTAGTTAGTAGTTAGTAGTTAGTAGTTAGTAGTTAGTAGTGAGAAGTTAGTAGTTAGTAGTTAGAATAGTATTTATGTCATCTAATTAAATAAACCCTATCCAACCTTTCCCTTGCAAAGGGAAAGGCTTATTTTCAATGGTAACTATGCATTTGTCATGTTGTCTGGTTCGAGCTCATTGTTTTAATGCCTCTTTTGCGAAACGGAGTTTCGCGTTACATGAAGAGAGATTTCTATCCCATGTGTGGGTAAAGCTCAGCCTTAGTAAGGAGAGGGGGAGGGGTCGGACTAAAAGTCCGGTATTAAGCTTTGTCTTAGACCTTAATCAGCTGGATAAAGAAGTTGTGTGAAAATATAGAAAAACCGTTGGGAGGGGGCTTAATTTTCCTGTTAAACCAATGGATAAATCCATTGGTTAATAATATTCACACAAGCTCTAAATCCAACGGCAAGTAATGTTAAACTTCAATTATATTCTTCAATATCTTCTGTATCATGTCTCTTATATTGGAATTTTGGTCCTGGTTGGAAAGGATGTTGAGTTTCTGGCCGTACATGAAGCCCCAGCTTTGTATTACGAAGAATTCGGAGAGGGAGGAGTCGCTGTATTTTACTTTATTTATTTTATTAAAGACTTTTTTCATCAATTCTTTTTCTTTCTGAATTAACTTTTTTAAGGCATTTAATTCAGGTTCAAAATTGTTATCTTTTAAGACTAGTAGTGTCAGTTCATATATCAGCTGGTATTTTTCAGGTAAATAATTTTTGTATTCGAAATATTCGATGAACCGCTCTTCAAGGGGCTTTTCTTCATTATTGAAAATGTTTTGAATTTCTTCAAGGTATTCGTCGGTTCTTAAATCTATGGTTGCATAGTAAAGTTCTTCTTTGGATTGGAAATAATGGTAGATTGTTGCTTTACCGATCCGTAGGTCTCGCGCTATTTCATCGAGAGTGGTTTTGTTTATACCGTGCTTTGTAAATCTTTTAACTGCAGCTTGAATGATCTGAAGCTTGCGGTTCTTTTCCAATTTGGAAGTCCGTAATTCTGAATAATTTTATAAGTTATGTGTAAAATAGTAATTAAATTTTTAAAAAATAAGAGTTGCTTATTTTATAGTTAGCCGGATAGAATATAAAATGGGGATGAAGAATTTCAATGTTATTATTTCACCCCGGAAGTAGGGGAGAGTAGATCCGGATCACCGCAATGAATTGCGGTGTTAACATTTAGTTGGATAAATCACCGTTGGATAAATCCAACGGCAAGTGATTAAAAGATGAAGTCTCTGTAAGTTAGTTAGCCACTATCTTTTTTTTTGCATCTTCGATAATTGATCCAGCTTTTTTTTTGCTTTCTTTGATAACTTCTTCGGCTTTTTCTTTTCCAGCATCGATGTAATCATTTACATCATCTAAAATATCATCAGCTTTGCTGGATATTTTCTTTCTAAATTTTTTACCTGATAAGGGGGTGTAAAGCATCGCGAGTGCGCTGCCCATTATTCCACCAATTAATAAACCTGTTATAAAACCATTTATTTTTTCAGAATCTTTACTCATTTTGTCCTCCTGTTGATCTTTTTAATATTTAATTTTTGTTTAATAACCTCACCCCCCGGCCCCCTCTCCTTCCGCTATAATCGGGACAGGTAGTAAGGAGAGGGGGAGGGACTGGACTAAATCACATTGTATTTGTGAAACTACAGTATTATCCTTTATATGTATTATAAATAATAATATATAATAATTAGTTTAACAAACGTATAAATCACACAGAGTTAATTATTTCCTTCCGATAGTAAAGAACTTAATTAGTAATAAACCGGCTATAAAGCCGCCGATATGAGCTCCGTATGCTACGCCGCCTTCCTGAGTGCCTGAACCAAGGAGTCCGATGCCGCTTGCAAGTTGGAATATAAACCATATTCCTATTGCCACGATTGCGGGAACATCAGTGAGGAAAAAAAATATGATAACTGCGACTCTTCTCTTTGGAAATAAAAGGAGGTAGGCGCCGAGAATACCGGAAATAGCTCCCGATGCACCAAGTGTAGGGATAAGCATATTGCCTCCGAGCATCTGTGTAGAAAATACGTGAGCTAATGATGCAATTATTCCGCAGATAAGGTAAAATACCAGGTATCTTAAATGTCCTACTTTATTCTCGATATTGTCACCGAAAATTAATAGGAATATCATGTTCCCGAGTATATGTGCAAATCCACCGTGCATGAACATTGAGGTTATAATAGTAATATAAACCGGATTTGGTGTTTTTCCCAATCCGGGAATGGTATATGTTTCACCGGTGACTGCATCTTCGTATGTTTTGGATTTAGTGACTATGTCTTTCCCGGTAACGATTTCTTGAGGGACTGTTGAAAATGAATATGTAAATTTCTGGTTGTTCCCGAAGTCCTGCAGAAAAACAAATACCAGGACGTTTGCTGCTACGATAAGATAGTTCATTAGGGGAAAGATTTTTCTGTCCCTGTTGTCATCGCCTATGGGGAAGAGCATTGAGGAATCCTTTATGTTAAAAAGATAGTGTTTAAATATAATATTTAGTAAGGTATGCAGCTAAGGGGGTATCTGGTGAGAATGAGAAAAACCTCCGAGGTTTTAAAAACCTCGGAGGTTTGAAGGAAAAACAATAAATTAAAGCCCACCCTATTAATAATGAATGAGCAAAACCTCCGAGGTTTGGGAAAACCTCGGAGGTTTACTATTTTTGGTATTCAAAACCTTGAAAGGGGGTCTGAAGGTATTCAATGAACAAAAATCGAAACTATTACAAAAATACTTATCATCATCTTTATAATAGAGGTGCTAATAAATCTTTAATCTTTTTTGAAAGAGAAAATTATCTCCATTTCTTGAAAAGGATGAAAACTTATAAGAATAAATATAAAATTAAAATTTTATCTTATTGTTTAATGCCAAATCATTTCCATATTTTTCTAAAGCAGACAACAGACGATTTAACCATTTCAATGTTTATCTCTTCGTTCTTAGATTCTTACGTAAAATCTGTAAATAATAAATATAACCGGAGTGGAACTTTGTTTGAAAGCAAAACTAAAAATAAGCAGATAGAAGATGAGCATTACTTTAAGTGGATTGTCAAATACATTTTGGAAAATCCTGTTAATTCGGGTTTAGTTGAAAATATAAGTGATTGGGAATTTTCGAATGCAAAAGATTTACTTGGTATAAGAAATGGAAATTTAACAGATAATAATTACGTGGAATCTTTCTTCCAATCGAGGAAAGTTATGCTAGAATTCTTAAATGATAAATCTATTAAAGTTAATTATGAATTTTAAAGTTAATAAACCTCCGAGGTTTTGGAAACCTCGGAGGTTTTTGCTGTAGTAAATGGACTAAATAGCAGCGCGAGGAGGATTACCAGGAGGCAGCCGATTAGGTTGAACCAAAGGAAGGGGATTTTTGTGAAGATGTAGCATAGTATTACCGTTAGTTCTGCGATTAATGCTGCACTGAATGTGGCGGTTCCTCCAACTCTTTTGATGTAAAATGCGACTAAAAAAATGCCGAGTATTGTACCGTAAAATAGTGAACCTAGAATATTAACTGCTTCAATCAATGAGCCTAAACGGTTTGCAAAGAATGCAAATGTAATTGCATATATTCCCCAAAATACTGTTGCAGCTTTTGAAATAAATAAATAGTGCTTATCGCTTCCGTTCTTGTTAAAAATTCTTTTGTATATATCAATAACTGTTGTGGAGGCGAGAGCATTTAATTCTGCCGAAGTTGAAGACATTGAAGCGGAAAAAATAGCGGCAAGTATTAATCCTATTAAACCGACAGGCAGGTAGTGAATTACAAAATTTAGAAAGATATAATTAGTATCGTTAATATCCACACCGGGATCTGCTTTTTTTATTAGATCAATTGCATTTCTCCTTATTTCTCTCCCTCTTTCCTGCGTACTATTTAATAGGGCGGCGTTTTCTTCTACGCGGGTATCTTTATCTGAGTTTATTGAAGAGAGCAGTTTGGATATATTTTCCCTTTTTTCCATTGTTATCTGATGATAATCGGATTCAAGCTGTGCATATTCAGTAGAATAAGGAGAGTTTTTTACTTTTGCTGTTTCAACAGAATTAAAAAAAAGGGGAGGGGTTATGAATTGATAGAAGACGAAGACCATAGCACCTATAAAGAGAATAAAAAACTGCATGGGGATTTTAATAATTCCGTTTGCAAGGAGTCCAATCCTACTTTGTGCTACTGAGCTTCCGGCGAGGTATCTCTGCACCTGTGATTGATCGGTACCGAAATATGAAAGCATTAAAAATGTTCCGCCGATAATACCTGACCAGAATGTATACCTATCGTTCAAATCAAATGAAAAATCTATTGCATTCAGCTTTCCCATTTTACCGGCGATATGTGCTGCATCAAGAATTGAAATACCGGGAGGAAGGAGCTTGAATATCATAAAAAAAACGGCAAACATACCGAACATTATAATTATCATCTGCTGAATGTGGGTTTTATTAACTGCATTTGAGCCGCCTATAGTTGTATAAATAATTACAAGTCCGCCGGTAACAAGAACAGTATAATCGATATTCCATCCAAGGATTATTGAAATTATTAAAGCGGGGGCAAAGATTGTAAAGCCGGCACCCAATCCTCTTTGAATTAAAAATAAAATACTGCCTAAGATTCTGTTCTTAAGGTCAAATCTTTTTTCAAGATATTCGTATGCGGTGTAAATATTCAATTTGCGGTATAGGGGAACGGCAGTTATTGAGAGTAGGATCATTGCAATTGGAAGTCCGAGATAAAATTGAACGAAGCGCATCCCATCAACATATGCTTGTCCAGGTGTAGATAAAAAAGTAATTGCACTTGCTTGAGTAGCCATGATAGAGAGAGTAACAATATACCAGGGAGTAGTCCTTCCGGTACGAATATAGCCGTCCATATCTTTTGTCCCCTTTGATTTCCATATCCCATAAACAGCAACAAAAGCGAGGAAGCTGCACATGACAATCCAATCAATAGGGCTCACTCAAAGACCTTTGTGAATATGTAAAATAAAACTATTAAGAAGACCAGGTTCAGAAAGACAAGAGTATATAAACCTTTCCAGGTTTTTAATATCGGAGGATCTTCTTCAATATCATTATTTTGATGACTGCTGGTTTGATTCACTTTTCTTTCCCGCTGAAATTAAATTCACAAATATTCTATAAGAGCCTGGAACACCGGCAGGTAATTGTCTAAACCATGAATAGCCGGTATAAATAAAGATACCTTTACCATAATGTGCAAAGAGCAATCCGCCTTTAAGAGGGCTTTCACCGGGATCATTGCATTCCAATACAGTCTCATACTTCGAGTCCCAGTTGTCGGAGAAATATAAGCCGCGCTCCTGAACCCAGCCGTTAAAATCCTGTTCTGTTATTTTATTCGGATAATTCAGCAGCTGGTTATCAGGTTTAAGAAATTTTACCGGAGCTTCTTCAACGGTAACTCTATCTCTTGAGAGGCTGAAAGGATAGGGACCGATTTGATCGATAACAGTTCCCCGATTTACCACATATTGCACAACAAAAGTTCCTCCGTTTTTTACATATTCCATTAACTTTGACTGTTCGACGGCAAGCCGATTACGAGTATTATAAGCTCTTACACCAGCTACTATTGCATCGTAGCGGGAGAGGTCTGTATTTTCGATATCATTATCATTCAATAAAGTAACATTATAACCAAGCTGCTGCAGATAAAAGGGGATATTATCTCCCGAACCCATTATATATCCTATACTGCTGATTACTTTTTTAATGTTCAGTTTAATAAGCTTGATTTCTGCGGGAGGGAATAGAGTCTGGACCGGTATATAAGAATAGTCGATTGTACGAAGGCTTTTTGAATAAGTTTTATTTCCAACTAAAGCTTCTGCAGTAAGATTGACATCCGATTCACCTGCCGGCGGATAGAGAGTAAATGAAAAGTTGTTTTCGTCATTCTTCTTTTGAATCGAAAAGTTAATCTGCTGCGGTTCAATTTTCCATCCGGAAGGAATTTTTAATTTCAAAGTCCCAGCGGCATTATCTTCATGGGCATTTACTGCAATATTAATTTTTCTTCCGTCATTGTTGTGGAAAAGGTATACCGGGTCTTCGAAACTAATAGTAACCGGAGGAGTAATTTCTATTGAACGGTATTTCTCACCTTTTACAGGGTCAGTCCATCTATATAATACAGGGATTTCAAAAGGGAGATCAATTCCATTTGCATTGAGAGTAAATACTGCATTAAGAGGGGGAGGATTTTCAGGTTTACCTACTAATTGCAGGCTGTCTTCAATATAATCTCCTTTTGTTGGTTGTTCTCTCAGCCAATACGGCTGGGTAATTGGAATATTTGCGGGCAATTTTACATTGGATTCATAGGTCTGGAAATCTTCATCATTAAGTTTTTTGTCAATTTCTTTATTGTTTTCCTGATAATTGATTTTAATATCTTTAAGAACAAAAGGGTAGTCTGATCTGTTCACAATTCCCGATGTAACTTTTAATTCTCCGCCGGGTACTGTTGAATAATCGGAAGCAATTGCCTCAAGCCATAATCCCGCAGCAGACCGTATTGCATTTAATAATTCTTTCCTTTTTAACGGAATCCAATAATCATCCTTTAAATTTCCCATTTCTTTATATGCTTCTACTAAAGTAGGAATTATAGCGGAAGGGTTATTAGGGTCAAAGTTCTTATTTGCTTCGGAGAGTAATTGACTCAATTTATCACTTCCGTGAACTCTATTCCATGTTAAGTCAACGTCTTCAAACAGATCTTTTTGAGCGGGTTTTCCATCTAAACGAGTAAAATAATTAACCGTTTCACCTCTTCTGCCGGATGAGCCGAAACCTTGAGTTTTGTGCATTGACCTGCTTTCAGCAGCGATTTCGGTGTATGATTTTCCTAGAAGCTTGTTATAAGCTCCAAGGTCAACACTTAAAACGCTGTCATTCCCTTTATTCTGGATTGAAGGGTTCCATGCATTCCAGTAAATCCTTTTTGCCTGCCAGGGCTTTACATATTTCAGCTGTTCGGGGAATGCAGTTGAATCGCCTGAGATCTTGAAAGCCTCCATTGCAAGAATAGCGGAGGCAGTGTGGTGGCCGTGTCCTCCGGCTCCAGTACCGGGAAAGCGTGTAATTATAACATCGGGTCTGAATTTCCTAATAACCCAGACTACATCAGATAAGATTTTTTGTTTACCCCATATACTAAAAGTCTCATCTGCAGATTTTGAAAAGCCAAAATCGACTGCACGGGTAAAGAATTGTTCGGCACCATCGATTCTTCTGGCGGCAAGCAATTCTTGAGTTCTGATTAAACCAAGCAGCTCTGCCTGTTCGCTTCCAACCAAATTTTGTCCTCCGCCACCTCTATTCATAGCAAGATAGCCAGTCCGCAATAATTTCCCGGACGAAAAATATGAGAGCATTGCAGTATTCTCATCATCGGGATGAGCGGCAATATAGAGAACGCTTCCCAGTACATTTAGCTTTTCGAGGGCAAGCTTAAGTTCTGCTGCATCTTTAATCTTTTCAGGCTGGGCTTTTATTGCGGAGGAGGTTATTAATAAAAGGATAAATAATAGGGAATATTTTGTGGGGGGGATTGTTTTTATAGATTTGTAGTTTAGCATATGTTTGTCCATGAATAAAGAATTTTATGAATCCTCTACGAGGATTCAGTGGGTAAATGGAACTATTTTCTACAATAATTTGACCTCTACGAGGTCAGGAAAACCTCTGCGAGGTTAGGGAAATTTAGTCTTTGATTTAAATTGGCCCCGGGATAAATCCCGGGGTTAATGAAAAAGTTGAACATCCTATAATAGAGTTATTTTTTAAATTATGTTTTGAATTTAATTATATTTAGTATGACTGAATAGAAAATAATAGCTAAATATGGTTGAAGTATTAATAATCGAAATTTTTAGTTCGGGATATTGAAATAATTTAAATACAATATTACTTATATAAATTATATATACAAACCGTTTATCATATTTTATGATTGAAATCAAAGACATTAAAATAGGGGACAATAAGCCTCTGGTATTAATAGCCGGTCCTTGCGTTGTTGAAAATGAAAAAATAATTTTATTTACGGCAGAACGAATAAAAGAGATTGCATTAAAACTTAATATATCTTATATATTTAAAGCAAGCTATAAAAAGGCGAATAGAACCAGTGTTAGTTCTTTTACCGGGATTGGGGATGAAGAAGCATTGAAGATATTATATAAGGTAAATAAAGAGCTTAATATTCCGGTTCTAACGGATATCCATTCTCCGGAGGAAGCGAAAAAAGCTGCGGAATATGTGGATATTCTTCAAATTCCTGCGTTTTTGTGCAGGCAGACGGAATTATTGGCGGCGGCAGGGGAGACAGGGAGAGCAGTTAATATAAAGAAAGGGCAGTTCCTGGCGCCGGAAGATATGAAATTTGCAGCGGGTAAAGTTGCTTCAACAGGGAATAATAGAATTCTTCTAACCGAAAGAGGAACTACTTTCGGGTATCATAATTTAGTCGTGGATATGCGTTCATTTATTATCATGAAGGAACTGGGGTATCCTGTTGTTATGGATGCAACCCATTCGGTTCAATTACCTTCTAAGGGAAATGAGAGCGGGGGTGAACCAAGGTTTATCAAGCCTCTGGCAAGAGCTGCTGCGGCAGTGGGGATTGATGCTCTTTTCCTGGAAGTACACCCGGATACCAAAAATGCATTGAGTGATGCGGCGAGTCAATTACCGTTAAATGAATTGGAGGAGCTGATGGTTGATATTATTAGGATTGATAGGGTTGTGAAGGGATGGTAAGAGATTACAAAATTACAAGATTGAAAGATTACAAAATTGAGCACGAGTACGATTACGAGCAAGAGTACGAGCAAGTATAATGGATGAATTTCCGCGTAAATTAAAAGAGATAGAAAGGGAATTGTTGTTTTCTATTCTTCCGGCAGGTAAGCCAGGGTATAAAATGTATAGGGATAAATTAAGTGATAGATATGTAATCGGTATAGGGAGGTTTGGGGAGACAAACTTAGTTTTAGGTAGTAAGGATGATAAGTTCAGTATCCAGGATGCTTCATCGACTATTTTTGCTGCGGGTTCTATTATTTATGATACCGGAAAAATTGAAATAAGCATAAATGAAGAAATTGATGATAGGATTGAGTTTGATATTTCACCGAGAGAATATGAACAGCTTGTTAAGGAGAAAGAGATAAAAAGGTGGAATTATTCGGAGTGGGTTCCAGGAATGAAATCGCCGAGAGAAAGTTCAATAGTCAGGGAAATTTTAATTGTTCCGGATAAATATGTACTGGCAATTTCTCAGGTAGAAAAGAGGATATGGGTTTATGGATTTGAAACGGGTATAAATTATTTGATACCGTTATCTAATTTTTATAACCAATTGATGATCTATAAAAATATCAGAGATCCTAAAATTGCTTTGAAGCCTAATTTGTTTTTTGAAAAAGTGCAAAGTGAGTATACTGATATAGAGCTTAGGAATACTTTTATAATTTATAATAAATATCTCAGGAAGCTGAGTATAAAAGAAGAGCTGATAATTACAATCCCTCCAAAAGTAAAAGAAAATTGTTTGGGATTTTTAAAAGGAATGAGTAACGTATTGTAACTAAAATTAAAGATTTACTCATAGAACAGAATTCTACTAAAACATATTTTATGTACTTTTGTCTTGACACAAAAGTACCAAAAAGTCAAGACTTTAAATAAATCGCTAAAATTTTACTCCACTCCGCTACAGAAAAAAAACTCGCTAGCGCTCAAACAATTTTTTCTGTTTAACGCTTCATTACGTAAAATTTCTTAACGCGATTTATTTAAGGTCGGGAGTTTTCATTTTCAACGGATCGATTCATAATATATAAGACTTTACCTTTACGGTAGATCTTTCTTTAATTAAAGATTTATTCATAGAACAGAATTCTACTAAAGCATATTTTATGTACTTTTGTCTTGACACAAAAGTACGAAAAAGTCAAGACTTTAAATAAATCGCTAAAATTTTACTCCACTCCGCTACAGAAAAAAAACTCGCTAGCGCTCAAACAATTTTTTCTGTTTAACGCTTCATTACGTAAAATTTCTTAACGCGATTTATTTAAGGTCGGGAGTTTTCATTTTCAACGGATCGATTCATAATATATAAGACTTTACCTTTACGGTAGATCTTTCTTTAATTAAAGATTTATTCATAGAACAGAATTCTACTAAAGCATATTTTATGTACTTTTGTCTTGACACAAAAGTACGAAAAAGTCAAGACTTTAAATAAATCGCTAAAATTTTACTTCACTCCGCTACAGAAAAAAAACTCGCTAGCGCTCAAACAATTTTTTCTGTTTAACGCTCCATTACGTAAAATTTCTTAACGCGATTTATTTAAGGTCGGGAGTTTTCATTTCCAACGGATCGATTCATAATATATAAGACTTTACCTTTACGGTAGATACTTTCTTTTTACTATAATTTTGGACAGATGTGATAATTATATTAAGTATAAATTCTTTGTAAATTAAAAAGTTAAATTCTTATTATTTTGCAGGAATGAAAAGAATTTTAATTTATATGGATTAATTAAATAATACTAATAAAGGATAAGCTTTGACTAGAGAGGAAATTATTGAAAAAGGGAAAGAAGTAATCCGGATTGAAGCGGAAGCGGTTTCGAATTTATCTTCAAGTATTAATGACGAGTTTGTTAAAGCAATTGAAGTAATTGCTGAATGTAAAGGAAGGGTAGTTTTGACAGGGATGGGGAAATCGGGATTGATAGCCAGAAAAATAGTAGCGACTTTGAATTCCACCGGTACCGCTGCAATTTTTTTGCATCCTACCGATGCGCTGCATGGCGACCTTGGAATGGTACGAAAAGATGATGTTGTAATCCTTATTTCAAAAAGCGGGAATACTCAGGAAATTTCCAATCTTATTCCGATGTTTAAGAGACTGAAGGTAAAATTAATTGCAATGGCAGGCAAAAGGGATTCCAAACTCGGGCAGGAATGTGATATATTTCTTAATATTGATGTCAAAGAAGAAGCATGTCCTCATGATTTGACACCCACGGCATCAACAACTGCTACACTAGCAATGGGAGATGCATTATCAGTAGCACTTCTGCAGAAGCGAAATTTTACTGCGGAGGACTTTGCCTTTTTACATCCCGGCGGTAGTCTTGGTAAAAGGCTTTCTCTCGAAATAAGGGAAATAATGACGAAGGGGAATAACATCCCTATTGTTAAGGAGGAGACATCAATTAAGGATACAATCCTGGAAATTACTTCAAAAAGACTTGGAGCAACCTGTGTTGTTAATAATGATGGTAATTTAGTGGGAATTATAACTGATGGAGATTTAAGGCGTCTGCTCGAAAGAACTCTTGATATAAAGGATCTGACGGCAAAAGATATTATGACTATTAAGCCTAAGGTAATGAAAGAGAATTATCTTGCATCGTTTGCATTACAGCAGATGGAAAATTATAAAATTACATCGCTTGTAATAATAGACGATAGTCAAAAACCAGCTGGAATTATTCATCTCCATGACCTTATAAACTTAGGATTAAGTCCCAGATGAAATTTGCCGCAGCTTTATTTGTCCTTGCGTTAATTATTTCAGCTTGCTCGGAAGAAAAAGTGAAACCTTCAATCGATACTTCAGTTAAAGGATCGGAATTACCTTCGCAGGAAAGCTGGAATTCGACGGTATTTTTTTCAGATTCGGGGAAAACAAGAGCTGTTCTTAAAACCGGGCATCTGAGAGTATATGAAGATTCTAAAGAGACTATATTGGACAGCAATATTTCTGTTGATTTTTATAATGATTTAGAGGAAATAACTACCACTTTGACGGCTAAAAGAGGGAAGGTGAATGATGCAACAGAGGATCTTTATGCTTATGACAGCGTGGTGGTGGTAAGTGACAGCGGTACAACGCTGAAGACAGACGAGTTAATGTGGAGAAATAAGGACAGGAAGATTGTATCAGACAAATTTGTTACTATATTGTCTCCAAAAGAAAAGATTCAAGGATTCGGATTCGAATCGGATCAGCATTTGAGAAATTATGTGATTTATAATATAACTTATGTGACCAGGAGGGATTCGCTTTGAAAAATCGAATTGCAATCCAGCAAGCGGGACAGGAATTACAAAGATTGCAAAGATTACAAAATTGCAAGATTGGCAAGATTGCAAGATTAAAATTGGCCGGGATAGTTGGTGTTAACCTTTGTTTCAAACTTTATCCGTTGGATAAAGAGGCTGTGTGAAAAATGTAGATGGTTTCAACCTCACCCCCTACCCCTCTCCTTAGTAAGGAGAGGGGAGGCGCCGGACTAAAGTCCGGGAAGGATAAATCCAACGGCGAGTGAAATTCTTACAGGTTTCTCATGGTGAAGATGTAAATTAATATGATAAGAAGCATTTTACTTACTTTTTTAATTATTTTTTCGCTGGCAGCCAGGTTTTATTCGCAGCAGGATGATAATATGATTACTATAGTTGGTAAGAAGATGATCGGTAAGACTGTAAACGGTGAGGCGATCAGGGAGGTTTTTGGAGATGTGGTGGTTACGCAAGGGAATATTAGGATAACATGTGATCATGCTGTTCAGTTTCTTTCAAAAAACGATGCACAGTTAATCGGAAATGTTGTTGTCACTGAGGACAGCGTTACTATTACTACGGATCAGGGATTCTATTATGGGGATGAACGGAAAGCAGAAAGTTATTCAGGAGTAACATTAAATGATAAAAAAGTTATTTTGTCCGCTGATACCGGTGAATATTATTTTAGGCTTGATAAAGCTTTTTTCAGGCATAATGTAAAGTTATACGATACCGCTACTACGCTGACTTCAAAGGTATTGACTTATTATAAAAAAGAAGACAGAATGGTCGCAGTGGGGGATGTAAAGATAATCAATACTGAAAGTATAATTTCAGCCGACAGCCTTGAATATTTTCGTAATACGAGAGTTACTTACGCTTATAAGAATGTGAGGATTAAGAATACTAAAAATAATGTTGTTATTTACGGTGATCACCTTGAAGACTATGCGCAGAACAGCTATACGCTGGTAAATTTAAACCCGTTGTTAGTGCAGGTAGATACAATTTATGCGGAATTACCGGATAGTTTAACCGCGAAGTCAAGCAATCCAATTGATGCACTGTCAAGTACTTTTAAGTTAGATACCTTAATCATCAAATCTAAAATTATGGAAGCTTATCATGATACTTCAAATATTTTTAAGGCTAGTGATTCCGTAAAAATTGTAAGAGACAGGTTTGCGTCTATAAATGATTTGACCACATATTATAAGACAGAGCAGAAAATAATTACAAAAAAGGTGAATGAAGAGGCAAATCAGCCTATACTGTGGTATGAAAATTCACAATTAACCGGAGATTCCATTACAATTTATTTAAATGATAATAGTATTAAACTTTTGGACGTAGACAAAAAAGCATTTCTTTTATCTCAGGATTCGACATTCAAAAATAGATTTAACCAGTTATCGGGAAATAGAATTGAGGTTGAATTTACGAGGGGTGATATAAGTAAAACGAGAGTATTCGGAGGAGTTCATAGTATTTATTATATGTTTGAGGACCATACTCCCAACGGGCTCACAAAATCGTCATCTGAAACAGCAATGATAAATTTTGAAGACAGGAAAGTCAGTGCAGTTAGATTATATGGTTCACCGAACAGCGAGTATTATCCTGAAAATAAAGTGGAAGGGAAAGAACTATCATTTACCCTTCCGGAGTATGTTTTCTATAAGAATCGTCCTTCGAAAGAGGAATTGCTAGTTCAGATTTCGAGGGGTAAATGAAGTGGTTGATTATTTAAACCTCCGAGGTTTAGGAAAACCCCGGAGGTTTTTTCAAATTACTTTAGGCTGGAATTACTTTTAAATACATCTTATATTTATAATATGAAATCAACATTAAGAAGTGAAGATTTAATTAAGGTATATAAAAAAAGAGCAGTAGTTAATAAAGTGACTACTGAAGTTTCTACAGGTGAAATAGTTGGTTTATTGGGACCGAACGGTGCGGGGAAAACTACAACTTTTTATATGATTGTCGGTATGATAAAACCGAATAAAGGTAAAGTATATTTGGATGATGTGGAAATTACTAATATCCCCATGTATAAGAGAGCACGAATGGGTATAGGCTATCTTCCACAGGAGGCTTCTATTTTCAGAAGACTGACTGTGGAAGATAATTTACTTGCTGTGCTGGAAATGACAAAACTCAGTTCAAATGAGAGGAAAGAAAAGTGTGATAAACTGCTGGAGGATCTGACTATTACCCCGATAAGAAAGAGTTTTGGGAATCAGTTGAGCGGGGGAGAAAGAAGAAGGACAGAGATAGCGCGTGCGCTGGCAACTGATCCTAAATTTATTTTGCTGGATGAACCGTTTGCGGGAGTCGACCCTATTGCAGTCGAAGATATTATGAATATAGTTGCAAACCTGAAGAACAGGGGAATAGGTGTTCTGATTACCGATCATAATGTTCATGAAACATTATCAATTGTGGATAAAGCATATATTTTGATTAATGGAGTTATGTTTAAATCAGGGAGTGCTATTGAACTTGCAGAAGATGAAGAAGTTAGAAAATTATATCTCGGGGAGAAATTCAAACTTGACAGATACTAAATAAGGATAATTTTTTTTGATAGCTCAAATAATCCAATTATCGTCCGTGGAGATATTTCATAAATACGAGGATGTTATAAAATCCAGTTTATTTATATTTGAGCAGGATAGTTTTCTATTGGAATTAAGATATATATCAGAAGAGGATTGCGTTGTTTTGGAATCGAATATAGGCGGAAATGATAAAGTATTTTTTAGCAATAAAAATTCCTCAAAAATCATCTTCATAAACGGCAGTTTATCCGGGATTAGAGATGTCTTTAAGAATTTCCCTGATGGAGAATTGAAAAATAAAGTAAATAGAACTCTAAATAATTATTTAAACTATAAACAGAAAACTTATATAATCGGTGGGAAAGAGATCAGCTTTGACAGAAGTTATATAATGGGGATTCTGAATGTTACTCCCGATTCATTTTCAGATGGGGGACTTTATATAAATACAGATGATGCAGCGGCTCATGCATTGGAAATGATAAATGACGGGGCTGATTTTATTGATATTGGAGGTGAATCTACAAGGCCGGGTTCGGAAGTTGTAAATGAAAGGCAGGAACTGGGAAGGGTAATCCCTGTTATTGATAAAGTGCTTTCCGCTGAGCCGGCAGCGATTATTTCAATAGATACAACAAAGAGCAGGGTTGCTGAAGAAGCAGTTAAACACGGTGCCAGGATTGTAAACGATATCAGCGGGGGAACCTTTGATAAAGATATGCTGAACATGGTAAAAGAAAATTCAGAGAGTCCTGGATTGATACTGATGCATATTAAAGGTACACCTAAAACAATGCAGCAGAACCCATATTATGAAAATGTAATTGAAGAAGTTTATGATTTTTTATTTGAGAGAGTTTATGCTGCTGAAAATCTTGGTATTGATAAAATATTTATTGATCCCGGAATAGGATTCGGGAAAAGAATTATAGATAATTTCGAGATTCTAAGCAGACTCGGTGATTTTAAAAGTTTAGGATACCCGATTTGTGTTGGTGCCTCAAGGAAATCTTTTCTGGGGAAAACATTGAACCTTGATATAACAGAAAGAGATACCGCTACGGCTATTACCGAATCGATAGCTGTAAAAAACGGGGCACGGATTATAAGGACACATAATGTAAAGTTTGGAAAACAGGTCTGTGAATTGTTAAATAATTTTTAATATATACTATGTTTGATCTTTTTAGAATAGGATTTTTGAATGTAACTTTCATTGATTTAATAGATATTTCAATAGTCTCTTTTATAATATATAAACTCTATACTCTATTAAAAGGAACGATAGCTGCACAGATATTTATTGGATTAATGATTATCCTGTTCCTCTCCTTTATTTCTCAAGCTACTAATTTTAGAGTACTTAGCTGGCTGCTTAAATTAATCACCGATATCTGGGTTATTGCATTTCTGATCTTGTTTCAACCGGAAATCAGGCGGCTGCTTGTAATAGTAGGTAGAAATCCTTTCGTTAGCATCTTCGTAAAATCCGAAGCTCCGCAGTCTGCAGCAATCATCACGGACGCTGCTTTCGAATTATCGCAGCATCAGCATGGGGCATTAATAATAGTAATAAAATCAACCGGTATAAGAACATTTGTTGAAACAGGTGAGCAGCTTAATGCAAAAATAAGCGTTGCGTTATTAAGATCGATCTTTTATCCCCGTTCTCCGCTGCATGACGGTGCAGTGATAGTTAAGAATAATATCATAGAAGCAGCAAGATGTACACTCCCTCTTTCTACTTCGACAATATCCGATGGTGAATCTCTTGGTATGAGGCATAGAGCCGGTTTAGGGATATCCGAGCAGGCGGATGTAATTAGCGTTATTGTCTCGGAAGAGACAGGAAGTATCTCTATCGCTGAAAATGGTAAATTATCTAGGGGGTTGTCAAAGGATAAATTAAAAGAAAGATTATCTACCGCGTTTAAATCTCCGATAGTTAAGGGTTTAAAAGGGAGAATAGAGCAGTATATAAGTGAAAAGTAAGTATTGAATTACAAAATTGCAAGATTGCAAAATTACAAGATTATAAGATTATCGCCTAAGTTATTTTTTTCTTGCATTTTAGTAAATGAATTTTTATGTTACCGGTAACAGTTATCGATAACATAAATCCAATAAAGCTATGCAACAATTTATTATCGAACTCGTCCCACGAATCTTCTTTCTTTTTTTAATAAGTTTTTCCAGTATTTTCGGTGAAAATATTCCGGGAAGTTCATTTGAATCCAACTGGACTATATTTTCTTCGGAGAAAACTAATTCAACAGGTAAGGAAATCTCAGCTTCCGGGTTTATAGTAAGTGAATCTTATAAAACTAATATCCCTAAAACTGTGTTTGCCGCACTAGTTGAAAATGGAGTATATAAAAACCCGTTGTATGGTGAAAACTTATTAAATATTTCCAAAAGACCATTCCAGGTGCCATGGTGGTATAGGAAAGAATTTGATATCAATGAAGTTACCGGAGACAACTACCAAATCACTTTGGAAGGGGTAAATTATAAAGCTGATCTATGGATAAACGGGGAGAAAGCAGCAGGGAATGATAAGATAGAAGGAGTTTTCGGGCGTTTCAATTTTGATATTAGTAAATATATCGTTAAAGGGAAAAATGTCATAGCTATTGAAGTATTCCCTCCCAAATGGGGAGATTTTACTCTCGGATTTGTAGATTGGAATCCATCTCCACCAGATAGTAACATGGGTCTCTGGCGCGGTGTAAAGTTAAAGAAGACGGGCATAGTCTCTATGGATGATATCTTTATTAAAACTAAAATTAATAAAGAAACATTAAAAGAAGCGGAATTAGTGATAACAGGAACTTTAACTAATTTTTCAAAACAAAAGGTAGAAGTTGAGGTAAAAGGATCTTTTGATGGAAAAGGACATTTTTCGAAACCGTTTACGCTTCAACCTGAAAGCAGTTCGGAATTTAGCATTACTCCTGAGGATGATGCTTATCTAAAAGTTTCCAATCCGCATTTATGGTGGCCTAATAATTTAGGTGAGCCTTACCTGTATACACTTAAGATACAAGCGGGTACCGGAGATAAAATATCGGATGAACAAAATATAAGATTCGGTATACGGGAAGTTGAAGATTATATTAATGATATAGGGCATAGAGGATATAAAATTAACGGAAAGAAAATTGTAATTAAAGGAGCGGGCTGGGTTGATAATTTAATGCTGGATGACAGTAATGAAAAGGTAATAGAACAGGTTAAATATGCTAAGCAGATGAATTTAAACGCCTTAAGATGCGAGGGGTTTTGGGGGAAGAATGAGACTTTATTTAATGCAGCCGATGAAAATGGGATTTTAATTATGATTGGCTGGAGCTGTCAATGGGACTGGAAAGGTTACTGCGGAAGGGAGGAGTCTAAATACTCGTGCATTTCCTCGCCGGAGGATATGGGTCTTCTGTCAAAAGAATTTAATCAGCAGGTAATATGGCTGCGGAATCATCCGAGCATTTTTGTCTGGGCTTTAGGAAGCGATAAGTATCCGAGACCTGAATTAATGAAAAAGTTAACTGGGTACTTAAATAAATCAGATCCAACTCGTCCGAGATTAATTTCCACAGCATGGATTGATGTAAGCAAAGAAGAAAATGCAGACAATATTTACGAAGATTCACGGGTGAAGATGTTAGGTCCTTATAGATATGAGCCTCCTATATACTGGTACATCGATACAGCCCACGGCGGAGCTTACGGTTTCAATACTGAAACTGGTCCGGGACCGCAGGTTCCGCCTATTGAAAGCTTAAGGAGAATGATGCCTGAAAAAGATCTATGGCCGGTTGACAGCGTATGGGATTTTCATTGCGGCAGAAATGAATTTCATACCCTTGATTATTTTATAAATATCTTTGATAGCAGGTACGGGAAGGCTTCTTCGGTAGAAGAGTTCGCAATGAAATGCCAGATGTCAAATTATGAAGCTATGCGCCCGATGTTTGAATCATTCGGTGTTAATAAATATAATTCCACAGGGGTTATTCAATGGATGTTTAATTCAGCCTGGCCGGAGATGTATTGGCAGCTGTTCGATTATTATTTGATGCCGAACGGGGCGTTTTACGGGGCGATGAAAGGATGCCAGCCTTTAAATATAGTTTATAATTATAAAGATAAAAATATTTATGCAGTTAATGATTATTATAAGGATTTTAAAGGTATAAAGGCAATTGTAAAAGTATTAAATGCAGTCTCAAGTCCGGTATTTCAAAAGGAGAAAGAAATCTCCATTGCTGAAAACAGCTCAAAAAAAATTATTGATATGCCTGCTTTGAATGGTTCCAATTTGTTTTTTATAAAGCTGGAATTGAGAGATTCTACGGATAGTTTAATCAGCGATAATTTTTACTGGGTTTCTTCTAAAGAAGACAGCCTTGATTTTAAGAATTCCGAATGGTTTTTTACACCTGTAAAATCATATGCAAATTTAAAGGAGATTAACAATTTGCCTGCAGCAACTGTCAATTATAGTGAGAAGTTTACACGTAATGATAATGGACAAAATGTTGAAGTTACGATTGAAAATACTTCGGATAAAATTGCATTCTTTATTGAGCTGAAAGTTGTGAATGAAGAAACCGGAGAATCTTTTCTTCCGGTATACTGGACTGATAATTATATATCCGTTCTGCCGCATTCCAAGAAAACAATTGACGGGACATTTAAGAATCCGCTGGATAAAAAACCTAAATTAATTATTAATGGTTGGAATATTAATAAAACATTATAAAGTGAAATAATGAAAAGAAACTACTTTCTTGTCGGTCTTATATTCGTCATTTTTTTTGTTATATCATTTCTTACAAATATTATAGGACCAATAATACCTGACATAATAAAAAGCTTTTCCTTAAGTTATTTTATGGTTGCTTTTCTCCCCTTTGCTTTTTTTATAGCTTATATCATGTCAATCCCTGCCGGTATGCTTCTGGAGAAATATAAAGAAAAGAAGATCATGGTAGCGGCATTTATAGTTGCTGCTGCAGGGGCATTTTTGTTTGCTTTAATACCGGTATATGCTGTTTCTATAATATCATTATTCCTGATTGGATTTGGTATGGCTATGCTTCAGGTGGCAATAAATCCACTTCTAAGAACCGCAGGGGGAGAAGAGCACTTTGCTTTTAATTCTGTTTTTGCACAATTGTTTTTTGGAGGTGCATCATTTCTCAGCCCGCAGCTTTATTCGTACCTTGTAAAAAATCTGGAAAGCGGGAATACAAACAACAATATTCTACTATCATCTCTTTCAAATCTTATTCCAAAAGGGCTCCCATGGGTATCATTATACTGGATATTCGGAGTTATATCAGTTCTAATGGTTCTTGTAATTGGCGTGATTAAATTACCGAAGGTAGAGCTTAAGGAGGATGAAAGAACGGGCGCATGGAAAACAATAAAAGAGTTGTCAAAAAATAAAACTGTAATATTATTTTTTATAGGAATTTTCGCTTATGTGGGGACGGAGCAAGGAATTGCCAACTGGATTTCCGAGTTTTTATCGAGATATCACGGCTTTGATCCTCAAACTACCGGAGCGGATACCGTTTCATATTACTGGGGATTGCTGACAGTCGGATGTGTACTGGGCTTAATTCTATTAAAACTTTTCGACAGCAAATTAGTATTAAGAACATTTACAATTGCAGCAATGATTTCTTTAGCTTTTGCGCTATTTTCCGAAGGGAATTTACCTTTATACTTTTTTCCGGCTGCAGGTTTTTTCCTATCGGTAATGTGGTCGGTGGTCTTTTCATTAGCACTGAATTCTGTTGATAGGCACCATGGCTCTTTTTCCGGGATATTATGCACCGGTATAATCGGCGGTGCTATAGTTCCTTTAATTATCGGGTCTTTAGCAGATTTAATCGGGTTAAGGTTCGGAATGTTATTTATCTTTTTAACGCTGGGTTATATCCTGAGTGTAAGTTTTTGGGCTAACCCGATTATAAAAAATGAAACGATCTTTGAGAAAGTTAATGTTGAAGTTTAATAACTGAGGTTAAACCTAAAGATGACATCTTTAACACGGAAATATAATTCTATTTTTATATAGAAATGTAAGTTAGATAAAATTATATTTTAAATATTAAAGATGTCATCTTTCAAGTACTCTTTTTAAAGATGACATCTATAGCTTTGTTTAACAAAAATAATAATTGACGGGAAAGATGGAAGAAAAAACTATTATTGGTGTTGATCTTGGGGGGACAAATATCCGGGTTGGTAAAGTTAAGGATAATTGTATTATTGATCTTTATTCACAGCAGATATCTTCAATTGGTTCCGAGCGGGAAGTCCTGGATGAAATTATTACTTCTATATATAAGATTTATAATAGTTCTGTCCAGGGAATCGGAGTTGGTGTTCCAAGTGTAGTTGACATAAAAAAGGGGATAGTATATGATGTACAAAATATCCCTTCTTTTAAAGAAGTTGAACTGAAAAGAATACTAGAAGAGGAATTTAAAATACCGACAGATATTAATAATGACGCTAATTGTTTTGTTGTCGGTGAGAAATATTTCGGTGCCGGAAGGGATTACAAAAATATAGTAGGATTAATAATAGGGACAGGTTTAGGTGCCGGTTTATATACTAACGGAGAATTATATTGCGGCACAAATTGCGGTGCCGGTGAATTTGGAATGCTCCCGTATAAAGATGGTATCTATGAAGATTACTGCAGCGGTAAATACTTTTCAAATATTTTAAAGACAACCGGGAAAGAAATATTTAAGAGGGCAGAAGAAGGGGATAAAGATGCAGTCAAAATTTTTAATGATTTTGGTGCTAATATCGGTTATGCTATTTCTGCTGTTATTTTCGCTATAGATCCGGAAATAATTATCCTTGGGGGTTCGGTTAGTATAGCATATAGATATTTCAGGGAGTCTATGGAAAAGGTTTTAAATAATTTTCCTTATCAGAACTCTATTAAAAAATTAAAAATAGTAAAAAGTGAACTTGAACAGGTTTCCATTTTAGGAGCTGCGGCTCTTTACTATGAAAATGATAAAAAGAAATTGAAAGAAACGGAAATAATTTAAGTTGAATATAACCATAACCGATATTGCAAATAAAGCAAATGTATCGAGGATGACCGTGTCGAGGGTATTGAATAACAGCGGTCCGGTAGCGCAAGAAACTGCTGAAAAGATAAAGGGCATAATGAAGGAGATGAATTATCATCCCAATCTTATAGCTCGGAGCCTGTCCAGCCAAAAGACGCTGACTATAGGTGTTATAATTCCTAAAACAGAAAAGCTATTTCTTGACAATTATATAGCTCAAATTTTAAGCGGAGTCACAGATATAGCGCAAAGAAATAATTACCGTATAATGCTGATACCGGTAAATCATTCAAGAGAAGAAGAAGGTGATTATTTAAATTTTGTAAGGAGCAAATTATTTGACGGTTTGATTTTATTAAAAACTAAAACTAATGATCCTCATTTGACTGAACTTGCAAAATCCGGGTTCCCTTATATTTTGGTAAATTATAGAAAATTCGGTGATAATTATAATTTTGTCGATTCGGAAAATATTAAAGGAGCGGAATTAGCCGTTGAGCATCTTTATAAAAAGGGACATAGAAAAATAGGTTTTATTGCCGGTTCTATGGATGAAGTTAATGGAAGGGATAGGCTTAAAGGTTATAAAAATATTTTAAAAAAATATAAACTTCCTATTAAAGATGAATACATAATTTATGGCGATTTCAATAAAGAGACTGCCCGCGAAAATTCAAAAAAATTGTTAGAGTTAAAAGACAGGCCAACTGCAATATTTAGTTCGGATGATTACATGGCATTAGGAGTTATTGAACAAATCAAAATGTATAAACTGGATGTTCCCAAGGATATTGCTGTGATTGGCTTTGACAATATTGAGATTGGAGAATTCTCGAAACCCGCACTTACTACAGTAAAGCAGCCAATGTATGAAATTGGAAAAACTTCTTCAGAAGCATTATTAGGATTAATAAAAAAAATTAAAAAAAGTCCGATCAGGTTAATGCTTAAAACAGAATTAATTATAAGAGAATCTGCTTAAAAAATAAATTAGATAAATATTATAAAATTAAAACTTAAAATATCTTGTTGTAATATGTTACCGATAACTGTTATCGTTAACATCCTGATGTTTTTTAGTTGACTGAAAACTGTTAAAACAGTTAAATGTTCAGGCTTTTGGTTTACTTAACCCCGGGATTAATCCCGGGGTTAATAAAAAAATTATTTGAAAAATGAATAAGCTCTAAAGATTTAAAGGAGTGCCGGCTATGAGTAATAAAAATATTACTTTTCTAATCGTTTTTGTTGCTTTGATTTTAGGAGGAATTAAAATTAATACATTTGCACAATCAAGTGCAAAGATTATAGGAATTGTAAAAGAAGCCAAAACCGGAGAAGTATTGTGGGGGGCTAATGTAATGGTGATTGGTACAAGCCAGGGAGGTTCTACCGATATTAATGGAAAGTATACAATCCAGAATGTTCCATTTGGTTCTTATACTTTACGGGTAACGTACATTGGGTATAAGCAGCAGGAAATATCAATAGATATCAAATCAAGCAATACCATTGAAGCAAATTTTGAAATGGAGCCTGAAGCAATTAAGGGGGAAACAGTAACTGTAACTGCACAGCGAAGAGGGCAAATATCTGCGATCAATCAACAGTTAAATTCAAATACTATTACTAATATTGTTTCATCCGATAAAATACAGGAACTGCCTGAAGCAAATGCAGCAGAAGCGGTTGGCAGGCTGCCCGGAGTATCATTGCTAAGAGAAGGTGGTGAAGGAAGTAAAGTTGTGATTCGCGGTTTAGCTCCTCAATATAATAAAGTACAAATTGATGGAGTTGATCTTGCTGCAACTGATCCTAACAATAGAAGTACAGATCTGAGCATGATATCTCCCTATATGCTGGATGGAATAGAAGTAACCAAGGCCGCAATGTCAAACCAGGAAGCCGATCAGTTAGGCGGTACTGTAAATTTTATTACAAAAGGAGCTCCATTTGCAAATCCATCTTACAGTATAATTGCAGAAGGAGGTTATAACGGATTACGGAACGACTATGGCGATTATAAACTTGTCGGGCAAACTAGTAGAAGGATGTTCAATAATTTATTTGGAGTTTCGTTAAACCTTGATGTTGAAAAAAGAAATAGAAGCTCAAATACGGCAAATGCCGGATATTACTTTAAACAGGAATATAACAGAGCGGTAGTAAATTCATTTAATGTTGAGGATATTTCCAGGGAGTTAAAACGTTACGGGGGGTCATTAGTTTTAGATTATAGAACTCCTAATACATCAATTATTATGAGTAATTTCCTAAGTAAAATAGATCATGATGTTATATCGCGCAGTGAGAATAGTGTCAATCTAGTTACTGCTCAAACTGAAAGGGATCAAGAGCTTGACCATACAAAAACAAATGCAACAGTATTAATGGATCAGATAAGATGGGAACAAATATTTAGTAATTTTAAAATTCAAACCGGAATTAGCTATTCTTTTTCAAAGGATGCTACACCCAGGGCACTTACTTTAACGGGTGTAGAGGGAGCACCGCTTTCCCGTCCGATTGATGTAACTGCTTCGCCGGGACAAATCCCATCATATATGAGCAATGATACATCTCAAATGTATCTTGGTCCTATGTATGATTCAAATGAACTTACAAAAGAAGAACAAATGAGTGCAAGCCTTGATTTTCAGTGGCAATATGATTTCTCGGATGCAGTTAATATAAAACTTAATTTTGGGGGCAAATACAAGCATAAGGACAGAAAATATGATTATAACACTGTATTCATAGATGTATACTCGGACCCAAGTAATAGTGTGACTAACGCATTATTAAACCGTTATCCTTATATGAGAAAGTATTATGTATCGGGTAGATTTCCTTACCAGCCATTTATTGATAATAGCTATAATGGTAAGGAATTTATGAAGGGGGAATACGATCTTCAGAGAGTACCGAATTTAAATTTGGGTGAAGATGTAATAAACTATCTGGAAAGCACATTAGGTGTGAGCAGAACCGGAGCTTCAGTTCCTCAAACATTTGTACCTAATTTTCAAACAAACAGAATGAACGATTATAACGGGAATGAATTTTATTCTGCCGCATATATTATGCCTGTAATATCATTTGGAAATCAGGTTACCTTTATACCTGGCATTAGATATGAGCATGAAGAAACAAGATATGATGGTGTTCGCGGAAATGAAAATCTTGTACATTATGCAACTGTTGGTTACTATAGCTTTGATACTACAGCAACCAGAACTAACGAGTTTGTACTTCCGATGATTCACCTGAGATATAAACCCGTAGATTGGTTTGACGTTAGGTTTAGTTATACTCAAACATTAGCCCGTCCTAGTTATACTGATTTTCTTCCTAAATGGAATGTGTATTTATCGGGTATTGATTACAGCAATCCGAATTTAAAGCCCGCAAAATCGGAAAACTACGATATTTATTTCTCATTTTACGGAAACAAGGTTGGCTTGTTTACGGTTGGTTTGTTTGCAAAAAGAATTAAAGATTTTGTATTTTCGCAAACCGAGGTATTATTGAGCGACAGCATGGCTGTGGAAAAATATGGTTTGCTGCAATCATTAACCGGGCAGGATCCGATTAAATTTTCAGGTAAACCGATTAATAGTTATATAAATGATCCTAACCCAGTTACTATAAAGGGAGTAGAGATTGAATGGCAGGCCAATTTATGGTATTTACCCGGATTACTTAAAAATATTGTCTTCGATATTAACTATACATATACATATTCAAAAGCAATATATCCCAGAACGGTGCCGATTAAAAAAGTAGTTTCATCACCATTGGGAAATGTAATAAAGATTGTTGGGAATGCCGATTCCGCTTACTCTGCTCCATTATTGTTTCAACCGGATAACATTTTAAATATAACCCTTGGTTACGATTATGAAGGTTTTTCAATACGTACATCTTTACAATATCAGTCACAGATTTTTTCACAAAACGATTGGCGTCCGGCACTTAGAGGATTTACAAAAGGATTTTCGCTTTTTGATTTAACCGTTTCACAAAAGCTGCCTGTTAATGGCTTAAAAATATACGGGAATTTAAATAATATCTCCCAGGTAATACAGGAAGACAATAATGTAGGTACGGGTTATATGACGAATAAAGAATATTATGGTATGAGCGGCAGTATCGGTTTAAAATACGAGTTTTAATTCATTTAGTTTTTTATAAAGATTATCAACCAGGCTTAATTAAATAATCAATAAACCATAAACTAAAATGGAGGCAGTGCAATGAAAAAAGTACTACTATCAATAATTTTGACTTTTGCCTTAAGCAGTATGGTAATTTGTCAAAGTGTAATGGATGTACCGGCAACAGATAATGACGGTAATCCGATTGTCAATTCATTAATTAAATATGTTGTTAATGATACAACCGAAACGGGGCAGCAAAAGCATGATATTTATAAACTGGAGTTAGGAAAAATATATTACTATAATCAGTCAGCTGTATTTAAAAATCCAATTACTCTGGTTGCAGATGATCCCGGAACTACAGATGCAACAAAGCCGCCAAAATTTCTTGTAACGCCGGATGACCAGGGAAATGTACCGGAAGAAGCTGTTATAACAACATTCGCAAATCTTACTTGTAAAAATATAGCTTTTAGTACCATAACTGCGGATAATCAATATTCATGGGCTAATGCAATTGTTTTGCAAAAGGATAATTTGAGGATTGAATGCGACAATTGCTATTTTGAACTTATCGGCTGGACATTCATTGAAGCGGATGGAATTAACCATACCACATTAATTTTGAGAGGATGCGAAACCAGGAACGGTTCACCGTTTGGTGGTGACGAATGGGTTCCGTTTTTCTTTGAGGGGAGCGGCGGCAGTGTTGATACCTGTATTGCAACTAATAATACGTTTTTCAATATCCAGGGATCTGTGCTTAATATCGAACCTCTGACCCCATGGAAATATATTTACTTTGATCACAATACATGTGTTAATATCGTACAAAATTTTACGACCGATGTAGCTGCTCATCTTAATACAACAATAACTAATAATATTTTTTATAACGTAGGATGTTATGGATCTATAATTACTGATCTTACAGCCTCCGGCGGTGATCATGTACAATCAGGAGTTATTGAAATTGATACACTAGCGCCGAATTCAGCAGGCGGAGAAGGCCTTCCACCTATTATGCCTGAAAAAGATAGAATTTTAAAAGTTGAAAGTAATGTTTATTTCTGGTCTCAGGGCGTACATGATTATTGGGCTGCATATGCAGATTCAGTTGCAAGCATACCATGGTTAAGCTCAAGGGGAGAGCATATGATTGAAGATAAAACCAGCTGGCCAAATTTTACTTTTGAAAATAATGTTGAAGCAGATCCGGGATTCAAAAATTTTGGAGGTACCGATGAAATGATTGCTCAAATGTATAGTGATAGAAATACACAAGCATTCGGATTTTGGGGATGGGATCCGGATTCTGCAATTTACCCGGATATACATTGGGCTTACATGCAATGGCCGCTGCCTGAAGATTTTTCTTATTCGGGAAGTTTTACATCAACTGATGGGTATCACGTAGGAAGCTTGCAATGGTACCCTGATGAATTAGCCAAATATAATGAAGGGCTTGTTGGAGTTAAAGATGAAAATAATTTACCAGCGCAATTTTCTTTACAACAAAATTATCCTAATCCATTTAATCCTTCAACAACTGTTGATTTTACTTTAGACAGAGCAGGAGAAATTAACATGGATGTCTATAATATGTTGGGACAAAAAGTAATGACTGTAATTAACAACCAAGTAATGTCTTCAGGTTTTCATTATGCTAATATCGATATGTCGCATCAAGCCAGCGGAATTTATTTCTTAGTTCTTAAACAGCAGTCTAATGTAAAAGTAATTAAAATGACCCTATTGAAATAGTTTTTCAGGTTAAGATTAAAGAATTAACTCAAGTAGACGGCTTAAGATTGAAAACTGTCTACCTTTGGTAGATAAATTAAAACAGCTAAAAATTATACATTGGTATCACATTAACACCGGGATTAATCCCGGTGTTAATGATAAAAGAAAAACATTCATAACCGTTTCAACGGTTTGTCAGACATAGATGTTCAACTTGAGTAATTCAAAAAATTGTAGATACGATAAGGAAGCCTATTAAAAACATTATATACGATGAAATGAAATATGGAAAAAATAGAATTACACTTTTCTTTATACAATTTATTAGTTTCAAGTTTTATTTTTATTTCATGTTTTAATCAGGTTCTTTTTGCTCAAATAAATAACTCTCCTGCAAGAGCTGGTCTTCGTTCTTCTGTATATGGGTTCAACAGCTTTCCCGATACTATATGGTGGTACAATGCGTCAAACGATATGGCATCCCGGTTTTCCGGTGCAGACCCTTCCGTTATTTGGATTTTAGGTTATACTACAGATGACGGCTGCTACTTAAATTTTCCTAATCCCCATCCTGATTCTTCATACAATAAAATATTCTTCGGCAGTAAGGATGGGAATGAAAAATATCTGGATTATTTTGACAGAAAGGGAATTAAAGTCTGGCTTCAGGTAGAACCGGGATTTGCCGATATCAATACACTTATTGATCTCGCTTTATCTCAATACAAGAATCATCCGTGCATTATCGGTTTCGGGATTGATGTTGAGTGGTATAGAACAAGTTCTTCAAATAATTATGAAGGTCAGGGAGTTACTGATGCCGAAGCAGAAGGGTGGAGTAAAAAAATAAAATCTTTTAATGAGCATTACCTTTTATTTACCAAGCACTGGCTGGTAGAGAAAATGCCGCCTTCATTTAGAACCGATATGGTATTTGTTGATGACAGTCAAATATTTCCTGACATGAATAGTATGGTAAGCGAATTTACTGTTTGGGCTAAAGCTTTCGAACCTGCGAGGGTAGCTTTTCAATTTGGCTATGATAGCGATAAAAAATGGTGGTCCAAACTTTCAAATCCTCCAAAATCCATTGGGGATGAACTTTTAAAGAGATGTTCCAATATTTCCGATTTATACTGGGTTGATTTTACTGCTTATGATATTTGGCCCAAGGATTTTACTCCAACGCACATATTTGATAAAAATAAAAATACTTTGTCTTATGGTTATAGCCTTAAACAAAATTACCCAAATCCCTTTAACCCTTCAACAAAGATAGAATTTTTAATTCCAGTAGAAGAACATGTTATATTGAAAATTTATGATTTACTGGGTGATGAAATTACAACTTTGCTAAACGAAGAAATGTTAAGTGGGAGTCATGATATCGAATTTAATGCAAGTTCTCTATCAAGCGGAATTTATTTTTATAAAATAACTGCGGGAGTATTTACAGATACTAAAAAATTTATTCTCCTCAAATAACAAAATTAAAATCATTTAAAAATGCAAAATAAATTTCGACTTCTCACTATTCTTCTTCTTTTTTCTTTAAGCTCTTATAATATATTAGCTCAACGAACAATTCAATTTTCAGGTATGACCTGGTATGTAAGAAATGATCCCGGTGGACCCGGTCCAAATCAATGGAGTGATAGTGAAAATAGTGTACATGTCGATTCTTTAGGATATCTTCATCTTAAAATAACTAAAGTTGGAAATACCTGGTACTGCTCTGAAATTTATACGAACAAATCATACGGTTACGGTAAATATATTTTTCAATTAGCAAGTAATTCTGAGAAATATGACCCAAATATTGTAGTTGGTTTATTTACCTATGAAAATGACAGCAGAGAAATTGATATTGAATTATCCAGATGGGGAGATCCTTCAAGTGTTGATGGATGGTATACAATTCAGCCGCCGCCATATAATTCTAAAAATCAAAAAAGCTTTTCTTTAAACCTAACCAATAAATATTCGGCACACATTATAGATTGGTCTAAAGACAGTATTAACCTTCAAAGTTATCGCGGAAATTTCAATGAAGAACCATCAACTGATTCTTTAATTCAGGAGTGGACATATAAAGGGAGTAAAAATCCGCCCCCTGGCAGTGAACGGCTTCATATTAACTTTTGGCTTTTGGAAGGGCATGCCCCTGTAAATCAAAAAGAAGCTGAATTAGTTATTAAATCTGTTTCGGTTATTGTTCGTGAAGGATCATTAAATGTAATTATAACTCCTGAAGGTGCAGTAAATGCAGGAGCAAAATGGAGTCTTGATAATGGTCCTTGGCAGGAGAGTAATACGTTAAATCATAAACTAACAGCAGGGAAGCATAGAGTTGATTTCAAACACATTGATGGCTGGATTTCCCCGCAAGGTAAAAATATAAATATAATAGGGGACAGTATTATATATGATACTTCCAAATATACTCTGGCAACTGATGTAAGGCAGCAGCTAAATTACAATATACCCAAACGATATAATCTTGAGCAGAATTTTCCAAATCCGTTTAATCCCTCAACTAAAATAGTCTATTCGATTCCTAATAATTCATTTATTAATAGAGACTATCCGGCAAGAACAATACTAAGCGTATTTGATGGGCTTGGATGCAAAATAGCTACATTAGTTAATGAGATTGAATTATCCGGAACTTATGAAGTAACATTTAATGCGGATGATCTCAGCAGTGGAATATATTTCTATCAATTGAGACATGGAAAATTTAATCAAACAAAAAAAATGCTCTTACTTCGATAAAAGTATTGTTTTATAGACAAATGAACATGAAAGAATATGAAGGAAAGTTGTTAAAAAGTAAAACCGGGCGAATAAAATCAATAGATATTATTCGTGGATTTACAATTCTTGTAATGATTTTTGTAAATGATCTTGCCGGAGTTGCAAATGTTCCTTCATGGATGGAGCATGCTAAAACAATGCATGATGGGATGACATTTGTAGATTGGGTATTTCCCGGGTTTTTATTCATTGTGGGGATGTCAATACCTTTTTCAATCGGCAGAAGGATTGAAAAAGGGGAGCCGCTTTCTTCAGTATGGAAGCATATATTAATTCGTGTTGCGGGACTCCTTCTTCTTGGTTTCTTTATGGTAAATGGCGACCGGATTTCGGGAGAGGGGATTCTTAATCCTCATCTTTGGGCAATTCTTATGTATATATTTATCATAATTATTTGGAACAGGAGTAATAAGAAAGATTATTTTTTATCTAAAAAATGGATTAAATATATAGCTGCAGCAGGCTTAATTTTTTTATTCTTTTCATTCCAAGGGGAGAATCAAACAGGGTTAATACAAATGCGTCCTTACTGGTGGGGTATTCTTGGACTTATCGGCTGGGGATATCTTGTTGCCTGCCTGATTTATATACCGCTTAGAAAAAATCAAATGGGATTATTGGGGAGTGTAGTATTGCTTTACTGCTTTTACTTTGCTATGGAAGCCGGTATGCTTAACAGCTTCCCCTTTGTAGAAAGCCTTATGAATTATGGTTCTACGTTAGGTTCCCATCCGGCTATTATTCTAACAGGTGTAATACTTGGAAATAAGCTTTTTGGAGAACTTGAAAACCCTGACCATATCAAAATACTAAAATGGGCCTTTGGTCTCAGTCTTTATTTACTAGCCGGAGCATTGCTGCTTCATCAGTTGAATGGATTTGATAAAATGTTTATAATCAGCAAGAACCTTGCAACGGTTCCATGGTGTCTGCTTAGTTCAACATTTACAATATGGATCTGGATAATAGTTTACTGGCTTGTTGATATGAAAAGTTACGATTCCTGGTTTAAAATTATCGAGCCGGCAGGAATGAATCCATTATTCGCTTATATTCTTGCTCCACTTTTTGTTGAGCTATTAGTAATTATTACTCCGGTTCTTAATGGATTTAATATTTATTTATGGTTCGAAGGTTCTTTCATCACGGGATTTTTGCGAGCAGTTTTCATTGCCTTTTCTATGACATGGCTGGCAGGGTATTTAAGCCAAAAAGGCTTACGGTTAAGGTTATAAAATATTCTAAATCTGTTTACAAAAGGCGCTGGACCGAGCAGTGGCTGCCCCACGACGCATGGTATTTAATGGCAGTATCAGCGAAAAATAATTAATTGAAAAACCCAAACCTCCGAGGTTTAGGAAAACCTCGGAGGTTTTTTCAAAATTTCAAATACTTTAGTTATGATTTACTTTTAATTGTGAACTCAAACCCGGAGGTTGTATGCTGAGAATTTTTATAGGAGTAATTTTAAGCCTTTTAATAGTTTCTTGCTCCAGCACCGAACTGATGAAATCAAATAAGGTGCCTGATAAATATATAGTTGGTTATCTTTTCCCGAGAGACAGTCTTATCAATGGCAGCGATATAGCCGTAGAAAAATTAACCCACATCAATTACGCATTTGCCGATATAAGAGACGGAATGATTGCACAGGGCTTTAAGAATGATATTAAAAACTTTGAAATTCTGAATAAAGCAAAGCAAAGAAATCCTGATCTAAAGATATTAATATCAGTTGGGGGATGGACATGGTCTGGTGGATTCTCCGATATGTGTCTTACTGAAGAAAGCAGGGCAAAATTTATAAAAAGTGCTATAGATTTTATTAAACTGAATAAACTTGACGGTATTGATATAGATTGGGAATTTCCATGCTTGATAGGCAACGGCAATGTACACAGGCCTGAAGATAAAGAAAACTTTACAAGTTTTCTAAAAGAAATGCGAACAGCCCTTAATATATTGGGAGCCGAAGATGGAGTTCATTATTTACTAACTGCAGCAACAGGAACTTTTGATGATTATCTAGCTAATACTGAGCTGAATAAAGATCAAGAATATTTCGATTTTATGAATGTTATGGCTTATGATTTTTGTGAACCGGATGCCGATACTATTGCCGGGCATCATACACCATTATACACAAATCCTAGAGACCCGAACCACAACTCATCTGATGCCATGATTCAAAAATATTTAAAATTAGGAGTTAAGCCGGATAAAATCGTCCTAGGTGTGGCATTCTATGGTCATATCTGGCAGGTTACATCTAAAGATTATCACGGCTTATATGAACCCGGTGGTCAGGTAAAGAAACGGATTAGAGGTTCATTTAAAAATATAGTTCAAAATCTGCTTAATAAGAATGGTTTTGTTAGATACTGGGATTCAACATCATGTGCTCCTTTTTTATTTAATGATAGTGAAAAAATATTCGTTACTTATGATGATGAGGAATCTCTCGCGGCAAAATGCAAATATATAAACAAATATGATCTTAAAGGAGCAATGTTTTGGGAATATACTTCCGATTATCAATTCATGCTGCTTAATGCACTTTATGAGGGGTTGAATAATCCGAAGATGGAAAAAATAACAAAGAACTAAAAATTATATTAATAATATATCATTGTTCTGAAAAACCTCCGGGATTTTTCTAATCCCCAGAGGATATTAAAAGTAGTATTTAG